>JAAVHX010000013.1 GCA_014799475.1 Clostridiales bacterium | reverse complement strand
TCCCCAACACCACCCAGGTGGAAAACGTCAACCATATGATCTCCCTGATCGAGCAGTCCCTGGTGTACGACCCCAGGGAGCTGGATCCCGACGCTACGGGCACCAAGCTGTTTGACGGCTGCTTCAACGATATGTTCAGCAATATGTCCACCGTACAGGGCAATGACGAGCGGACCACCAACATCCAGCTCAACAACAGCTACACCACCCTGACCGATGTGGACACCAACCGTCTCGGCGTGTCCGGCGTGGATCTGAACGATGAGGCCATGAACATGATCACCTTCCAGAAAGCGTATTCCGCCGCCTGCCGGCTGATGACCGTGATCGACTCGGTCCTGGACCGCCTGATCAACAACACCGGTACCACCGTGTGACAATGAGGAGGTATTCATAGAATGATTCGCGCAACGACCGGCGGCGTGATGCTGAACTACCGCCGCAACCTGATGAATTCCTTTATTGGTATGAGCAACGCCCACAACACCGTGCTCACCCAGCGCACCTTTAACTCCTATGCTGAGGATCCCGCTTCCGCCGCCAAGGCGTTCAAGCTGCGCAAGGCCCGCATGAGCGTGGAGACCCAGTACACCATCTGCGGCGACACCTTCCACAAGTACCAGGCCGCTTTCAGCAGTCTACAGACAATCGACAAGGAGATAGATACCGAAAATGGCGGCGAGAGCTTGAACACCTTGAAGGGCACCACCCTGAAGATGCTCAACGACCCCACCGGCGACGCCCGGGAGCAGCTCACCAAGGTACTGGATCAGATCTCCGAGGCCCTTGTGCAGAACATGAACCAGAAGTACGGCGAGAACTTCATCTTTGCCGGGGCGGACGGGCACAACGTCCCCTTTGAGATCAAGGACAACCAGCTGTACTACCGGGGCGTGTCCGTGGACGCGGCGGAGCCGAAGCTGCTGCCCGACAATGACAACCCGCTCCAGCTGGAGAACGGCAGCTATGTGCTGGCCGACGCGTCCACCATCCGTGTGCGGGACTTCCAGATGAACGGGGGCAACCTGGTCACCGTGACCACCGAGAAGGGCAACACCCTCAATGTCATCGATGGCGCCACCCCCATCACCCAGGCCGATTATGATCAGCTTTCCTCCACTGACCAGCTGGATTATGTGAAGGTTACCGACGATGCCGGCGCGGAGGTTTACTACAAAATGGAGGATTTGGGCTCCAAGGCCGACTATGACACAGCGGTTGCCAACAGCGCCATGAAAAAGCAGAACGGCGATTACTATATCGTCAACATCAACGGCCAGGATCACTACATCGTTGACAACCCCGACAATGTTATTTCGGCGGGCGACTACAACGCCGCCAAGGCGGAGGCCGACAAGCTGAAGTATCTGGCAGACGAAAAATATTTCGTGGACATCGGCCTGGGCTTCCAGGAGAACGAAAACGGCCAGCTCATCGAGTCCAGCGGCTTTAACGCCTCTCTGGTGGGCATCAACTTCTTCGGCTACGGCCTGGACGAGGACGGCGACCCCAAGAACATTTACTCCATCGTCCAGAAGCTCAAGGACATCGGCGCCCGCGTTCACGACGGGGAGGACTGGACCGAGGCGGACTATGAGGAGTTCAGGGGCCTGGTGAGCAAGCTGGAGACCGCCTCCTCCAATTTTAAAACCGAGTTCACCGACATGGCCGCCGGCACCGACAAGCTGGAGAACAACCTGGAACTGCTGGAGGACAACTACGACAACCTGGTGGAGCAGTACGGCGATATGGAGGACGCGGATATGGTGGAGTCCATCACCTCCTTCATCTGGGCGCAGTATTGTTACAACGCCGCGCTGAAGGTAGGCAACAGCGTGCTCTCCCAGAGCCTGATGGACTATCTGAGTTAATATAACGCGGCACGCGTTTTGTAATCAAGAGTCAGAGAGGAGCGAACAATAAAGTCATGATGCCACTGATCGAAATCAAGACCGTCCCGATTGAGATTGAAATGAAGGTGTCTCACGCCAAGCTGGAGTATACGCGGGGGACTGCCGACCTGGAAATCTCCCGGGGCGAGGGCGGGCTGAGCATCAAGAGCCGCCCCATCAAGCTGAACATCGACACCTTTGAGGCCCGCAATTCCGTAGTCCCCACCGCCATGCGGTCTATTGAGCAGTATGCCCAGCAGGGGCAGCAGGCTTCCTACACGGCCACCGCCACCTTTGCCCAGCAGGGCAAGATGTTTCTGGAGGCCAAAATTGGGCAGGATGTGATTGGGCAGATCGCGGCCGACTCCACCATGAAAGACTACAAACCCAACGCGAACATCAAGTTCCTGCCCTCCGTGGGGCCTGAGATCACCTGGGATCCCGGCGAGATGCACATCCGCTACGAGATGGACAAACTGAACTTTGACTGGCGGGTGAACCAGCCCCAGTTTGAGTTCACTCCCGGCGATATTGAGCTGTCCGTCACCCAGCAGCCTGATGTGATCATCAAGTACGTGGGCGGCCCGCTGTACGTTCCCCCCTCCTCCGATCCCAACTACGAGCCGGTGGACGTGCAGGCCTGACTGACCCAGTGAAGCGCTGTCAAGCGCATGGAGGTTTACGTGAAGCTTCAAACAAAATATTTCGGCCAAATCGATTACGATGCAGAGGACATCATCACTTTTTCCTCCGGCCCCTTTGGCTTTGAGGAGGAGCATCAGTTCCTGCTCCTGCCCTTCGAGGGCAGCGCGGGCACTCTGCTGTGCTTCCAAAGCATCAGCACCCCCGCCCTTGCCTTCCTGGCCATGGATCCCTTCGCCCTGATGCCCGAGTACGCCCCTGTCCTCCAGCCCCAGGAGCTGAAGGAACTGGGCGTGGAGGACAGCCAGGAACTGGGCTTCTATGTGCTGTGCGTGGTGAAAAAGCCCGTGGCCGACAGCACGGTCAATCTCAAGTGCCCCGTGGCCATCCACCCGGAGACCCGGGCGGCCCGCCAGGTCATTTTAGAGACCGATTCCTATGAAATGCGCCATCCCCTGGCCCAGTTCCGCACAGAGGAGGGCGCGCCATGTTGATCCTGCAACGCAAAGCCGGCGAATCCCTGGTCATCGGCGAGGACATCACCATTCGGGTGGTTTCCGTGGACGGTATGCGGGTTCGGCTGGCCATCTCCGCGCCGGAGGATGTCCCCATCCTGCGCAGCGAGCTGGTCATCGCCACCGCCGCCAACCGGGAGTCCGCCATGGAGGAGCCCCCCCCCGCTGAGCTCCTGGATCTGCTGGGCGGCGTGCTGGACCATAAGATCCAACCCCCGGCGCCGCCGGAGCGAAAGGAGGACTGACCTATGATGGAATCTATCGCCGGCATGGCGATGAGCATGAGCGCGGCATCCTTTGCCACCAATTACTCCTTGTCCGTCACCAAAAAGATGATGGACAGCCAGGAGTTGGCCGGCCAGGAGCTTTTGAAAATGCTGGAGGCCGTACCCGCTCCCGCCAAGGGCCAGTATATCGACACCTACGCATAACGGCAGAAAAAGCCGATCCGAGAGGATCGGCTTTTTGCTGTCTTGGGGTCAAAATGATTGATACTTTTCCGCAGTGGTTATAATTGGGGAAATACGCGCGCGAAGGAGGCGTTTCCCTCTGGAATTCTCCCAATTCTGCACCTGCGGCCCCACGGGCTATTCACAGCTCAAGCGGCAGGTGGACGCCTGCGCCGGACTGGGTCGAAGCTACGAGTTCTCCCCGTGCCGGATGCCGCCCGGGTGCCGTCCGGCCCAGGTTCAGGTGGGCTTCTGGCGGAGCGGTGGGGACTATCTGCTCTACTTCCGCCCCGCCGTGTCCTATGCCGGGGACGACCCCCTTCTGCGGCGATTTTTTGACCGGGGCCCTGTCCAGCGCTTTGCCGGCTTCCAGGCCATGACCGACTGCCTCCGCTCCCTGGAGGGGGAGCCGCGCCGGGAGGCCGCCCCCCTCCCCGACCTGTTCCAGCGGTTGAACGACCATCTCCAGCGCCGGGTGCTGGGGCAGGAGCGGGCGGTGGAGGCCGCGGCTTTCAAGCTGTCGGGCCATGTCTGCAAGCGGGAGCCCCTCCGTCCCCTCTCCCTCATCTTCTACGGCCCCACCGGTGTGGGCAAATCGGAGCTCGGCAAGGCCATCGCCCCCGCTCTGAACGACTGTCTGGAGGCCGGGGACTACCGCCTGGTCTGGACAGAGCTGAACACCTTTACCGAAGGCCATTCCGCCTACCGCCTCACGGGCGCGCCGCCCGGATACGTGGGCTACGATGATCCGCCTGTGCTGGAGGCGGTGCGCCGCGGCCCACACACCGTCTTTATGTTCGACGAGCTGGACAAGGCCCACCCGGAGGTGCTGAAAACCCTCATGTCCGTGCTGGACGAGGGGCGCTGCGCCGCCCGCCGGGAGGACGGGCAGGGAAACCGGGAGCTGGACTTTCGCCGCTGCGTCTTTTTGTTTACCACCAATACCGACCTGTCCGGCTCGGGCGGGCGCAGGTTGGGGTTTGCTTTGCCCCGGGAAGTCAAAAAGGGGCCGGAGCCTTCGGCCCCCGCGCTATCTGACCGGGCCGGACTGGCCCAGCGGCTCTATCAGGCGGACGAGCGCGCCCGGCTGGCCCTGGCCCGATCCGGAGTCCTGCGGGAGATCGCCGGGCGGTTCAGCGGACTCATCGGTTTTCAGCCGCTGGACAGCGGCGCCAGGGCCGCGGTCACCGCCAAGCAGATCGCCGCTTTGGGCCGGGAATATGGCCTGGATATTGCCCAGGTGGCGCCCGCCATTATCCAGGCCCTCACCCCACGGGAGGCTGTCTCCCCCCGGTCCACCGTCCCCATGCTGGAGGGGATCCTCACGCCCATCCTGCTGGCCCACGTTCCCCTGACCCGTCCGGGCACTCCCCTGTGCCTTGCCGGCACGGTGGAGCATATGTACCTGATCCCGGCCTGAAAAAGCGCTGGGAGCGGCAATCAGCCGTTCCCAGCGCTTCTTTTCATTGTTTAGGGATAGTCCTCCAGCTCCACGATCTCATTGGTGCCGGTATCCAAACGATACATATGCAGGCCATCGACGCTCATCAGATAGCTGCCTCTAAACCCGTTGGGGTTGGCCGCGTTGCTGCCGTTGTAGACGTTGATCCGAATACAGGCCACGCCGTTTACCAGCTCGGTGGCGTCCAGGGGGATCAGTTCGTACTCGGCCATAGACTCACCCTCCAGCCCCAGCTGGCTCGGGGACATCTCCCGCATACGGTTCTGCGCCCCCCGTATGCTGAGGGCCTGTCCGGCGGGCACCGCGTTGTTGGGCGGGGAGGTGACTTTGCCCACTTCCTCATCTGCGGTGACCACGCACTCACCGGGAGACCAGGTGATGCGCACCGTATGCACGTAGGTGACGGGCTCCTCCTTCTCGGGGGCTGGCAGGGGCTCCAACAGGCCGGCGGCGAACCCGCTTCCGCCTCCGAGGAGCATCCCCTGGACGGAGTTTTGGAAATCCTCCAGCTTAGCAGGTTCCGTCCCCTCCGCGGTCTCCTCCTTCACCACCGGGACGTTCCGGGCCAACAGCACCATACCCTCGTCCGCAGTATAATCCGGCTTATCTGTCCGGCGCACGAACTCCTCATCCACCACGCTGAAGCTGGGGCTCTCCTTGGCAAGCTGCGCCGCGTAGGTTTCGGCGGCCTTGCCCGCGTCGTTCAAATCGGTGTAGATATAGGTGATGGTCTTGGCTTTCTCCGCCTTGGCCCCGCTCTCGTCCGCCTCCAGCGCCATGCCCACAATGGAGACATTGTCGCCGATGGGGATCTCCGTGGGCAGCACGGGGGGCTCGGGCTCCGGCTCCACCGTGGCGGCAGCGTCCGGGTCATCGTCCTTTCCGCCCAATCTGGGCCGTATCACGAAGAGGAATACGATGGCCGCCGCCGCGACGATGACGGCCAGCGAGATGAGCAGAAGCGGCAATGGGAGCTTTTTCTTGGGCTGCTGCCCCTCTTCCAGCTCCTCCACTTCCTCGGGGGCGTTCTTCCCCTTCTTGACCTTCTTCGCCTTGGGGGGCTTCGTCTTCTTGGGCTTCTTAGGTTTTTTCTCCTTGGGGGCTTTGGGCTCCTTCGTTTTTTTGGTTGGCATGGAAACAACACCTCTTGCGTCCGCAGAGTCAGGCCAGGGTGATCGAAACCGAATCCTGTTCCTTCAGCGCGTACTGGAAGCCCTGCTCTACGCCGTTGACCTCCAGCCGCACATTCCTGTCCAGATGTTCAAAGTCGATGCCGGAGTACTCCAGCAGATCCATCAAATAGTAGGGCGCTCTGCCCTCCTTGGCCGGGAGGGTCAGGGGATCCCCGTTCAGGGTGATCCGTACCTCCCCGCTCCGCACCGTGGGTTTGACCGGGGCCGCCGCTTGGGGCGCGGCAGAGGGAGCATCAGGCCGGACCGTCTCCTGTCGGGGGGCGGGCGGCGTCTGGCGCAGGGTGAGCACCACATCCCCCGAGCTCAGCTGGGTGTCCATGGAGGCCGGGGCATTGTTCACCATGACCTGGCCATAGAAGTCCGGGCCCAGCAGCTCCGTCAGGGTGCGGCTGGCCGCCTGGCCGTGGCGCGCGGGGACAAAGCGGATATGATCGCCCGCGTGGACGACGGCGGACAGAGGCGCCTCCTCATCGTTCACCTGCAACACCGCAGGAATGGCGGGCTCCCCCCGGAATACCATCCGTTTCCCGTCCACGGTGAGGGACAGGCTTCTGCCCGTTTTGCCCACGATGTCGCCATAGCTGTAGCCGTTCATCAACAGGATGTCCCGGAGGGTGAGCACCCCGTTGCGGAACAGCTTGGCGCTCTGCCCGTTGAGGGTGACCACATAGCTGTCGTTCAGCAGCCCCAGCCCCGCCGAAATGGCAATGCCCAGGGGGGTGGCGTATTCCGGTTTTTCCAGCTCGATATTCTCGGAAAACACGCTGAGGGTGAAATTGTTGCCCGCGATGGCCACCCGTTTTTCATCCATCTCCAGCTTGTCGGCCACCTTCTCCCGCAGACCGGCGAGCTTGCTCCCGCCGCCCGCCAAAAAGACGGCCGATGGGGTGTTGCCGTTCACCTCCAGGATCTGCTTGGCGATGGCGTCCGCCAGCCGATCCATGGGCCCCTGGATGGCCTGAACCACCTCGGACACGGCAATGCGCTCCTCCTGGCCCAGAATATTGCGGCACCGGATCAGATCGTCACTGCTGCCGATGCTCCGCTTCACCTGCTCGGCGGTCTTAAAGTCCACCAGGAAGGAGCGCATAATGGCCTCGGTGACCTCATCCCCGGCCACGGTGGCCATGGTGTAGCCCACCACGCTGCCGTCCCGGCACAGGGCGATGTCGGTGGTACCCGCGCCAATATCCACCATCGCCAGGTTCAGCAGCCGCAGCTCGGCGGGGATGGCGGCGTTCATGGCGGCGATGGGCTCCAGCGTCATGCTGGCCACCTGCAATCCGGCCTCACGCATGGCGGCGTACAGGCTCTCCACCACCTCACCGGGAAGGAAGGTCGCTACCACGTCAGCCTCCAGCTTGCGCCCGGTGTGGAACTGCAAATTGTTCATGGGGTAGTTGTCCAGCCGGTACTGGGCCACCGTATAGCCCACCAGGAACATCTGCCGGCGGGCGTCTCCATCGGCCTGGATAGCCCCCTCAGCGGCGGAAACCGCCCCCGCCTCCAGGGCGCTGATCTGCTCGGCCTCGATGGACTGCTCCTCGGGCAGTTCCAGGGTAAAAGAACCCTTCTGGGTGCGCAGGGCCCGGCCGGCGGCGGCCACGCTCACCCGCTCCAGGCGCACGCCCAGGCGGCCCTCCAGCCGCTGGGTCACGGTCCTGGCCAGGGCGCCCACCTGCTTAATGTCGTCGATCTGGCCGTCCATCATGGCCCGTTTGCCATGCTCGGCCATCTCCACGTCCAGCACCTTCAGCCGGTCGCCCGCCGAACGGCCTACCACACCCACCACGCTACGGGTGCCAATATCCAAGGCAAAGATCAGGTCTTTCTCCTGGGCCTTCAATTCTGCCATAGGCTTGTTCCTCTCTTCCGGGAGTTTTCAGGGGTACTGGGAAAATCCTCTTGTAAAAATGGGCCAGGAGGCGGCGTACACCGCCTCCTGGCTGTCCTTTTCAAGGCTTAATACTTGCTGAACACGCTGGCGGCGGAGCCGCTGGAAGCAGCGTCGTAGCTGCTCTCGTAGGAAGAACCACCAACGGGGGCGGCGCTGTAGGCGGGCTGGGCCTTGGGGGCATAGCCGTCCTGGCGCAGCTTGAACCGGGCCAGCAGCTCCTTCATCAGAGCGGCCTGGCTAGACAGCTCCTCGCTGGCGGCGGCGGACTCCTCGCTGGTGGCGGAGTTGGTCTGCACCACGCTGGAGATCTGGTCGATGCCCTCGGTCACCTGAGCGATGGCCTCGGACTCCTCCTCGGCGGCCTTGGTGATCTGCTCCACAGCAGCCACCACCTTGCCGGAGCTCTCCACGGTCTTATCCAGGGACTCGGACACCTTCTGGACGATCTCGTTGCCCTCCTTGACGGAGATGATGGAGCGGTCAATGAGTTCCTTGGTGGCCTTGGCGGCCTCATCGGACTTGGCGGACAGGTTGCGCACCTCGTCGGCGACCACGGCGAAGCCCTTGCCGGCGCTGCCAGCGCGGGCGGCCTCGACGGCGGCGTTCAGGGCCAGGATGTTGGTCTGGAACGCGATGTTCTCGATAGTGGCGATGATCTTGCCAATCTCGGAGGAGGACTCGGAAATCTTCTCCATGGCGGTGACCATCTGCTGCATGTACTCGGCGCTCTCGTTGAGGCACTTGCCGGCATCCTGGGAGTGGCCCATGGCCTCTTCGCTGTTCTGAGCATTCTTGCGGGAATTGTTGGAGATCTCGGCGATGGTGGCGGACAGCTCCTCAACGGCGCTGGCCTGCTCGGTGGCGCCCTGCGCCAGGGACTGGGCGCCGGTGGACACCTGCTCGGCGCCGGCGGACACCTGCTCGGCGCTCTGGTTGATCTGGGCCAGGGCGTCGGAGAGGCTGCGGTTGATGACGCGGACGGAGGACAGGATGCTGCTCAGGGAGCCCACATACATCTTCTCATCCTTGGTGCGCACGTCGAAGTTGCCGGCGCCCATCTCCTCCAGCAGACGGCAGGTATCGCTGATGACCTCGCTGAGGACGTTCTGGCTGGTGCGCAGGGCGTCGCACATCTCGCCCAGCTCACTGGCGCTGTGATACTCCACGGGGATGTCCAGCTTGCCCTCGCTGAAGCCGGACAGGGCGGTGCGAACCTGCTCCACGGGAACCACGATGCTCTTGATGATGATGAGGGCCATGCGGATGACCACAAAGGTGGCAATGACCATGGCCACCACGATCACGACGATGGCGATGTTGGAGAGCAGATCCTGACGGCTGCGCACCGCGGCCTCGTCGTTGTTCAGGGCAGCCTCCAGCTTCACAGCGGCCTCAGCCATCGCATCCAGCTTGGGGGAGCAGTCGTTGACAATATTGGCAGCAGCCTCGGAAATCTGACCGGCTCGGATCAGACCGACGATCTCCTCGGCCTCATCCTCCCAGGCGTCCACCAGCTTGGAGTAATTGTCCAGCAGCGTTGTGTCATCGAGGGGATTGACCTTCTTCAATTCCTCCTGCAGGGCGTCCAGCTCATTGACCTTTTCCACCGCCTCGCTGATCTTGGCGTTAAGGCTGGCCTGGTCCACCGTAGAACCGCTGTAGGACAGCACCACATCCCGCAGGTCCCTGGCAGCCACGTTGCTGTCCAAACGGCACTCGGTGATCAGCTCGGTGGCCTTAATGTTCTTGTCGATCAGCTTGCCATAGGCGTTCTTCTGGGTGGTCATCAGGATGATCGACGCGATGATGATGATGACGGACACGGCGACGGTGACGCCGTAGCCCAGAATCAAACTCTTCCTGATCTTCATGTTCTTGATCATTTACGTTTTCCTCCTCAATTTCTTGCTGTGTTTGGTGTATTTATATCAAATCGGTTCTGAGCTTGGTAAAGACCAGAGGTTTCCGGTCTTTCTCCAGCACATCGCCGTATTTTCCCTTTTTCTCGTCCCCGACCACCCGGCCGTTTGACATGGTGATGACCCGGCGGCGGAGGATGTTGACATATTGGCTGTCGTGGGTGGCCATGATGACGGTGGTGCCCCGGCGGTTCACGTCGTTGAGCAGGTGCAGGGTGTCCCAAATGCAGTCATCGTCCAGATTGGCCGTGATCTCGTCCAAAATCAGGATCGGCGGGCTGCCGATCATGGCCCGGGCCAGCTCCACCCGGCGGCACTCGCCGATGGACAGCTCCACCGGGTATTTGCTCTCCACGCCCCTCATCCCCACCAGGCCCAGTACCTTCTTGATGCGGATGTCCACCAGCTGCGGTTTCTCCCGCCCCACGGCGATCCGGGAGGCCAGGGCCAGGTTTTCGCCGATGGTCTTTTTTCGGATCAGGGTCGGGTCCTGCCAGATTTTCCCGAACAGGATGGACATCCGGTTCCGGCTGAGCGCCATTGCCCGGCTCAGATCCCGGTCGCCCAGGTAAACCTTCCCCTGGTTGGGCTTCGCCTCCCCTGTGATCAGGCGCAGCAGGGTGCTCTTTCCCGCGCCGCTGCCCCCCACCACAAAGACAAACTCTCCCTGGCGGATGGTCAGATCCACGTCCTCCACACCCATTTCCTGGTGTACCGGGCCCTTTTTCCGGCGTTTGGGCTTATAGAATTTTGAAACATGCTCGAGATAAATGGTGGGCATAAGCTTCTCCTGGCTCCGCGGTCAGCCTGAATGGGGTCAAATTTCTTTCCATTGAAAATACGCCGACATCTGCTATAATATCAAGCAGAAGCAAGTCGCATTTTAAGGGGGTGAGCAGATGAAGAAGAACAACGGGTCAAGGCATCTGGGGCGGCATATTGCTCTGGCAGCGCTGTTGGCTTTGTTATGTATCGGCGGGGTAGAGCTGGCCGCCTGCCGTCATTTTGCCCCGGCGACTTACGATCGCATCGTAGCCCCTGCCCGCTATGTCGCCTCTGTCATGGTGGATACCGGCAAAGCTGCGCTGAACGCTGCCGGGGAATTCTGCCTGGAGGTCGGGCGGTTCTGCCAGTCGGTGGGCGCCGGCATCGCCGAACAGGCGGGCCGGGCGGCGGACGCCTGGGCGGAGTTCACCGCCCCGCGGGAAATCGTCCGAGCCCCTGACAGGACGCCGCCTTCCGCCGAAGAATCCCAGCCCCAGCCGCCGGCCACTGCCCCTCCCATCACCGAGGTGCTGGAGGTGGATGGCCGTCAGATCCTCACCGGCGGCTCGATAGACGTCGTCTACTTCTGCCAGTCAGATGAGGAATGGGCGGAGCAGCTCTACGGCACCGATCCCATCGGCCCCTATGGCTGCGGCCCCACGGTCATGGCCATGGCCATCGCCACCATGACGGACACGGACACCGACCCCGCGGTCATGGCCGCCTGGGCGGCGGAGCACGGCTACTGGGCCCGCCGGAGCGGCTCCTATGACGCTATTGTCGCCGGCACCGCCCGGGCCTTTGGCCTGGAGGTGGAGAGCCTCACCCAGCGCACTGTGGACGAGATGCTCCGGGCCCTCTGGGCGGGCAAGCTGCTGGTGGCCCATGTGGGCCCCGGCCACTTCACCGAGGGCGGGCACTTTATCCTCATCCGCGGGGTAACGCTCGGCGGAGAAGTACTGGTAGCCGACCCCAACAGCCTGGAGCGCAGCCTCCAGCTCTGGGATCCCCAGATCATTCTGGATGAGCTATCCTCCGCCCGGAGCAGCGGCGCGCCGCTGTGGGCGCTGTCCATCCCCGACACATATACATAATACCATATTTGTTTTGTTCGTGCAATATCGGCTCGGTGATTCACCGAGCCGATATTTTATTGTGTTTCTATTGATAGACCGATTTTTCCCGGCCCATCCGCTGGTTCAGCACCCGATCCAGCTCCATCACCTGCTTGAGCCGCCGCTTGTTGGACGCCACCTGCTCACACAGGAGTCGTTGGCTCTGTTGAGCCGGGTCGGCGGCGGGCCCGCCGTTGAGCATGGCGGCCAGCGTGGCGGCTTGCTCCCGGTCGGGCAGTGCCTCCAGCTGCTCCCGGATGGCCTGATCGGCCGCCTGGAGCTTTGCCAGCGGCTCCTCCCGCATGGCAACCAGCATCTGGGTGCTCACCTGGTCGTCTCGATCCAGGGATTGGCCCAGCTGCTGGGTCAGATCCCACACCTCATTGAGCAGGTTGCCGGTGCGCTTCATCTGGACCAGGGCGTCCATCACGGCCTTCTCGTCCACGCGCTCACCTAACCCTCTCCCTCGGCGCTTGCCGCCGAGGCGGCGGCGTTGGCCAGTTCCTGGACACTGTTCTTGTTCGCCTCCCGGAACGTGTCCCGCAGCTCGCTCACCATGGTTTTGACCCGGTCCAGCTCGGTCTTGTTCCGTCCGACCTTCACCCGGTTGAGCTCAAAGCAGAAGTAGTCATACAGGCGGTTCAAGTTCCGGCTGATGGGATACTGCATATCCAGGGTGTCGTCCAGGTAGCGGATAATGTCCAGGCTCCGATCCACGCTTGCCTCAAACAAGGGGTAGTCGGCCTTATCCAAAGCCAGCCTGGCCCTGAGCAGCCGCTTGACCAGCTCATCATACAGCAGCAGCAGCAGCTCGCCCTGGGTCATTTCGTTGATACCCTGCTCCTTATAGCCCTGGTAGCCCTGGAAGCCTTTTCTGTCCATTCTTGACTCCTTTTTGGTCGCTTTGGATTAGTAGCCGGCGTCGCCGCCCATCAGGCCCGCAAACGCGGAGGTCTGCGCGTTCATCTGGGCGATGAGCTGCTCCAGACGGCTGAACTTGGTGGTATAGCGGTCGATCTGGTTGGACATCTTGGTCTGCCAGCGCTCGATCTGGCTGTCAATGCTGTCCATCTGGGACTTCAGGCTGTTGCTGTTCAGCGAGGTATACGCCTTGACGGAGCCGGCCCGCTGGATCAGCACGCCCTTGGGCTCGCCGGTGGTCTTGACGTAGGTGTTCAGGGTGTTCTGGAGGGTCTGCATCAGCCCGTCGGTGGAGGAGCCGCCCTCACGGGTCTTGCTGAACGCGTTCTTCACCTTGTCCGGGTTGCTCTCCAGGGCGGCGCGCAGCTTATCCTCGTCCAGGGACAGGGTGGTCATGCCGTTCTCATAGGAGGTGCCGATGCCGATCTCCCGCAGGGTCTGCCCGTCGGTGCCGCCGGGGGCGATAGCGCTGAGCAGCTTGCTGTACATACTGGACAGGGTGGAATCCCCGAACAAGATGCCCTGCTTGGCCTTCTCTTCATAGGCCTTCCGCTCGCTCTCGGAGTAGCCCTCCTCCTCCTCGGCGGTGAGGGGCTCATACTTGGCGCCGTTGGTCTTCTGGGCGGGCAGGGTGGAGTAGGCGTTCTTGATCTCGGTGGCCATCTCGTTGTAGTCGTTGACGAACTGCCGGATGGCGTCGATGATCTTGTCGCTGTCGGTGGAGGTCTCGAAGGTGATGGGCTCGTAATCCTTGCCGTCCTCCTTGGCCTTCGCCTCAAAGGTGCCCTTCACGTTGACGGTGAGGCCGTCAATGTCAAAGCTGTTAGAGCTGCGGGTGAAGTTCTCGAACCGCTTGCCGTTGATCTCAACGTCCATGACAGCGTCCTGGCCGGCGGTGAAGGTGGCGGCAGGCTGAATATCGCGCTTGTAAGGATCAGAATTAGTCGCCTCCGTGAACCAATCCGAGATAGAAACCTCCAGTTCTCTGCCTCTGCCGTTATCATACACTGTAAACTGGCCCGTCTTTTCATCGTACTTGGCATCCACGCCCCAGAGCTTGTTTATCTCCTTGGCAAGATCCTGCATGGTTGTCTCACTATTTACGGTGAAATTTTTGATTGTATATTCAGGGCCAACATAGACTGTGATCTTCTCCGTATCGCCTTCTTGCAAACCTAGCCTGAAGTTATCCGACAAATTATGATTGATTGCGGTACTGGGCTCAAACATCTCCTTGGCCATCCCGCCGAACTCGATCTTGCCGTTGGCGCCGGTCTCGGTGGCGGTGAACTTGAACTCGTTGGTCAGCTTGGAGTAGCTCACCTTCACCCCCGCGTTAGCGTTGGAGTTGATGGAGTTGATCAGCCCCTCCAAGGTGGTATCCTTGGTGACGTTGATCTTGGCGCCGTTGACCTCGAAATCGTAGAGGAACTCGCCGTCGCTGTTCACCCGGTAGTAGTTGCCGTCGTCGCCTCGGCTGACGCGGTTGCCCGCCTCGTCTATGGAGTACTTCCCGTTGGAGCTCAGCTTGACGCTGCCCACCGCGGCCAGCTTGTTCTTGTCGGCGAAAATGTCCTCGCCCAGCAGATCGGACAGCTTCTTGCTGGTGTTGATGTAGTTGGTGTCGCTCTTCTCAAAGCCCAGGGCCTTCACCGCGGAGCCGCCCACGCTGAGGGTGTCGCCCTCCTTCGCGGGGGTAAGGGACAGCCCGCCCGTATCCCCGTCTTGGCGGCCTACCGCGATTTTGTCCTTGCCAAACGCCTTGTCCAGCTCGCTCTGGAGGGCATCTTTGAACTGCTCTTCCCTGCTTTTCCCGGTGGCATTGTCATAGGTCAGATCGACGTTGTTCATCACGTCGCTCATGCTGATCCTCTTGGTGGTGCCGTTGAGGGTGACGCTCAGCTCCTTGCCGCCCGTCCACTTTCCGCCCTTCTGCTCGCCGGCCAGGTACTCGTAGGTACTGACCTTCTTGCTCAGGTCAAAATTGCCCACCGGGATCACTTTGACATCGTCCCCGTCCAGGCCAAAGGCATCCTTGATCTTACCGGAGGCGGAGCTGATGGTGATGTTGTTGCCGGTTTTCAGCTCGTTCTCCTGGAACACGATCCGACCGTCCGCATTGGCCACCGCCTTGATGGCCTTGTCGGCAGTGGTGGTCTCCTGGAAGCCGTTCTTGGTGTAGCTGTAGGTGACTTCGCTCAGCTTCTTGTTGATGGCGTTGGCCAGCTTCTCGGTGCTGTTGCTGCCCTCGTACTGGCTCCAGTCCTCCAGCTCGTCAAACTTGATGTCAAAGCTGGCGCCGTTGGTGCCGCCGTACTGGAAGGTCAGCGAGCCGGAAACATTGCTCACATCCAGCGTCTTGCCCAGGTCGAACAGATCTCCCTGGATGCCGGGGGCCTTGCCCGCCCCGGAGGCGGCAAGATTGCTGCCCAGGCCGATGGAAGAGCCGGACACGGTGTAGGAAGCGGCGGTGGCCATCTGCTTGACCGCGTTGATCTTGATGTCGCTGGTGGTCTTACCGCTGGCGGTGATCTTGTCGGCATAGGTGCCCTTGGCGACCGTATTTACCGCGTTATTGAAGAAGCTGCTGCTGAGCAGGTTGGTCTTGGAGGAATAGGAGGTGTACTTGGTATTGAAGTTCACCGCCTTGTCAATGATGCTGCGGTAGGCCTCCTGCTGCCATTCGATCTTGGTGCGCTTCTTCGTCAGGTTCTGGATCTTCAATTTGATGCCGGACACGGCGTTTTCGATCATGGACTCGGTATCCATGCCGCTGGCCAGGCCGCTGAGTACGTTCCGGTTCCCGTAGATGCTGCTGGTATTATAACTGCTGTTGCTCAAACTGGTAATAGATGCCATGCTGAACCGCTCCTTTCGAAAGGCCATCGGCGGGATACCCGCCCCAAGCGCGCTCACAGAAGAAAATTTTGAAAATTTTTAGTTTTTTTTCGCTGTACCTCTGTTCTTTTTTATCGACCTGTAGTATATTAAACTTAAGACTTTTCTCCAATGTTTTTGTAAAGGGGAGGGAATATTCCTTGACTCAAATCATTACCGTCACCAATCAAAAAGGAGGCGTGGGCAAAACCACCACCGCCGCCGCCCTGGTGTCCGGCCTCCAACAGCGCGGGGCCAGGGTCCTGGGCATCGACCTGGATCCCCAGGGCAACCTGGGCTTCAACCTGGGGCTGGACATCGGCTCGGGCAGCACTGTCTATGACGTGCTCCAGGGAAGCTGTCCCATCGAGCAGGCCATCCAGTCCACCGAATACGGCGACATCCTGCCCTCGGATATTATGCTGTCCGCCGCCGATGTGGAGTTCACCATGCCCCGCCGGGAGTTTTTGCTCACCGACAAGCTGTCCGCCGTGCGCTCCCAGTACGACTTCATCATCGTCGACACGCCGCCTGCCCTGAACATCCTCACCGTCAACGCCTATGTGGCTTCCGACGGGCTGATCGTCCCCATGGAGGCGGAGGTGCTCAGCCTGGTGGGCATCACCCAGCTCCAGGAGACCATCGAAACCGTGCGCTCCACCTACAACCCCCATTTGAAGGTGCTGGGCATTTTGGTCAACAAGTTCAACGGCCGGCTCACCCTGTCCAAGGACATCCTGGAGCTGGCCGAGGAGGTGGCCGGGCAGCTGGGCAGCCAGGTGTTCCAGGCTAAGATCCACCGGGGCGTGGGCGTGGCTATGGCCCCCGCCCATGGGCAGAGCGTGCTCACCTACCAGCCCGACTCCCGTCCCGCCCAGGACTTCCAGGAGATCGTGGACGCGGTGGCTGGGGAGCGCTTCCCTCGGCCCAAGCAGTCATTTAAGCAAAGATATATCTCCAAATTTTTCAATTAAGTAAGGAGTTCAGCGTCATGGCATCTAAGAACGACAAAACCAGCAAGACCGCGCGGGTGATGAACCTGCTCAGCAAGAAGCCCGATCCCGCCGCCTCTCCCGAGGAGGCGGCCGCGCCCGCCGCCCAGACCCCCATCGCCGCCTCCATGGCCCCGGACGCCGCTGTGTCGGTGCAGATCAAGAACGCGCTGGAGGACGCGCTGGAGGGCGAGCAGGTCACGCAGCAGGCAGCCCCGCGGCAGGCCGCTCCCGCGCCTGTCCAACAGGCGGCGCCCGCCCCCCAGCCGGAGCCCGAGCCTGCCCCCGCACCCGAGCCCGAGCCCGCCGCCGTTCAACCCCAGCCTGAGCCCGAACCCGCGCCCGCCGCTCAGCCCGAGGCCGGGGAGGCCTCCAAGTGGGATGAGTCCCACCTCCCCGCCTACCCCGGCTACATGAACGTCATGCAGGTGCTGGTGGAGGAGAAGGCCCCCAAATATGTGCAGATGTTCGGCCTGTGCAGCTGTGAGCGCTGCATGGAGGACGTAAAGGCCCTCACCTTGAACCACCTGCCCCCCAAATATGTGGTGCTGGAGCGGGGAGATATGGTCCCCCGGTTGACGGTGTACGAGAGCAAGTTCAGCAGCGACATCACGGCCCAGCTGCTCCAGGCCTGCAAGCTGGTCATGGAGCGCCCCCACCACGGCCGGGAGTAAACCTGATGGAAAATCTCTGGCGGATCGGAACGATCCGCCAGAGATTTTTTGTCCTGAAATCAGCTTTGATCCGATCGGGTCTCGGGTGTTTCCGCCTCCACAGGCTCGCCCTGCCGGGGGTAGGGATTGGTAAGCTGTTCCCAGAGGGTATTTACATTTTCCATGCAGATAAAGTAGACGCTGGTCATCATGTTGTCCGGAATGCCCAGCTCCTCGGCCAGGGCGGTGATGCGCTCCCAGTCTGCGGACTCATAGCTGAGCACCAGCTCATACAGCTTGCCGCAGCGCCCCTCGCGGCGGAGCAGGGCGGACTTGATCTCGTCGGCCACCGGCACCTCGGCCAGGATCTCCTCCAGGGGAGCGTCGATGAGATAGTTCAGGGTGGAGAACATACCCATCAGATAGCCCTCAGATTTGGAGATGGGCATATCCTTGGCGTAGTTCATCAGCTCGCTGCAGAAATTGGCCCGCATGAAGGAGCGCTTCAAGAACTCCTCCGAGCCGGGATCCACCTCGTTCTCCGCGTTGCTGGCGCTGAGCAGATAGATCCACTGCTTCAGCTGGCCCAGGCCCAGAGTCATGATGGCCTGGGTGATGGTGGTCGCCCGGTGGCGCAGGGCAAAGTAGGCGGAGTTGACCATTTTCAGCAGGCCGTAGGTCAGGCTGGCGTCCGCGGCGATCAGCTGCTCGATCTCCTCCACGTTGGGCTCGTCCTTGGTGACGGCCACCATAAGCTGGAAGAAATTGCTCTGGATATAGGCGCTGCTGTGAGCCCTGGTGGTGAGCTTGTCGGCCACATAGGAACCCTCCAGCCCATCCGCCCCCAGAGCCACCGCCCGCTGGTAAGCATGCGGGTCGTCCACATGGGTGACAATGCACTTGATGTTCATGCTGTGGGCAATCTCCACCGTGTTGCGGATGGTGACCTCGCTGGCGTTTTTCGCGTTGATCTTAATGAAATGGATGTCGTCCAGCAGGGCCAAATACCGGGGAGTAAACTGGAAGTCGTTCACCGCGACGCGGTAGCCCTCCTTGGCGTACTGCCGCACCAGGTGCATGGACAGCGGGTGGATGATCACCGCGTCGTCGATCTGGATGACCAGGTCGTTTTTATCAAAAAGCCTGGGTGTCTTTTTCATCAGCAGCATGGTGGTGAAGGTCATAAAATTCAGCGTACCCTTCAACACCTTGGGGCTGTTGTCGGTGAGAAAATTATAGATCGTGTTGGCGGCGGCAAATTCCGCGCTGGAAGTGGAGCTGTCGCTGCTAAAGGCCTGATTGGCCCCATGGTAGAGGATCTCATACCCGATGGTGCTTCCCTCATGATCCCGGATGGGCTGCCGCACGATATACTTGCCGCTCATAAGCGCCTCCTAATCCTGTCCCTTATCCCTTGACCTTCTTTTCCTGGAGCATGAGAAGGTGATCCATCACATCCACCAGGTGGCCGATCTCCGGCTTGGTAAGCTGTTCGTCCGCCCCCAGCTCCCTGCCCTTGCGGCGCATCTCCTCATTGATCAGGGAGGAGAAGATGATGACGGGAATATCCTTGAACCGGCTGTTGTCCTTTACCAGCTTGGTCAGCCGGTGGCCGTCCATCTGGGGCATTTCGATGTCGGTGATGATGAGGGCCACGTCCTGGGACAGCTCCTTGTCGGGGGACAGGGCGGTCAGGGCCTCCCACAGCTCCAGGCCGTTGGAGAACATATGCAGATTGACGTAATTGGCCTTGCGCAGGGAGTCCCCGATCATCTTGGCCAGCAGGATGGAGTCCTCCGCCACCCAGATGGGCTTATCGTTGCGATCCCGGGGGCCCAGCTGCTCCACCTCGGAGATCTGGATCGTGGTCTCCGGGGCGATCTCCGCCACGATGCGCTCAAAGTCCAGGATGGTGACCAGCTCGCCGTCGCACTGGGCGATGCCAGTGGCCACGCTCTCCTCGCCGCCGGATACGGTTTTGTCCGGTTTGGAGATGTCTGTCCAGGAGATGCGGCTGATCCGATCCACCGTATGCACCCGGAACGCGATAAACATCTTGTTGAAATTGGTAATGATGAAGATGTCCTTGTCATCCTTGGCGCTCTTCACCCCCAGATACTGGGGCAGGTCCACCACGGTGATCACCGTGTCCCGGGGCTTGAAGATGCCCTCCACCGCCGGGTGGGCGTGGGGCATGGGCTTCACCGGGGCGGAGATCATGATCTCGCGCACCTTGGCCACATTGATGCCGTACAGGTTGCCCCCGATGGTGAACTTCATGATCTGGATCTCATTGGTGCCGGACTCCAGCAGAATGCCCTGCTTGTTTTGTTCCATCATTTCCAACTCTCCCTTCAATCTGGGGCCCGCCGGGGCGGGCCCTGCTCTGTCAAATGATAAGCTCCGGCCGGCCGTAGCAGCGCACACAGCCCAGGCCGCTGTTCACGTCAAAAAGCAGGGTGCGGGCCACCGACCCGCCCACATCCTCCTTCAGCAGGTGGATGCCCTCTTTTCTCAGGTTGAGCTTCACGCTCTCGATATTCCTCTGTCCAATGTTGCCCAAGGAGCCCGTTCCGTCCTTGAACATCATGGCCCCGCCGGCGATCTTGGCGGTGATCCTGGAGCGATTGGCGCCCATGGCCTCCATCTGCTTCAAGGTCTCCCTGATCCCCGTATCGGCATACTTCATCGTGTTTTTGCGCCCCGCCTCCATATTGACCGGCAGCATAATATGGATCAGCGCCCCCAGCTTGAGGAGCGGGTCGTGCAGGCAGATGCCGATGCAGGACCCCAGCGCGTAGGTGACCAACATGCCCTCCCCTTTGGCCATCTTCATATCCGCGATGCCGATGGTGATCTTGTTGTCAGCCATCACTTACGCCCAGCTTCCGTAGTAAAGCATTCAGCGACCTGAGGTCGGGCGACAGCAGCAGGCGGCAGGGAACCTGCTTGTTGTCGCTGATGAAGTTGCCCCCGATGGTCATGATGTAGTCGGACTGTCCGCCGTATTCCGCCATGGGCACGGCCAGGATGGCCCCTTGCATGTCCACCGTGAAAGCGGGCACCGTGAGGCTCACATCTATGCCGGACAGGCCGCTCAGCGCGTTGATGAAGGTGGAGATCATGATGTTGCCCACCTCCACCAGGGCGGAGTGCTCCATATCGGTGAGCTCAGTGTAGTCGGACACCGTTTTCTCCATCATGCTCTCCAGCACGATGTTGACAAATTCCAGCGGCTGCACCGACAGCATGATGCCGGTCATCTGCCCGCTGAGCTTCACCAGCACGCCGGCGGTGATCTCCTCCGGGCCGCCGATCCACTCAATGGCCTCGTTATAGCCCATGATGCGCACCTCGGGCAGCGTGATGCGCACCTCCCGCCCCAGCATCTGGGACAGGGCGGTGGCCGCGTTGCCGGTGCCCATGCTGCCGATCTCCCGGAGCGTATCCAACTCCAGCGAGTTCAGCTCGTCGTAATTTTTGATCGCCATTCAGTCTCCCTCCTTAGTTGCGCAGGCCATTGATGGTGGCTTCGATCTCATCGGAGGTCTGCACCATCTTCAGCGCCATACCATACGCCCGCTGGGATTCGATGACCTTGGTGTACTCCTCCGCCAGGTCGGCGTTGGAGCCCTCCAGCACCCCCTGGAGCAGGTTGCCGGTGCCGTACCAAAGCCCCCCGTTCTTGTCGACGGGCATATAGCGGGTGTCGCTCAGCTGCTGCATTCCGTTATAGTTGGCGTAATCGAAGATGCCGATGGGCAGCTTCTCCGAGGGGTCGGTCACTTCGATGAGGCCGCCCACATCGCTGAGCACAAAGCGGCCCTCGTTGTCCCCCAGGCAGAACACCTTGTTCATCACGGGCTGGCCGTTCTCGTCCACCTCACCGGTGGCCCGCTCCAGCTCGGACATGACAAACGCGCCGTTGCGGGTGTAGCTGACCTCGCCGGTGGCCAGATCCACCAGGGCGAAGAACCCGTCCCCCTCGATCATGTAGTCCAGGGTGCGCTGGTTGTCCACCACCGGCCCCTGGGTGAAGTTGGTGGAGGTCATCAGCAGCCGGGTGCCCACGCCCATGGGCAGCTGGGTATTATCCTCACCGTTCAGCGCGCCCCGATGGTTCTGATACATCAGGGCGGTGAAATCGGAGCGGTCGGCCTTGAAGCCCACGGTGTTCAGGTTGGCGATGTTGTCGCCGATGATGTTCATCCGCCGCTGCTGCATCTGGGCGCCCACAGCGCCGATATAAAAGGATTGATTCATGCTGTCTCACCTCATCCTAACCGGCCCACATCGCTGGCGGCGTGGCCCATAACCTCATCGTACATCTTGGTCACCGAAGCCGCGCTCTGCAGGGCGCGCTGGCAGGTGAGCATATCGGTCATCTGGCGGATCATATCCACGTTGGAGCGCTCCAGATACTTCCACATGACCTGGGGAGTCTCCATGGCCTCCGCGCCCTCTCCGGTGAAGAAGCCCGCGTCGTTGTGCTCCAGCTGCTCCAAATCCTCAAAGTTGTACACGCCCAGGCGGCCCAAATAGCCGCCGTCCTTCTGGGAGATGTTGCCAAACGCGTCCACCTCCAGTTTGTCGGTGCCCAGGACGATGGGCTGGCCCTCGTTGCTCAGCACCCGGCCCACGCCGGGGAAGCACAGGTAGCCCTCGTCGTCCAGGGAGAAGCTGCCCGCCCGGGTGTAGACGGTATTTCCGTCCTCCTGCTGGATGGCGAAGAAGCCGTCCCCCATGATGGCGAAATCCAGGGGGATGTCGGTGGGCTCCGGGATACCCTGGTCGTAGGTGACGTAGATCTCGCTGTTGGCCCGGATATAGCTCTGCCGCCCGATCTCGGTGTACACCTTCTCCCTGTTGCCCACCCGGGTGTACATCACATCGTCAAAGGTGGTGGCGGTGTAGCGGCTCTCCTTAAAGCCCGCGGTGGAGATGTTCACCATGTTGTTGCCCACCACGTTCAAGTGGCGCTGCTGGGTCAGCATCCCCGATGTGAGATTGTAAAAGCCCTTAAACATCCTGCATCATACCTTCTTCCGCTTTTTAGAGGTTTTTTGTGGGGCTTCGCTGTTCATGTACGCGCCCATATGATCCCGCAGCTTCTGGATGGCCCGGGAGTGGATCTGGGAGATGCGGGGTTCGCTGACCCCCATCACCTGGGCGATCTCCTTCATATGAAGGTTTTTCTCGTAATAGAGGGAGAGTACGATCTGCTCGTTTTCCTGGAGGGCGGCGACGCCCTGGGCCAGGGTCTGCTGGAGCTCCTGGTCCTCCAGCACCGTCTCCGGCTGGACGGTGGGATCCTCAGAGGACACCTCGAAACGGTGGCCCTCCAAATCCCGGGCGTCCATCAACGCGTCCAGGGACAGGGTGTTGGAGAGCGCCACCCGGGCGGCCTCCTTCTGGTACTTGTCGGTGGGCATACCCAAATGGTCCGCCACCTCGTGGTCAGTGGGGAAGCGCCCCAGCTCATTGGCCAGGTTGGACACGGCGGCGTCGATCTCCTTGGCCCGCTGCCGGATGTTCCTCGGCAGCCAGTCCTGCTTCCGGGCCAGGTCGATGACCATGCCGCGGATGCGTTTGGCCACATAGGTCTCAAACTTGATGCCCTTGTCCGGGTCAAACTTGTCAATGGAGCTGAGCAGGGTGAGGATGCCCTCGCTGACGATGTCGTCCACCTGGGCAAAGCTGCTGTACACGCCCCGTATTTGCAGCGCCGCGCTCTTGATGAGGCCCTCATACCGCAGCACCAGGGGCCACTTCAGCTCCTCATCCCCTGTCTGCTTGTAGAGGGAGAGCAGCTCGGAGGTGGGCATGGTCTCGACCTCGTCCGGGGTGTACCTCCGCTGGACAGCGCCCGCGCTCATGTGCCCACCGCCCTTCTCTGGGCTTGGGCGGTCGTCTGGTCGGTAATGTTGCCCAGGGCCTGGATCTGCACGGTGTTGGTGATCTCATTGAAGGACAGCACATAGACGTTGGGGTAGAATTGGGTGATCATTTTGCTGAAATAGCCCCGGATCACCTGGCTGACCAGGATCACCGGTGTCTGGGACAGGTCGCCGAATTTTTTCAGATGCTCCGCCATTTGGGCGATGATGGTCTGCATCAGGTCGGGGCCCATGGCCAGGTACACGCCCTGCTCGTTCCGGGTGAGGGAGGAGATGATCTTCTTCTCCACCTCGGCGTCCAGGGTGATGACCCGGAGCTGGCCGTCCTCGCAGAACCGGCGGGTGATGGTGCGGGCCAGGGCGCCGCGCACCTGCTCGGTGGCCATGTCCAGATCCCGGCCCTGGGAGAAGGCGTCGGCGGCGGTCTCCACGATGGTGGCCAGATCCTTGATGGGCACGCCCTCCTGGAGGAGGCTGCGCAGCAGCTTTTCCAGCCTGGAGTAGGGGATGATGGCGGGGACCGCCTCCTCCACCAGCTCCGGGGAGGTCTGCTTCAAATTGTCCACCAGCCGGATGGTCTCGGCCCGGGTCAGCAGCTCGTAGGCGTGCTTTTTCACCGTCTCCGCCAGGTGGGTCAGCATGACGGACAGCGGGTCGATGACGTTGTAGCCGTAGATCTCCGCCATCTCCTTGTTCTCCGGCAGGATCCACCGGGAGGGGATGCCGTAGGCCGGCTCGATGGTCTCGATGCCGTCGATCTCGCCCAGGGGGTTGGGCGGCTCGAGGGCCAGGTAGTAGTCCACCAAGATCTCGCCCTGGGCCACCACTTCTCCCTTGATGCGGATGCAGTACTGGTTGGTGCCCAGCGCGGAGCCGTCGTGCAGGCGGATGGACGGGATGACAAAGCCCATATCCTGGGCGTACTGCCGCCGGAAGATGACGATGCGGCTGATGAGTTTGCCGCCGTGGCTCTCGTCCACCAGGGGGATGAGGCTGTATCCGAACTCCATCTCCACCGGCTCCACCGACAGCAGGGTGTACACGTTGTTGATGTCCTTATAGTAGTCGCTCTCGCTGGGGGCGGCCAGCTCGGCGGGCTCGGCGGGTGCCTGGGCCGCAGCGGCCTCCGCCTGCTGCTGGGCGCTCATCTGGCGGGTGATGAAGAATCCGCCGCCCACCAGGGCCACGCCGCCGACGATAAGCGGGATGGTGGGCGTGCCGGGAATGATGCCCAGGAACAGCAGGACGACGCCGGTGGTCAGGATAGCCCGGGGCTGAGCCTTGAACTGGTTCAGGACGTCCACGTTCAGGCTGCCCTCGGACACGGAACGGGTGACGATCATGCCGGTGGCGGTGGAGATCATCAGGGAGGGGATCTGGGACACCAGACCGTCGCCGATGGTCAGGATGCAGTACTGCTGCATCACGTCGCCGATGCTGCCGCCCTTGACCACCATGCCAATGATGATACCGCCCACCAGGTTGATGAGGGTGATGATGATGGACATGGTGGAGTCGCCCTTGACGATCTTGGTGGCGCCGTCCATGGCGCCGTAGAAGTCCGCTTCCTTTTGAATCTTCTCCCGGCGGACCCGGGCGGTCTGCTCGTCGATGAGGCCGGAGGACAGGTCGGCGTCAATGGCCATCTGCTTGCCGGGCATGGCGTCCAGAGTGAAGCGGGCGGCCACCTCGGACACGCGCTCCGCGCCCTTGGTGATGACGATGAGCTGCACCAGCACAATGATGAAGAAGATCACGAAGCCCACCACGATGTCGCCCTGGGTGACCAGCCGTCCGAAGTTTTCAATGACCTCGCCGGGGTAGCCGGTGGTGAGGATCATCCGGGTACTGGACACGTTCATGCCCAGCCGGAACAGGGTGGTGATCAGCAGCAGGGATGGGAAAATGGAGAAATCCAGCGCCTCCGAGATGTTCATGGTGATCATCAGGATCATGATGGACAGCCCGATGTTGATGATGAGCAGGATGTCCAGGACCACGGGGTGCAGCGGGATGAACAGGAACATGACCACGACCACCACGAACAGCGCTATGCTATTGTTTAAAATGCGTTTGAGCATGGGGCGGTCACCTCCTTCGTCGGGGCAAGCTTCATATCATTCGCTTCCGCCTTTGGCGAAAGCTCATTCATTCCGCCGCCCCTCCTCTCCCCATGAAAGCTGAAGGGCGCTTTCATGGGGGCCCCTTGGGTCTCGCTTATAGGGCCGCAGGGGCCACCGTTTACTTCACGATTTGTTTCTTCTCGTTCAGCCTGAAGATGTACACCAACACCTCCGCCACCGGCCCGTACAGCTCCGGCGGGATGAACTGGTTCAGCTCCGCCTGGGCATACAGCGCCCGGGCCAGGGGCACATTTTCGACCACCGCGATTTTGTTCTCCTCGGCGATCTCCACGATGCGCATGGCGATGTTGTCCTGGCCCTTGGCCAGCACAATGGGGGCGTCGTCCTCATCCGGCTTATAGCGCAGGGCCACGGCGAAGTGAGTGGGGTTACGGATGACCACGTCCGCCCCGGGCACCTGCTGCATCATGCGCTGCTGAGCCCGGCGGCGCTGGATCTCCTTGATCTTCCCCTTCACCTGGGGGTCGCCTTCCATCTGTTTGTACTCTTCTTTGACCTCCTGCTTGGTCATCTTCATCTGCCGCTCATAGTCCCACCACTGGTAGAAGAAGTCCAGGGCGGCCACCGCCACGAAGGCGATGCAGATGCGCATCACCATTCCCCCCGCCATCTGCACCAGATGGGCCACGGCAACGGTCAGGTCGGTGTACAGGTAGCGGGAGCTCTCCAGGAACATATCCCGGATGCTCAGGAACACGATGGCCATCAGAATGGCGATCTTGATCAGATTCTTCAGCGTCTCAACGAGACTTTTTAGGGAAAACAGCCGCTTGAATCCCTCCAAGGGATTGAGCCGGCTGAATTTTGGCTTCATTGATTCCGTGCTGACCAGGAACCTGGTCTGGGCAAAGGTGGACGCCACAGCGGCCAGAATGGCCACCGCCACCACCGGGCCCACGGTCTTGAGAATGACCATGATGCCCTGGATCTCCAGCTCGCCGGCCAGGCCGGCCACCTCCCGGGGTTCCTCCCCCACGGTGGTCAGGCAAAGGGCCATAAAGCCCCCCAGCTGGTCAGTAAAAGCGCCGGTGAGCAGCCACAGGGTGGCAAAGGTGGTCAGCAGCCCGGCTACCGCCACCGCATCCTGGCTCTTGAAGACGTTGCCTTTTTTTCGTTCGTCCCGTCGCTTTTTCGGGGTTGCTTTTTCTGTTTTATTTCCCTCGGGCAACGTCTGTCCCCCCTTTGAGCCGCGCGTTCCCGCTCCTCAGAAGGGTGGAGGGCGGGATTTTGTGGATGCGTACTGTCAGAACATCACCCGGTCAGGGTCAGGATGTCGTGGAGCGCGTTGAGCATGGCCGCCTCCGCCTGGAGGAGGAACTCGCTGAAGGGGATGACCAGCACCAGCAGCAGCGCCAGCCCCACGATGACCTTCAGCTCAATGTTGATGGCAAACACGTTGATCTGGGGGATGACTTTCATCAGCACCCCCATGCCCACCTGGGCGATGAGCTCCGCCACCAGAATGGGCATACACAGCTTTATGCCCAGCACAGTGCACTCCACGAACAACTCCAGCAGCAGGTTGTAGGCGGGCAGGCCGATGGACACCATGCCCAGGGGCACAACGTCCTGCGACGTGAGGAACAGCCGCAGCAGGGTGAGATGCCCGCCCCCCGCGAAGAACAGCAGGGTCATCAGGGTGTTCAGCAGCTGCCCGGTCACCGACAGGTTGGCGGAAGATCCCGGGTCATACATCTGGTTCATGGTCATGCCCATCTGGGTGTCGATCATGGAGCCCGCCAGCTGCGGGATATAGAAGAAAAAGTTCACCGCGATCCCCAGCAAAAAGCCCACCGCGATCTCCAGCAGCAGCCGGACGCACAGCTCGATGAGGCCCGCCGGCTCGGTAACCTGAAGGGTGGACACCGAGGCCACGAACACGGACAGCACCAAAGTCATGCCCGTGCGGAAGGTGACGGGGATGTTGGCGCGCCCCAGGATGGGGTTGAAGAGGATGAACCCGCTGACGCGGGCGGTGATAAACAGAAACGCGGTCAGTGCCGCCCAGTCGATCATGGAAGCGCCCCCTCCCGGCCTAACTGGCGATCAGGGTAAAGATCTGATAGGTATAGTCCTGAAGGGTGTCCATCATCCAAGCGCCCCCCAACAGGAGCACGGCCACCACCACGATGAGCTTCAGCACAAAGCCGATGGTCTGCTCGTGGATCTGGGTGACGGCCTGGAAAATGGCCACCACCACGCCCACCAGCATGGCCAGCAGCAGCATGGGGCTGCACAGCCTGATGGCTACGCCCACCGCCTCCCGAAGAAGATCCATCACCTGTGCGGTATCCATAGTGTACTCCTTCCTTGGGGGCGGGGGTTACTTGACGCTCTGCACCAGCGAGGAGAACAGCAGGCTCCAGCCGTTGACAGACACGAACAAAAGCAGCTTGAAGGGGGTGGAGATCATGGCCGGCGGCAGCATGATCATGCCCATGCTCATCAGCGTGGAGGATACCACGATGTCAATGAGCATGAAGGGGATGTACAGCAGCAGTCCCGTGTAGAACGCCTTTTGCAGCTCCTGGGTCATGAAGGCGGGCACGATGACGCGCAGGGGCAGATCCATCGCCACCCCGTCCAGTCCGGCGGCGTCGTCGGGCACGTCCACATGGGCCAGATTGCAGAACATCCGCAGGGTGTTGCGCTCGGTATTGTCCAGCATGAACTCCTTCAGCGGGATGGACGCCCGGGCCAAAAATTCCTCCTGGCCGATCTCCTGCTCGGTGTACGGCGTCCACGCCTCCGTCTGGATGCGGGTGATCACCGGGTTCATGGTGATAAGGGTGAGGAACATGGCGATGCCCACCAGCACCACGTTGGGCGGGCTCTGGTTGGTGCCCATGGCGGTGCGCAGGAAGGACAGGGAGATGATGTACCGGGTGAAGGAGGTCATCATCACCAACATGGAGGGCAGCAGGGCGATCATGGTGGTGAGGAACAGAATCTCCAGGGTCTGTACGCTGTCTCCGTTGATATTGACCAGACTGTTCAGACTGTCCGTCGGCATCCCATCCTCACCTCGGTTTCTTTTGCTTGAGTACGGTGCGCAGCGCTTCCCCAAAGCTGGGGGGCGCCGGCTGGTCAGAAGGGCGCATATACAGGGGCTCGGCTTCTTCCTGGGTCAGCTCCGTCAGCACCGTGATGCCCGAGGGGGCCACCCCCAGAAGGAGGTATTTCTCCCCCGCCTGAACCAGCACCGCGGCCTGATCCCTTCCCAGAGACAGACGGCACAGCACCTTGAACCGCTCCGTGCCGCTGCCCGCGCCCAAAAAGCCGCCGCCCCTGCCCACCGCGTACTTGGTGAACAGGTAGGCCAGCACAATGATGACCGCCACGCACACCAGCACCCAGGCCAGGGAGAGCAGGCTGTTCCCCACGGACGCTGTCTTTCCCACAGAATCCGTGGTCAGCGCGATCGGGCTGTTATGCCGCGGCATCTCCGTCAGGGCGCGCCCAGAATGGAGGTGACGGTCTTGAGCACGCGGTCGGGCTTAAAGGGCTTGACGATGAAGTCCTTGGCGCCGGAGCGCACGGCGTCCATAACCATGGACTCCTGGCCCATGGCGGAGCACATGACCACGTTGGCGCTGCCGTCCTTGGCGCGGATGGCCTTCAGGGCCTCCAGGCCGTCCATGTTGGGCATGGTGATGTCCATGACCACCAGGTCGGGGCCGATCTCGCTGAACTTCTCCACGGCGTCGGCGCCGTCCACGGCCTCGAACACCTCGGTGTAACCATTCTTGGTCAGGGTGTCCTTGATCATCTTGCGCATAAAAGCGGCGTCATCCACTAACAAAATTTTCTTAGCCATTGGTTCATCCATCCTTTTATTCATTGATGTTGTGGCCCGCGGCCTGGGTTTTCCGGGGCGGATTTTATGAGTTCGGCCTTATCTGCCGGTTGCCAGCATCTCAATGCCTGGGGTCTGCACGATCTCGGTGATGCGGACACCGAAGTTGTCCTCGATCACCACCACCTCGCCCCGGGCGATGCACTTGCCGTTGACAAACAGATCCACCTGGTCGCCGGCCAGCTTATCCAGCACCACCAGTGACCCCTTGGCGAATTCCAGAATATCCTGCACCTTCCGGCGGGCCCTGCCGATCTCCACCGTCACCTGGAGGGGCACCTCCATGATGAGGTCCAGGTTCTGGGCCTGCTCCTTGCCCAGCTGAGCCACAGGATCCATCTGCTCCATGCGTACAGGCTTGGTGGCGATGACCTTGGGCTCGGGCGCGGCCTTCTGGGGCTCAGCCTGGGGCGGATAGGGGTAGGGATACGGCGGATAGTACATGGGGGGATAGCCCATATATCCGCCCTGCATCTGTCCGTCCGGCCCGGGCACGGGCGGATAGGGATAGGGGGGCATCTGTCCCGGCTGGCCCATTTGGGCCGCGGGGGCCGCCGGCGCGGGGGTCTGGGCGGGTGCCGCCTGGGCTGCCGGAGCCTGGGAAGGCGCCGCCTGAGCCGCAGGTGCGGGCTCACTGTTCATACCAGCCAGCATCTTTTCAATGTCCTCCTGGCTCATTTTCTTGTCGCCGCCAGCGGGAGCGGGTGCGGGCTCCGGCTCAGCGGGCGGGATGCCTCCGGCCAGCAGCTTCTCGATCTCCTCCTGGCTCATCACCCGGTTGCTGGGCTCCGGCTCCGGCGCGGGGGCGCTGTCCCCGCCGTGGAGCAGGGCCTCGATCTCCGCCTGGCTCATCACCCGGTTGCTGACCTCCGGCTCGGGGGCCGCCTCCGGGAGGGGCGTTCCGTCCGGCACGCCGCTGGACACCTCGCTCTCCAAGCCCAGGCTCTTGAGCAACTCCTTGGCCAGGGACACGCTCATCACGTTCATGAACTCGCTCTCCAGCGCGTTCTCGATCTTCAGGAAGAAGCGGACCACCACGACCTGCTCCGCGCCCTTGGGCATATGGTCCTGCTTGAAATGCTCCAGGCTGTCCAGTTCAAAGGACTGGGGCGTGGAGATGTCCACGCGGAAGCCCAGGAAGTCGGACATGGCGGTGGCAGCCGAACCCATCATCTGGTTCATGACCTCGCACACGCAGCTGATGGTCAGCTCGTTGAGTTCGAACTCCTCTTCGGCTGTCTCCATCCCCATGAGGATGTCCACAATGATCTTGATGTCGCTGCGCTTGAGCAGCATGATGTTGCTGCCCTCCAGGCCCTCGACGTACTTGATCTCCACGCCGATGGCCGGCTCCAGATTGCCCAGGGAGAAGTCCTTCACGTCCACCACTGAGACCGTGGGTGTGGTAATATCCACCCGATGGTCCAGCATATTTGACACCGCGGTGGCCGAGGAGCCCAGGCTGATATTCATCATCTCGCCCAAGGCGTCGATCGCCATTGGGCTGAACATTTCCTTCTCCATCCCTTACTCGCTCCTTTGCTCGGCCGAATAGCACACCTCGTCTATCTTGATGGCCATGTTTTTCTTGTGGGTACCCATGCGCCCGGTAAACCACTGGTAACCACCGATCTGCAAAAATACCGGCGAATCCTTCGATCTGCCCAGATCCACCACATCGCCCACGTTTAGGTGGTAAATATCGCTGAGGGAAATTCGGGTCTCGCCCAGGGCGGCGATGATCTCCAGGCTGGAGTCCCGCAGCTTGTCGAAGATCTCATCCGAGTTGTCCTCGCTGGCCACCTTGCGGCCCATGCTCTCCCGGTTGACCTCGCCAAATACGCTCATCAGCATATTGCCCGGAAGCACGATGCTCATGCGGCCCTCGCTGCCCCCGAAGTTCAGCTTCATGTCCACCAGCACCACTGTCTCGTCTAGGTTCAGCAGCTGGACCAGGGTGGGGTTCACCTGGGTCCGGTTGTACTCAAAGGTGATGGGCACATAGTTCTCCCAGCTGCTCCCCATCAGGGTGATGATGTCCTTCATCAGGTGCTCGTACAGCTGGAGCTCCAGATCGGTATAGGTGTACCCCATAGGCACGTCCCGGTCCGAGTTGTCCTCGCTGCCCATCATCCGGTCCATCATCGCCAGCGCGGTGGATGTGGACAGGTACACCATCACCGGATCCTCCACCGCGATGTCCTTGACCTCTCCCCCCGAATCCCCGGGGCGGGCAATGGGATGGATGGTGGTGTCCACCATGGCCAGCACATCCCCCTCCGTGAGGGCGTTGTTGAACTCGTAGAACTTCTGCTCCTCGATGCTCTCCACCGTGATCTCGCAGTTGGTGCGCAGCTGGGCGTTGAGCCGGGAGCTGATGACCCTCGTGTAGTTCTCGAAGATGCCGTTGAGCATCTTGATCCGGTCCTTGGTAAATTTGCGGGGGGTGGTGAAGTCATATTTTCGATACTTCTTCTCCGGCTGCTTCTCCTCCGCCTTATCCGCATCGCCGCCGCTGCGCATCGAGTTCAAAAGCGCGTCAATTTGGCTCTGCGACAATACCTCAGCCATCGAATCACCTCACCTGATCTGCTGAATTTTTGCGGCGCGTTACGGCTCCCCGCCGTCTAAGCTGATAAACTGGGACAGCTCCTCGTGCAGCTCGCTGTTGTTCTCCAGGTCCACGCCGCTGATGATCATTTCCACCCGGCGGTTGGGGGCTTTGCCCTCCTCGCCCTGGTTGTCATCAATGGGCCGCCACTGGCCGCAGCCTTCGTTGATGAGCCGGCCGGGGTGGATAGAGCTGTTGGTCTGAATGAAGTACAGCACTTCAAGGGATCGGTTGCTGGCCAGCTGACGGTCGCCGTAGGGTTCATTCGGCACACTATCGGACGCCTGGGCGGTATGGCCCTGGATGCGGATCTCCTCGATGGCGTCCTTCCCCGCGTCCAGCACGGCGCACACCTTGAGCAGGATCTCCCTGGCCTCCGGCTTCAGCGTGGAGCTGTTGCCGCCGAAGAACACGGTGTCGCTGAACTTGACGTAGATCTTGCCGCCGGTCAGCTCCACGGAGATGGCACTGGCCAGCCCCTCGTCGGCGGCCATCTGCTTGAGCTCCTCGGCCATCTGCTCCAGCATCTCTTCAATTTCCTCCTGGGCGGCGTCCGGGTTGTCGAACACGCCGCCCCCCTCGTTTTCATCGGCGCTGGGGCCGCTGCCGCCCTCAATCTCTTCTAGCTGGGCGATCACGCCGGAGGGGTTGAAGGACTGCACAATGGCCTTCCACTTGTCCTCGCTGATGGTGGACATGGAATAGAGCAGGACGAAGAAGCACAGCAGAAGCGTTACCATGTCGCCGTATGTATCCATCCAGTTGGCGCCGCCGCCACCGCCTGATTTCTTTTTCGCCATGTTCTCAACTCCTCTATATCACGTCGTGGGAAAATGACATCTGCCTTATTCTCCGCCACCGCCGGAATCGCTGGCCGCCGTCCGCTGTCCCTGGGGGATGTAGGTCAGCAGCTTCTCGCGCAGGGCCTTGGGGTTCTCGCCCGACTGGATGGACATAATGCCCTCCACGATGATCTGCTTGCACAGCACTTCCTCGCCGTCCCGGATCCGCAGGTTGTTGGCGATGGGGCCAAACAGCACGTGGGCCAGGATACAGCCGTACAGGGTGGTGATCAGGGCGGTGCCCATGTCCTTGCCCAGGTTGCCGCCGCCGCTGGTGGGGTCCATGCCGGCCAGCATGTTGATCAGGCCCACCAGCGTACCCACCATGCCGAAGGCCGGCGCCACTGATGAGGCTTTGTCATACAGTCCCGCCGCGTCCTCATGCCGGGCGGACATACAATCGATGTCGTTCTCCAGGATGGCCCGCACCTTGTCTGGGTCATTGGCGTCCACAATGAGCATGATGGCCTGCTTAAAGAAGGGGTCCTCCTGCTCGTTGGCCTTGCCTTCCAGAGCCAGCAGACCGTTCTTACGGGCGGTCTGGGCCAGATCCACCAACTGGTCGATGTAGGTCATGGGGTTGAACTTCCCGGCATTGAGCATGACCCCGAAGTGCTTGGGGATGGACGACAGGGTGCTGGCCGGGAAGCTGGCCACCACAATGGCCAGGGTACATCCGATGACGATGAAGATACTGGCCGCGTCGAAGAAGTTCCACAGGTTGCCGGGGGTAAACGTGAAGACGGGCAGCGGCAGCCCCGTAGTGGCGTCTACCGCCTTGGGTCCGATGTTGATGCCCAGCACGCAGCCCAGCAGGAACACCAGCAGGGCCAGGACAACGCCGATGATATATGTAATATTCATACTGCAGCACTACCTCCAATACCCGGGGCGCAGAGCGGTCGGCCCGGACGCTTTGTCTCTGTCTTTATCGCTTATCCACCACGGCGATCTCACGCTGGATGTCCATCACCTTGGCGTTGTACTTCGCGATTTTTTCTATGATCTCCTCCGTGCTCTCCCGCACGAGGTAATAGTCGTGGTTCATCATGACGATCTTGGATTCGGGGATGGTCTCGATGTACTCGATCTGCAAATGGTTGACCAGGAATTTCTCATGGTTGCGTTTTGTCAGGACGATCATCGCGCAAACCTCCTTTTTAGTGGGAACCCATGGGGGCTGGCCCGGGGGGAGGTTTCACCCTCCCCCGGGCCGGGCCGCGTTCAAATTACTTCAAATCAGCGCTTCATGTTGACCAGTTCCTCCAGCATGGAGTCGGTCACGGTGATAATACGGGTGTTGGCCTGATAGCCGCGCTGGGTCAGGATCATGTTGGAGATCTCCTGGGCCAGGTCGGTCTTGGACATCTCCAGGCCGTTGGACAGGAGGGTAGTCTTGCCGCCGTTGCGGATGCGCATCCCGTCGGCATATTCCACCTCCGCCGCGGCGGCATCGCCGCCGCCCTGGCCGTCCCCGGCGTCAGCCTGGGCCCGGGCGCGGGTGAGCTCGCCGTTCACGTAGTTGATGCCCAGCTTCGAGGCGCCGCCGCCCAAAACGGAGATGGTCAGGTCGCCGGAGCCGGCGCCCGCGTTGTAGTAGCTGTTGCCGATCTGGGTCACGCCGTTGGGGTTGGTCACCTGGCCCACCGCCACGCAGCCGATGGTGACCACCTCGTTGGTCTCGTTGCTGGTGCCGGTGATCAGACCGGTCTTTTGGTCCACGGTGATGCCAGTGAACTGGGCCTTGCTGTAGAGCGTCTTGACCGCGCCGGCGGGAAGGGTTCCGTCCGCGCCCGGCTCAACCGCCTCGCCGGTGGTCGGATCCACATAATAGTAGGCGTCCTGGAGCTTGCCGATGCCGTCGGCGCCGGTGGTGGCGTACATGATCTCGCCCACCTCTTGGACGGTGATGCCCGCCGTCGCCCGGGCCTCGGCGGTCATGTTCATGGCATCCGTCAAAGCCTGGCCGGTGAGCTCCACGCCCTCCTGGTCGTAGTAGCGCTCAGTCATACGCACGCCGGGGAAGCGGATGGGCACCAGCTGGTCGCTGAAGATGGGGTCGCCCGCCTTCTTGCCCAGGGCGGCGGGGTTGGGGGTCGTCGCCCCATTCTCGCCCGCGATCTCCATCGGGTGGTTCTCATCGCCCCACACGCCGATGCACATAAAGCCGTAGACGCACAGGTCGTCGTTGGTCAGGTAGCCGTCGGCCTTGAAGCCGAAGTTGCCCAGCCGGGTGAGGGTCAGGGAGGTGAGCTTGCTCACGTCGCCGTTGCTGCCGTTGAAGGTGTCGGCGATGTCCTTGTTGCCCATCAGGAAGAAGCCGTCGCCGTCCAGCATCATGTCGGTGGCGTTGCCGGTGACGGCGTAGTTGCCCGTGCTCATGTCGATGCCCACGCTGGCCATATTGGAGCCGTAGCCGATCTGGGAGGGGTTGGCGCCGCCCACGATCTCCGTGCCGTCGGAGCCGCCGGACAGGGTGGTATAGATCGCCGTCTTGAACACCGAACGGGCGGATTTATAGCTCTGGGTGTTGACGTTGGCTACGTTGTTGCCGATTACGTTCAGGTTTTGCATATGGGTCCGCAGGCCAGCGATGGCCGCATACATTGCACCAGTCATAGTGTGATATTAACTCCTTTCGGTTTGGCGCCCTTCAGCCCATGTCAGTCGGACATGGGGCCAATGGCATCCGAATCCGGTCCTGCCATCTGTTTATCATATTACAGGAAAACGGCGCCGTCAATATTAGTAAAGATATTTTGTTTCATTTCCTCTTGTGTGATAGCTGTAATCACCTTGGCATTGGGCACATTGATGATAAAGGCCTTCTCGGCGTCCATGGCCAGGATGTTGGTGGCGCCCTTGGCCTGGGCCCGGATGACGCTGCCCGCCAGCTGATCCATCAGATCCGGCGTTACCTCAATGCCCCGCTCCTGCGCCCGGGAGATCGCGTGCTTGGAAAAGGCCACGCCCTGGGGCTGCTCGCTTTTGACCAGCTCCTGCTGGAGCATGGCGCCGAATCCGCCGCCTGTCTGCCCCTGCTGCTGTACCCGGGCCTGTGGCGCGTCCGTGCGCTGGAGTCCTGATACACGCTGGATCATTTCATGTCACCTCGTTTTTCTCACGTGTTGTCGGTGGGCGCTCCCTGCTCGCCGTTGTATTCGGGGGGCTTGGTGCCCTCGGTCTGATCCACATCGGGCTCCTGAGTCTGGTTGCCGTTGTTCTCGGTGCCTTCCGTCTTGTCCGTGCCTTCCGTCTTGTCGGTCAGGTTGCCGTCCTCGTCCACAACGCCCTGATCCTTCTGGATCTCGGGCAGCCTGCCCACGGCCATGATCTGGTTCAGCGCGTAGGTCTCCACGTTGCCCTTGCCGTCCCGGCCGAAGATGACCTGCTGGCCGTTGGAAATGCCGGTGCCGATGACCTCGACCTCCCGCTCTTCCAGGGTGTTGTTCTCCACGATGCCGATGGTGACGATCTTGCCCACCATAGAGCTGGCGTAGGTCATGACGCTGATCTCGTTCATGTTGGTGATGGCGGTGACCATCTGCATCTGCACCATCTGGTTCATCATCTCGCTGGTGTCCATGGTGTCGTCGATGGACTGGTTCTGGAGCTGCACCACCATGAGCTGGAGAAAGTCCTGCATGGTCAGCTCGGTGTTGCCGGTGCGGCTGGTGCTGTTTTTGGCAACCGGAATGTTGGTCGACTTGGTCAGGCTGGCGATGTCGGCCATAGAATACGAACTGGTTCCCATTGGCTATGTACTCCTTTCTGTTTAGATCTCCCCGTCCGTGGGGATGAGGCCCAGCCGCAGCTGCTGCATAAAGTCCTCGGGGCTGGTGTGCTGCTGGCGCTGGCGGCGCTCCCGCCCGTCCTGGGCGTGGCCGTTGTGGCCGTCGTAGTTCTGCTGGTTCTGGTTCTGCTGGCTCTCCTGCTGGCGCTGGACGTTCACTTCCACGCTCTGCTGGGTGCGGCTGCTGACCATCTCCTGAAGATTGGCGGCGTGGCGCTCCAGCAGTGCCCTGGTGTCGTCGTTGCGGGCGCTGATGGCCACGTTGAGGACGCCGTCGGACTTCATGCTGACCTGCACGGTGACCTCTCCCAGGTTCTCCGGGTTGAGCCGCACCGTCACGGTGGACTCGCCGCTCTGGATCAGCTGGGCGATCTGGTCGTTCACCTGCCGGACCACGTCGGCCTCGTTGGTCTGCTCCGCGCCCTCCGCTTCGCCCACCTTCACCGGGGCGGCCTCCACATCGTGGAAAATGCGCTGAGAACCCTGCTCCACGTCGACGAGCTCCACCTGGTCGTCGTCCTCGTCCTGGGGCTTGACCTCCTCGACGGCGGTCTGGGCCACCTGGCCGATCTCCTCGTCCGCCAGCTTTTCCAGCATGGCCGCGGGGCTGTTGTCCGCGCCGGGGGCGGTGGCCTCCAGCAGCGCGTCGGCCTCGGGGTCGGAGACGTCGATGGTCTGCCCGGAATTGGCCAGGAGCTGCTGCAATTGAAGCTGTTCCCACGGCTCCAGATCAGCAATGGGGATGATCTCGGTCTGCCCGCCGATATGGGCCAGGATGTACTCCCCCGGCTCGTAGGTCCCGCGGACCTCGCCGGTGACCAGGTCGACGTCCACGCACCCGATGTCAGGCTGGGTGAACCACGCGCCCTGCTCCGCCAACTTCTTGGCCCGCTCTAAGGCGCTCTCCTGCTTCTGGGCGGGGGCCTTCTCGGTCTTCTTGGCAGGGGTCTGGGGCTTGGCCTGGGTCTTGGGCTGATCCTCCACCAGGGGATCCTTCGCCTGGGATTTCTCCTCCAGCAGCTTCTGGAACTCGTCCGTCCCGCCGCCCTTGCCGGTCTTGGGCAGCTCGGTGGTGTTGGCCACGGTCTGAAGCATCGCCGTAACCATGTTTGTCTGTTCCATGTTCGTTACACCTCCTTATATTGGGATATATATTTCCAAACGGCGGAAATCCGCCGAGTTTGGACTCAACTTAAACTATGCTCCGATGCTGGCCCGTGCCCGGGCGGAGCTGACGAACTCGTCGATGAGCAGCTCCTCGCTCTTGGCCACTTCCTTGTTGTAAAGCTCCAGCTTTTTGTCCTTCAGCTTTTCGATGGACGAGGTGTCGATCTTGGCGTCCACTACCTCCTGGCGCTTGGCCTCTTCCTGCTTTTTCAGCTCCTCCAGCTTCTCGGTCTCCATCTGGATGTTGTACTCCAGCACCCGCAGCCCATTCTGGTAGACCATGGCGTCGGTGATGGTGAGACCCTCTTCCTTGCGCCGGCGGTACTCCTCGTTGCAGTCCCGGTAGTCCTGCCAGACGGCCTCCAGTACCTCCTCCTGCTCCCGGACCTGGGCCAGGATGGCGGCGTGCTCGCCCTGAAGGGACTCCAGCACCTGCTCTTTGTAGGAAAGCACCGAGTCCAGCGCGAATTTGAATTTCTTCATCTTTCTTCAGCACCTCGCGGGGGTTTTATTTGAGCAGCTTGGCCATTTCGGCCACACACTGGTCATAGGAAAAAGCCTGGTTCACGTCCTGGGTGAGGAAGTCATTCACCGCGTCGATCTTGGACATGGCGTAGTCCAGCTTGCGGTTGCTCCCCGGCTTGTAGGCTCCAATGGCCACCAGATCGGCATTCTTTTCATACACGCTCATGATGTCCCGAAGACGGGAGGCCAGCTGCCTGTGCTCCGGGGAGACGATCTCCACCATCAGACGGGAGATGCTGGCGCTCACGTCAATGGCCGGATAGTGGTTGGAGTTGGCCAGCTGCCGGGACAGGACAATGTGTCCGTCCAGGATGCCGCGCACCGTGTCCGCGATGGGCTCGTTGGTGTCGTCGCCCTCCACCAGCACGGTGTACACCCCCGTGATGGAGCCTCGACTGAAATTGCCGCTCCGCTCCAACAGCTTGGGCATTTCCGCGTACATGGACGGGGTATAGCCCCTGGATACCGGCGGCTCGCCGATGGCCAGGCCGATCTCCCGCTGGGCCATGGCGAAACGGGTGAGGGAGTCCATCATCAGCAGCACGTCGTACCCCTGGTCCCGGAAGTACTCCGCGATGCCGGTGGCCACCGAGGGACAGCGCATCCGCAGCATGGCGGGCTGGTCGGAGGTGGCCACCACCAGGATGGACCGCTTCATGCCCTCCNNGCCCAGNTCNTTNTCCACAAANTCNAGNACTTCTCGTCCNCGCTCNCCCACCAGGGCGATGACGTTNATGTCGGCGGTNACNTTTTTCGCGATCATGCCCATCAGCGTGGANTTNCCCACGCCNGAGCCGGCGAATATGCCGATACGCTGNCCTTTNCCAATCGTGATNAGNCCGTCGATGGCCTTCACGCCGAACTGGATGCGCTCCCGGATGGGGGGNCGCTCCAGGGGATTNATGTANCNGCCGCCCACNCAGTANGGGGTGCCCCCCTCGAAGGGGCCCTTGCCNTCGATGGGCTGGCCCAGGGCGTTGATGATGCGGCCCCGGAGGAACTCGCCCACCTGNAGGGTGAGNTGNGCGCCGGTGTTGCGCACGAAGTTNCCCGCCGAGATNCCGCTCATNTCCGAGTAGGGCATGAGCAGGATGTGGTCGTTNTTGAAGCCCACCACCTCGGCGGTNACCTGNCCGCCGGAGTCGCCGTTGTANATGCGGCAGATGTCGCCCACGGCGGCACGTCCGCCGGAGGCCTCGATGGACATACCCACGATATTNTCAATTTTNCCCGTCAGGCTGTAGGGCTCCGCGTTNTAGACCTGACGGGTCATTTGTTGAAAGATGGAAGGCATGATNNACTCCACCGGCCTGTGCTTCAGCGCTTCCTTCCCGGCCTGGGAGAATGGGAAGCNCNGTCAAATTNNTAAAATATNGTNATCCCGGACGCGCTGTTGGCNGTGTCCGTCAGGATGGTGCGCAGNTTGTGCAGCTGGGTNGCGGCGCTGGCGTCCACGATCTCGTCCGGCATCTCGATGATGCAGGTGCCCGACTCGTCGTCCGCCATGGGGATGATGCGCACCCGGTCGGACAGGGCGCTGAGCGCCGNGGACAGGGAGGCNGGNATCTGGCTGAGCCGNTTGGCGTCGCACTCNGAGATATAGATNTGCACCCACTCTTTTTTCTTGCGNTTGTCNATGGCGGTCTGGATCATCCGGCTGATGACGTCGGCGCTGCTCTTCAGGCTGACGCACACCACCTTTTCCGCCACCGCCAGGGCCAGATCCCGCAGGTCGTCCACGCTCTGATCCATCTGNCGGTCCAGNGCNACNCCNGCNTGCTCCATGAAGCGGTGNACTTCNTCCTCCATGCGCTGGGCCTGCTCCTCNCGNAGCTGNTTGGACTCCTCGGCCGCCTGGGCCATGCCNTGGACNTANCCCTCCTGGTAGCCCTCCTCCCGGGCTTTGGCGAACACNTTCTCCGCCTCCCGGTCGGCGTCNTCCCTGGCCTGCTTCANGATGCGNTCCGCGTCCCGCCGNGCGTCGGCCAGGATCTCCTCGGCCTGTATCTGGGCGAAGGTGATGGGNCTCGTCTTNNCCTCAGGCTCCGGCTCGGGTTCCGGGTCGGCAATGAGCNCNTCGAACCCNCNCTGNAGNNCCGCGCCNNCCTCCGGCTCGNCGTCCGNCNCAATGNNCNGNTCCAGCTCGGCCGCNGGCGGCTCNTCCNCNGGCTCGGGCTCNACCNCCAGCTCCNNCGCGTCNGGAAAGCGGTAGGGNTCCACCTTTGTCTCGGAATCAGACTTATCCTTGGCCTCCCCAAACAGGAACGCTTTGAATATGTTAGGCAATGATATCGTCCTTTCCGCCCTTCGCGATCACGATCTCGTTCTTCTCCTCCAGGTCGCGGATGATNTCCACGATNCGCTGCTGGGCGTCCTCCACGTCCTTCATGCGGACATTGGTCGTGATCTCCAGGTCGTCCCGGATNTTCTGNGCCATACGGGTGGACATATTGCTGAGCAGCTTCNTGGAGACCTCCTCGTTGGCGGCCTTGAGGGCCAGCACCAGATCCCGGGGNTCGCAGTCCCGNACGAAACGCTGCACGGANCGGTCGTCCATGGTGATGATNTCCTCGAACACGAACATCCGCTTGCGGATCTCCTCGGCCAGCTCCTGGTCNTAGGCGGACAGCCCGTCGAAGATGTTCTTCTCGCTGGTGCGNTCCAGGTTGTTCATCACGTTGGCNACGTANTCGATGCCGCCCACNTTCACGTTGGCGCTGGTGACNATGCTGGAGAACTTCTTGCGCATCTCGGCCTCGATGATCTTGACGGCNGTGGGGGACACGCTCTCGATCTTGGCCATGCTCTCCACCACTTGGATCTGCCGCTTCTCGTCCAGCTGGGAGATGACCCCGGCGGCCTTNTCCGGATCCACNTAGGACAGCACCAGAGAGATNGTCTGGGGNCGCTCGTTCTGCAAGGCNGAGAACAGCGACTTGTCGTCCGCCTTCTCCATAAAGGAGAAGTTGCGGTTTTGNAGGGACTTGGTCACCTTGCCCAGCAGCTCCTCCGCCGCTTGCGCNCCNTANGCCTTTTCCAGCACGGTGCGGGCGTANTCCANNCCGCCCTCGGTGACCGCCCGGTTGGTGCGGCACAGCTGATANAACTCATTCAGGATGGACTCGGTCTGCTCNGANCCCAGAAAACCCATTTTGGCCACTTCCAGGGTGAGCTGTTCCACGTCCTCGGGCTCCATNTGCTTGTAGAGCACGGANGCCCGTTCCACCCCCAGGGCNATNATCACGGTNGCGGCCCGCTGNGCGCCGGTNAGGGGGANTTCATNNTNNANCNNCTTCTTNCCNNACGCAGAGGCGCCGGCCTCGGCGGGAGCCGCTTTTTGTTCCACGACCGCGGCGTCAGCCATTGTCTCCATCCTCCTTCAGCCAGCTCTTGAGCAGCAAGGCGGCGACTTCCATGTTCTCATCCACATAATCCCGGATGTTTTGCCGCAGCTCCATGCTGCGCTCGGTGTGCATATCCATCACGTCGGCGCCGGATACGGGGTTGCCGTTCTCATCCAGCACGGGCTGCACAACAGTCTGCCCGTCCGGCCCAACCTCTACCATAACCTGACCGGGCATGGCCGTGGCCATCAGTTCCTCCACGGCTCTCTGCTCCGCCTCCTGCTTCTTCTTCTTGTGGCCGCGCACCAGCAGGATGATGGCCACCAGGATAACAATAAACAGCACCAGTCCGCCGACAGCGGCGTATACCACCCACTCGGGGATGCCCATCCGCTCAAAGAAAGAGGGGGTCGGCGTGGGCGCGGGCTCGCGATAGAACGGGATGTTCACGACCGTGATGTACCGGGCCAGGTATTCATCGGCGGTCATGTCGTCGGGCAGCTCCAGCGGGGCCACGATGCCGGAGGCGCTGGCCACGGCGGCGCGGACATCGTTGACGTCCACCGGCCCGTAATTCTCGGAGTCGATGGTCACTGTCACCGTGACCTTGGTCAGGGAAGCGGCGGTGATGATCATCTGGGTCTGGGTCTTGGAGTTGTCGTAGTCCCGCTCCACCTGCTCCTCCAGGATCCTCTGGAGCTGCGCCGCGGCGTCCCCCGGCTCCACATAGGTGGGCAGGTCGGCGTTGGTCTCGGTGCCCACCACGCCGCCTACGGCGCCCTCATCGTTGGTGGTGAACTGGTATACGTAAACCTCCTTGCTGAGGGGGCCCCTGCCGCCGGTCTCCCCGTTCTCGGCGAACTCGGGCAGGGTCACTTTATAATCGTTGACGGTCTTGTCGCCCAGCTCCGCCTCAACGCTGACCGAGAGGTGCACATTGTCCGGGCCGAAGGTTCCAGCCAGGAGGGGATAAAGTTGATCCTCGATCTCCTTTTTCCACAGGCGCTCCATCTGGATCTTCAGCGCCGAGCTGGCCGCGGCGGTGGCGGCGCCGCTGCTGACGCCGCTGTAGTCGGTGCCGTTGCTGTCCTCGATGGTCACGTTCTTAACATCCAGCCCGGGCACGCCGGCGGCGATGTAGTTGCGGATGGCGTTGGCCTGCCCTTCGGTGAGGGTCTTGCCGTTCTGCATATAGAGCATGACGCCGGCGGACGCCTCCACCATGTTGTCGGTGTCCAGTACGTAGCCCCGGTCCTCGCCCGGGTTGATTTCCACAGTCACATCCCGCACCCCAGGGAACTGGCGGATGGTTTTCCTAAAGTTGTCGGTGAGGGTCGCCAGCTGGGCCACACGGCGGTCCGCCTGGGTGGAGAGGGCGCCCACCTGCTCAAAGTACAAGCTATAGGGGAAGTTGGACTGGGAGTACTGCTCCTGGAGCAGCCTCGCCTTCAGGCTGGGGGCCTGGCCCGCGGGCACCAGGATGGTGCCGGAGCCCTCCATCTTATAATCCGTAAACCCATTCTCCTGGAGCCAGGAGAGCACGGTGGCCGTCTCTTCATCGGTGGCTCCGGTAATCAGGGTATCGTAGGGTCTGGTTTTCAGGAAAATGACGATGGCGATGACCAGGACGGCCACCGCAACCGCGATGATAATCCAGATTTTTTTAGAAATCTTTCCAAGGGCTGTCTTGACTTTGTCGAGATAGCCCTTCAGCTTCTCCTTGTCCAAGCCCCATCACCCGCTTTCCGCGTTCTTTCTCCCAGCGCACTCCGCCTTAAACGCTCATGTTCTTCAGCTCGTTATAGGCGTCCAGCGCCTTGTTGCGCATTTGGATCAGCAGATCCAGCGCGATGTCCGCCTTATAGGCGGCAATGCCCATCTGGGCGGGATTGTCCAACTGACCGGTGGCCAGCAGATACTGCGCCTGGGTGAACTCGGCGTCGGTGTCCTTCACGTTCTGGATCAGGGAGCTGAAAATGGAGCCGAAGGGGCTGTCCTTGACCTCGTCAAGTCCGGCGGCCTTCTCCTCCTGCGTCCCCCAGGTGGGGGGTGTGATCTTTGGGATGGTATTGGTGATGCCGGTGATCCCGGTATTGGTGATGCCCTCAATGGGAGTGCTCATGGCTGTTTTCTCCTTTTATGTATCAAACTAAGCCTTACCGGCCGATCTCCAGGCCACTGGAGATGACGGACTTCAGCGTGTTGAACGCGGTGACGTTGGAAGCGTAGGCCCGGCTGGCGGCCATGGCGTCGGCGATCTCCTTCACCATGTCCACGTTGGGCATTTCCAGATACCCGTCCTCGTTGGCGTCGGGGTGGGTGGGGTCATACACCATCTTCATGGGGGACTCATCCTCCACGATCTGGGTCACCCGCACGCCGCCCGCGTTGGGGCTGGCCCCGGTGGCGGTGTTGGCGATCAGGCCGTTGGCCGCCTTCGCCATGGCGTCCCGGAAGGAGTCCCGGCCGCTGACCGCCTCGAACACCACCATTTTCCGGCGGTAAGCGCCGTCACCGTTCTCGGTGCGGGTGGTCTGGGAGTTTGTGACATTTTCCGACACAATATCCAGCCGGAGCTGCTGGGCGGTGAGCCCGGAGCCGATGATGTTGATCGAATTCATGAAAGCCATATGATGTACCCCCTAATTATTGGCCCCTGACCGCCTTGCTCAGCATGGCGTAGTGCTTGTTGATGGCCTGGTAGACGTACTGCTGCTGATAGGCGTTGCGGATCATCTCAGTCATCTCGCTGGTGATGTTCACGCCGTTGTCGTCCATGCGGGTCTGCTCCTGGGCCTCGAACACGGCCAGCTCAGAATCCTCCAGGATGTTCCGCACGGCCTTCCCGGCCCCGGTGGGACGGCTGGCCGCCTCCTCCAGCTTGGAGCGGATGCTCTCCTCGAAGGTCACGACCTTGGCCTTATAGTTGGGCGTTTCGGCGTTGGCGATATTATCCAGGATCGCCGCCTGCTTCGTCCACAGGAAGCCCGCAGATTTTTCCAGCAGGAGCTGGGAGTTGCTCATTAAAAAGTCCATATTGATCCGACCCTCCTGAATCCTCCGGCCACGGTGTCTCTCCATGGCGCAACTGATACCTATGAAATGTTTCCGCGAAAAATACCGCCGCCCCCGCAACTTGTCCCCGCGCGGGAAAGCGATGTGCGGAGCAATGTCCCACGGCCCCGGTGCCCTCCGAAAAATTGGAAGAAAATGACTGTATTTCCCATTTTTTGGAGATGAATCCCCCATCAGAGCGCAAAAGGACACAATCTGACCCGGCTATTATAGCACAGCACGTTGGATAGTTCAACCCCTTTTCTACATTAAAGTCCTGCCTTGGACTCCAATTTATGGAGGCACTCCGGCGCGCGGGGGGCTGACGCGGCGCCCAAAAAGCGTCCCCCGGCATCACCCGGGGGACGTCTGGTCACTTGATGTATTTTTCCAGCAGGCGCATGACCTCCTGCACGTCGATGGGCTTGGCGACATGGGCGTTCATGCCGCACTCCAGGCTGCGGCGCACATCCTCGGCGAAGGCGTCCGCCGTCATGGCGATGATGGGCAGATCCCGGTCCGGGCGCTCCAGGGTGCGGATGACCTGGGTGGCCTCGTAGCCCCCCATCACCGGCATCCTGACATCCATCAGGATCGCGTCGTAGAACCCCACCGGGGACCGCTGGAACTTGTCCACGCAGATCTCGCCGTTCTCCACCCACTCCAGCTCCAGCCCCTCGGCGGAGAGCAGCTCCGAGGCGATCTCCCAGTTGAGCTCGTTGTCCTCAGCCAGCAGGATGCGCCTCCCGGTCAGATCCCGCCTGCCCTCCTGGGGCTGCTCCGCCTTCTCCTCTTCAGGAGCATCCGCGAACCGGCGCAGCGAGTTGAACAGCGTAGAGCGGAACAGCGGCTTGGAAATAAACCCGGTGATGCCGGCGGCCTTGGCGTCGTGCTCGATCTCGCCCCAGTCGTAAGCGGATATGAGCAGGATGGGCACGTGGCCGCCCAGCTCCTCCCGGATGCGCTTGGCCGTGGCGATGCCGTCCATCCCGGGCAGCTTCCAGTCCAGCAGGATGATCTCGTAGTCGTCCCCCCGGTGGTGGCGTTTCATCACCAGCTCTACGGCGCTCTCGCCGTCCAGCGTCCACTCCGCGTTTACTCCGATGGAGCGCAGGGCGGACGCGGTCGACTCGCACAGCTGCCGGTCGTCGTCCACCACCAGCATATCCCAGTTGGGAAGGACCATGTCCTCCTCCATCACCTCGGCCTTTTCCAGATCCAGGGTGACGTTGAATTCCGTGCCCACGCCCTGGCGGCTGTTCACGTCGATGGCGCCGCCCATGGCGTCCACCACAATGAATTTGGCGATGGCCATGCCCAGGCCGGTGCCCTCGGTGCGGTGGACGCGGGCGCTGTCCTCCCGGGCGAAGGAGTCGAAAATGCGTTTCTGGAACTCCTCCGACATTCCGATGCCGGTATCCTTCACCTGGATGTGGATGCGCACATAGCCGTCCCCCTTGGGGGATCCCTCCTCGTACAAGGCCATATGGATCTCCCCCTCCTCGGGGGTAAACTTGATGGCGTTGGACAGCAGGTTGATCAGCACCTGGTTGAGCCGCACGCTGTCGCAGATCACGTTTTCGGTGGATATATCATGGATGAACACGTCGAACTGCTGCCGCTTGGCCCTCACCTGGGGCTGGCAGATGGACACGATGCCGTCCACCACCTCCCGCAGAGAGACCTGGTCCAGATTCAGCGTCATCTTGCCGCTTTCGATCTTGGACATATCCAGCACGTCGTTGATGAGGCCCAGCAGGTGTTTGCTGGACAGCGTGATCTTCTTCAGACAGTGCCTCACCTGCTGCGTGTCGTCGATATTGGCGGTGGCGATGGCGGTCATGCCCACAATGGCGTTCATGGGGGTGCGGATGTCATGGCTCATGTTGGACAAAAACTCACTCTTGGCCCGGTTGGCGTGTTCGGCCTCCTTTTGCGCCGCCTCCGCCGCGGCGCGGGCGTTCTCCACCGCCTGCATCTGCTGCCGGGTGAGCTCAAAGTATTTGAAAAACACCATCAGCAGGGCGGTCAAGACGATCACACCGCTGAGTATGGTCAGGCTGCCCCACTCCTGCCCGAAGCTGCTGACGATGGCGTCCACCGAGCCGTAGGGCATAAAAGTGATGAGGTGCCACTCGGAATAGGGCAGGCTGGTGCAGTACAGATGATACCGCTCCCCGCCCCTCATGGTCACCTCGGTGGTGTAGTTCTCCTCCCGCTCCATGGCGCCGCTGAGGGCCTCTATGTACTGGTCCGGCGTCATGCCGCTCACGTCGTCATAGAGGGACCGGGCCCGCTCGAAATAGCTGTTGCCGTAGGCGTCGGCGGTGCGCAGCACAAAGGAGCCGTCCCGGCGGATGATGAAGGAGTAGACCCGGTCATTGTTCTCATCCAGGGACAGGTGCTCGCTGATATAGCTCACCGGCAGTCCGGCCACCAGGCCCGCGCAGGGATACTCCTCCGTGGAGGAGTGGGACGAGGGCACCCCCAGCAGCACCACCTTCTCCCCTTCGGCGTTGATGCCGATGGTCACCTTGTTCTCCCCCCTCAGCAGGGAGTCCAGGAAGGGCTCCGGATCGCTGAGCGTCAGTTCCGAGCCATACAGCATCTCGAAGGTCCCATCGGTCTTATAGAACGCCAAACAGTCGAAATCCCGGGAGCGGCCGTCCTTGATCAGCTCGTCCCGCGCGTCCTGATCCGTATGGACCTTGTCCACGGGCACGGTCCCCATCAGCACGTCCAGCTGGTCCATGCGCAGGGTGATGATGGAGTCAAAGTGGATGGAGGTCTGCCTGCTCATGGTGGACATATAGAGCGTCCCGACCTCGTTGATGGTCTTAGCGCTCTGGGCGCTCATATGGATCGCCAAGAAGGAAAAGACGCACACGCACAGCAGAGCTACCCCAATCAGGCTGACCGTCAGGAACCGTGTCGTCCTGTTCTTCATCCGGCGGCGCCCTCTTGGAACGCCTCAATGGCCTGGCGGGTGCGCTGATAGTCCTCCTTCACCCGCGCCACCAGCGCGTCCTCCCCCGCTTCGGGGGGCTTACCGTCCCGCAGGGCCTCGGTGAGGGCCTCGGCAGACTCCAGCAGGGTGTTGAAGGCCAGGTTGGCACACACGCCCTTGATCGTGTGGGCCGCCCGGAACGCCTCCTCCCGATCCCCCGCCGCCAGGGAGTCGCACAGCAGCTGGTAGCTGCCGTCATTCAAAAACTTCAGCACGAACTTCTGCACCAGCCGCTCGCTGCGCAGCCGGCTCATCACCTCATCGTAGTCCCCACCCAGGGCGGCATAGCACTCCTTCAGCGTCATTTCTTCTCCTCCTCACCTTTGCGCTCGTCCTCTTTGCGGCCTCCGTCGATGGGGGACACCGCCGATGCCGCCGTGTCTACGGCGTTGTCCTTTTGATAGTAATTATAGCGTCCCTTCTTGCCGCTGTGCTTCACCACGTAGAGCGCCTGGTCCGCGCAGCGGAACAGGGCCTCGTAATCCCGGCCCACCACGTCGGTGCTGGCCACGCCCATACTCACCGAGATGGGGAAGCCCTGGTAATCCCCTCCGGCCAGCCGGCTGTAGATCCCCTCGATGGTGGACTCCAGATCCTCCTTGTACTCCAGGAAGATGAGGAACTCGTCCCCGCCCACCCGGGCGGCGATGTCCCCGCCCCGGATGCTGCGGCGCAGCCTGTCGGCCAGGAATTTCAGCGCCTCGTCGCCGAACAGGTGCCCATAGGTGTCGTTGGCCCGCTTGAAATGGTCCAGATCCAGGATGGCCAGGGCGTAGTGCCCGCCGGGCCGGTCCTCCAGCCGCTCCATGATCCGCTCCTGGGCGTAGGCCCGGTTGATCAGCCCCGTGAGTGCGTCGTGGGACGCCTGGCGCTCCAGCCGCTCCAGCTCCATGCGGGTGCTGTGGATGTCCATGGCCTTGCCGATGCAGCCGGTATACCGGGGCGGCTCCTCCGACGACCAGGAGGCCCGGGCGATGATCCGGTGCCACCGCTCCTCCCCGTCTATGTGGAGCTTGCAGTCATACTGCACCACGGGGCTGCCCGGCGTGGTGGAGTGGAGGGCGTCCGCCAGGTCCTCCATATCGCCCTGGGAAATGACGGCCTGCCCCCGGATCTCCTCGTAGGGATCCATGACGGTCTCGGGCAGGCCCAGCTTTTCCGCCCCCCAGCTGCTCAGCACCAGGCAGGGCGGGTTGAGGGTATACTCAAACTGGGTCTCCTCGGTGAGGGAGGCGAAGAAGCTGTACTTCATCCGCTCGTGCTCCAGCAGCTCCAGCGTGCGCTCGGAGGCGGTGAGCTCCTCGTGCTTGTGCAGCTCCTGGGCCACGTTGCGCCGCTCCCGGCGGCTGCGCTCCTCGAAGCTGTCCTGGCTCAGCTCCGCCTGAATGTCGTCGGCGCAGTCCCTGAGGCAGTCCATCACCAGGGGGTTGAAGGCGCCGCACTCCCCGCTGAGGATCATCTCCACCGCTTTCTCGTGGGAAAAGGCGGGCTTATACACCCGCTCGGAGGTCAGCGCGTCGTACACGTCGGCCAGCGCCACCATCTGGGCGGAGATGGGTATCTCGTCCCCGCGCAGTCCATCGGGATAGCCCCGTCCGTCCCACCGCTCATGGTGCCAGCGGCAGATCTGGTACGCGGCCTTTACCAGCGGCTCATCCTGATAGGCGGGCAGGGCCTCCAGCATCTTCGCCCCCTCCATGGAGTGGGTCTTCATAATGGCGAACTCCTCGGGGGTAAACCTGCCCGGCTTGTTCAGGATCTCCTCCGGGATGGCGATCTTTCCAATGTCGTGGAGGGCGGAGGCGGTGCTGATGACGGAGATGTCCGACTGGGTGAGGTGATACTTGTCCGTCCTCTGGAGCAGCGCCTTGAGCATGACCGCGGTGAGTATGTTCACATGGCGCACATGGAGGCCGCTTTCGCCGTTACGGAACTCCACGATGTGGCTGAGTATGTCGATCATCAGGCCGCTGCGGTGCTCTTTCTCGTAAATCTGCTCGGCCACCATGGAGGCCAGCTTTTTCTGCTTGGCGTACAGCAGGATGGTGTTCACCACCCGGCGGTGGACGATGAGGGCGTCGAAGGGCCGGCTGATGAAGTCGGTGATGCCCAGCTCGAAGGCCCGCTCGATGTGGCTGGAGCCCCGCTCCGCCGAGATCATGATGACCGGGATGTCCTCGATCCAGTGGTATTTGTTCATCATGGTGAGCACGCCGAAGCCGTCCATCTCGGGCATGACGATGTCCAGCAGCACCAGGGAGATCTCCGGCCCGTAATGCCGCATCATGGCCACGCCGTCCTTGCCGTTTTCCGCCTCCAGGATCTCATACTCCCCGCCCAGCATATCGGCCAGAATGGCTCGGTTCATCTCCGAGTCGTCTACAATGAGTATTTTCTGTCTGTCCGTAACCCGTTCCAAGGCAAACAACCCCTTTTCAAACCGGCGCCGCGGGCGGCCCACACGCCGCCCAGACCGCGCTGTTTTTTGGTGCCTGCGGCCCGTCCCCTTTGGGGGCCGCCTGGCGGAGGGTATACGCCCTCACAATACAGGCATTATATCACAGGCCGGCAAGAAAAAACAAGCCGCTTTTTCCTGATTGGGAAAAATGGAAATCCAATAAAAATAATCCGTATATCTTTACATTTCCCCGCCGCTGGTATACAATGAAAATTAGCGAAACTGCACAACATACATCAAGGTTCGGAGGTGCTTTTTGATGAAGCTTACATTCTTTGGCGCGGCCAAGGCGGTCACCGGCAGCTGCCACTGCGTGGAGGTCAACGGGCGCAAGGTGCTGATCGACTGCGGCCTGCAGCAGGGCAAGGACGAGCGGGACAACCGCGAGCTGGATTTCGCCCCCTCTTACATCGACGACGTGGTGGTCACCCACGCCCACATCGACCACTCGGGCCGCATCCCCCTGCTGGTGAAGCAGGGCTTCCGGGGCAACATCTACTGCACCCGGCTGACGGCCCAGCTTTTGTCCATCATGCTGCGGGACTCCGCCCAGATCCAGGAGAGCGACGCCGCCTACGAGAACCAGAAGGGCAGGCGCGCGGGCAAGGAGCCGGTGGAGCCGCTGTACACCCTGGTGGACGTGGAACGGGCCCTGCGGCACATCGTCACCTGCGAATACGGCTGGGAGCTGGACATCGCCGAGGGCATCAAGATCCGCTTCGTGGACGCGGGCCATCTGCTGGGCTCGGCCTGCGTGGAGATGTGGCTGACGGAGAACGATGTCACCAAGAAGATCGTGTTCTCCGGCGACATCGGCAACCGCAAGACCCCCATCATCCGCTCCCCTCAGCCCATCACCGAGGCGGACTACGTGGTCACGGAGAGTACATACGGCGACCGGCTGCACAACGTGAAGGAAAAGCCGGACTACTCCGGCGAGCTGGCCCAGGTCATCGAGGAGACGCTGTCCGGGGGCGGCAACCTGGTCATCCCCTCCTTCGCCGTGGGGAGAACCCAGGAGCTGCTGTACTTCATCCGGCAGATCAAGGAGCGGCGTCTGGTGAGATGCGACCCCGATTTCCAGGTGTATGTGGACTCCCCCCTGGCCGGGGCGGCCACCGAGATCTTCTCCGGCGACCTGACCAGCTACCTGGACGAGGAGGCCATCGAAAACCTGCGGGGCGGGGCGCTGTTCCGCTTCCCCGGGCTGAACATCACCGAGAGCACCGACGAGTCCCGGGGGCTGAACCTGGACCCCCGGCCCAAGGTCATCATATCCGCCTCCGGTATGTGCGACGCGGGCCGCATCCGCCACCACCTGAAGCACAACCTGTGGCGGCCCGAGTCCACCATCCTGTTCGTAGGCTATCAGGCGGATGGCTCCCTGGGTCGGCGCATCCTGGACGGCGCCCAGCGGGTGAAGCTGTTCGGCGAAGAGATCGCCGTCCGGGCGCGGATCGTCCGCTTCCACGGGCTCAGCTCTCATGCCGACCGGGACGGGCTGGTGCGGTGGATCAGCAGCTACACCCCCAAGCCCCAGCAGGTATTCGTGGTCCACGGCGACGAGCGGGCCGCGGATAACTACGCCCAGACCCTGGCCGAGCTGGGCTTCGCCGCCCACGCGCCCAACTACGAGGAGGTCTACGACCTGCTGGAAAACCGCATGATCTCCCCGGGTATCGTGCTGGAGCCCAAGGCGCCCGCCCCCGTGGACGCCGGCTCCCCCGCCTGGCGGCGGCTGGAGGATGTGGGCCGCAAGCTCATGGACGTCATCGCCCACAACAAGGGCGGCGCCAACAAGGATCTGGCCAAGTTCGAGAACCAGATCCGGGCGCTTATCAGCAAGTGGGACAGATAAATTTCAAAACGGCTGGCCGCGGTTGCGGCCAGCCGTTTTGAAATTTAATCCGCTTTATGCCCCTGTGCGATGATCACGTCCACCACCCGCTGGGCCAGGCCCTGGCACTGGTCCTTTTCCGGGGCCTCCACCATCACCCGCACCAGCGGCTCGGTGCCGGACTCCCGCACCAGGATGCGGCCCGTGTCCCCCAGCTCATCGGCCACGGCCTTCACCGCCGCCTGCACCGCCGGGTCATCCTGGGCGGTTTTCTTGTCCTTCACCCGCACGTTGATGAGCACCTGGGGATAGATGCTCACCGGCTCGGCCAGACGGCTCAGTGTCTCCTTCTTGGCCATCATGACCTCCATGATCTTCAGCGCGGTGAGGATGCCGTCCCCGGTCCGGGCGTACTTGGAAAAGATGATGTGCCCCGACTGCTCGCCGCCGATGCGGTGGCCGCTGCGCACCATCTCCTCGTATACGTACTTGTCGCCCACGGCGGTCTTGGCGTAGCCGATGCCCGCCTTGTCCAGCGCCTTATAGAGGCCGAAGTTGGACATGACGGTGGTGACCACCGTGTTGGTCAGCAGCTTGCCCCGCTCCTTCATATACAGGCCGTACAGGTACATGATCTGGTCGCCGTTGACCACGTTCCCCTTCTCGTCCACGGCCAGGCAGCGGTCCGCGTCGCCGTCGAAGGCAAAGCCCGCGTCGCAGCCGTGCTCCACCACGTAGTTCCGCAGCCCGTCGATGTGGGTGGAGCCCGCGTCCAGGTTGATGTTCAGCCCGTCGGGCTGGTCGTTGATGACCCGCACATCCGCCCCCAGGGAGCGGAACACGTTGGGCGCGATGGACCAGGCGGAGCCATTGGCGCAGTCCAGGGCGATCTTCTTCCCCCGGAAGGAGTACACAGCCAGCGAGATCAGGTAGCCCATATACCGGTTGCGTCCCGCGGCATGGTCCACGATGCTGCCCACCCCGTCACCCGTGGCGAAAGGCAGCTTGTTCACCGGGTGTCCGTCCACCTCCAGGTGGCCGTCCAGGTAGTCCTCCACCAGCCGGATGGTGGCCTCGTCCATCTTCTCCCCCTCCCGGTTGAGCAGCTTGATACCGTTGTCGTAGTAGGGGTTGTGGGAGGCGGAGATCATCACGCCGCAGTCAAAGCCGTCCGTCCGGGTGACGTAGGACACGGAGGGGGTGGTGGTGACGTGGAGCAGGTACACATCCGCCCCAGAGGCGGCCATGCCCGCGCTGATGGCGTACTCCAGCACATAGCTGGAACGCCGGGTGTCCTTGCCCACCACGACGCGGGCCTTCTGCCCGCCCCGGCCATAATACCAGCCCAGGAACCGGCCCACCTCGTAGGCGTGGTCGGCGGTGAGTTCCACATTTGCCTTGCCCCGGAAGCCGTCAGTGCCGAAATATTTACCCATAATTCAATCTTCCTTTCCCTTAGGGGCGATGATCCCGCCCGTCTTATAGATGCTGTCGGATGGGACGATCCCCCGGACGCAGGATACGGGATAAATGTTGCTGCGGCGGCCGATGACGGTGCCCGGGTTGAGCACGCTGTTGCAGCCCACCTCCACAAAGTCGCCCAGCATCGCGCCGAACTTCTTGCGGCCCGTCTCGATGGCCTCACCCTCGTTTTTCACCACCACCAGCGTCTTATCGGACTTCACGTTGGAGGTGATGGAACCCGCCCCCATGTGGCTCTTGTAGCCCAGGATGGAGTCGCCCACGTAGTTATAGTGGGGGGTCTGCACGTTGTCGAACAGGATGACGTTTTTCAGCTCCACCGAGTTGCCCACCACGCAGTTTGCCCCCACCAGGGCGGAGCCCCGGATAAAGGCGCAGTGGCGCACCTCGGTGTCCGGCCCGATGATGCAGGGCGCGCCCAGATAGGCGGTGGGGGCCACTTGGGCCGTCTTATGCACCCATACCTGGGGGGCACGCTCCTCATAGTCCTCCCCCAGCGCGGGGCCCAGGGACAAAATCAAGTCCTTGATGCCGTCCAGCGCCTGCCAGGGATATTGAAATTGGGCCAGATAGTCCCCCGCCAGGGAGTGGCTCAGGTCAAACAGCGCGTTTACTTCCAAATTCATACACAAAACCTCCTATTGCTTCTTGCGGCCTATCCAATACACAAAGAACAGCGCCAAAAAGCTGACGCCGAACACAGCAGTGCAGACGATCTTCCAGACCTCCAATTTGTTCGCGCTGGCCACATCGACCACGCACAGCAAGACCCAAAGGGCCGCGCACACCCCGTACATCACCACAAAGGGCAGCGGCAGGTAGATGGGCTTCTTTTTCTTATTCATAAAAACCTCCTTATCTCCCTTCTTTGCGATAACTGAAATACGAGGGCACCTGGCACACGCAGATGATACCTGAACAGATAATCATAATCACGCTCGTCCACTCCGGGCCGTGCTTCACCAAATTGGCGGTCCATCCCACCAAGTTGAGCCCCCATATGACGGCCATTAGTAAACTAAACGTACTTTGCCTCATCTTTTTCATGCCGTTCACCTCAATTTTTCTCCGGCACCCGCTTCACCAGCACCCCGGACACGACGCCGATCAGCACCCCGGCAATCGTCCCGGAAATCCACAGCACCGGCAGATACCAGGCCAGCCGCGCCGTCTCCAGCAGGGCCATGGCGACCAAAATCTGCCCCGCGTTGTGGGCCACGCCCCCCGCCACGCTGACGCCCACCGAGGAAAACTTCCCTGTTTTCCACAGCAGACCCATGACGGCGAGGCTCAGCGCGGCCCCCGCCGCGCTGTAGGCCAAAGATGCGCCATTGCCGAACAACAGCGCCACCAGCGCCACCCGCACCAGCGAGACCACGCAGGCGTCCTTCCAGCCCAGCCGGTACAGGGCGAACACAATAGCCAGATTGGGCAGGCCCAGCTTTACCCCGGGCACCCCCAGGGGCGGCAGCAGGGACTCCAGATAGGACAGCACCAGGGCCAGGGCGGTGATCAGCCCGTATTGGGCAACTTTCGACGCTTTCATATCTCCATCCTTACCTTGTCGCGGCGTCCACATCGTTCGCCTGTCCGCCCTCTACCGTCACCACCAGCTTGTGGGGCAGGCAGACGATGGACTCCCCGGAGTACCGGACGGCACCCTGGTTGACGCAGATCTGATCGGGGCAGGACGCTTCCACCACCCGAGCCGTCCCGTTTTCAATGACCAGGGTGTTGGTATGCTCTTCTTCCCCCAGTACAATTTGGGTATCTTCACTCAAGGGCAGCTCCATGAGCAGCTCCCCATCCACCCGGACGGACACATACCCCCCGGCCTGCCGGGTGATATACAGGAACAGGGCCAGCGCCCCGCCCAGGATCAGCAGGACCGCGATCAGCAAAATATCGTTTCGATGGGTTTTCAGCCAGTTCACCGAACCCGTGTCCTCCTTTTTCAGAGCCTCTGTCCATCTTCGGAAGCGGGCTTCGCCGGAGATGGACACAACCTCTCAAACCGCAACAGAGGGAGGGCCCTCCCGGCCTTCCCCCGTTGCGGTTAAGGTATCTTTTGTCAGCCGTTGACCACGGTGGCGTTGCTGATATTCAGCGCCACCAGGCACCCGGCCTTACACACCTCGATGCACTTGCCGCAGCCGTCGCACTTGGCGTAGTCGATGGACGCCAGGTTGTCGGTGACGGTAATGGCCCCGTTGTGGCAGTTCTTCTCGCACAGGCGGCAGCCAATGCAGCCTGCGGAGCAGCTCTTGCGGGTGCCCGCGCCCTTCTGATGGCTGTTGCAGTCCACCACCATGTGGGCGTCGGCGGGACGGATGGCGATGACCCCGTTGGGGCAGGTCTTGGCGCACAGCCCACAGCCGATGCAGGCGGTGGTATCCACCCGGGCCAGCCCGCCGTTGATGTGGATGGCCCCCACGGGGCACACCTGGGCGCAGTCGCCAAGGCCGATGCAGCCGTACACACACTTGCCCGTGCCGCCGAACAGCAACTTGGCGGCGGCGCAGCTCTCCAGGCCGTTGTAGTCCATCTTGACGGAGGTGGCCTCACAGGTGCCGGAGCAGCGCACCTCCGCCACCTGCTTGGCAACGTCGCCGGCCTCGCGGCCCAGCACCTTGCCGATGTTGGCAGAGGCGGTGGCTCCGCCGGGGACGCACAGGCTGACGGACAGGTCGGGGTCCTCCACCAGGGCGGCGGCGTAGCCGTCGCAGCCGGCGAAGCCGCAGGCGCCGCAGTTGGCGCCGGGCAGGCACTCACGCACCATCGGGATGCGCTCGTCCACTTCCACGGCCATGAACTTGGAGGCGATGGTCAGCATCACGGCGCACAGCAGGCCGATGACGCCCACGACCACTACAGCGATCACAATAGTCATAGGATCCATATTACGCTTCCCCCTCCTTAAACGCCCAGCAGATTTTCCACGATGCCGGCGAAGCCCATGAAGGACACGGACACGATGGCGGCGGAAATCAGGGTGATGGGCATCCCCTTGAAGCACTCGGGGCACTTGCACTTGTCCACGCGGCTGCGCACGCCGGAGAACAGCACCATGGCCAGCAGGAAGCCCAGGCCGGAGCCCAGGGAGTTGAACATGGCCTGCACGAAGCCGGTGCCGAAGCCGACCTTATCCAGCAGGTAGTTGTCGATGTTGCTGATGCACACGCCCAGCACGGCGCAGTTGGTGGTGATGAGGGGCAGGTACACGCCCAGGGAGGCGTGCAGCGCGGGGATGTACTTCTTCAGGATGATCTCCACCAGCTGCACCAGGGCGGCGATGACCAGGATGAACACGATGGTCTGGAGGTAGCCAAGCTCCAGCTTGTTGAGCACAAAGTACTGGATGGGATAGGTGACGGCGGTGGCCAGCAGCATGACGAAGATGACGGCCACGCTCATGCCGGCGGCCTGGTCCAGCTTCTTGGACACGCCCAGGAAGGGGCAGATGCCCAAAAACTGGGCCAGCACGTAGTTGTTCACCAGCACCGCCGACATGACGATGGAAACCAGGATCTTGAATTCGTTCATTTCGCGGCAGCCTCCCTCTTCTCAGCGCAGTTCTGCCCATTGCACGCGGCGGCGCTGGGGCAGCCCTCGCAGCTGAAATCCTTTTTCTTGATGGCCTTGCCGTGGCTTGCCTTGTTGATGATGGCGATGAGGATGCCGAAAATGGCGAAGCCGCCGGGGGCCATGGTCATGATGGAAATGTTGTTGTCGATGAGTACGGGGATCTCGATACCGAACCAGGTGCCCGCGCCGAAGATCTCACGGATGCTCGCCATAGCCAGCATAGCCAGGGTGTAGCCCACGCCCATGCCGATGGCGTCCAGGGCGGAGTCGAAGATGCCGTTCTTGTTGGCGAACATCTCGGCACGGCCCAGGATGATGCAGTTGACCACGATCAAGGGCAGATACAGGCCCAGCGCCACGTCCAGCGCGGGCAGGAACGCCTTGACGATCATCTGCACCAGGGTGACGAAGGAGGCGATGACCACGATGTAGCAGGGGATGCGCACCTTGTCGGAGATCACCTTGCGCAGCAGGGAGATCATCATGTTGGAGCACAGCAGCACGAAAGTGACCGCCGCGCCCATGCCGATGGCGTTGGACGCCTGGGTGGTGACCGCCAGGAAGGGGCAGGTGCCCAGGATCAGCACCAGGATGGGGTTCTCCTTGATGATGCCGTTGGTCAAAATTTTCAGCTTATTGTTTTTCATATCCATGTGCCTCCCTTCCTCAGCCCTTCACCATGCCGTACGCGGTGTACGCGTCGGCGATGGCGGCCCGATAGTAATTGGAGGAGAACGTGGCGCCGGAGATGTTGTCCACGCCGTCCAGATTGGCGTCCTTGCCGGGGAACTGGCTCCTGAACGCGTCGCCGGTGATCTTGGAGCCAAGGCCCGCCGTCTCGGAGTGGCTGAGCACCTTGGTTTCGGTGATCTTGCCGTCCATATCAATGCCCACGGTCATTTTCAGGGTGTTCTTGCCGCCGTAGCCCTGGGTGGTGATGGAGAAGGTGTAGCCCGCGCCATTGGTGGCCTTGAACACCCCGGTGATGGAATCGGGCAGGCCGTCCACGGTGACCTCCTCAAAGGGATCGGCATCGGCCGCGTCCTCCTGGCCGGCGGCCGCCGCGGGCAGGACCTCCAGCCGGGCGGCCCGGTTGGCCTCCTCCTCCGCCTTGTCGATGATCGGCTTAGTGATGCTGTTGGTAAAGGCCAGCAGGCCGCTCATGATGGCGCAGATCAGGACCAGCACGATGATAGGGGCCCCGAAGTCGGTCATTACATTGGATTTCGCTTTTGTCATGCCTGCACACCTCCAAACGGCTTGGTCTTGGTCCAGCCGCTGATGTAGGGATTGAGAATGTTCATCAGCAGGATGGAGAAGGACACACCCTCCGGGAAATTGCCCCACACGCGGATGAGCACGGTGATGAGGCCGCAGCCCACGCCAAAGACCAGCTTGCCGGCGGGGGTGGGGGGAGAGGTGGTGTAATCGGTGGCCATGAAGATGGCGCCCAGGAACAGGCCGCCCGCCATGACCTGGTACAGCGGCTGCTGGCCCAGCAGGGCGGTGCACACCAGCACGGTGCCGATGAAGGCCACGGGGGTGTGCCAGGAAATCACTTTGCGGACGAGCAGGTAGGCGAAGCCGATGAGCAGGGCCAGGCAGCTGGTCTCACCCATGGAGCCGCCCCGGGCGCCCAGGAACATCTGGAGGTAGGAGGGCAGCTCACCGGCGGCGCCCTCCGCGCCCAGCAGGGCCAGGGGGGTGGCGGCGGTGACGGCGTCCGCCGGGGCGCCCGAGAACGCGGCGGGCACCCAGTTGGTCATGGGGCCGGCAAAGGCCACCAGCATGATGACCCGGGCGGTGATGGCGGGGTTGGCGAAGTTCTGTCCGATGCCGCCGAAAAGCTGCTTGACGACGATGATGGCCACAAAGGAACCAAAAGCGGCCTGCCAGAGGGGGATGCTCACCGGCAGGTTCAGGGCCAGGATCAGCCCTGTGACGGCGGCGGACAGGTCGGTAACGGTGTTGGGCTTCCTGCAGATCTTCTCAAAGGCCCACTCGCAGGCCACACACACGGCCACGCACACACACTCCACCAGCAGGGCCTGGATGCCGAAGAACACGATGGACGCGATCACGGCGGGGAACAGCGCGATGAGCACATCCCGCATGATGGTCTGGGTGGTGTCCTTGGCGTAGACATGGGGGTTGACAGAGACGACCATCCTATCCATGTTAGACCGCCTCCTTTTCTTTTTCTTTGGCCGCTTTCTTCTCGGCGGCGGCCTTCTGTTCGGCGTTGTACTTGTTCAGCATGGCCTTGGCCAGCTTGTTCACCTGGACCAGCGGCCGGCGGGCGGGGCAGCTGAAGGAGCAGCAGCCGCACTCCATGCACAGGTTCACCTTCAGCGCCTTGAGGGTCTCGGGCTCGTTGTTGCTGTAGGCGCTCTCGATGGCGGCGGGCATCAGGTTGAAGGGGCAGTGGGCCACGCACCGGCCGCAGCGGATGCAGGCGGAGGGCACGGGGTCGGCGGCGTCCTTCTCGTCAAAGGCCAGGATGGCGTTGGTGTTCTTCATGATGGGGGCGTCCAGGCTGGGCACGGAGATGCCCATCATGGGGCCGCCGTACAGCACCTTCTTAGGCTCGCACTTCAGGCCCACGAAGTTCAAAATGTCCTGGATGGGGGTGCCCACCGGGGCGATGAGGTTCTGGGGGTTAGCGATGGCGGAGCCGTCCACAGTGATGACCTTCTCCACCAGGGGCATACCCGTCTTGATGTACTTGGCGATGACCGCCAGGGTGGTGCAGTTGATGACGATGGCGCCCACGTCGATGGGCAGCTTGCCCTCGGGGACGACCTCGCCGGTGGTGTTGTAGATCAGCACCTTCTCGCCGCCCTGGGGGTACAGCGC
>JAAVHX010000012.1 GCA_014799475.1 Clostridiales bacterium | reverse complement strand
ACGGCATGGAGGACTATTTCGAGCCGGCTCTGCACATAAATCACGCCGATGACAACCCGTCGACGCTTCTAACCTACGTGAATCACACGGTGATTCCTACCGACTGGGGAGCGCGCACGGTCATCAATCTGACCGATACGATCTACGGCGACAAGGTGGATCTATATTTCGACGCTTACGACAAGACGAATGTAATCACTACCTGGAGCGAAATCACCAATGGCGGCAAAGCACCCGTGGAGATCGAGAAGTTTGCTTCGTCGATGCTGCATTTCTACGCTCCCGCCTACTACCTGACGGAGTTCAGCGGCGAATGGGCTTCGGAGGTACACCCCGGGACTCAGGAGCTGAAGTTCGGCAAGAAGATTCTCGACACGAAGCTTGGCTCGCGGGCCAACATGCAGGTGTCGCCATTCTTTGAACTCGGACTGGGCGCACCTGCTAGCGAGGATCATGGTGAGGTGCTGGTGGGCACTCTGGCATGGACAGGTAATTTCCAGTTCTGCTTTGAGGTGGATCATAACGGCGCGCTCCGCGTGATAAGCGGCATCAATCCTTATTTCTCGCGCAGGACGCTGAAAAAGGGTGAGACTTTCAAAACGCCTGAGTTTATATTCACACTGAGTGAAAACGGCGTGGGTGAGGCAAGCCGCGATCTGCACGAGTGGGCACGCCATCACCGCGTCAAGGATGGCACGGGCGACCGCATGACGCTGCTCAACAACTGGGAAGCCACATATTTCGGCTTCGACCAGGATAAGCTGATCTCGCTTATAGGTGAAGCTAAGGAGCTGGGGGTGGATATGTTTCTGCTCGACGACGGATGGTTTGGCACGAAGTATCCGCGCAACAGTGATCATCAGGGTCTCGGCGACTGGACGGAGATTAAGGAGAAGCTGCCCGATGGCATAGGCCGACTGACTGAGGAGGCCGCGAAGCAAGGTATCAAGTTCGGACTCTGGATCGAGCCTGAGATGGTGAACCCGAAGTCGGAGCTCTATGAGAAGCATAAGGACTGGGTGATCACGCTCCCCAACCGCGAGGAATACTATTTCCGCAACCAGCTTGTGCTCGACCTGAGCAATCCGGCGGTGCAGGACTATGTGTTCGGTATCGTGGACGGGCTCATGACGAAGTATCCCGACATCGCCTTCTTCAAATGGGACTGCAACAGCCCGATTACCAATATCTACTCGCAGTATCAGAAGGGACACCAGACGCAGCTCTATGTGGATCACGTGCGTGGCCTTTACAACATACTGGAGCGCATAAAGGAGAAATATCCTGATCTGCCCATGATGCTCTGCTCGGGCGGTGGCGGCCGCACTGACTATGAGGCTCTGAAGTATTTTACTGAGTTCTGGCCGAGCGACAACACCGACCCGATCGAACGCCTTTACATACAATGGGGTTACTCGCAGGTGTTCCCGTCGAAGGTGCAGTGTGCCCACGTGACGACGTGGAACCGCCAGTCGCCGATCAAATTCCGCGTGAATGTGGCTATGATGGGCAAGATGGGCTTCGATATAAATCTGCACGACATAGGGGAGAAGGATCTGGCCTACTGCAAGCAGTCGGTGAAGGATTACAACGCTTTGAAACCTATAATACTCGACGGCGATCAGTACCGCCTCGTGTCGCCCTACGAGGGGAACCACACGGCTACCTCCTATGTGAGCCACGACAAGCGCAACGGTGTGCTGTTTGCTTTCGACATCTATCCGCGCGCAGGCGAGAATCTCCACAACGTGAAGCTGAAAGGGCTTGACCCCTCGATGACCTACGCCGTGGAGGAGATAAACCGTGCCGACGGCAGCAAGGGCGAGGTGAAGAAGTACACGGGCGACTACCTGATGACGGTGGGCCTACCGGTGTTCAGCGGCCGCAAGCTCTCAAGCCGCGTCTACACGCTGAAGGGAGAGTAACGGGACACACTCCTACCTAATACACGACAACTAAACTGAGGAATAATATGGATCGAAAGACTCTTGAGTTTGTGACCTATTGCATAAGCAAACTGTCGCAGTACCTGAAACTGCCGCAAAGAGAGGTGTACCGGCGGCTGATTTCCTCCGGGATTCTCTATGAGTATATCGTACCATCATACGACGTACTCCACACTTTCGGTTCAAATTACCTCATGGAAGATCTCGTTGATTATATGAGAGAGAAAGGTGTGCTCGCATGATTACTCTATATCACTCCTCAAATGTGTCAGTAGTAACCCCCGACACTCTCCATTCACGCAATAATCTTGATTTCGGCAAAGGGTTTTATCTGACCACAATTCTTGATCAGGCGTTGAGTTACGCCCAACGTTTCACGCGCCGAAAACAACCGGGATGGGTCAACACTTACCGTTTTGACTTCATTTCGGAGGAATGGAAAGTGTTACTCCTCCCCTCCTACGACAGGATGTGGCTTGATTTCATCTCAAAATGCAGGGCAGGAGAGGATGATACTGATTATGATCTTGTCATTGGTGGAATTGCCAATGATAAGGTCATACGCACACTTGACCGCTACTTTGAGAATGAGATATCGGCAGATCAGGCTTTAGGTATTTTGAAATATGAAAAGCCGAATGTCCAATATTGCATTCGTTCGCAACGCATGCTTGACGAATGTATAACGCATATTGAAAGCAAACAATTATGACGGAGGAGAGCAAAACCGTGCTTCGTGGTGACAAATGTGCCGACATAATCACTGCAATCCGTGATCTCTACGATGTGCCACTGGAGCAGGCAACCGATATTTTCTATCAATCCGATACCTGCCAACTGATCGAGGACGGCATAGCTGACCTCAATTGCCGTAGCGCNAAATACCTCGCCCAATGCGTTTGGGACGAGTACCAGGAGAGTAAGCCGGAGTAAAAAGGAATTTAGTCCCGCATACGGCCATCGCACTGCGATCCGTATACGGGACTAAATAGTTATAACAGATGAGCGCCGGGAGACGCGCCCATTATCGTAACCCCCTGGCGAGCGCGAGGGAGTCGTGCGGGATCAGATGGCGGCATCGAAACCGGCGGCACGAACGGCCGCGATAACCTCGTCGGCGCTATGTTGTCCCTCGACGATGGCTTTGCCTGTGGATAGGTTCACGTCGACCTGAGTCACGCCGCTCACGCCGCTGATGGTCTTTGTCACCGTAGCCTGGCAGTGAGGGCAGTTCATCCCCTTGATGGTGTATTCTTTTGTCATATTTCCTGTAATTTTATTTGTTTTGATATTCCGTTTGACGAACGACGCAACCAGCAACAGCACAAGCACTGCCGAGCAGAGTGTGGAGAATGTGCTGAATTCATGCCCGTGATGGCAGGCGGCGCCCATTGCGTCAATCGCAAACCAGTCCCTGGGAAGCACATAATCGATCAACAGCCCGAATGCCATAGCTCCCGCNATGATGGAGAGGAGGTAGATCGCAGCAGCTTTGCGCCCCATCTCACGCGAGATGAGGGTGAAGGAGGCGAAATTGGCGGCCGGACCGGCCATGAGAAGCACCAGTGCGGTGCCGGGCGACAGTCCTTTAAGCACAAGCGACATGGCAATGGGTATCGAGCCGGTGGCACACACGTACATGGGAATTGCAATCACAAGCACCGCGATCATCGACAGGATAGGATTGCGACCAAGTATCGCGAAAAAGTCGGCGGGGACATAGACGGTGATAAGCGCGGCAATAATCAGTCCGGCCACAAGCCATCCGCCGATGCTTCCGACAAGATCAACAAAACCATATTTCAGAGCCGACACGCATTTGCCGGCGAATGTGAGCGGGCGTTCATCCTCTGAATCTACGCCGCAAGCCACGACGACATCTTTTTCGCTGTCGGCCTTCCCGACGGCCATGCCGCCGAATATGGCCGTGAACAGAGCCGCCACAGGACGCACGACGGCAAACGCCGGCCCGAGCAGCGACCACGTGGCGGCGATGCTGTCGACACCGGTCTGAGGTGTGGCTACAAGAAACGATGTTGAAGCCGCACGCGAAGCGCCGTTGCGCCGCATGGCTATAGCCGTGGGGAGCACTCCGCAGGAGCAAAGCGGAAGAGGCACTCCTATCAGAGCTGATTTGACCACAGCTTTCCAGCCTGATCCGGAAAGATGGCGGGCAAAAGTGCGCTGCGGGATAAACGCATGCATAACTCCCGCTATGAGGAAGCCCAACAGGATGTAGGGCGACATCTCGTTGAGCATGAATAAGAGTGAGTTCAGTAATTCCATAACAATTGCAGTTTGATGGTGTAAATATACAAACTCGTGCATGCGCCACCGCAAGACAACATTTAAAATTACATAACGAAGTAGTTGTCTGCAATCAAGTTGCAGGTTTCGGTTTCCAAATTATTTTGTAAATTTGAAGAAAGGTTGCGACCGCAAAGTAGTGACGCACGGCCCAGCACACCCATGCGCCAGTGAAACATCCCAAAGTAGGGACGCACGGCTCGTGCGTCCTCCCCCATCAGTAAGGGCACGCCCACAAAACAAACATCAAAATCATGCACCACACAGCTGCCGAAATACTGGACAACGCTAATATAAAACCAACTCCCAACCGCATCCTTGTCACACGCTCGCTGCTTGCCGCGGAATCTCCGCTCAGTCTGCTTGAGCTGGAGAAGGACTTGCAGACGCTCGACCGTTCAAGCATCTCACGCGTGCTTGCACTGCTGCTTGAGCATGGAGCGGTGCATGCCATGGAGGACGGCCGCGGCATCACGAAGTACGAGATATGCCACGGCGAACATCATTGCTCGGTGTCCGACATGCACGCCCACTTCTACTGCGAGAGATGCAACCGCGTGTTCTGCTTCGAGGACATCAATGCGCCCGAGATCAACATACCCGATGCGTTTCAGGTGCGGTCGGTCAACTTCATGATTAAGGGAATATGCCCCGACTGCCACGATAAATGACACACATTGAATTGATTTAATCTTATGAAAAATATCAGGTTTTACCTGCTTGCGGGCGTGGCGGCCCTGAGCCTTCAGGCCATGGCTCAGGGGACGGCCCAAGATTACCGCAGAGCCTACGATCTGCGCAGCAGATACTCGATGAACAACGTGTGGAACGCCGACGTGAATCCGCGGTGGATCGATGGCTCCGACAAGTTCTATTATGCAACCAACACACCCGAGGGACGCCGCTACAAAGTGGTGGATGCCGCCAGGAAGAAGCGCACGCTGCTTTTCGACCACACCAGGCTCGCCAAAGAGCTTTCGGCTTCGACAGGCACGCACATCAGCCCCGACTCGCTCTATCTGGCCATAGAGCGCGTTACGCCCGGACTTGACACCGTGGATTTCGCCATGCGCGGCACACGCTACAGCTATGCTTCCAAAGCGGGAAAACTGAATGTGCTGCCCCCACTTCCTCCCCGGCCTGAGGAACCGCACTGGATGGTGGTCGACCCGGAAACCGACGGTGAGCCGGTAATGTCGCCCGACGGAAAGCACAAGGCATTCATCAGGGAT
>JAAVHX010000011.1 GCA_014799475.1 Clostridiales bacterium | reverse complement strand
TTGGACTTCACCACAGGGGAGCTTCGCATTCAGCGCCAGGTCTATCGGGCAAACGGCAAGCTGGTGGTCTCCGAACCCAAAACGAAAGCGGCCCTGCGCACCATCGTACTGCCGCCCTCGCTGGTGGAGGTGCTGAAAGAGTACCGACAGGGAGTGAACTCCCGCTGGATGTTCCCCTCCCCGGTGAAGGAGGATTCCCCGCTTGATCCGGCAACCTGCCGAAAACGGCTCCAGACCATCTTAGATCACGCGGGTTGCAAACGGGTGCGATTCCATGATCTGCGCCATGTTTTTGTGACCACCGCTTTGGAGAGCGGCATGGATGTGAAAACACTGTCCACGATTATTGGTTACGTCTCGGCCAAGACCACGCTGAACATCTACACCCACGTCACCGATACCATGCGGCAGACTGCGGCGGCAAAAATCGACCAAGGTATTGGCAGACGCGAGCCGCAGGGCAAGGCTCGTTCAGGTGGCAAGAGATTGCCCGCCCAAGCACCTGACACGCACTCAGGGGCCGCCTTTGAGCCCTATAAGGGCAAGATCCGCAAGCCAGGGACAGGATGCGTGACGCAAATCAACGACCACCTCTGGGAAGGGAGATATTCTCCAAAGTGGCCCGACGGCAAAAAGCACCCCCGCAACATCTATGCCCGCACCGAGGGTGAGTGTGAGGAAAAGCTGGCCGAGCTGATCCAACAGACCAAGACAGAAATCGCAGAAGCAAAGCGGCTGGCCGCTGCGGGGAACTGGGAAGCGGCCATGGCGCTGGCGGGGCAGAAGAAAGCGAGAGGGACGAGGAGGATTGAAACTGAGGGTCAGGAAAAAACTACCACGCTGTAATCATAGGGGCCACTCAACCGGAATACTGCCGCCCACCCTGACACCCTGCCCCCAGCCGGGGGCAGGATTTTTTCTGTCTGTGGTCAAAGCTGTGGTCAAGCGTAAAGCACGAAAATAGAAATACGTCAAAAAGTTCAGGAAATGAAAAGATCCGCTTGAAATCTTGCGATTTCAAGCGGATCTTTGGTGGACGATACAGGACTTGAACCTGTGACCTCCCGCACGTCAAGCGGATGCTCATACCAGCTGAGCTAATCGTCCAAATATTCTGTGTTCCGCGCTCGATGAACGGAACAAATACATTATAGCCATGCCTTTGCCGCTTGTCAAGAGTTTTTTTCCATGATATACTGAATCTTCGGAAAAACATGAGGGGGGATCGACATGAGATACGCGCTGATCACCGGCGGCTCCCGGGGCATTGGGACCGCCGCGGCCCGGCTGTTTGCCCAAAGGGGCTGGGGAGTGGCCGTGGGCTATGACAGGAGTGAAGCTAAGGCTGAGAAGCTGGTTCAAGAGCTGTCCCGGATGGGCGTGCCCGCCATGACTGTCCGGGCGGATGTGGCCGATGAGGGGCAAACGCGCCGGATGGTTGACATTGTGTTAGAAAAATTTTGTCAACTTGACATTTTGGTTTGCTGCGCCGGTATTTCTCGCGGGGGACTTATCAGTCAAATTGACGGGGAACAATGGCGGCGGTTATTTGCCGTCAACGTGGACGGTGTCCACCACTGCTGTCGCTCGGTGCTGCCTCATATGCTGAGCCGTAAGTCGGGCTCCATCGTCACCGTGTCCTCCATGTGGGGGCAGGTGGGGGCCTCCTGCGAGGCGGCATATTCCGCCACCAAGGGGGCGGTCATCGCCTATACCAAGGCGCTGGCCAAGGAGCTTGGCCCTTCCAATATCCGGGTAAACTGCGTGGCCCCGGGTGTGATTGACACCGATATGAACGCCCATCTGACCCAGTCGGACATGGCCGCCCTGGCGGACGAGACCCCCCTGGGCCGCATCGGCGCGCCGGAGGAGGCCGCCGCCGCCATTGCGTTCCTGGCCTCGGATGAGGCGTCCTTCATCACAGGGCAGGTGCTGGCGCCCAATGGTGGGTTTGTGATTTGAGAACAAATATCCGTCATAATACAACACAGCGGTGATTGGAGAGGAATGCTCATTGTCGATTGTGACAGTTGACAACCGTGAATTGCAAGTATATAATTGTCAACAATCTGGGGGGCGCAATCGTGCTCCCTTCGATATTTAGAAACCTGCGGCATATCAATATAGGAGGAAACCAGAATGAAAAAGAAGAATCTTGCGGCGTGGCTCTTAGCGGGCGCCATGTGCTTCAGCCTGCTGGCCGGTTGTTCCAGTAAGGACAGCAACGCCAGCACCCCCGGCAGTGATAGCAAGGAAAGCCAGTCCGCCGACAATGAGGGCGGGAACGGCGGCGCGGCCACCATCAAGATCGGCGGCGTGGGCCCCCTGACCGGCGGCGCGGCCATCTACGGCAACGCGGCCAAGGGCGGCGCGGAGATCGCCGCTGAGGAGATCAACGCCCTGGGCGGCATCCAGATCGACCTGCGCTATGAGGACGACGCCCACGACCCCGAGAAGTCCGTCAACGCCTACAACACCCTGAAGGACTGGGGTATGCAGGTGTTCCTGGGCTCCGTCACTTCCGGCCCGGGCGCCGCCACCGCCGCTGAGAGCAACGGCGACCACATCTTCTATCTGACCCCGTCCGCCTCTTCCACCGACGTCATCGGCGGCGTGGCCAACCCCCTGACCGGCTCCGTGGACATCGACCGCCGGGACAACGTGTTCCAGATGTGCTTCGTGGACCCCAACCAGGGCAGCGCTTCCGCCCAGTACATTAAGGACAACGACCTGGGCAGCGCCATCGCCGTCATCTATAAGAACGACGACATCTACTCCACCGGCATCTACAACAGCTTTGCCTCCAAGGCCGCTGAGCTGGGCCTGAACATCGTGTCCACCACCACCTTCACCACGGACAGCCAGACCGACTTCTCCGTGCAGATCAACGATGCCAAGAACAAGGGTGCGGACCTGGTCTATCTGCCCACTTACTATGACGCCAACGCCCTGATCCTGACCCAGGCCAACGCCGCGGGCTATACGCCCAAGTACTTCGGCGTGGACGGCATGGACGGCATCCTGTCCGTGGACGGCTTCGACACCTCCCTGGCCGAGGGCGTCATGCTGCTGACCCCCTTCAACGCCGACTCTGAGGACGAGGCCACCAAGTCCTTCGTCGCCAAGTATCAGGAGAAGTACGGCGACGTGCCCAACCAGTTCGCCGCCGATGCCTATGACTGCGTGTACGCCATCTACAACGCGCTGAAGGACGAGAACGTCACGGCCGAGACCAGCGCCAGCGATATGTGCGACATCCTCATCAATAAGTTCACCTCCATGACCTTCAACGGCCTGACCGGCGAGAACATGACCTGGAGCGCCGAGGGCACCGTCACCAAGAGCCCCAAGGGTATGTACATCCAGGACGGCGCCTACGTCGGAATGGACTAAAAGAAGCGCGGAGCCGTCGTGAGCAGCGCGGATGGAACGGAGCGAGACCGAGCGCAGGCCCGCACAGCGGGCCAAGACCAGGTCGAGTCGGAGCGAAGCCGCGCGTTGCGAGCAGGCGCAGCGTGACAATGCAGTGCCTAACAGTAGAAATACGCCCGGGAGGGCTGCCGCANCCCGGCAGCCCTCCCGGCCTTTCCAGAAATAAGAGACGAGGTGAGTACCCTTGCTGATCTTCCTNAACCANTTGATCAACGGCATCAGCCTGGGCAGNGTGTACGCCATCATCGCCCTGGGCTACACCATGGTGTACGGCATCGCCAAGATGCTGAANTTNGCCCACGGCGACGTCATCATGGTGGGGGCGTACATCTGCTTCTTCGCGATNTCCTCCTTCGATCTNCCCCCGGCNGTGGGGATCCTGCTGGCCGTGCTGGTNTGCACNGTGCTGGGCATCGTCATCGAGCGGCTGGCCTATAAGCCCCTGCGGCAGGCCACCTCCCTGGCGGTGCTNATCACCGCCATCGGCGTNAGCTANNTGCTGCANAACGGNGCCCAGCTNNTGTGGACCTCCAACATCAAGATGTTCCCCTCCTTCTTCCCCGGCCAGCCCGTGGANCTGTTCGGCGGGGAGCTGAAGATCACGGTGGCCTCCATCGTCACNGTGGCGGTNTGCGTGGTCATCATGCTGGCGCTGACCTGGTTCACCGGCCAAACCAAGGTGGGCAAGGCCATGCGGGCCTGCTCNGAGGACAAGGGCGCNGCCCAGCTCATGGGCATNGANGTGAACACCACCATCTCCGTGACCTTTGCCATCGGCTCCGCCCTGGCCGCCGTGGCGGGCGTGCTNTTCTGCTCNGTCTACCCNAACCTGACCCCCACCACCGGCTCCATGCCGGGCATCAAGGCGTTTACCGCCGCCGTGTTCGGCGGCATCGGCTCCATCCCCGGGGCGCTGCTGGGNGGCGTCCTGCTGGGCATGATCGAGATCTTCGCCAGCGCGTACATCTCCACCCAGCTGTCCAACGCCATCGTGTTCGCGGTNCTCATCATNGTGCTGCTGGTGCGGCCTACCGGCCTGCTGGGCAAGCAGNTCCGCGAGAAAGTGTAGGGGTGGNCTTATGAAGAAATTTCATCTGAGCAAGACCANNNGGGNCAATTTCGCCACCTATGGCATGGTCATCCTCGCGTTTGNCGTGATGCAGNTCATGGGAAGCGCCGGNATGCTGTCCTCCACCATCCGGGGNCAGCTGGTGCCCATCTGCGCCTANGTGGTCATGGCGCTGAGCCTGAACCTGACCGTCGGCATCCTGGGCGAGCTGTCCCTGGGCCACGCCGGATTTATGAGCGTGGGNGCCTTCGCGGGNGCGGTGGCCGCGGCGGCGCTGCCCATCTCCTCCGACNCCGCTGCGGCTNGGNGCGGCTATGCTNATCGGCGCGGTNCTGGCCGGCCTGGTGGGCGTGGTGGTNGGCGTGCCGGTGCTCCGNCTCAACGGCGACTACCTGGCCATCGTCACCCTGGCCTTCGGCCAGATCATCAAATCCNTCGTGGANAACCTNTANATCGGCATGGANNCCANNGGACTNCNNNNCAGCTTCCTGGAGAACCGNATCNNCTTTNCCNACGGCGGGNNGATGATNCTCAANGGNCCCATGGGGGTCAACGGCATCAANAAGATCTCCACCTTCACCGCCGGGTTCGTCCTGANNATGATCGTGCTGNTCGTCATCTTCAACCTGGTGAACAGCCGGGCCGGNCGGGCCATCATGGCNCTGCGGGACAACCGCATCGCCGCCGAGAGCGTGGGCATCAACGTGACCAAGTACAAGCTGATGGCNTTCGTNACCTCCGCCGCNATGGCGGGNGCGGCGGGCACCCTGTTCGCNNTGGGGCAGAACACNATCACCGCGTCCAAGTTTGACTTCAATATGTCCATCCTGATCCTGGTGTTCGTGGTGCTGGGCGGACAGGGNAAGATGTGGGGNTCCATCCTGGCGGCCACCTTCCTCACCGTCCTNCCCGAGACCCCCGNCATGCGGGAGCTGNNGGACTANCGGATGCTGGNGTACGCCNTNGTNATGATCCTGGTNATGCTGGNNACCAACAGCGANAAGCTCAAGGNNCTGNNGGGCCGNATCATNCCCAGNNGAAAGGGGGCCGNGGANAATGGCTGAGAAAAAGCAGTTTGAAAAGGGCANAATGGTGCCCGTGCCCAGCGTGTCCATCATCCCGGAGCGGGATCTGGGCAAGGCNCCNATCCTGGAGTGCAGCCACTTNGGCATCGACTTCGGCGGNCTNACCGCCGTNAANGAGTTCAACATCACCGTGGGCCGCACCGAGATCGCGGGNCTCATCGGCCCCAACGGCGCGGGNAAGACCACNGTGTTCAANCTGCTCACCAAGGTNTANCANCCCACCCGGGGCACCATNNTGNTGGANGGNATGGACACCCACGGCAAGACCCCNGCCCAGATNAACCGCATGGGNNTNGCCCGCACCTTCCAGAACATCCGGCTGTTCAACAANCTGAGCGTGGAGGACAACGTGAAGATCGGCCTNCACAACCAGGAGAAATACTCCATGNTCTCCGGCGTCCTCCGCCTGCCCAAGTACTGGCGGCNGGAGAAGGCCGCCCACGAGCGGGCGCTGGAGCTGCTGTCCATCTTCGANATGCAGGACNTGGCGGANCACCAGGCCGGCTCCCTGCCCTACGGNGCCCAGNGGCGGCTGGAGATCGTCCGGGCGCTGGCCACCAACCCGTCCCTGCTGCTGCTGGACGAGCCGGCGGCGGGCATGAANCCCTCCGAGACCGCCGAGCTGATGGANAANATCGTCAAGATCCGGGACACCTTCCAGATCGCCATCATGCTCATCGAGCACGACATGAGCCTGGTCATGGGCATCTGCGANGGCATCTGCGTGCTNAACTTCGGCCAGATCATCGCCAAGGGCACCGCGGAGGAGATCCAGTCCAACCCCACGGTCATCGAGGCCTATCTGGGCAAGCAGCAGTNAGGNGGGCGCGGTAAAATGCTGAAAGTCAACGACATCAACGTNTANTACGGCGCCATCCACGCCATCAAGGGCGTNTCCTTNGAGGTNAACGANGGNGAGNTNGTCACCCTNATCGGCGCCAACGGCGCGGGCAANTCCACCANNCTGAACACNGTGTGCGGCCTGCTCCACACCCGCACCGGCTCCATTGAGTTCCTGGACAAAAATCTGGCCGCCGTCCCCGCCCACAAGGTGGTGAGGCTGGGCATGGCCCACGTCCCCGAGGGGCGGCGGATCTTCCAGCAGATGACGGTGGAGGAAAACCTGGAAATGGGCGCGTACACCCAGGCCCGGGCCAGCGTCGACCCCAACCTGGAGCGGGTATACGACCAGTTCCCCCGGCTAAAGGAGCGGCGCCGCCAGGTGGCGGGCACCCTGTCCGGCGGCGAGCAGCAGATGCTGGCCATGGGCCGGGGGCTCATGTCCAACCCCAAGCTGCTCATGCTGGACGAGCCGTCCATGGGTCTGGCCCCCATCCTGGTGGAGCAGATCTTTGACATCATCCGCCAGCTCCACAAGGCGGGCACTACCATCCTGCTGGTGGAGCAGAACGCCCGGATGGCCCTGTCGGTGGCCGACCGGGGCTACGTGCTGGAGACGGGCAAGATCGTCGCCACCGGCACGGGAGACGAGCTGCTCCACGACGAGGCGGTCAAGAAAGCCTATCTGGGAGGTTAGAAGCGCTGAGCCGTCGTGAACAGGCGAAGCGTGACAATTGGATACAGCAGAGGCCCTGCGGCGCACGCCGCAGGGCCTTTTTACGCAGGTCAGGCAGCGCTGGGCGCAGGTCGCGTTCCCACCCCTTGCCAAGCGGGGCGGCATTGTGTATGCTCAAGATGCAGCTGCAAAAGGAGTGAAGCTTATGAAAGTGACCGTGGAAGAGTGCCCCGGTTTAGAACAGACCGAGGTGACCGTCCGCTGCCCCCGGCTGGACAGCCAGGTGTCCCGGTTGGTGGAGCTGCTGAGGCTGTCCGACGCCCGGCTCACCGGGGAAAAGGACGGCGAGACCTGCATTCTGGACGGGGCGGAGGTGCTCTATATCGACACGGTGGACCGGGGCACCTTCCTCTATACCGAGGATGGAGTGTACCAGACCCGTCTGCGCCTGTACGAGCTGGAGGAACAGCTCACCGGCGGGGATTTCATCCGGGTGAGCAAGTCGGCCATCGTGAACTTTGACCATGTGAAGTCCCTGCGCCCCGATTTCGGCGGGCGGATGAGGCTGACCATGAGCAACGGCGAGGTGGTGGTGGCAAACCGCCAGTACGTCCCCGCCATCAAAACAAAATTGGGCTTGTGAAAGGAGTGCCGGATATGAAAAAATTTTTCCAGGTGGCCGCGGCCATCAAGGAGTGTACGGCCCTGTGCTACACCGCCGCGATGTGTTTTTATATGTTTTTCCTGTGGGTGTTCAAGCAGGAGACGGCGGATCTGCCCACCCTGTTCTCCCTGTTGATCGTGGCCATCGCGGCGGGGACGATGCAGGTGGCGGCGTTTTCCAACCTGCTGTTCAAAAAGCTGGCCTACGGCTGGCGGCTGGTGCTGTTCTTTGTGGTATTCGGGGGTATCCTCACCGCTTTCGCCGTGGGCTTCGGCTGGTTCCCCACAGACAGCGTGGGGGCATGGGTGAGCTTCGGCGCGGCGTTCATCGTTATTTTCGCGGCGATCACGGCGGGCATCGAGCTCTACTACCGCCTGTCCGGCCGGAAGTGGGACGACAAGCTGGACTGGTATCGCAAGAGCAGGGGAAAGGAATAAGAGAAGAAGGCCCCCGGCTGACGGCCGGGGGCCTTCCTGTTCCTTTATGCGCCCAGTTTGAATAGGTTCTTGTCGGTGTTGAAGTTGTTGGCCGAGTAGAGTACCAGAACCTGGTCGATCTCATTGTCCGCCACATACTGCTTGAGGGACATATTGTTGTAGCGCAGGTCGAACAGGTGGACCTCCTGGAACTCCTCCGCCAGGAATGGGGCCAGGGAGTCGGAGTAGGAGTCCCGGACCACCAGCAGCTTGCCACCCTGAGCGTCGGGATTTTTGATGATACACAGAGGCTGGTTGCCGCCCAGGAAATAGGCGTACTTATCCTTGACCTCCAGCTTTTCGGGATAGTACAGGCCGCCTTCGATGGGCTTGCCCTCGGGGTAGCGGGTGACGGTGATGTTTCCGCGCGTCCCGCCCTCGGGGATCATGGTGTAGATGCTGTCCGGCTCCACCCAGCCCGCCCCGGCGGCGGAGTAGGTGGTGCCGTAGAACGCGTCGGAGCACAAGGTCAGGGGATAATCGTAAATCCCGCCGCTGTCGCCCATGGCCTGCATCAGCGCCAGATAACCCACGTAGGCGCCCATAGTTGTCCAGTGGTGGTCGGTGCGGTAGAAATTGTCGTTTTCGCAAGGATCGGAGTTTCCGCAGGCATCCTTCAGCACCCACGTTAGATCAATGAAATTCACATTTTCCCAACACAGCTCTTTGGCCTGCTGGATGGTGGAATTGTCGTCCACATTGGGGGCGTTGGCGGGAAGCAGCCTTGACAACACCCAGCTCTTGTCCGGTACCAGGGAGAAGTACACCGGTACGTCCACATTGCCTGCCAGCTTGTTCACAAAGCCCACCCGCTGGGCCAGCTCGTCCCGGGAAATAATGGTGAAGTGGGCGAACAGGGTCTGCCTGTCGGTGCCGAAGTAGACGCCGTTGTTTTCCTGCTTGCCCAGGGCCCGCTCAGACAGGGCCTTCAGCCGCACCCACTGGTCCCGCAGGGGGAACTGGTCGGTGACATACTTTTCAAAGTCCTCCATAAACTCCCCGGTGCGCACGGTTTTGAGGGTGGGGGCCTTGAACTGGGACAGGTAGCGGTTTTCCTGCTCGGAGAAATCCCGGCTGGGGGAGAGGATCAGCGCGATCCCGAAGCCAAAGGTGAACAGGCAGAACAGCACGGTGATAAAAATGGAGTATTTTTTGCTCATGCCCGCACCTCCTTAAAATCTAAAGTACAGGAAGGGATTGTAGGTGCCGTCCACCAGATAGGCGGTGGTGAACACCAGCCCCGCCAGCATCAGCACCGGGAAGGACACCTGACGCGCCCGCTCGGGGAGCTTGTGCCAGAGGTTTTTCGCCAGCGGCGTGGCCGCCACAATGGCGATGGCCAGGATGGGCAGGTAATTGCGCAGATAGTAGAGGAAGTCGGCGTCCAGCGCCCCGGCACCGAAGCCGAACATGGAGGCCAGGTATGGCCCCATGGCGGAGAAATCCTCCACGGCGAAGATGGCCCAGCCCACCACGGCGATGACCACGCCGTATATGTGGGTCAGCCACGCCGGGGCTTTGTCCAGCCACTTGCCCAGGAACAGCTTTTCCAGCCCGATCCACACGAACCAGTACAGGCCCCAGATCAGGAAGTTCCAGCTAGCCCCGTGCCAGATGCCGGTGGCCGCCCAGACCACCAGCAGGTTGAACACCATCCGGCCGGGTTTCACCCGGCTGCCGCCCAGGGGGAAGTAGAGGTACTCCCTAAACCAGCTGCCCAGCGAGATGTGCCACCGCCGCCAGAACTCGCTGGCAGACTTGGAGAGATAGGGATAGTTGAAGTTCTCCAAAAACTCGAAGCCCAGCATCCGGCCCAGGCCGATGGCCATGTCGGAATAGCCGGAGAAGTCGAAATAGAGCTGGAGGGAGAAGGCGACGATGCCCAGCCACGCACCCAGGGTGGTGAGCTGGTCCCCCGGCGTGGCCAGGTACACGTCCCACAGGGGGCCCAGGGCGTTGGCCAGCAGCACCTTTTTGCAGGCCCCGACGGTAAAGCGCTGCACACCGGAGGCGAATTTCTCAAAGGAGTGGTCCCGGTGCTCCAGCTGCTCGTCCAGGTCCTTGTACTTGATGATGGGGCCGGCGATGAGCTGGGGGAATAGGGTGACAAAGGTGCCGAAGGTGACGATGTTCCTCTGGCACCGGGCGTCCCCGCGGTACACGTCGATGGTGTAACTCATGGTCTGGAAGGTGTAGAAGGAGATGCCGATGGGCAGGGTGAAGGGGATGCTCCCACCGCCGGGCAGGGGCAGCTTCTCGATGACGGGCAGGAAGCCCGCGCCCAGGGCGGCAAGGCTGCCGGCGATGAAGTTCCAGTATTTGAAGAACCCCAGCAGAAGCAGGTTGAACACCACCGACGAGGCCACCGCCGCCCTTGCGCCCCGGTCATTCCCCTTGGCCTTGCAGCGGGTGACGATGCGCCCGTGGCTGTAGTCGATGGCGATGGACAGGAACATGATGACCACGTACACCGGCTCGCCCCAGCCGTAGAAGACCAGGTTGACGATGAGCAGCACCAGATTGCGCCACTTCAGGGGGGAGATGTAGTACAACAGCAATACGATGGGGAAATAGAGGAACAAAAAATACGGGCTGGAAAATATCATCAGCTTTCACCTCGCCGGATACGTTAAGCTGCCCCGGCGCGGGCGCCGGGGCAAGCAGATTTAGAACAAGGCGTTGAACTGCGCCACGATCTCGTCGCAGTTCTCATGGATGACCATCATGACGTAGTTCCCGTTGGAAACCACCCGGGAATTGTTGTCCCACATCTCAGTGGGGCCGGGATACCAGGCGCCGCCGGGGCCGTTGCCGTCGCCCACCATATAGTCGATCCGGGCCTGGAAAATGGCCTTCACCACAGCCACATCTTCGCTGTTTTTCACCTGCACCAGACCGAACTCGCCGTTGTTCATGGACATCTGGCAGATATAGACCAGGCACTGCTCGGTATCAATTCCGGTCAGGCCGGGATAGAAGCCGTCCAGCAGATCGTCGCTGGCCAGCCCCAGGAAGCCAAACGTATACTGGCTGGTTACGTTCTCATAGAAGGCTGTCAGATCCGCCCGGTCGGCAGGCTCGGGGGTGGGTTCCGGTGTGGGGGCAGGGGTAGGTGTGGGCTTCGGCGTAGGCGCGGGAGTAGGGGCAGGGGCGGCCGACGGGGCCTCGGAGGGCGCCATGACGGGCTCCGCAGAGGGTTCTGTGGAGGGCTCCTCGGACGGCTCCGCGCTGGGTTCGGCGGAGGGCTCCTGGGTGGGCTCCGGGGAAGGGGTTGGGGCGGGGAGGACAGACTCGGTGACCTCCGCCGGCTCGGAGGGGGTCACGGTCTCCTTAGAATTCGTGCTGCTGCAGGCGCACAGCAGGAACAGCGCCAGGGCGGCGGACAGGGTCAGGGCAAGGATGCGCTTCATATCTCTTTACACTCCATTCAATTCTGGCTTCCCGCCCCTGCGGGCGGGAAGCCTGGCATGTTGTTCTCAGGAGAACAAGGCGTTGAATTCGCTGACGATGGCGTCGCAGTCCTCGGCGCACACCAGCATGACATTGTTCCCATTGGACACGATCTTGGAGGACCGCTGCCACATTTCGACTTCCTCGGGGTAGTTATTCGGGCCCTCTGTGGTCTTGGAGTCCACCCGGGACTGGAAAATCTCCTGGACCTTGGCCGCGTCATCGCCAGTCTTGGCCTCCACCAGGGCCAGCTCACCGCTGCTGAAGGAGATCATGCTCATATAGATCTCCATCTGCTTCAGCTCCAGGTCGGTGAGGCCGGGATAATAGTTGCTCAGCAGGTCAGCCATATACTCGCCCATATTCTCATCCTCGGTGTCGATGCGCTCCAGGAAGCCGGAGAACTCATGGGTTTCCGTCAGTGTCTGGGCAAAGGCGGCCAGATCGACGTCCTTCTCGGGGGCTTGGGATGTGCCGTCGGCCTTGTTGCCGGAGCAGGCGGACAGCAGGGACAGGCAGAGCGCCGCGGCCATGGCCGCGCACAACATTTTCTTCATCATTTGTTTCCTCCTTAAACTGTCTGGCGGCGTGTCCGCCGCGCTTGGTTCAATGGCTCTCGATGTGGTTTCGGACGCGCTGGGTGATCATATCCAGCGCCACCAGGTTGTGCCCGCCGGCCAGCACCACAAGGTCGGCATACTGGCGGCTGGGCTGGACAAACTGCTCATGCATGGGTTTGACGGTGGTGAGGTACTGATCGATCACCGAGTCCAGCGAGCGCCCCCGCTCCTTCACGTCCCGGAGGATGCGGCGCAGGATGCGCACGTCCGCGTCGGTGTCCACGAAGATCTTGATGTCCATCAGCTCCCTCAGGGCCGAATCGGCAAAGATCAGGATGCCCTCCACAATGATCACCTTGGTGGGACGCACCTCCACAGTCCGCTCCGAGCGGTTGTGGATGGTGTAGTCGTACACCGGGCAGCGGATGGTTTCACCGGCGGCCAGCCGCTTTAGATCCTCCACCATCAGGGCGGTGTCAAAGGCGTCGGGGTGGTCGTAGTTCAGCGCCGCCCGCTCCTCGTAGGTCATGCCCACGTGCTTTTTGTAATAATTGTCGTGGTAGACCACGGACACGTCGCCCCCGAATGTGTCCCGAAGACGCTTGGTCAGGGTAGTCTTGCCCGAGCCGGTGCCCCCGGCGATGCCGATGATCATGGTATCCATGTGCCGCCCTCCTCTTTCTCTGTTCGTACGACCGCATTGGGGACATTTTAGCATACGGGAGAAAAAAAGGCAACTCAGCTCCGTCTTTTTATGATACCCCGCTCCGGGCCAAAAGGTTGCGCCGGAGACAAAAAAATCTCCGCCGCGGCGAAAAATTCAAAAAAATAAGAAGCCCTCGGCAAAGTGACAGCAAAAATGGGTAAAAATTTGACAGTTTCGCCACATTTTCTCTTGCTATTTTTTTGTCAAGCGTCTATAATGTCCATGGTTAGAGAGGATTTGGGAAATAGTATGGTCAATATCGTGTTAGTTGAGCCGGAAATTCCGCAAAACTGCGGCAACATCGCCCGCACCTGCGCCGCCACCCGCAGCCGCCTCCATCTGGTGGAGCCCCTGGGCTTTGACATCAGCGAGAAGGCCGTGAAGCGCGCGGGGCTGGATTACTGGCCCATGGTGGATCTGACCGTCTACCCCAGCCTGGACGACCTGTTTGCCCGAAACCAGGTGGACGGCCTGTGGCTGGCCACCACCAAGGCCCCCCGGGATTACACCCGGGCGGATTTCCGGGGCGACTGCTGGCTGTTTTTCGGCAAGGAGACCGCCGGCCTGCCGGAGTGGTTCCGAATGGCCCACGGGTCGCGCTGCATCCGCATCCCCATGCGCGAGGACGCCCGAAGCCTGAATCTGTCCAACTCGGTGGCCATTCTGGCCTACGAAGCCCTGCGCCAGCAGGGGTTCCCCGGGTTGAGCGGGGTTGGGGAAATGGCGTAGAAGCGCGGAGCCGTCGTGAGCAGCACGGATGGAGCGAAGCCGTGCGTCGCGAACAGGCGAAGCGTGACAACAAGGCATCAACCCAAAGTTGAAAACCTAATTCACTTCAAATTGTTAAGAAATGAAAGGAGTTAGAACATCATGAACTACAACAAGAAGACCGTCAAGGACATCGATGTCAAGGGCAAGAAAGTCCTGCTGCGCTGTGACTTCAACGTGCCCCAGGCCAAGGACGGCAGCGGCGCCATCACCGACGACAAGCGCATCCGCGCCGCCCTGCCCACCATCCAGTACCTGCTGGACCAGGGCGCGGCGGTCATCGCCTGCTCCCACCTGGGCAAGCCGGAGCCCGACTTTGACAAGTGGGTGAAGAAGCAGACCGAGAAGGGCAAGGACCCCGCCTCCCTCACCAAGGAGAAGTGGGAAAAGAGCCTGGAGGCGCTGTGCATGGAGCCCGTGGCCAAGCGCCTGGGCGAGCTGCTGGGCAAGGACGTGATCCTGGCCGGCGACATCGACGTGGTGAACGCCGACGCCCAGGCCAAGGCCGCCGCGCTGAAGCCCGGCGAGATCATGCTGCTCCAGAACACCCGCTTCAATAAGGGCGAGACCAAGAACAACCCCGAGTTTGCCAAAAAGCTGGCTGACCTGGCTGACGTCTATGTGTCCGACGCCTTTGGCGCCGTGCACCGCGCCCACGCCTCCACCGCCGGCGTGGCGGCCTACCTGCCCGCCGTCTCCGGCTTCCTGATCCAGAAGGAGCTGGACTTCATCGGCGGCGCGCTGGCCAATCCCAAGCGCCCGCTGGTGGCCATCCTGGGCGGCTCCAAGGTCAGTTCCAAGATCGGCGTCATCAACAACCTGCTGGAGATCGCCGACACCATCATCATCGGCGGCGGCATGGCCTACACCTTCTCCGCCGCCCAGGGCGGCAAGGTGGGCGACAGCCTGCTGGAAGAGGACTGGAAGGACTACGCCAACGACATGGTGAAGAAGGCCGCCGACAAGGGCGTGAAGCTCCTGCTGCCTGTGGACACCGTGTGTGCCGACGCCTTTGCCCCCGACGCCAAGAGCCAGGTGGTCAAGGCCGGCGAGATCCCCGACGGCTGGCAGGGCCTGGACATCGGTCCCGAGACCGTCAAGCTGTACTGCGACGCCGTGGCCGACGCGGGCACCGTCATCTGGAACGGCCCCATGGGCGTGTTCGAGTTTGAGAAGTTCGCCGCGGGCACCAAGGCCGTGGCCGAGGCCCTGTCCAAGACCTCCGCCATCACCATCATCGGCGGCGGCGACAGCGCGGCGGCCGTGCAGCAGCTGGGCTATGCCGACAAGATGACCCACATCTCCACCGGCGGCGGCGCTTCCCTGGAGTTCATGGAAGGAAAAGAACTCCCTGGTGTTGCTTGCTTGCTGGATAAGTAAGTTCCCTTGGGGTCCCCACAAAAGCGGTCTTCAGCTTTTGTGGGGAGAGGAGGAGCAGCGAAATGAGTGAGCTTTCGCCGCAGGCGGAAGCGAAGGATATGGAGCTTGCTCCGACGAGGGCAAGGAGCTGCCCGGCGCGGCTTATTTAATGAGTGCCTAAATCTGCAAACACACTGTTTCAAATACAAAGAAGGGAGTTCGACAAATGAACCTCAAGTACCGCAAGACGATCATCGCCGGTAACTGGAAGATGAACAAGACCGTCACCGAAGCCAAGGCCTTCGCCGACGCCATCAAGCCCCAGCTGGGCCGCCACAAGTGGTGTGAGGTGGTGCTGTGCGTCCCCGGCGTGAACATCCCCGGCATGGTCCGGCTGTTCAAAGACACCCGCGTGGCCATCGGCGGCGAGACCTGCCACTACGAGGCCAGCGGCGCCTTCACCGGCGAGGTCACCGTGGAGATGCTCAAGGACGTGGGCGCCAAGTATGTCATCATCGGCCACTCCGAGCGCCGGCAGTACTATAACGAGACTGACTTCACCGTCAACAAGAAGGTCCACGCCGCCTTGGAGGCCGGCCTGCGGCCCATTGTGTGCGTGGGCGAGAGCCTGGAGCAGCGTGAGCTGGGCGTCACCGAGGAGCTGATCTCCTACCAGGTGAAGGTGGCCCTGGCCGGGCTGAGCGACACCCAGGTCCGCCGGGTGGTCATCGCCTACGAGCCCATCTGGGCCATCGGCACCGGCAAGACCGCCACCGCCGAGCAGGCTGGCGCGGTGTGCACCCACATCCGCACCATCATCCGCAAGCAGTACGGCGCCCGCGTGGCCCGGGCCGTCACCATCCAGTACGGCGGCTCCATGAACGCCAAGAACGCCGCCGAGCTGCTGGCCCAGCCCGACATCGACGGCGGCCTTATCGGCGGCGCTTCCCTGAAGCCCGACGACTTCATGGCGATCATTAATGCTGCAAACCAGGAGTAATTCATGAAAACACCTACCACTTTAATCATCATGGACGGTTTTGGCTTGTCCTCCTCCACCGCGGCGGGGGACAACGCCATCCACACCGCCAACACCCCCAACCTGGATCGCATTTTCGCCGAGAATCCCTGCTGTAAGCTGTCCGCCTCCGGCATGGACGTGGGCCTGCCCGACGGGCAGATGGGCAACAGCGAGGTGGGCCACACCAATATCGGCGCGGGCCGGGTGGTGTTCCAAGACCTGCCCAAGATCACCAAGGCCATTCAGGACGGCGACTTCTTCGAGAATCCCGCGTATAAGAACGCCATGCTGGCCGCTAAGGACGCTGGCAAGGCCGTCCACATCTACGGCCTGATGTCTACTGGCGGCGTTCACAGCCACCTCACCCACATCCAGGCGGCGGTGAAAATGGCCCACGACCTGGGCTGCCCCAAGATCTTCGTCCACTGCTTCATGGACGGCCGCGACGTGCCCCCCACCTCCGGCAAGGGCTTCGTGGCCGAGATGAAGGAGACCTGCGACCAGTACGGAGCCCAGATCGCCACCATCTCCGGGCGCTACTACGCCATGGACCGGGATACCAACTGGGACCGGGTGGAGCGCTCCTACAAGGCCATGGTGTACGGCGAGAGCGAACAGCGCTTCATCGGCGACCCCGTGGGGGCCATGCAGGCCAGCTATGACGCGGGCGTCACCGACGAGTTCGTCATCCCTGTCATCACCGCGGAGAACGCCGAGATCGGCGAGGGCGATTCCATCATCTTCATGAACTTCCGCCCCGACCGGGCCCGGGAGATCACCCGCACCTTCGTGGACCCCGATTTCAAGGGCTTTGAGCGCAGGAAGGGTTTCTTCCATGTGAATTATGTGTGCACCACCTCCTATGACGCGTCCATGCCCAACGTGGTCATCGCCTTCCCCAAGGAGAGCCTGGACAACATCTTCGGCGAGTATATCGCCCAGCAGGGCATGACCCAGCTTCGCATCGCCGAGACCGAGAAGTACGCCCATGTCACCTTCTTCTTCAACGGCGGTGTGGAGACCGTGTTCCCCGGCGAGGATCGGTGCCTGATCCCCTCCCCCAAGGTGGCCACCTATGACCTCCAGCCCCACATGAGCCAGCCCGAGGTCACCGCCGAGGCTGTCAAGCGCATCGAGAGCGGCGCGTATGACGTGATCATCCTCAACTTCGCCAACTGCGACATGGTGGGCCACACCGGCGTGTTTGACGCCGCCGTCAAGGCCGCCGAGGCCGTGGACAGCGGCGTGGCCCAGGTGGTGGCCGCTACGGCGAAAATGGGCGGCGTGTCCATCATCACCGCCGACCACGGCAACGCCGAGCACATGGTGGAGGAGGACGGCTCCCCCTTCACCGCCCACACCACCAACCTGGTGCCCTGCTGCGTGGTGGGCGCGGACGTGAAGCTGCGGGACGGCCGCCTGGCCGACCTGGCCCCCACCATGCTGGACCTGATGGGGCTGAAGCAGCCCGCCGAGATGACGGGTCAGACGCTGATCGTGAAGTAAGCACCTGCCAACACCCCCACAGAAAGGAGACTGCCCCATGCCGACCGAAAAAGAAGTTATTATCGTTCAAAAGGCCACCGTATATGACTTGATGCGCATCATCAAGGAAAACCCGGAAAAGTCCTATACAGTGGAGGAGTTGGAGCAGCTGCTCCATGCCTATATCCAGGGCGTTGAAAAGTAACGCCTGATATTGTGGTTCCCGAGGCAGATGCCTCTGAACAATATACCTTTGAATTTTGAAAGGAGCTTGATTCCCATGAAACAGATGCTTGAGATCGTTGATGTCCTTGGCCGTGAAATTATCGACTCCCGCGGCAACCCCACCGTCGAGGTGGAGGTCGTCCTGGAGGACGGCACTGTCGGCCGCGCCGCGGTTCCCTCCGGCGCTTCCACCGGTGTCCACGAGGCCTGTGAGCTGCGCGACGGCGACAAGGGCCGCTACCTGGGCAAGGGTGTGCTGAACGCCGTCAACAACGTGAACACCGAGCTGGCCGAGTGCCTGATCGGCATGAACGCCCTGGATCAGGTCGCCATCGACAAGGCCATGATCGCCCTGGACGGCACCCCCAACAAGGGCCGCCTGGGCGCCAACGCCATCCTGGGCGCCTCCCTGGCCGTGGCCAAGGCCGCCGCTGAGTCCCTGGGCCTGTCCCTGTACAACTATATCGGCGGCGTCAACGCCAAAACCCTGCCCGTCCCCATGATGAACATCCTCAACGGCGGCGCCCACGCCACCAACAACGTTGAGATCCAGGAGTTCATGATCATGCCCGTGGGCGCTCCCACCTGGAAAGAGGCTCTGCGCCGCTGCGCCGAGGTCTTCCATCAGCTGAAGAAGACCCTGAAGGACAACGGCACCCCCGCCGCCGGCGTGGGCGACGAGGGCGGTTACGCCCCCAACCTGAAGAAGGACGAGGATGCCCTGAAGGTCATCGTGCAGGCCATCTCCGACGCCGGCTACAAGCCCGGCGAGGACTTCATGATCGCCATCGACGCCGCCTCCTCCGAGTGGTGGAACGACGAGGAGAAGTGCTATATCCAGCCCAAGTCCGGCAAGAAGATGACCCAGCAGCAGCTGGTCAATATGTGGAAGAAGTTCGCCGACACCTACCCCATCATCTCCCTGGAGGACGGCATGGCCGAGGACGACTGGGAGGGCTGGGCCATGCTGACCAAGGCCATTGGCTCCAAGGTCCAGCTGGTGGGCGACGACCTGTTCGTCACCAACGTGGCCCGTCTGTCCGACGGCATCGCCAAGGGCGTGGCCAACTCCATCCTCATCAAGGTCAACCAGATCGGCACCCTGACCGAGACTCTGGACGCCATCCAGATGGCCAACCGGGCCGGCTACACCGCCATCGTGTCCCACCGCTCCGGCGAGACCGAGGACGCCACCATCGCCGACATCGCCGTGGCCACCAACGCCGGCCAGATCAAGACCGGCGCTCCCAGCCGCACCGACCGCGTGGCCAAGTACAACCAGCTGCTCCGCATCGAGGAAGAGCTGGACGACGCTGCCATCTACCTGGGCCGCGACGCGTTCTTCAACCTGAAGTAAGGATTACCCGACAGACAGAAGCAGGCCCCCATCCGCATCGCGGATGGGGGCCTTTTATTTTTTTGCCTTGCACCGGGACGGGCAACAAAACAGGTGTTCGGGAAGTGTGGCGCGAGGAGGTTTGGAATGGGTACACAGGAAAGATCAGAGGAGCAGAAGATCAGGCGGGAGCTGGTGGCCTATCTGCGCAAGTTGGCGAAGTGGAAGAACAACGATGTGGTGAAGCTGGCCTTTTTGGGGCCGGAGGACGCGGACCGGGTGGATCAGCTGGATCTCACCGGGGTGGTGGAGCTGAAGCGGAACGCCAACGGCACCTTTGAGGCTAAATTTGTAGACAAGGTGCGGGTGCTGGCCATGCTGCGGGAGCTGATGGAGGAGCGCCGGGACGGGAAGCTGAAGGACTTTTTGGATGGATTGTCCGGGCCGGGGGACGGCGATGAGGCGTGAGGCAGCTTCAGTTCTCACCCAAACAGAAGAAAGTGCTGGAGTGGTGGCGGGAGGAGCGCTATGACGCCGTCATCTGCGACGGGGCGGTGAGATCGGGCAAGACGTTTGCCCTGGGCGTCTCCTTCTTCCTGTGGGCCATGTGCCGGTTCCAGCGGCAGCGGTTCGGGCTGTGCGCCACCTCCATCAACGGGGCGCGGCGGAATCTGCTCACCCAGGTGCGGCCTGTGCTGGAGGGGCTGGGGTTCCGATGGGAGGAGAAGGTCAGCCGGAACGAGATCACCCTCCGGGGCGGTGGGCGGGAGAACGTGTTCTACCTCTACGGAGGAGGGGATGAGGGCAGCGCCGCCTCCATCCAGGGGGTGACGTTGGCGGGGGTGCTGCTGGACGAGGCGGCGCTGATGCCCCGCTCCTTTGTGGAGCAGGCCTGCGCCCGGTGCTCGGTGAAGGGTGGGAAGATCTGGTTTTCCTGCAACCCCGCCGGGCCGGAGCACTGGCTTTATAAGGAGTGGATCTGCAAGGCGGAGGAGAAAAACGCACTGTACCTGCGCTTTTTTATGGGGGACAACCCGGCCCTGTCCCGGGAGACCCGGGAGCGCTATGAGCGGATGTTCCGGGGGACCTTCTACCGGCGGTATGTGCTGGGGGAATGGGTAGCCGCCGAGGGGCTGGTGTACGACTTCTTCGACGGGGACGCCATGCAAAAGGCCCCGGAGGGGCCGTTCACCAGGTGGCGGATCTCCTGCGATTATGGGACGAGAAATCCCGCTTCCTTTGGGCTGTGGGGTGAAAAGGACGGAATTTGGTACAGAGTGACGGAATATTACTACGACGCCCGGGCAGAGGGACGGCAGAAAACCGACGGGGAGTATGTGGGCGATCTGGCGAGGCTGGCGGGGGGACGGTGCATTGAAACGGTCATCGTGGACCCGTCGGCGGCCAGCTTTATTGAGGCGCTGAGAAGAGAGGGCTGGACGGTTCAAAAGGCGGACAACCGGGTGCTGGAGGGCATCCGGCGGACCGCGGAGGCGCTGAGATCCGGCAGGATCGTCATCTGCAAGGGGTGCGAGGCGGCGGCCAGGGAGTTTTCCATGTACTGCTGGGAGGATGACGGGGCCAAGGACCGGGTGAGGAAGGAAAACGACCACGCCATGGACGACATCCGCTACTTTGTGATGGCGCTGGATGGGGGCGGCGGCAGCGCGGCTCGGTTTGTGGAACGGGGAGTATTTTAAGCGGACGCTGCGACGACGGGAAATACCCCGACAGGGGATTTCTATATACGACATGAATGAGAGGAGAATGTACATGGACATTTGTTTCGAGGGCGTGGGCCAGGTGGCGGCAACCTTCCAGGTGGACGGAGAGAACGTTCAGCCCGGCATGGCGGTGGCCCTCACCGGCAGCGGCACGGTGGGGCTGGGGGCTGACGGCGGCCTGCCCTGCGGCGTGGTGCTGGGCGGCGTGCGGAATGGCGCGGCGGCGGTGCAGATCGGCGGCGCGGTCAAGGCGGCGTACACCGGCACCACCCCCAAGGTGGGCTGGCAGGGGCTGGCCCTGGACGGCAAGGGCGGCGTCAAGACCGCGGCCACGGGCGGGCTGAACTGCCTGGTGCTGGCGGTGGACGAGGACGAGAAGTCCGTCGTCATCAAACTGTAAGAAGCGTGGAGAAGCGGACAGTGAGGGAACTTGGACTAGAGCGAGGCCGAGCGGCGGGGCCGAAGGCCCCAGAGACCAGGCCGAGTCGGAGGGAAAGTGACCGAGCGCCCTGGCCGCTTCGCAGCGTGACAACGAGACTGACGTATCAAAGGAGGAATTGTTTATGGCGCAGAGATTTGACAATTTGAAGCTGGAGAAGGGGATGTACCACGAGGCGGGCAAGTCCTTTACCCAGGTGCTGGAAAAGCTGGATCCCAGCGAGCAGTACCGGGGCACCGCCCTGGAGGGGCTGGACGCCTACCAGCGGCAGCTCAAGCGGTTCGACATCCGGGTGAAGGGCGCGGGCTCCGACCTGGTGGACAAGTTCTTCTCTACCAGCCAGTCGGCGGTGCTGTTCCCCGAGTACATCGCCAGGGCCGTAAAGGTGGGCATGGAGGAGGCCAACATCCTGCCCGACATCACTGCCACCGAGACCCTCATTGAGGGCATGGACTACCGCTCCATCACCTCCGTGCCCGAGGACGAGAAGCAGCTCAAGCAGGTGGCCGAGGGCGCGGCTATCCCCCAGACCACTGTGCGCACCCGGGACAGCCTGGTGAAGCTCCACAAGCGAGGCAGGATGCTGGTGGCCTCCTACGAGGCCATCCGGTTCCAGAAGCTGGACCTGTTCTCCGTCACCCTGAGGCAGATCGGCGCGCAGATCGGCCGGATGCATCTGGAGGACGCGATCCAGGTCATTTTGAACGGCGACGGCAACGATAACGCCGCTCAGGTCAGCGCTGTGGAGACGGCGGGTACGCTGACCTATGAGGATCTGCTGGCCTTCTGGAATGAGTTCGAGCCCTATCAGCTCAACACTCTGCTGGTGGGCGCCGACACCATGCCCAAGCTGCTGGGCATGAGCCAGATGCAGGATGCCGCCGCCGGCCTGGACTTCCACGGCACCGGCAAGCTCATCACCCCCATGGGCGCCAAGGTGCTGCGCACCTCCGCCGTGCCCCAGGGCAAGATCATCGGCCTGGACAAGAACTACGCCCTGGAGATGGTCAAGGCCGGCGACGTGATGGTGGAGTACGACAAGATCATCGACCGCCAGCTGGAGCGGGCCGCCATCACCACCATCTCCGGCTACGCCAAAATCTTTGAGGACGCCAGCCGGGTGCTGACCGTCTGATGAGCGGGAAAAAACGAAACGCGGAGCGGGGGGCGGCGGCTGCCGCCGCCCAGCTTCGTGACACGGGGCGGCACCCGTTCACACAGCTGGACGGGTATGTGCCCCTCCATCACGGGGAGATCGCGCTGTACCGGGCCATCCGGGAGGCGGTGCCCGTGGTAGACGCCGCCATCTGCAAGCTGGTGCGGCTGTGCGGCGGAGTGAGCGCTGCCTGCTGGGACAAGCGGGCCCAGGAGGAGCTGGACCGCTTCCTGCGCACCGTGCCCGTGGGCCGGGGACAGCGGGGCATCCAGGCGTTTTTGGATCAGTATCTGGACTCCATGATCACCTGCGGCCGAGCGGTGGGCGAAATCGTCCCCAGCCGGGACGGGCGGGACATCGCCGCCCTGCTGTGCGCCGACGTGAGCCGGGTGGAGATCAAAGAAGGGGAGAGCCCCCTGGATTTCGCTCTGTGTGCCCGGGACAGCGACGGGACCGTGCGGGAGCTTCCCCGGCAGGAGCTGCTGCTGTTCACCCCCTTCCAGCCGGAGACCTGCGCCCCCTACGGGGTGTCCATGCTGCGCTCCATGCCCTTTTTGGCGGAGATTTTCCTGAAAATCTTTGAGGCCATGGGCAAGAACTGGGAGCGCATGGGCAACGTGCGCTTTGCCGTGGTGTGCAAAGGCGAAAACGGCGCGCTGGCCCAGGAGCGGTGCAATGCGGTTGCAAAGGAGTGGGGCGCCGCCATGCAGGCGGGCCGAGACGGCGCAGTGCGGGACTTCGTGTGCGCCGGGGACGTGGAGATTCGCACCATCGGGGCGGACAACCAGGTGCTGGACAGCGAGGTGCCCGTGCGGCAGATTTTGGAGCAGCTGGTGGCCAAAACGGGCATCCCGCCCTTCCTGCTGGGGCTGAGCTGGTCGTCCACCGAGCGGATGAGTTCGCAGCAGGCCGACATCATGACCAGCGAGATCGCCGCCATCCGGCGGGGGCTGGAGCCGGTGGTGGAGCGGATTTGCGAACTCTGGCTGCGGCTGCGGGGGTTTGACGACCATGTGGACATCGACTGGGCGGACGTGAACCTCCAGGACGAGGAGTCCGAGGCCAGAGCGGCGCTGTACCGGGCCCAGGCCAGGGCCATGGAGGAGGAAAATGGAAATGCAGATCAGTAAGGATGCGCGGGTCAAGGGCATCGGCACGCCGGAGGCGGACGAGCTGGCACTCATCAACGCCCTTTCCCGGCGGGAGCTGGGGGCGGACGAGGTGTACACCTTTGCCCTGCGGCTGTGCGACAACGACATCGACCGGGACTTCGAGCGGTTTGACGACAGCACCCTGGACCAGCTGGCCCCCATGTTCGTGGGGGTGTCCGGGGTGTTCGACCACCAGTGGAGCGCCAAAGGACAGACCGCCCGCATTTACCGCACCGAGGTGGTGGGCGGAGACGGCACCGTCACCACGGACGGGCGGCCCTGCCGCTATCTCAAGGGGTGGGCCTACCTGATGCGCACCGACGAGAACGCCGCCCTCATCGCCGAGATCGACGGCGGCATCAAGCGGGAGGTCAGCGTGGGCTGCGCCGTGGAACGGGTCGTGTGCTCTGTTTGCGGCGGCGAGCTGGGCGACTGCCCCCATGAGAAGGGGGAGGAGTACGACGGGCAGGTGTGCCACGGCGTACTCACCGGGGCCACCGACGCCTACGAATGGTCCTTTGTGGCGGTGCCCGCCCAGCGGAAGGCCGGGGTCATCAAGAGCGCGGGCAGGCGCATGGAGGACGAGGCCCGGCTGGGGCGGAAGTACCTCAAGGGCCTGCGCCGCGAGATGGTGCGGCTGGCGGGCATCGCCGAGCCGGACGCGGAACACCGGCTGCTGGAAAAGGTGGCGGACAGGCTGGACGAGGAGGAGCTGCTGGGGCTCATCAAGCTGTACCGGGGAAAGGCGGACAAGCTGCTGGTCGGCGGCGTGCAGCTGAGCTACGGCGAGGAGGCCGTTCCGCCTGAGATCGCCGACGGGGCCTTCCTCATTTAGGGGGCGGACGGATGACGGAACAGGTGATGGAGCTGGTGCAGGCGCTGGGAGGCGTGGGGCAGGGCGAGGACGTGCTGCGGACGCTGTGCGCCAACGCCTGCCAAATGCTGGATCGGCGGCTGCGGGACGGCCTGACACCAGAGGACTGTGAGGGGGCCTACCCCCTGGCGGCGGCGTGGCTGGCCATGGACTGGCTGCGGGGCGGACAGGGACTGGAAGGGATCACGTCCCTGTCCGCTGGGGACATCTCGGTGCGGCGGGACGGGGCGTCGGACGGCGGAAAACTGTCTGAGCGGGCCATGGAGTTGATGGCCCCGTTTCTCAGGGACGATGGGTTTGTGTTTCGGGGGGTGAGAGGTTGATCGAGGCGTTTGAGTGGGTCATCAAGACCTATGGGCAGGAGATGGTGTGCCGCCATGAGGACGGCACGGAGGCGGGCCGGGGCATGGCCATCGTCCAGCCCATGACGAAGGCGGATTGGCAGTACACCGCCGGGGCGCTGGGCAGCTACTCCCAGGACAAATTCCTGGGACTGGCGGAGCCGGGACTGCCCATGGACAAGGTGGGGCCCGGGGGCTGGCTGGAGTGGGGCGGCGGACGCTATGAGGTGATGACCGCGCGGCCCATCTGGGTGGGCGGACAGGTCACCCACCTGTGGCTGGCCCTGCGGCCCTGCCCGGAGAACGCGCCATGAACGGGGCGCTGAACACCCTGCGGGAGGTGGTGGCCCAGCAGCTGCGCCAGGCGGGGGTAAACGCCGTCACCGCCATGGAAAGCCAGCGGGCCAGCCGGTGGAGAGAGGCTGTGGCAGCGGTGTCGCTGATGAGGGTGGTGTGCGCCCCCGGCGGGTTCAAGGACTACCTGGGGATGCGCCAAGAGCCCAACGGAGCCGAGCGGGAGCTCTATGGCCGGGAGGTGGAGCTGACCCTGGCGCTGGACATCTACGCCCCCAGGGACGGAGGCGAGGGCGCCTGCCAGCAGGCGGCGGAGACGGCAACCGAGACGCTGGTGTGCCAGGGGGCGGCGGGGTTGAACGCCCTGGAGATCCAGACGGGCCGGGTGGAGTTCCTGGAGAGTATGGGGCTGTACCGATTGCAGGTCAGCTGCCGGTGCAAGGCGTGGCTGGTGGCCGCGGCGGAAAGCGGCGGCGGGGCCTTTGTGGACTTTGAGGTGAAAGGAAAGATGAAATGAGCATAGCGACCAATCATGAGCGGCCGGGAGTGTATTCCTCCTATGAGACATCCAGCCTGACCGCCGCCTCGGTGGGGGGCAGCAAGGTGGCGGTGGTGGCCGCCGCGCAGGGAGAAAGTGAACAGAGCGTCTATCAGTGGACCAGCTACAGCAAGGCGGAGGGGGACGTGGGCGACTGCGCGCTGAGCCGTCTGGCCCAGCTGGCCATCCGCAACGGCGCGGGCGTGGTATACGGCGTGCCCGCCGGGGAGGACTATGCCGCCGCCTTTGCCACGGTGGCCGCCATTGAGGACGCGGCGGTGGTGGTGTGCGACAGCACAGACCTGGCCGTGCAGCAGGCGCTGAAAACCATGGTGCAGGAGTGCTCTGGCCTTCGGAGGGAGCGCATCGCCGTGGTGGGCGGCGCGGCCGGCGAGACGGCGGCGCAGCTGGTGAAGCGGGCCGAGGGGCTCAACTGCGAGCGGATGGTGCTGGTGGCCCCCGGCGCGGGGGACGGCTCCGGCGGCATCTCCTGCGCCGCGGCGGTGGCGGGAGCCATCGCGGGGAACACCGATCCGGCGCTGCCCCTGGGCGGCGCGCAGCTCTATGGGCTGGACGGGCTGGAGTGCAGCTACGACGACAACGACATTGACCTGCTGATTCGGGGCGGCGTGACGCCGCTGGAGATGCTGGCGGGATCGTACTATGTGGTGCGGGGCGTTACCACCAGGACCACCACCGGCGGCGCGGAGGACGCCACATGGCGGGAGCTGACCACCATCCTGGTGGTGGACGAGGTGATCCCCGGCCTGCGCAATGCCCTGCGGGCCAAGTTCAACCGTGCCAAAAACACCACCCAGACCCGGGGGGCTATCCGTTCCCAGACGGTGATGGAGCTGGAAAAGCGGGTGAGCCGGGAGATCATCGACAGCTACGAGGACGTGACGGTGTCCGCCCTGGAGAGCGACCCCACGGTGTGCCTGGTGGAGTTCGCCTTCACCGTGGCTCACGGGCTGAACCAGATCTGGCTGTCGGCCCACATCACCGTTTGATAGCGTGGAGCAGGCGGCTGCGAGGGAGCTTGGAACGAAGCGAGGCCGAGCGAAGGGGCGCGCAGCGCCCCGCAGACCAGGCCGAGTCGGAGCGAAAGCGACCGAGCGGTTAGCCGACTGCGGAACGTGAATGGGACAGCGCCTGAGCCGTCGCGAACAGGCGAGGCGTGAATAGAAGGAGGCAATGAAATGAGTACAAGTATCAACGCGGGACTGAGCGCCGCGGGGTTCCCCACCAGCTCGGACATCTGGCTGGAGCTGGACGGACAGAAGGTGGCGGTAGTACAGAGCTACAGCTGCAAGGCCACCCGCAGCTCCTACTCGGTGGAGGCCTTCGGCGAGGAGGAGCCGGTGGCCACGGTGCAGGGGCCCCAGAGCTATGTCATCCAGCTCACCAGGCTGTACGCCACCGACCTGGCCATCGCTGACGGGCTGGATTTCTACAGCCTGAAGAACTTCTCCCTGGTCATCTGCAAGCCGGACCGCAAGGTGATCTACTCCGACTGCCAGTGGAGCGAGATCCAGGAGGACGCCAAGCTGGGCCAGACGGTGGCGGAAAAGCTCACCCTGGTGGCCAAGAGCCGGATGGAGATGGCGGCGTAAATGGACAGGGCATTTTGGGCCGGGCCGGACCGGGTGAAGGTGAAGGAAGGGACACTGCGGCTGCTGTCCGCCCGGGAGGTGCTGGAGGCCCGCCGGGAGGGCGACGCTCTGGCCCAGGACGGCAGGGAGCGGGCGCTGTGCCGCAACGCCTGCCTCATTGCCCGGGCGCTGGAACGCGGTGGAAAGCCGGTATTTGAGAGCGGCCAGGCGGCGCTGGACGGCCTGCGGGTGGAGGACGTCGCACGGCTGGCTGACGCCTGGGCGGCGTTTAACCGGGAATGTAATCCCTCGCCGATGGACGGGGAAGAGGAGATCTCGGCGCGAAAAAAAGCCTGGAGCACGCGCATTATGAGCGCCTTCAGTGGCGCGTGCTCCGTCTGTTTGGCGCTCTGCCCACCGAAGATCGGGCGAAACGGATGACTGACCGGGACTACCTGTGGTGCGCCCTCAACCTGGCGCTGGATCAGGAGGAGGAGCTGGCCCGGCTGTGCCCCGACTGCCGGGAGCGGGCGGAGGCAGAGCCCTGCCCGGTGTGCGGCGCGCCCAGGGAGAGCTGGTCAGTGAACGGCGGGTTCGACTGGGCCCGGTATCAGGAGCTGAAAGGGGGCGGGGACGGTGGTCGATAGGCTGGAGGAGCTGCTGGCGCGGATGGCGGATGAGGACGACGAGGAGCAGGAGGACGCATTGGCGCTGGCGGCGGAACAGGTGCTCTCCGCCGCCCCCGCGCCCGGAAGTGACGGCCGGACGGAGGGTTCGGAGGATTTGGGGAACCCGCAAGAGCCGGAGCGGGGGGAGCGTGAGGCGGCATCGGCTCCGATAGGGGCCGGGGAGCTGTGGGCGGCGATCCCCCGTATCGGTGGGGAGCGGCCGCCGGAGGACAACGAGCCGGCGTCAATGTATGAAAACCAGCCGACGGCATTGCGCGCCCCGAGGGCCGGGGATGGCCAGACGGCGGAGAGACTGGGGCCGGCGAAGCCGGCCACGGCGGCGGAGGATGCGGTGACCGCTCCAACCCCCGGCGCGGCGGCGGATCGGGGGCTGGAGGAGCTGTACCGCCGGACCGCCCAGGCCAGCCGCCCGACGGCCCAGAGCCTGCCTGTGGAGCAGGCGGGACGGACGCGATTCGCCGAAGAGCCAGGGCGCACCGCCGCCCTCACTGTGGACGAGCTGGATCGAGCGGTGCGACGGGACAGCAGGCGGTATGATGGCGGCATGAGTATTTTTTGAGGAGGCGGGAGCATGATCCTTTCCCCCATGCGGTTTAAAAATTTTGTGTGGCCCCACAATCCCAGGGTGTATTCCATTACCTTTGAGCGGAAGCTGGCGGTGCATAAGATCCCGTTCGGCAGGCACCGGATCCAGAGCCTGGGGCAGACCCGCCGGGTGCTGAAGGGAGAGGGGGAGTTCGTGGGCGAGGGGGCCTACGACACCTTCAAGGCGTTGGCCAGCGTGTTCTATGAGGAGACGCCGGGGGTGCTGGTCCACCCCGTGTGGATGACCACCACAGCATGGTTCGCTGGGCTGGAGCTGCGTCAGGCGCCCCGGCGGGACTACGTGGCCTACTCTTTTGAGTTCTGGGAGGTCATTGACGGCACCGGGGATACAAAGCTGGCTGTCCGGGCCGTGGAGACGTCCGACCAGAACGCCGGGGATGAACAGGCGGAATGGTACACCGTGGCGCGGGGGGACACCCTGTGGGGGCTGTCCCGGCGGTATGGAGTGGCGCTGAATCGGATCATTGAGCTGAACCCGGGCATCCGCAACCCCAATCTCATCTATCCGGGACAGAAGGTGAGGATAAAATGATCCAGTGCTGGTTGGAGCTGGGCGATGGCGGGAAGCTGAAGCTGCCCACCGCCGTCAGCTGGAAATTCTGCTACGGCACCGACACCCCCTGCGACAGCTTTTTCCTGCGGTGCCTGTGGGAACGGGGACAGGAGAAACTGCTGTCCGCCGCCTGCCGCTTTTATGCCGAGTGGGAGGGCGATCGAGTGTTCACCGGGGTGGTGGATGAGTTCGCGGTCATCTGCGGCAGGGACGGGCTCTATCTGGAGCTGTCCGGCCGGGGGATGGCGGCGCTGCTGCTGGACAACGAGGCCATGCCCGCCGAGTATCAGCGGTGCACCCGGGCGGACATCCTCGCGGACCACGTGTCCCCCTACGGCGTGGAAACGGTGGGGGGCGCTGGCCTGCCCGCCGTCAACGGTTTCACCGTAGCCAGCGGGGAGAGCGAGTGGAGCGTGGTGCGGCGGTTCGCCTGCTACTACGGCGGGATCGTGCCCCGGTTTGACCGGTACGGGCGGCTGGTGCTGGACGCCCCGGCCGATGGAGAGGAGCTGCGCGTTCGGGAGTGCGACGCGGTGACCGGCTGGGAGTACCGGGAGGAGCGCCACGGAGTGCTCAGCCAGGTGGCGGTGCGGCGGCGGACCACCTGGGGCACCCAGTGGGTGTCCGACCCCGATTTTCTGGCGGAGGGCGGGTGCGCCCGGAAGATCATCACGGTGCCCAATACCACCGGCACCGCCGCCATGCGGTACACCGCGGACTACCAGCTCAAAGCCGCCCGCCGGGAGCGGGTGCGGATGAAAATCACTGTGGCCGGGGCGTTTTTGGCCTGGCCCGGGGAGCTGGTGTCGGTGGAGCTGGATGGCTTCGGGGCCAACGGGCTGTACCGGGCGGCCCAGACCGAGGTGTCCTGCGGCGGCGAGGGGCTGACCACCACCTTGGCGCTGGGTGAGACGGACTCAATGATTTGAAGCGATATTCCCGCCCCGCCAGGGGCGGGAATATCGGAAGGAGAAGATAATTATGTGGCTGAGCGGACAGCAGAAGCGGCCCGCCGATGAGGGCGAGGGCCAGACCGGCATCGTTACCATGAGCGGCAGCGAGACGGCGGTGATGCTGGACAGGGAGCGGCGGGGACTGGACATCTATTCCCCGGCGGGCTACCACTGGACGCCCAGGGTGGGCCAGCGGGTGCTGGTCATCCAGGGCAGGGGGGAGATCCCCTGCGTGGTGGGAGCCCTGCAGGGCGGCGTGCCCGACCGGGTGGGCATACAGGCGAAGAGCCTTGCCCTGAGCGGGCAGGCGGTGAGTGTTGCCGCCCAGAGGGGTGTTGTGATCCAGGGGGATCGGATCGATCTGAACGGCCAGGTGTATATCAACGGAGAGCCGCTGGAATATCTGATCCGGCGGATCGTGACCAGTGTGCTGGGGGGTTGAGCATGAGCCTGCTGCTGAAAAACAGGGATTACACCGCCGACGGGAACGGCGGGGTGACCGTCATCAAGGACGGGGACGAGCTGATCGGCGAGGTGCTGTTCCGGCTCACCGCCCGGCGGGGGAGCTTTCCCTTTCTGCCCGAGCTGGGCAGCCGGATGCACCAGCTGCGCAGGGAGAAGCCCTCCGCCTGGGACAGTCTGGCCCGGCAGTACGCCGTGGAAGCGCTGGCCGACCTGCCGGACGCGGTGGTGACCGGGGCCCAGGTGAGCCAGGAGGGGGACCGGCTGGCGGTGGCGGTGGAGCTGCTGTGGCAGGGCGACAGCCTATGGGTGACGGTGCAGTTAGAGGAGTGAGACATTGATCACATTAGAAGAAATTTATCAGACCCTGGCCGCGGAGTTCCAGGCCCAGACGAGCCAGACCGCCGGGGCCAGCAGCGAGCTGGCGGTGCGGTTTTACGCCGTGGCCGCCCAGATGTACAGCCTGTATGTCCAGGCGGAGTGGACCCGCCGGCAGTGCTTCCCGCAGACAGCGGAGGGAGAGGAGCTGGATAAGCACGCCAAGCTTCGGGGCGTGACCCGGCGGGCGGCCACCCGGTCGGTGGGGACGGTGCGGTTCTACGTCGACCAGGAACGGGAGACGGATACCGAGGTCCCGGCGGGCACCGTGTGCATGACCGCGGGCGGGGTGCGCTTTACCACCGACATAGACGGGGCGGTGCCCGCCGGGGAGCTGTACTGCGAGGTGCCGGTGACGGCGCTGGAGGCCGGGGCGGCGGGCAATGTGGGGCAGGGGACCATTATATACATGGCCCTTCCGCCCACGGGCATCTCGGCCTGCGCCAACCCCGCCTCCCTGTCCAGCGGACAGGATCAGGAGGGGGACCAGGAGCTGCGGGAGCGGGTGCTGGCCACCTTCCAGCGGCTGGCCAACGGCGCCAACAACGCCTTCTATGAGCAGGCTGCCATGTCCTTTGACGGGGTGGCGGCGGTGACGGTGCTGCCCCGGAACCGGGGGGTGGGCACTGTGGATCTGGTGCCCGCCGCCCTGGAAGGGGAGCCGGATCAGGAGCTGCTGGATACCCTGCAGGCCCACTTTGACCGGGTGCGGGAGATCGCCTGCGACGTGAAGGTGGTCCCCCCTAAGATATTGACCATAAATGTGTCCGTCAGGCTGTGGGCCAAGGAGGGTCAGAGCTTTGACGCCGTGGCCGAGGCGGTGCAGCAGCGGCTGGAGGGCTGGTTCAACGGGGAGCGGCTGGGCAAGGCCCTGCCCCGCGCCCAGCTCATCTCCCTCATCTACGGCGTGGACGGGGTGGCCAACTGCCAGATTGAAAAACCGACAGTGGATATTCCGCAGAGCAAGACCGTTTTGCCGGTATTGGGGGAGCTGACCATCACCGACGGCGCGGGCGGAGGTGGCGGCGCGTGACACTGAGGTTTGAGGACTATTTGGTATCGCTGCTCCGGCCCCTGGGCGTGTACGACCTGCGCACAGGCACCATCAACCGGGGCGAGCTGGCCGCCTACGGCGCGCGGCTGGACGGGGCGGAGGCGGAGCTGGATCACACCGCCCGGGAGATGAATCTGACCACGGCGGAGGACTTCGGTCTGGAGCGGATCGAGGCGCTGCTGCCCTACCGCCCGGTGTGCGTGACGGTTCAGCAGCGGCGGGAGGCCCTGGCCGCCCTGCTGCGCATCAGCGGCGACAGCTTTACGCCGGAGGCCATCAACGACACCCTGCGGGGCTGCGGCATCAACGCCAGGGCAGAGGAGACGGGCAGGCCGGGCTATGTGGACGTGTATTTCCCCGATGTGGCGGGGATACCGGAGGGGTTTGAGCAGCTGCGGGCCATCATCGAGGAGATCCTGCCCAGCCACCTGGGTATCACCTACGTGTTTTGGTACAACACCTGGGCCATGGTGGCCGAGTGGCACCCCACCTTTGGGGACGCGGCCGCGTCCGGCCTGAGCTGGTATGGGCTGGCCATTGAGAACGACGGCTTTGGGAAAGATGAGGAGTGAGCAAGAAGCGCGGAGCCGTCGTGAGCAGCCGTTAGGCCGCAAAGCGGCCATAGGCCTAAGCCGCGCGTCGCGAACAGGCGGAGCGTGACAACGCCGGCCCCGCAGACGCGGGGCCGGTAAATTTTTTGAAAAACTCACAAAAAACTGTTGACAAACACCGGGCGGTATAGTACAATACAGACAGAAAGGAAAAGGTGAGTCCAATGTACTAACGTCGAACGCACCAAGCTCTTTTCGCGATTGGGAGACGCAAAGTGAAGCGAAGTCTCGACTCGTTCCAAACACGCTTGAGTAAGCGACGGAAGCCAGATTCAGTCTGAAGCCCACCATTGTTTGAGGAAACAGGAGCAAGTAGTTTCAGGCGGAACCCCAACGCAAAAAATCCGAAGAAAGCGCAGGTATAGGCCCTTGGACAACCAAAACCAGAAGTAAGCCCCCAGCCGCGAGATAGGACGGCTGGGGGCTGAATGTTTGTCCAGAAGCGCGGAGCTTGAGAACATAGGTTGTGCGGAGTGTCCAAAAACAGGACTTTCTTTTACGAAAAATTAAAGGGTTCAGTATGGCAAAAAGGCTTGCAAAATCAGGAATTGTCTAGTATGATTAACAAGTATACCCATAGTGGGTATTCTCTTTGAATATGATTATCCAAAGCGCTTTTTGGGAAGAATTCCAAGCGCGGTATATAGACGACTGGAGTGAAAACTATGTTTGCAAGAGATATTGGCATCGACCTGGGCACCGCCAGCGTGCTGGTTTATATCAAGGACAAGGGCATCGTTCTGCGTGAGCCGTCGGTGGTGGCCATGGACAAGAGCACCGGCAAACTGCTGAAGGTGGGGGAAGAAGCCCGGCAGATGCTGGGGCGCACCCCCGGCAATATCGTGGCGATCCGTCCC
>JAAVHX010000010.1 GCA_014799475.1 Clostridiales bacterium | reverse complement strand
TGGTCTCGGCGGGCTTGGCCTCGGGGAACGGGCAGTCATAGGGCTGGTAGCCCTGCACTGACACCACGCCGTTGACGACGGAGATGGCGCTGTTGCGCATCTCGGCGGTCTTGAACATCAGGTGGAAGCCGTTGTCGATGATGCTCTCGGAGGTGGAGGGGTCGTTCTCCACGTTGGCGGGCTCGAAGGTGAAGTCCTCGTCGGCCACCACGTCTTTCACGGCGGTGACCACCATGAAGGCCCGCAGGCTCTCCATGCCGCAGCCCTCCTCGAAGTTCACCCGCAGCCCACAGGGGAAGCCGTCCGTTCCGGTGGGGGTGCCCGCGGGAGCGGGAGCAGGGGCGGGGGCCGGCGCGGACGCGGCGGCTGCGGCAGGGGCGGACGCGGCCTCGGGCGGTTCTTCTCCCTTAATTTTAGCGATCAGGGTATTAATATTTGACAGGAAGCTGTCGATATTCTCATCAAGAGGCTCGCCCGCTTCCACCTTCTCTACCTCGCCTCGGAAGTAGTCGATGGACTGGAACACCACATCGAACAGCGCCGGGCGCTCCTCCTCCGGAACCACGGCCATGGTGCCCTCCCGGATGAGGAAGAACATATCCTCGATCCGATGGGCCACTCTGGCCAGGGTGTCGAACTCCATCATGGCGGAAGAGCCCTTGATGGTGTGCATGACGCGGAAGATCTCGTTCACGTTCTCCTGCGAGAAGGTGTCCACCTTTTCCGCTTCAAGGATGATGGTCTCCAGCTGCTCCAGCAGGCTGGTCGTCTCATAGATGTACATATCCAGGATTTCGTTTCCGCTGCCCATAAAAAGCACCACCTCAGTAAATATCTTTTATCTTTACTATTATCGGCAGGGCGCGGCTGAAAATTAAGTAGGTTTTCTAAGTTTTATCTCAGGGGTGTGAAAAAATGCCTGATCTTTTGGGAGTGACCAACCCGATACCGGGTCATGACAATACGAATAGCATTACCAACCGCAACATTCCCATCTCCCCGAACAATACTCAGGTGCAGAACATCCCCGATCCCTCCCGGGTGACGGGGGCGGACAACCGCACCGAGCAGCAGGACGCCAGCCAGGCCGGCGGGCAGGTCCGGTATGACTCCAACTTCCAGACTTTCATCCAGCAGCTGCGCCAGACCCAGGACATGACGGGCACCATGGCCCGCCTGATGCTCCGGGAGGGGACGTCGGTGGTGTCGGGCATGAGCGAGGGCATCGCCGACGAGATGTCCCAGGCGCTGGAGATGCTGAAGATGGACGAGGGCCAGCTGCTCCAGTTCCTTTCCGCCCAGATGAAGGCGGGCACCCGGTTCGGCGGGGCGCTGTTCGCCCTGCTGCGCAACGCCTATGCCCGGGCGGACGCGGACGGGGTCCGGCTGGACATCCTGAACTTTCTGAAAAGCTACAGCGACTACTCCTCCACCGGCCACCTGGAGGGCAACCTGCTGCGCAACCTGGCCAATATGGCCAACGCCATGCCCGCCAGCTGGGGAGACCAGCTGCGCCAGCTCCTGGCTCAGTTGGAAAACGGCATCGCCGCCGGGGACCGGCAGGGGAACATCAACCTTTTGCAGCAGCAGGTGTTCCCCCTCATGTCCTCCTACGTCAGCACCACCCACGACCTGGGCACCCCCCGGGAGCTGCTCAGCCTGCTGGCCCTGGATCTGGCCCGGTACGAAAACGGTTCGGAGGATAAGCTCCAGGAGGCCTTCCATCAGCTTAGCGGATATGGTACACTGAAGGGGATGCTGGGGAACATCGACGGCCCGTCCCTGCTGAAGCTGCTCCAGAGCGGCCAGGTGAAGATGTCCTCCGCCACCCAGTTTGCCGACCACCTGGCCGCCGCCGCCGCCCGGGCCCTGCGGGGGGAGGGCAGCGCCGAGGTGCAGGAGGTGTTCCGCAACCTGGTGTCCTCTATCCTCATCAACGAGAGCGTGTATATGCCCCTGGGCCACTTCCTGATCCCGCTGGAGATGGACGGGAAGATGCTGTTCTCCGAGCTGTGGGTGGACGCCGACGCGGAGGACAAGAAGGGCGGCAAGGGCCAAGGCGAGAAATGCATGCGGTTCCTCTTTAAAATAGACGTGCAGAACGTGGGCCTGTTCGACGTGGTGATCACCAACCGAGAGCGGGAGGTGGACGTCATGGTGGCCTGCCCCGAGACGGTGGCCCCCTTCTCCAAGCAGGTGGAGCAGACCATTTCCCAGATCCTGACGCGCAACGAGCTGACCCCCACCGGGGTCAGCGTGCGGAAAATGGAGCGCCCGATCACGCTGACCGAGGTGTTCCCCAAAATTTTTGAAGGGAAGAACAGTGTCAATGTCAAGGTATGACGGCAGACGGAACCCGTCCAAGAAGGCGGTGGCCCTCCAATACGAGGCGGGGAACAACGCGCCGGTGATCGTGGCCTCCGGCATGGGATATATGGCGGAGAAGATCGTGGAGGTGGCCGCCGACAGCGGCGTGCCCATCTATGAGGACAACTCCCTGGCCACCATCCTCACCCAGCTGAAGCTGGGCCAGGAGATCCCCGAGGAGCTGTACAGGGCCATTGTGGAGATCTACGTGTACTTTTTGCACTTCGACCCCAGTCAGGTCGAGGAGGGCGCCAAACCCAAGCCGGCGCCCCGGGCCGCGGGCGGCGGCGAGCAGGCGGAACAGGAGGGATGAGGATGGAACAGACGTTATATCTGATGCTGGACAGCAAGAACAACCCCATTGCCAGGGGGCGCATCCAGGGGAGGACGGACGGCCCGTTCTGGCAGATCCAGGTGGAGGACGGCAAGATCGACGAGATTTTGGAGCATAAGCGGTTGAAGCTGCTGTCCATCATGGACACCGGGCCCTCCTACGAGGGGGTCATTGTGCGCAGCCGCAACGATATGATCCAGCTGGAGGTCACCAAGCTCACCCCCGAGGCCGGGGATATGCGCAAGAACCTGCGGGTGGTCGTCCAGTTCAACAGCTTTATCTACCCCATCAGCGGCAGCTGGCGGGGGCGGCGGAGCGTCCAGTCCAACGACCTGAGCTGCGGCGGCGTGGCCTTTTTCACCGATCACAGCCTCCAGGCGAGGGAGAATCTGGAGATCGTTATCCCTGTGACCAGCCAGCCCCTGGTGGTGCGGTGCGAGCTTCTGCGGATGCGCCCCACCGAGCGCTCGGACATCCTGTACGCCGCCAAGTTCGTGGACCTGTGCGACGATGAGGAGACCCTGCTGCGGGAGGCGGTGTTCAATCTCCAGCTGCGGGGCAGGCCAAAGCCGTCTGAACGAGGCGCTTAATGGGGATGGCCGGACGGAGCCGATCTGTCCGGCTTCCCTTTCACGATAGATCAACAGCAGACACGGATAGGCGCGCTCCGCGCGCCGGAAAGGAACGGTCACATTACATGAGCAAGCAACCCAAGAAATCTACGATCCGAAATTGGCTGCGCCGGGGGCTGTCTGGCATCCTGTCCCTGGCGCTGATCCTTGCCCTGCTGCCGGGGACGGTGCTCCCCGTCCAGGCCGCCCACTGGGCCATGCCCTATGCCCAGAAGCTGGTGGAGTGGGGCGTCATGCGGGGCGACAACGGCAACCTGGCCCTGGAGCGCCCCATCACGCGGGCGGAGTTCGTCGCCATGATGAACCGCGCCTACGGCTATAAAAAGCTGGGCGAAATGCCGTTCCCGGACGTGCGGACCTATGATTGGTACTATCAAGACATCAACATCGCCTATAATATGGGCTATTTCAAGGGCGCTTCCGGCTATGCCCTGCCCAAGGCCAACCTGACCCGGGAGATGGCCGCGGTGCTGCTGACCCGGAACATGATGCTCCAGGAAAACGTGGGCGAGGGGCTCCAGTTCAGCGACAGCCGCTCCCTCAGCGAGTGGAGCCGGGGCCTGGTGGGCGCCGCCGCCGACATGGGCATCATCGGCGGATATGCGGACGGCAGCTTCAAGCCCAAGCAGAACATCACCCGGGGTGAGGTGGCCTCCATGCTGGTGAAGGCCATCGGCACCATGGTCAACACGGAGGGTGAGCACACCCTGGGCGACGTGTACGGCAACGTCACCGTCAACACCGCCGGGGTGACGCTGAGAAACGGCACCATCGCCGGCAACCTGTACCTCACCGGCGGCATCGACCTGGGCGATGTGGTGCTGGAGAACGTCAACGTGCTGGGTGAGATCATCGTCAGCGGCGGCGGCGAGAGCCATTCCTCCCAGAGCAGCGTCACCCTGCGCAACGTGACGGCCAAGTCCATGAGCGTGGACAGCATCAGCAACCAGTTCGTCACCCTCCGGGCCGAGGGCATCACCGACATCGGCACCACCACCGTGCGCACCAACGCCTATGTGGACGACTCCTCGCTGCCCGGCTTTAACGGGCTGGGCCTGATCATTCAGGACGGCGGCAGCCTGCTCCAGCTGGCGGGCAATGTGAAGGAAGTGTGGAACAAGACCCCCAACTCCGAGCTCCAGGTGGTGCAGGGTTCCGCCAATAAGATCACCATGGACGAGCACGCCACCAATTCCTCCGTCCTTGTGGACGGCGACGCCCGGGTGGACAGCCTGAACCTGGACGTGGCCACCAAGGTCACCGGCGAGGGCGACATCAAGAACCTGAACGTGGGCGCCGCGGGCACCACCGTGGAGCAGCTCCCTGACGACATCACCATCCGTCCGGGCATCACCTCCGACATCAAGGGCTCCACCATGAACAGCGTCCAGGCCGCCGAGTCCTCCGCCGACCCCAGGCTGCTGGCGGGCTACCCCAAGGTGAAGAACATCGCCCCCAACTCCGCCGAGCTGGTGTTCAGCGCCAACAAGGCGGGCACGGTCTATTGGGCGCTCACCGCCGTGTCCGACGGCTCGGTGAGCGAGGCCGACCTGATCGAGCCGCCCACCTACGGCGGAAGGATCCTCAAGTCCGGCTCCATCAAAATAACCTCCAGCAAAACCGAGTTCAAGGCGCCCAACCTCACCGGGCTGACCCAGGCCGGTTCCTACTACGTCAGCGCCGTTTTTGTGGATGACCGGGGCGTCCACAGCCCGGTGAAGGTCACCGCCTTTACCACTCCGGACGGCACGACGCCCGCCTTCAGCGACGGCCCGCGTATGTCCAGGATCACCACCGAGGTGGCCCAGGTCACCGGTATGCCCAATAAGAGCTGCCTGCTCTACTACGCGCTGCTGCCCAAGGGCGCCACCGCCCCCACCACCGCGGAGCTCAAGGCCAACGCCGTGCGCGGCAACCTGGGCTACGGTGTCCGGGACGCGGTGAAGAACTCCAACATCACCATCAATGTGAACGACCGGCAGCTGGACCAGGAGACCGACTATGTGGTCTACCTGTGGCTCACCGACTATGACGGCTCCAAGAGCTCCCGGGTGTACTCCGTCCCGTTCAAGACCCCGGACGAGCGCTCCCCAGTCATCATCAGCACGCGGCCGGGCGGCGCCGATGAGACCGCCATTGAGATGAACTTCACGGTGGACGAGGCGTGTACCCTCTTCTGGACCATCATCCCCGAGGGCAGGGAGACTGAGATCGCCTTTGAGGGCCTGGAAAACGAGGACGACTACAAGCCCAACGGCTTGGCCGATCCCGAGGACCGCGCCCTCCAGATGAAGATCGAGAACGGCGCGGGCAAGTACACCAAGAATGGCAAAAAGTCGGTGAGCGCCGCCAACGCCAACAAGGAGATCCTCATTGCCCTGAATGAGACCAGGAAGCTGGACAGCACCATAACCGGCACCTCCACCTACGTCATGTACATGGTGGCCAAGGACGCCGCGGGCAACTACTCCAAGATCGAAAAGGTCATCGTGAAGACCAGGGACAACACCCCGCCCAAGTTTGTGCGCCAGGAGTTCACCGCCATAGACAGCGGCAGCAAGGAGCCCAAGCCGGACACCGACATCAAGCTGGTGTTCTCCGAGAACATCAAGGGCGGCTCCGGCGCGGATAAGGTGTTCCTGAAGCTGTATGAGGCGGTGCTGGACGCCGCGAAAGCTTCCCAAGCCACAGGCGGCGGCCAGAGCGAGGTGGAGGCTGAGGCGGCTGCCCGGAACAGGCTGGCCGCGGCCCTGCGCGACCACATCAGGCTGTACAGGGGGCAGACAGGGCAGAGGCCCGAGGACTTGGTGACCGATTGCTGCACTTGCTACGCCGAGCCAGACGGCACCGGCAACTTCCACATTGTGACCAAGTACAAAGGCACCCTCGACACCGAGGACGATGATTGGATCATCAATTACTGCTTCGCCAAGGTGGAGATGACGGACGGCAGCCTGATCGTCACCTTCCCCACCGTGGAGAACAGCGACGGCACCGTGAATAAGAACGCCAGCGCCTTGAATCTGGCCAGCGGCGCCACCTACCACTTTGTGCTCAGCGGCATCCGGGACAACTCCGAGGAGGCCAACCGCCTGGATCCCGACCCCACCGAGGTGCCGTATTTCACCACTGAGTTCGCCAAGGTGAACCTCACCGCGGGCGAGGCGCTGTTCCTTGATGAGAGAAACCCCGAGGACAGCGGGCGCATCGACTTCCACTTCATCGCCGACCCCCAGGGCGCCGAGGGGGTGGAAGAGGACCAGTATTGGGATATGATGATCTGGGCAAACACCAGCATGGGCTTTACCCTGTACTCCAGGCCCAAGGGCGGCACCGATGCCCAGTGGGTGTCGGAGGGCAGCGCGGAGATCCGTGTGCCCAGCACGGCGGAGTTTGTCTACACCAGCCTGTTCAAGATCATCAACGGCAACTCCACCAATCCCTCGTTTGAGCAGGTAAACAAGATGAAGGGCAAGGAGTATGCCATCCATATCGACTGGCTGGAGGATATGAGCAATACGACCGCCTCCAAGTGGAACAAGACGGTGAAGGTGCAGGTGTCCATGGTGTGCGGGACCCGGAACCATCTGATTATCTTGCCCTCCGCCGGGACCTCGCTGGACGGCGAAACCGTTATCAGCATCCCCAAGCCCTTTGAGCTCAGCTATCCCTTCAAGATCAAGGACGCCCCGGATATTCAATCGGTGTCCATCACCAGCAAGTATGACACCAGCGTGGACATTTCCGTGGACCTGGGCGATACGGCGGGTCAGGTCTACTATATGTACTTCCCGCTGAACACGCTGCGGAACGCCAGCAGCCAGACCGTGGGCGGCGACAACATCACCCTGACCGAGGATATGATCCAGAACCAGGTGGCGTCCTATGGCGCCGACTACACGGTCAAGGTGAATATCAGCGATACCACCGGTATCCTGCCCAAGGACGTGCCGGTGATGTCGCTGGACTCCGCGCTGAGCGAGCTCCCGGCGCCCTTGACCGGCAAAAAGGAGGTGGCCCAGCCCTCCGTCAATACGGTGACCAGCGCCGCCGCCGTCAGGGGCGTGATCAAGGGCCACACCGACAAGGTGGAGCCGGGCAGCCCGGCCAACTTCTCCCTGACAAACCTCAGCGCCAACAAGGTGTACTACCTCTGTCTGGTGACCCGGGGCGACTCCGACGACCCCAACGCGTTTTCCACGTCGGCGGTGGTCTACCGCTTCACCACCCAGCGGGCGGCGCGGCCCCTGCTCAACCTCAGCGGCTCCGGCTCGGTGGTCAACGTGGAGAGCGACCGGAAGGGCACGCTGGACTACTTCCTGGCCTCCTACAGCTATGAGGACGCGGCGTTCAGAAGGGCTTTCAGCAACAGCGATACCTACAAGTATGCCACCAGCACCTTCGGTTCCGCCACGGACACCTATAGCTACGAGGGCAAGGGCCAGGCTATGAACGTGCTCACCGCCATGGCCACCCCCTGCTATGACAACAACAACAATTATGTGGGCAGCGTGTTCGACATCTTTGCCACCGATTCCGCCAAGAGCTTCTACGCCAGCCAGATCTCCAGCCAGCAGGTCAAGACGGGCCAGATCATTGAGACGGGGAAGAGCAAGCCCATGGCGGCGACCCCGGAGGGGACTGCCATCCCGACTTCCAATGTGTACAATTACACCAACAAGGCGGACGTCAAGGCCGGGACGAATTACATCTTTGTGGCGGTGGCCCAGGGCGACAAGGGCTCCGGCTACTCCTTCCGCGCCCTGTATCCCGTCACCAAGACGGATCTGACGCCGCCCATGATCACATCCTCGAAGCTGGAGGTCAACCCGGCAGATTTCGATAAGGTGAACGGCGTCATCAGCAAGGGAACGCTGACCCTGACCTTCAGTGAGCCGCTGTACGCGGTGGCCACCGTCGATGGCAGGCAGACTTCGTTCCAGATCTGCAACTGTATGTATTTAGGGCATTCGACCACCGAGAGCAATCCCATCGGCGCAAACGCGGCGGAGGTCAAGGACCGGTATTGGGGCGTGGGCTACCTCGCCGCTTCCACACTGCAAAACAAGCTCAAAATCGTGGGAGCGAGCAGCCACGCGAACGGAAAACTGGAGGCGCCCGTCCAGTCGATCGTGCTTTCGGTCACGAATGTGACCACCGGCGGTTTGGGCGAGGGCACCCTCTCGTTCGACCGGGCTGATATCTGCGACGACGTGGGCAACGGCATCAGCCGGACGCCGCTGGTCGTGACGGTCAGACTGGTCAACAAGGGCACCGCGGCCGACCCCAACTGGGATTATGTGATCGACATTCCCAAGGTGTGGGACGCCAGAACATAACCGCACAGCACGATCAAATCCCGGGAGCGGGCGGAACCCGCCCGCTCCCGCCTTTTTTGAGCAAAGGAGACCTGATTCATGAAACATAAGCTATTGCGCCGCCTGGGCGCGCTGGCCCTGGCCCTGGTTCTGGCGCTGTCCACGGCGGTGACCCCCGCGTGGGCGGCGGACACAGATGGACTCTCACTGAACGTAAGTACACTGTCATTGACTGTGGGTGAGCAGTATACTGGGTTTGCCGTTTCTCTGTCGTTAGACGGGAACACGACATCAGTTGCGAAAAAAGATGTCGCTTGGACCTTTACCAGTGAGCCCGCCAATGTCATTAAAATAAGCAGCAGCGGCACAGTGAATGCCCTGGCCGCGGGCACGGCGACCATCACCGCGACGTATACGGTAAATGGGCAGTCGTTTACCGCCACCTGCGCGGTCACCGTCACGAAGCCCGTCACCGCCATAAGGCTGCTTCCCGGATCAGAGTTCACCAAGTATGTGGGAGAAACGCAGACGCTGATCCCCCTGCTGGAGCCGGCGGGCGCGGCAGCGAACCTCACGTGGACTTCCAGCAACTCGGCAGTCGCCAGAGTGGAGGAAGTGAACGGAAATGGAGTGGTTACGGCGGTGGGAGCCGGGACGGCGACTATCACCGTTGCAGCCGGTAGTATATCCACTACCTGCAAGTTTACCGTTGAAACGCAGGCGGTGACCGGCATATCGCTCCCGTCAACGCTCACTGTGGCTGTGGGGGCGAGGGAGACGCTGACACCCACGCTGACGCCGGCGGGCGCGGATGCGAAACTCACATGGACATCCGGCAATCCGTCGTACGTCACAGTGGATGAAAATGGAGTGGTTACGGGGGTCAGGGCTGGGCCGGCGGTGGCCATCACCGTTAGGACCGACAATGGCAGAACCGCTACCTGCTGGGTCACCGCGCAGGTGAACACCCCTGCCACCAGCGTGACGCTGAACCAGGCAGAGCTTAAGCTCAATCCGGGCAGCGGCAACACGGTCCAGCTGAGGGCCAGTGTGCTCCCCACCAACTCCACCGACAAGGTGGTGTGGACATCCAGCAACCCGACTGTGGCCACTGTGAATGAAAACGGCCTGGTCACCGCCGTGAAGGAGGGAACCACCGAGATCATCGCCATGGCGGGGGACAAGAGCGCCCAGTGTACTGTGACCGTGGGCCCGGCGCCTTACGGCTTCAAGTTCATCAATGCCACGGGCAGCGGCTCGGTGCAGACCCTGCCGCTGACGGATACCAAGCGGGGCGGGACTAACGCCGTCCGCGTCACTCCGGAGCCGGCGAACGCGGTGTTTACCTATGCCAGCGTAGTCTGGAGCGTGGTAGATCCGGATACCAACGCGCCGGATCAATCCGTCGTCAGGGTGGAGAAGTACAGTGAGACCCAGAACTCCACCGGGCGCTACGACTTCACTGGGCGCTCTGCCCTGGTGACGGTGGTGGGCCCGGGTGTGGCCAAGATCGTTGTGACCTCCGGCACCGCCAAAGGGGAGTGCACCGTGGAGATCCCGGGCATCACCCTCCAGGGCAGCACGATGACGATCCAGAACGGCAAGCTCACCATGAAGCAGGGCGATGTGGAAACGCTGCGGGTGCAGCGCTTCGGCAGCGCGGCCAACACCGGCGGAAACATCATCTGGACTTCCTCGGACTCGTCGATCGTGGACGCCCATGACGGCAGGCTCAACGCCCGTATGCCGGGCACCGTCAAGGTGACCGCCAACCTGGGGAGCTATGAGGCCGAATTGACCGTTACCGTGCAGGAGGACACCACCGCGCTGATCCAGGCCGGCAGCGTTACCGCAGGCGCTTCCCTCAACCTGAGCACCGTCGCCAGCCAGCTCAACAGTATTTCCGTGAGCAAGACCGGCAGCGCGCTGAGCTACATCAGCAACCTGTCCGTGGCCACCGACCAGGGCATCCTCCACGACAGCCACCGCTCCGAGGCGGACACCGGCGCGGGCGTGGGCAATATGGACCGCTATTACCTGTCCGGCAATACCGCACTGGGACGGACGCCCCTGTCCGACCTGTCCTTTGTGGCGAAAAACACGTTTTCGGGCACCGCTGACATCCGCTATACCGGCTGCACCGTTGACAACCAGTTCTTCTCCGGCACCATCCGGGTGACGGTGGGGGCGGCCAGCGACGTGTTCTACACCGCCGTGGTCGGGCAGCCCCTGTCCTTCCAGGCGGACGACTTCAACCGCATCTGCCAGAGCAAGCAGGGCGGCCGGAGCTTGAACTATGTCACCTTTACGCTGCCCCAGGCCAGCTGGGGTGAGCTGAGGTATGACTACAACGGGCCCACCCACACCGGCCAGGCCGTCACCAGCGGCACCCAGTATTACCGCACCCGCACCCCCAGCCTGGATCGGATCAGCTTCATCCCGTCCAGTACCTGTCCCAGTTCGGTGGCCATCGCCTACCGGGGGATGGATGTCAACGGGGGCGCCTACTCCGGGACGGTGACCATCAGCGTCAGCAAGCAAAACGGCGGGACCAGCTCGTCCGACGTACACTTCAGCGGCCTGCGGGGGGAGCGGGTGACCTTTAACGCCAGCGCGTTCAACCTGGCCTGCTATAACACCATCAGTGAGCAGCTGTCCTACGTGCGCTTCGGCGCCCTGCCCGCCGCCAGCGAGGGCACGCTGTACGTCAACTACTGGGCCGCCGGCAGCTACGGCGGCGTAGCCAGCGCCAACACCAGCTACTATGCCAGCGGCACGCCCGGTCTGAGCACGCTGTCCTTCGTGTCCGCGTCGACGGCTCCCGGCCAGGTGGCCATCCCCTATACCGGCTATGGAGTGCGGGGCACTGTGTACACCGGCACGGTGTACATCGACCTGGACGAGGCCAACCAGACGGGCATCCGCTACAGCACCAGCAGCGGCAAGACGGTGTCCTTCAACGTCAACGACTTCAACAACGCCTGCATCAACGCCACGGGCGCCAGTTTGAACTATGTGCGCTTCTCCACGGTGCCTACCACTACGCAGGGCTATCTGCGCTACCGCTATATCACCGGCAGCAACTATGGCACCGTGTCCGCCTCCACCCAATGCTACCGTGTCAACCCCGGTTCCTCGAACTCGACGGTGCTGATCGGCAACGTCTACTTCCAGGCCAACACCGGCTATGTGGGGACGGTGACGCTGCCCTATACCGGGTACAATACCAACGGCGTATCCTTTACGGGCGAGGTGGTCATCCAGGTCACCCCCAACACCGTCACCTACACCGGCACCAACGCCAACCCCCTGCAGGTCAGCGCTTCCGACCTGTCCAGCGCGTGCAGTGGGCTGATGAGCAGGCCGCTGTCCTACATCACGCTGAACAACCTGCCCTCCACCTCTGCCGGACGGCTGTATGTGGGGTATAGCAAGCTGGGCACCGGAACCGCGGCCGATACCGGGACCAAGTACTACGTCTCCAGCAATCCCGGCATCAGCCAGCTCAGCTTTGTCCCCCGGGGCCGGTATACGGGCCAGGTGGAAGTGGGCTATACCGCGGTGAGCACCAGCGGCGAACAGGTCACCGGGCGGATCGTCTTTAACATTGTGGCGGCCACCGGCTCCAGCTATTTCCGGGATATGGGCAACTACGTCTGGGCCGCCTCCGCGGTGGACTATCTGTACCGGAACAACGTGGTGAACGGCATAGGCAATAACTCCTTCGGGCCGAACCAGTATATCCTGCGGCGCGACTTTATCCTGATGCTCAGCCGGGGGTTCAAATTCCCCGCCGCGGGGACTTACAGCTTCCCTGACGTACCGATGAACTCCTATTACGCCTCGGCGGTGGCCTCGGCCAAATATCTGGGCATTGTGCGCGGCTCGGGCGGGTATTTCCTGCCGGCCAGTGCCGTCACCCGGGAGGACGCCATGGTGATGGTGTACAACACGCTGATCAAGATGGGGAAGAACCCGGGCAGCGGCGGCACCGCCCTGCTGACCCAGTTCTCCGATCAGCAGCTGGTGTCCAGCTATGCCAGGGAAGCGGTAGGCGCCCTGGTGCAGATGGGCGCGGTGACGGGCAGCAACGGCAGGCTGAATCCCAAAGCCCCCATCACCCGGGCGGAGGCGGCGGTCATTCTGCATTTTGTCCTGACAATGTAAGGCCCCCGCATGGGGGCGAGACAAGAAAGGGGGGCTGCGGCATGAATGCGGCATCCCAGACAGGCCAAGCGATCCCATTGGAGCAGATGCTTGGCTCCGGCGGACGCCGGGGCGCGGCGGTGGAAGTGATGACGCCGGAAAACCGCCTGCTTTTTGTGGGCAGGATCGAAGCCACCCAGGAGGGCGCGGTGTGCATCCGGGACACCAACGATGATACGCTGCCCATGGTGCTGGTCAATAAGGATCTCAAGCTGCGGTTCTTCACCGACCAGGGCAGCGTGGTGCTCCAGGGGAAAGTGTGCGGCAGCACCATGCGGATGTGGAAGGTGGACCGGCTGCGCAGCGCGTTCACCCATGAGCACCGGGCCTTTTTCCGCCAGAGCATCAGCGTGGAGGTCATGGCCCAGTGCGGCAAGCGCCTGGCCAGGGGCGGCCCGCCCAATGTGCTGTTCCCCTGCCAGGTGTTGGACATCAGCGCCGGGGGTATGCTCCTCGGCAGTAAGGAACTCTACGCCGAGGGCGATTTCCTGCTGGTCACGGATATCCCGCTTTTGGCGGACGCGCCTACGTTCAGCTTCAACTGCTTGGTCCGCCGAAGCGGGGTGTGGAATAAGGGCGTGATCCGCTACGGCTGCCAGTTCGTGGCACTGACCGCCAGGGATCAGGACCGCCTGCTCCAGGCCATCTTCGCCATCCAGCGGGAAGAGATCCGAAAGCGAAAAAGTATTTAGCGTTTCCGGCGCCCTTGGGCCGGAACGGATGAAGGAATAGCGGCCCTGTCCTCCGCGCGGCGCGAGGGACAGGGCCGCTTGGTATTTTTCACAAATGAGCAGTCGTAAAAATACGATTTTTGTATAATTTGGATTCTTAAGACTGGTAATCTCCCAGTATTCAGGGAAAATGGAGAAGAAATATTGTTCAAAACCCCTCTTGCTTTCCACGCTGAAATCGCTATAATAGTGCGAAAGCTGGGGCGGCACTGTGCCCCAGGGAGGCAATCCAATCCACCCCACCCCCCCTTGGAAGGAGGAAATTACTATGACGAAAGATCTCACCACAGGCAGCCCTATGCGGCTGATTCTGGGCTTTACTCTGCCCACCCTGTTCGGACTGCTGTTCCAGCAGCTCTATAATATGGTGGATGCCATGATCGTGGGCAAGCTGCTGGGCGCTCAGGCGCTGGGCGCGGTAGGCTCCACCGGCTCCATCAACTTTTTCATCATCGGCTTCTGCCTGGGCGTATGCAGCGGCTTCGCTATCCCTGTGTCCCAGCGGATGGGCGCCAAGGACTATCCCCAGATGCGCCGGTACGTGGCCAACGCCGCCTATCTGTCCGCCGCCATTGCCCTGGCGCTGACGGTGATCACCGGCATCTTCTGCCGGGATATTCTGGCCGCGATGCACACCCCCGCCGACCTCTTTGAGGACGCCTACGCCTATATCTTCATCATCTTTATGGGCATTCCTGTGGTGTTCCTCTATAATCTGCTGGCCGGCATCATCCGTTCCCTCGGGGACAGCAGGACGCCGGTGTATTTCCTGGCCCTGTCCGCGGCGCTGAATATCGTCCTGGATCTGATTTTCATTCTGGTGTTCCGCGCCGGAGTGGCCGGGGCGGCCATCGCCACGGTGCTGTCCCAGGCGGTGTCCGGCGTGGCCTGCCTGAGACATATGGTGAAGAAGTTCCCCCTCCTCCGGGTGACCCGGGAGGAGCGGCAGCCTGACTGGGCGACCTGCAAGGGCCTGTGCGCCATGGGCCTGCCTATGGGGCTGCAATACTCCATCACCGCCATCGGTTCCATCGTGCTCCAGACCTCTGTCAACGCCTTGGGCAGCGTCTACGTGTCCGCGGTGGCCACGGGCGGCAAGCTGTACCAGCTGCTGGCCTGCCCCTTCGATGCCATGGGCGCGGCTATGGCCACCTACTGCGGCCAGAACGTGGGGGCAAACCGGCTGGACCGGCTGCCCCAGGGGGTGCGTTCCTGCTCTCTGCTGGGGCTGGGTTACTCCCTCATCGCCTTTGGGGCTATGCTCCTGTTCGCTCCCAAGTGCGCCATGCTGTTCCTCGGTGCCGGCGAGCCCCAGCTCGAGCTGCTGCTGACCCTCACCACCCGGTATATCATCATTCTGACCGCGTTTTTCTTCCCTCTGGCCCTGGTGAACATCCTGCGCTTCTCTATCCAGGGCATGGGCTTCGGCACCCTTGCCATCCTGGCGGGTGTGCTGGAGATGATCGCCCGAACCGTGGTGGGCCGCTTCTTCGTGCCCGGCCTGGGTTACACCGCCGCCTGCTTCGCCTCCCCGGCGGCGTGGATCTGCGCCGATCTGTTCCTGATTCCGGCCTGCCTGGGCTGCATCGCCTACCTGCGCCGGCGCAGCCCCGCCGCCTCTTTGGAGACCATTTCCAGCGGTGCGATAGGCCGCCACAAATTGAAAAAGAGCTTCGGGATTTGATCCCGAAGCTCTTTTGATTTGCGGTTACGCCACGGCGGAGAAGGGGTTGCCGGGATCCTGCCGGCTCTGCTGATCCGCCTGCTGGCTGTTGTCGGCCTTGGTGATGGTGCGGGTCGTGCCGCCGGAGACGTACACCTTGCCGCACTCCGGGCAGATGTCGGTGTGGTAGGTGACGGACTGGCTGACCACCTTGCGGTCCTCCCGCTGGGCTTTGGCCTGCTCCCGGACCACGTGCTCGTTCTCGTGGCCCCGCACGGCGGCGGCCGCCTGGTCGGGGCCAATGTGGGTGGGGGTCTTGAAGGACACGCCGGGGTCGTCCGAGCCGTCCTGGTACTTGCGCTCTTTGCAGGTCTGGCACTCGCCCTCCTCCATGACCTCCTGGGCGCTCTTGGACTCTCCCAGGGCGTGAGCTTCCGCCTGTCCCTCGTCATCCTTGGCGCCGGGCAGCTTGGGCATCTGGGCCTTCTCGGCACCGGCGGCCTGGGCCGCGCCGGCCTGCTGGGCCGTGTCACCGGGGGTCTGGATGCGCATCCGCACCGCCATCTCCGCCGGGTCGGAGCCGAACCGCAGCAGGCCCGACTGGGCGGGGTCCTCCTGGGAGCTGACGGGACGCACCGGGGTGATGGGCTGGACGGGGGTGTCGGGCTGGTGGACCTTTTGGGCGGTCATCACCAGGGAGCGCTGAGCGCCCTGGGCCTTGTCCGCGCCCTGGGCGGCGCGGTTTGCGTAAGATGCGCCGTAAGCGCCGTATGTAGAATAGGGGCTGTAGCCGGAAATTGCGCTCAACATCATGCTCACCTCAAAAAAGTGGTTCTTATTACTATCATTATAACGCGATTGGCCGGGTATTTCAAGAGCCGTCTGCCTGTGGGGGCGGGATTTTTTCCGTGGTCTGGGCGCGGGAACTACTCCGATGCACGGAACCGGGCAACGGGCGCTGGCAGTCATAGGGGCGATGTGCGAAAACTGGGCGATTTTTTGGCAGGCCGCTCCCATTCACATTTAATTTACATCTGGACTATTGACAATTCAGGGGGGTGGTGGTAAATTAACGTTAGCACTCAAATAAAGCGAGTGCTAAATCCTTGGGAGGAGGCGGTCACTTGGAGCTGAGCGAACGCAAGAAGAAAATTTTGCGCGCCGTGGTGGAAAGCTATATCCAGACGGCGGAGCCGGTGGGCTCCAAGGCGCTGGCGGCAATGGCGGGCTTGAAGGTGTCCTCCGCCACCATCCGCAACGAGCTGGCCGAGCTGACGGAGCTGGGCTACCTGGAGCAGCCCCATACCTCCGCGGGGCGTGTGCCGTCTCCCAAGGGCTACCGGCTGTATGTCAACGAGCTGATGGAGGAGCAGCGGCTGAGCCTGGAGGAGACGAAGCAGATCAACGACGCCCTCCACTTGAAAATGCGGGAGCTAGACAAGGTCATCGACCAGGCGGGACGGATGGTGTCTCAGCTCACCAACTACCCCGCTTTCGCCATGGCGGAAGGGGTGCGGCGGCTCACTATTCGGCGGTTTGACCTGATTCTGGTGGATTCCGTATCCTTCATCGCGGTGGTGATGACGGACAGCAGCGTGGTGAAAAACAAGCTGTTCCGCCTGCCCGCCGACCTCAGCGAACCACAGCTCCAGCTTTTGACCACCCTTTTGAACACCGCCTTCGTGGGCAAGACGCTGGATCAGCTCACCCCGGAGCTGATGCGGGTGGCGGAACACGCGGCAGGCAGCTCCTACGGGCTGATCTCCCTGGTGGTGTCCTTTGCCATGGAGGTGCTGGACGACCTGGAGCGCAGCGCGGTGTACACCGCCGGCGCCAGCCACATCCTGGATCACCCCGAGTACCAGGACTTGGGCAAGGCTCAGAAGCTGATGAGCTATCTGTCTGAGGACCGCTCTCTGGCTGAGGCGCTGGCCCTGCCCGCCCTGAGCGGCGACGACACCAAGATTCTCATCGGTCCGGAAAATGTGGCCGACGAGCTGAAGGATACCAGCGTGGTGCTGGCAAGTTACGACATCGGGGACGGCATGAAGGGGGTCATCGGCGTGGTGGGCCCCACCCGGATGGACTACGCCAAGGTGGCCGCCAAGCTGTCCTATGTGGCGGACGGACTGTCCAAGCTGTTTGGGCAGCCGGAACTGCCCCCCGGTACGCCGGAAAAGGAGGAGACATAGCCCATGGCTAAGGAAAAGAAGAACGAAAATCCCGCTCCCGAGCAGGAGGCTCCCGAGACAGAGGCCGCGCCGGAGACGGCGGAGGCGTCCGAGCCCGCCGAAGCCCCCGAAGTGGTGGAGAAACCCCAAAAGGACAAGGGCCAGCTGTTGGCGGAGGCGGCGGAGAAGTATCTGCGGCTGGCCGCGGAGTACGACAACTACCGCAAGCGCACCGCCAAGGAGAAGGAGGGTGCCTGGACGGAGGCCAAGGCCCAGACCGTGGCGGCGTTCCTCCCGGTGTACGACAACCTGGAGCGGGCGCTGAAGCAGGAGACCACCGACGAGGCCTACAAGAAGGGCGTGGAGATGACCATGAAGGGTCTCCAGGACGCGCTGACCGGGCTGGGCGTGGAGGTCATCCCCGCCCTGGGCGAGATCTTTGACCCCAACCGCCACAACGCCGTCATGCACGTGGACGACGAGGAGGCCGGGGAGAACACCATCGTGGAGGTGTTCCAGCAGGGCTTTATTTGTGGAGAAAAAGTGATTCGGTTCTCCATGGTCAAAGTAGCAAATTAAAATATTGTAAATTCACTCTTTAGTATTTTATATTTTTGGAGGAAATTATCATGAGTAAAATTATTGGCATTGATTTGGGCACGACCAATAGCTGTGTATCCGTGATGGAGGGCGGCGAGGCCGCCGTCATCGCCAACGCCGAGGGCAACCGCACCACCCCCTCCGTCGTGGCCTTCTCCAAGGACGGCGAGCGCATGGTGGGCCAGGTGGCCAAGCGCCAGGCCATCACCAACCCCGACCGCACCATCGCCTCCATCAAGCGTGAGATGGGCTCCGACTACAAGGTGAACATCGACGGCAAGCAGTACACCCCCCAGCAGATCAGCGCCATGATCCTCCAGAAGCTGAAGGCGGACGCCGAGGCCTATCTGGGCCAGTCCGTCAGCGAGGCGGTCATCACCGTCCCCGCCTACTTCACCGACGCCCAGCGCCAGGCCACCAAGGACGCGGGCAAAATCGCCGGCCTGGAGGTCAAGCGCATCATCAACGAGCCCACCGCCGCGGCCCTGGCCTACGGCGTGGACAAGGAGTCTGACCAGAAGATCATGGTGTACGACCTGGGCGGCGGCACCTTCGACGTGTCTGTGCTGGAAGTGGGCGACGGCGTCATCGAGGTGCTGGCCACCGCGGGCAACAACCGCCTGGGCGGCGACGACTTCGACAAGTGCGTCATGGACTGGATGGCCGCCGAGTTCAAGAAGGCGGAGGGCATCGACCTCACCGGCGACAAGGTGGCCATGCAGCGGCTGAAGGAGGCCGCCGAGAAGGCCAAGATCGAGCTGTCCGGCGTCACCACCACCTCCATCAATCTGCCCTATATTACCGCCGACGCCACCGGCCCCAAGCACCTGGACCTGACCCTGTCCCGGGCCAAGTTTGACCAGCTCACCGCCCACCTGGTGGAGGCCACCGCTGGCCCCGTGCGTCAGGCCATGAGCGACGCGGGCCTCAGCGGCAATGACATCCAGAAGGTCCTCATGGTGGGCGGTTCCAGCCGTATCCCCGCCGTGCAGGACATGGTCAAGCGCCTCACCGGCAAGGAGGGCTTCAAGGGCATCAATCCCGACGAGTGCGTGGCCATGGGCGCGGCCCTTCAGGGCGGCGTGCTGGTGGGCGACGTGAAGGGCCTGCTGCTGCTGGACGTCACCCCCCTGTCCCTGGGCATTGAGACCATGGGCGGCGTGATGACCAAGCTCATCGAGCGCAACACCACCATCCCCGCCAAGAAGAGCCAGGTGTTCACCACCGCCGCCGACAACCAGACCTCCGTGGAGGTCCATGTCCTCCAGGGCGAGCGGGAGATGGCCCAGTACAACAAGACCCTGGGCCGGTTCCACCTGGACGGCATCGCCCCCGCCCGCCGGGGCGTGCCCCAGATCGAGGTGACCTTCGATATCGACGCCAACGGCATCGTCAACGTGTCCGCCAAGGATCTGGGCACCGGCACCGAGCAGCACATCACCATCACCTCCTCCACCAATATGTCCAAGGAGGATGTGGAGAAGGCCGTGCGGGAGGCGGAGCAGTTCGCCGCCGAGGACGCCAAGCGCAAAGAGGAAGTGGATACCCGCAATGAAGCCGACCAGATGGTGTACCAGACCGAGAAGATTCTGGGCGAGATGGGCGACAAGGTGGACGCCAACGACAGGGCCAGCATCGATAGCGCGCTGAACAAGGTGAAGGATGCCCTGAAGGGCACCGACACCCAGGCCATCAAGAGCGCCACTGAAGAGCTGAAAAACGCATTCTACGCCGTCAGCGAGAAGCTGTACTCCCAGGCGGGCGGTCAGGCCGGCCCCGGCCCGGACATGGGCGGCGCGGGCTTCGGCGGCCAGCCCGGCGGCGACGACAATGTGGTGGACGCCGATTATGAAGTGGTCGATGATAACGACAACAACTAACCTGACGGGAAACAGCGGGGCGTACTGCCCCGCCTTTCCCGCGTTTTAAGAGGTGATCCATCATGCCAGATCAAAAGCGAGATTATTACGAAGTCCTGGGCGTGGGCAAGACCGCGTCCGACGACGAGCTGAAAAAGGCATATCGCAAGCTGGCCAAGCAGTACCACCCCGACATGAACCCCGGCGACAAAGAGGCCGAGGCCAAGTTCAAGGAGATCAACGAGGCCTACGAAGTGCTGTCCGACAAGGACAAGCGGGCCAAGTACGACCAGTTCGGCCACGCGGGCGTGGATCCCAATTTCGGCGCGGGCGGCTTTGGCGGCTACGGCGATTTTGGCGACTTCGGGGATTTCGGCGGCTTTGGTGACATTCTGGGGGACATCCTGGGCGGCTTTGGCGGCAGGAGTACCCAGCGCAGCGGCCCCCAGCGGGGGGAGAGTCTGCGGGCCAGCATCACCATCAGCTTTGAGGAGGCCGCCTTTGGGTGTGAGAAAGAGATCATCCTGAACCGCATGGAGACCTGCGACGATTGCCATGGCACCGGCTGCGCCCCCGGCACCACCGCCGAGGTGTGCCCGGACTGCCGTGGCTCGGGCACCGTGCGGGTGCAGCAGCGCATGGGCGGAATGGCGTTCACCAGCTCCGCCCCCTGCACCCGGTGCCGGGGGACGGGAAAGATCATCCACCAGCCCTGTAAGAGCTGCGGCGGCGCGGGCAATGTGAGAAAGCATCGGAAGCTGTCCGTCAGCATCCCTCAGGGCATCAACGACAAGCAGGCCATCTCCCTCCGGGGCCAGGGCAACGCGGGGGCCAACAACGGCCCCAACGGCGATTTGATCGTGGAGGTGCGGGTGAAGCCCCACCCCTACTTCCAGCGGGAGGGCACCTCGGTGCTGTACGAGTGCCCGGTGAGCTTCTACCAGGCGGCCCTGGGCGCGGAGCTGGAGATCCCCACCATCGACGGCAAGGTGAAGTACACCCTGCCCGCCGGCACCCAGCCGGGCACCACCTTCCGCCTGCGGGGCAAGGGTATCCCCGAGCTGCGGGGCAGGGGCCGGGGGGATCAGTACGTAACTGTCCAGGTGCAGGTGCCCGCCAGCCTCACCAGCCAGCAGCGGGAGGCCCTCCAGGCCTTTGCCGAGGCCATGGGGGAGACGACGCTGGCCCCCAGCTCATCGCCGGTGAAGGATTTCTTTGAGAAAAAGCGGAAAAAGAAGTGAGAAAAACGGCCCTATGGTACTGCATCGGCAGACCATGGGGCCGTTTGGTTTGTGGATGAATTTTACGTCTATCGCGGAGCTCATTGCCCTCGGTGCTGAGAATCACATGATGGGTAAAGTGCCGGAAACACAGGATTTCTACGAGGCTTCTCGTTGCAGCAGCATCACCGTCTCCACGTGCGCCGTCCTTGGGAACAGATCCACCGCCTCCGCCCGCGCTGGGACATAGCCCAATTCTCCGAACCGCTTCACGTCCCGGGCCAGGGTAGCCGGGTCGCAGGAGACGTATACCACCCGGTCCGGCCCCATTTTAGCGATGGTGTCCACCACCTCGGGGGCCAATCCCTTCCGAGGCGGATCCACCACCACCACGTCGGGGCGGACGCCTTCCCGCTCCAATTTTGCGGCTAGATCGCCGGCATCGCCGCATTCGAACCGGGTTTTGTCCGCCAGACCGTTCCGGCGGGCGTTTTCTTTGGCGTCTGCCACCGCCTGGGGCACCACCTCCACGCCGATGACCCGTTTTGCCCGCTCCGCCAGGGTCAGGCTGATAGTGCCGATGCCGCAGTACAGCTCCACCACCGTCTCCGCGCCCGTCAGGGCGGCGAAGTCCAGCGCCCGGCGGTAGAGCACCTCGGTCTGGGCCCGGTTCACCTGGAAAAACGACGGCACCGACAGCCGGAAGGCATGACCGCACAGTGTTTCCTCCAGCCAGTCCCGGCCCCAGAGGGTGCGAAATTCGTTCCCTAAGATCACGTTGGTTTTCCGGGTGTTGACGGACAGCACCACCCCCGCCAGGGTGGGCGCGGCGGCGCGAAGGGCGTCCATCAGCTCCCCCTCGTGGGGCAGTTTTTTCCCGTTGACCACCAGACAGCACAGCACTTCCCCGGTCGAGTTGGTGCGCAAAAACAGGTGCCGGATCAGCCCCTTCCCCGACCGCTCATCGTAGGCGGGAACGCGGAAGCGCTCCATCCAGCCCTTCACCGCGGCGCGGCACAGGGTGTCCAGCTCCGGCTGGAGCAGGCAGTCGTCGATGTCCACCACCTTGTGGGTGCGGCCCGCGTAATAGCCGATGGCCCCGTCCGCCACGGGGAACTGCACTTTATTGCGATAACGCCGGGTATTTTCCGCGCCGTGTATCACAGAAACAGGGACATCCGCTCCGCCGATGCGGCGCAAAGCGTCCTCCACCCGCCGGCGTTTGGCCTCCAGTTCCTCCTCGTAGGCCATATGGCGGAACTGACAGCCGCCGCAGGCTCCATAATAGGGACAGTCCGGCCCGATCCGGGCAGAGGAGGGCTCCAGCAGCTTTGCGATCCGACCCCAGGCGGCGCTATGGCCGATGTGCTCGATGAGGACCGACCCCCGCTCGCCCCGGAGCGCACCCTTGACAAACACCGCCATGCCCTCAACGCGGGCCACCCCCTCGCCGCCGCTGGCATAGCCCTCGATGACGGCGGGATAGACCTGGCCTTCCTTCAGCATTGACATTGGCCCCTTCCCTCTGCTTTGTGGAGCTTGTGGAGCTCTTTTTTCCGGCGGTTGGAGAAGCGATCCTCCTCGCTGTACACGCAGCCGCAGTATTTCTGCATATAGAGGCCCAGCGCCCGGGCCTCTTCCTGGCCCTCCCGGAACCGGGGCCGGAAGTCATAGGGGACGAACTCCACGCCGTATTTCTCCCCCGTTTTGGCGCCGGTGGCGCAGATCAACTCCCGGTTTTGGTAGGGGGACACCAGCAGGGTGGTGGAAAAGCGGTCAAACCCGTGCTGGGCGGCGTACTGGGCGGTGCGCTCCATGCGGCAGGTGTAGCAGTAGCCGCAGCGGTGGTCGCTGTTCTGGGCCACGGCGGCGGTGAACTGCCGCAGTCCATAGAAGTCCTCCTCCCGCAGCTCCAGGCCAATGTCTTGGGCGTACTGCCGGAGGGTGTCCCGGCGGGCTTTGTACTCCAGATAGGGGTGGATATTGGGGTTGTACCAGAAGCCGGCGGTTTCTATCCCGTCCTCCCGCAGCATTTTGATACAGGCCACGGAGCAGGGGGCGCAGCAGATATGGAGCAGCAGGCTCATGGCAGGATCTCCAGGCCGGACAGCAGGGCGTATATGCCGGCGGCGGCCTCCTCCCGGAGGACGGGGGCGGAGGGAGTGATGTTCCTCAAGGAGGTGTAGAGCATATCCCCATAGCCGTCCAGCGCGTCCTCCAGGCCCCAGGCCAGCACGGCCACGCCGCTTTTTGCCCACTTGGCGTAGGGAGCCAGATCGATCTCCATATCCAGGGGCAGATCGGCGCCATGCTCGTCCACGATCTCACCGTAGGCGTCCAGGGCGAAGTTGAGGTAACGGGCGGTGCGGCCCAGGATGGTAAGGAACTGCTCCTGGGTGACCGGGCTGTTGGGGTCAAAGCGGCCGCCGCCCACGCCGGTCACCAGGCCCAGCTCCGCCATGGCGTTGACGGCGGGGCCGTACCAGGCGTTCTGGGCCACGTCGCTGAACCGGCTGGGGCCGCTGGAACTCACGTTGAGCACCCGGGCCAGGATCATGCAGAGCTGGGCGCGAGTGAGCTGGCCCTTGGGGTTGAAGCTGCCGCCGCCGGTGCCGCTGAGCAGGCCGTAGGTGCCCAGGGCGTTGATGGCGTTGGCGTACAAGCTGCCTGAGACGTCGTTAAACCAGCGGTTGTCATAGTCCAGCCCCAGCTTGGCCGCCGCCTGAGCGGGGGTGACGTCGCTGAACGTGCCGCTGCTGTAGAACAGCGTCATCTGGGGGGGAATGGCCGCCAGCAGGGCGGACAGAGTCTGGCTGTCCGCGTCCGGGTCCAAATAGAAGGGCTGGCCGTCCACTAGGAGGCACAGGGAGGAGGTGTCCGCGCTGCCGCCGCACAGGGCAGCGGCCACCGCGGCGGCGCTGGCGTCGTCCACCAGCAGGGTGGGGATGACGCCGATCATGTCGGTGGTGGTGCCGCCGACGGAGTAGAACCGGCCGATGGTGACCTTCAGGCCGTCGCCGTCAAAGTACTCGGGAAGTACGCTCTCGTCCAGGATGGTCTGGCCTACGCCCTTGCCATAGGTACGGCTGCCGATGATCACCCCGCGCTCCATGTCCCGGACGCCGGAGGCCATGGCCTCCGAGGCGCTGGCGCTGTAATTGTTTACCAGCAGGAGCACCGGCTTCTCGCTGGCGGCCTTGGTGGTGCGGGCATAGTAGGTCACCTGTCCGACACTGTCCTCGAAGTAGATGTAGCGGTCCGGCCCGCCCAACGCGGCCAGCATATCGGCGGCGGAGTCCACGTAGCCGCCCCCGTTGTTGCGCAGATCCACCACCCAGCAGTTCACCTGGCTGTTATACCGTTTCAGCGCGTCGGAGAAGAGCTTGCCGGCATCGCTGCTGAAGCTGTCACAGTGTATATATCCCACGCCGCCATCCAGCAGAGTGAATCGGACATTGGCGATATGCACCGTCCGGCGGGTGAGGGTATAGTCCCGGGTCACGCCGTCCCGCAGGACGGTGACGGTCACCTGGGTGCCCTCCTCGCCCAGCAGGAGCTGGCGGTGCTCCTCCAGCGCGGGGACGCAGGAGACGCCGTCAACGGCCACGATGAGGTCGCCGGGCCGGAGACCCGCCGCCTGGGCGCTGCCGCCGGACACCGCTTCACTGATCAAGATGCCCTCCTCGGTGAAGTAGGACAGGATGCCGATGCCCACGGCCTCCTCTTCTCCGTCCACCGACTCAAAAAAGGCTTGATACTGGATTGGGGTCAGGTACTGGGTGTAGGGGTCGCCCAGGAGCTGGAACAGCTCCTCCAGGCTTTCCGCCTCGTAGGCCTCCTCCGGGATGCCGTAATAATAGGTGTCCTCCAGCAGCTCCAGTGCCTGTTCCACCGTGAGGGCGGAGGCGGGGGCGACGAGCAGGGTCAGGGCCAGCAGGGCGGACAACAGACGGGATAAGTACTTTTTCATGACGGTTCTCCTTTTGTGCGTCTCGGGCATTTTGTAAATTGACAAATGGGTCTGGGCATATTAAACTAATTGTACCATATCTGCAAGCCGTTTCACGGCTTGCGCCGCCTCAGCGGCGGCGCAAAACCGGCAAAGCCGGTTTTGACCATGGTGCAACATCAGCAAGTGGCATTTTATTTGTAAAATGCCAGCCCGCAAAGCGGGCCGCCGTGCGCTGCACGGCGATTGCTGATATTGTACCATAAAATAACACGGTTGGGGTGAACAAATTATGACGGAGTTTACGGAATTTACCTTTCCCTCCAAGGACGGGGCGCACAAATGCCACACGAGCCTGTGGACGCCTGACGGCAAGCCCCGGGCGGTGGTGCAGATCGTCCACGGCGTGGCGGACTACATGGGGCGGTACGACCACTTCGCGCGGTATTTGGCCGATCATGGCTTTGTGGTGTGCGGTGAGGATCATCTGGGCCACGGCCGGACGGTGGACGACGGCAAGTACGGCTATTTTGGCAAAAAGGACGGCTGGACGCTGGTGACGGCCAACGTGCGGAAGCTGCGCGTCCTTATGGGGGAGAAGTACCCCGGCGTGCCCTACTTCCTGCTGGGCCACTCCATGGGCTCCTTCCTGGCCCGCACCTATCTGTGCGCCTACCCCGGCACGGTGGACGGCTGCATCCTGTCCGGCACCGGGCAGGAGAAGGCCGCCGTGGTGGCGGCGGGCAAGGCGGTGTCCTCCGTTGTCTGCGCCCTGCGGGGGCCGGATGCGGTGAGCCCCCTGTCCCTGGGATCCTACAACAAGCAGTTCGCGCCCAACCGCACCTCGGCGGACTGGATCTGCCGGGACGAGGCGGTGGTGGACGCCTACCTGAAGGACCCCTTCTGTACCTTCGAGCCCACAGCCGGACTGGTCCGGGATATGATGGAGGGCTTGCAATACATCTCCAGTGAGAAAGCGCTGTCCCAGATGGATCCGTCCACCCCGGTGTACCTGTTCTCTGGCGACCGGGACCCGGTGGGCGGCAACGGCGAGGGGGTCAGGAAGGTATACGGCTTTTTTAAAGACCACGGCACCGCCGACCTGACCATGAAGCTCTACCCCGGCGGGCGGCACGAGATGCACAATGAGATCAACAAGGGCGAGGTGTACGCCGACGTGCTGGCGTGGTTGGAAAAGCATATCTGAGCAAAAGTACCGGGCACAGCCCGGTACTTTTTTATGCTTTTATAGATTTGCGCAGAAACTTGAACTGGGTCTCGGAGCACACCACGGCCAGGAAGATCAGCAGAAAGCCCAGGTACATCAGCGGGGAGGGGCTCTCCGCCCCGAACAGCACCGAGAAGGCCACGCCAAAGGGGGCTTCCAGGCTGAGCAGCAGGGCGGCAGAGGAGGGGTCGGTGTACTTCTGGCCCACGTTCTGGAACAACAGGGCGATGGAGGTGGCGGCGACGGCAAGGTAGAGCAGCACCCACCAGGCCCGGGCGGGCAGGCCGTCCATGGGGATGCCATGGGTGAAGATGGTCCCGATCCAGCAGCACAGGGCTGTGGCGGCAAATTGCAGGACGGTGAGGATGAAGATGTCCCGCTCCTGGGAGAATTTGGCCACCGCCACGATGTGGCAGGCGTAGAGGAACCCGGACAGCAGGGTGAGCAGGTCGCCGCCCGTCAGGGCAAGGCCCCCGTCCCAGGACACGAAGCCGATGCCCGCCACGCACAAAAGGGCGGCCAGCACGTTCCACCGGCTGGGCCGCAGCCGGTCCACCGCCCAGTACAGGAAGGGGACGATGACGCAGTATACGGCGGTGAAGAAGGCGTTTTTCCCCGGTGTGGTGTCCATCAGGCCGTAGTTCTGCACCGCGTAGGCGGCGAACAGCAGCACCCCCAGTATCCCGCCCTGCCACAGGCAGTGCAGATCCATGCCCTTCCAGTTTTTCCAAAACACCAGGGCCAGGATGGCGGCGGCGAGGGAGAAGCGGAAGGCCAGCAGGAACATCAGATCCACATCGTCCAGGGTGTCCTTCAGGATAAAGAAGGTGGATCCCCAGATGAGGGTAGCCAGGACGATCATGGGTTTGGCCAGTTTTTTCAGGGTGTTTTCGCTCATAAGAAGTTCAACTCCGGGTTTTCAAATGGACTGAGGTGTGGTATCATAACCGAAAAAGAGAAAGGGGTGGAACGGGAAATGCTCCCTCAGAATTTTTTCAACAGGGACACCGTGGACGCTGCCCGCGCCCTGGTGGGCAAATATCTGGTGCGGCAGTATGACGGGCTCACCCTGGCGGCCAGGATCACCGAGACGGAGGCATATGTGGGCCGGATAGACAAGGCGTGCCACGCCTACAACTACCGCAAAACGGAGCGGACAAAGACCTTATACGCCCCGCCGGGGACGGCCTATGTGTACCTGATCTACGGGATGCACTGCTGCCTCAATTTCGTCACCGAGCCCGAGGGCGAGCCGGCGGCGGTGCTGATCCGGGGCCTGTCCCCCAGGTACAACCAGAACATCATAGCAGAAAACCGATTCCATTGCAAGTGCGCCGATATGACCGCCTATCAGAAAAAGAACTTCCTCAACGGCCCGGGCAAGGTGTGCGCGGGAATGAACATTGACCGATCCCTCAACGCCCTGCCCTACGGCTCAAAGGAGCTTTTCATCTGCGAAAGCTTGGAGGAGCTGGGCCTGCCTGTCCCGCGGTCGGATCTGAAGCCGCTCGACATCAGGGTGGGCAAGCGGATCGGGATCGACTACGCCGAGGAGGCCATCGACTTCCCCTGGCGGTTTTACCTTGATCATTTTCATTGAACAGCAGCCTAAACTTACCATTGCGGACGCCGCATATAAAAATCCGGACGGTTCAAACTATGCTCGGATTCCCGATCCGACAAAGAAACAAACAACTGAGATTGAAACAAGATTTAAAAGGAGGACAAGGATATGTCTAACAGTAATAACTCCAACCGTCTGGTCGTTCCCGGCGCTCGCGAGGCCATGGACAAGTTCAAGATGGAGGCGGCCAACGAGGTGGGCGTCAACCTGAAGCAGGGCTACAACGGCGACCTGACCAGCCGTCAGGCGGGCTCCGTGGGCGGCCAGATGGTCAAGAAGATGATCGAGGCCTACGAGAACGGCCTGAAGTAACAAGTTCAGCATTCCCCGTTCCGGGGATAATAAACGGCGTCGGAGGCGAATAGGCTCCGGCGCCGTTTATGCGCTGACGAGGCTGGAACCACACATCTTGGTATGTTTTCCTGCCAAAACACTCTTGCCAAGATTTACCCGCTGTGGTACAGTTATACTGTCTTTTTAAGCATATCCTGCCCTTTACATAAGAAGAATGAGGTGAGAGCGATGTCTGACTGTACACAGCTTTTGACCGCCCTGAAAAGTGGGGCCCATGACAAGGCCTTGGCCGCCCTCTACGCCCTGGACGGCAGCGCTCGGAGCCTGGACGAGGCCCGTGCCCGCGCCGTGGGCACGGTGGAGGCATTTGCCGCCCGCTATGGGGCGGATGCCCCAAACGCGGCCCTGTTCAGCGGCCCCGGCCGCACGGAGATCGGCGGCAACCACACCGACCACCAGCATGGCCGTGTGCTGTGCGGCAGCGTGGATCTGGATATGCTGGCCTGCGCCGCCCCCAACGGCACGCGGCTGGTGCGCATCCAGTCCGAGGGCTACCCCGCCCTGGAAATCGACCTGGACGACCTGGCCCCCAAGAAGGGGGAGGAGAACACCTCCGCCGCCCTGGTGCGGGGGGTGGCGGCCAAAATCAAGGAACTGGGCTATGAGCTGTCCGGCTTTGACGCCTGCGCCAACTCCACCGTGCTGTCCGGCTCCGGGCTGTCGTCCTCCGCCGCCTACGAGGTGCTGGTGGGCAACATGTTCAACCACTTCTGCTGCGATGACAAGCTGGACCCCGTCACCATCGCCAAGATCGGCCAGTACGCCGAGAATGTCTATTTCGGCAAGCCCTGCGGCCTGATGGATCAGATGGGTTCATCGGTGGGCGGCGCGGTGTTCATCGACTTCAATGATCCCAACCACCCGGTGGTGGAAAAGGTGGACTATGATTTCTCCCAATCCGGCTACGCCCTGTGCATTGTGGACACCGGCTCCAGCCACGGCGACCTCACCGACGATTACGCTGACATCACCCGGGAGATGGGGGCGGTGGCCGCTCACTTTGGAAAGACCGTCCTGCGGGATGTACCCCTGGAGCAGTTCCGCGCCGCCATCCCCGCTTTGCGCCAGGAGTGCGGCGACCGGGCGGTGCTTCGGGCCATACACTTCTATGATGACGACCGCCTGGCCGTGAGAGAGGCTGCGGCCTTGAAAAACGGGGATTTTGACCTCTTTCTGGATACGGTGAATCAGTCGGGGCTGTCCTCTGCCCTGCACTTGCAGAACACCTGGTCCACCGCCGACCCGCGGCAGCAGGCCATTCCTCTGGCCTTGGAGGAGGCCAAACTCCTGCTGGACACAGGGGCCTGCCGGGTCCATGGCGGCGGCTTCGCGGGCACCATCCAGGCGTTCGTGCCCAACGACGATTTGGAGCAGTTCAAAAACGGTATGGAGGCCGTGTTCGGCGCGGGCAAGTGCCATATCCTGCACATCCGGCCCGTTGGCGGCTGCGTCGTCGTGGGCGAGTAAGGAAGAGGTGTGTTTTCAATGATCGACATTGCGATCGAAAAACTGGCCGATTATGCCATCCAAAAGGACCTCATCGACCCGGAAGACCGTACATGGGCGATCAATACCATCCTGGATGTATTAAAGATTGACAGTTATACAGATTCTCATCAGAAGTGGGCTGACATCGAGCTGGCCCCCGTATTAGATGAGCTGCTGGATGACGCCCACGAGCGGGGCGTGCTCACCGAAAACTCGGTGGTCTACCGTGACTTGCTCGATACCGAGCTGATGGGGCGGCTCACCCCCCGGCCCGGCCAGGTTATCGAAATCTTCCAGGCCCTTTATCAGAAATCTCCGGAGAAAGCCACCGACTGGTACTACAAATTCAGCCAGGATACCAACTACATCCGCCGGGACCGCATCGCCCGCGATGTGCAGTGGAAGGCCCCCACCGAGTACGGCGACCTGGACATCACCATCAACCTGTCCAAGCCAGAGAAGGACCCCAAGGCCATCGCCGCAGCGAAAAACCTCCCCGCCTCCGCCTACCCAAGGTGCCAGCTGTGCGCCGAAAACGAGGGGTATGCGGGGCGAGTGAACCACCCGGCGCGGCAGAACCACCGCATCGTCCCCATCACCATCAACGGCTCCCCCTGGTTTTTGCAGTACTCCCCCTACGTCTATTACAACGAGCACTGCATCTGCCTGAACAGCGAGCACGTGCCCATGAAGATCGACCGGGCCTGCTTCGGCAAGCTGCTGGACTTTGTGGGCCAGTTCCCCCACTACTTCGTGGGCTCCAACGCCGACCTGCCCATCGTGGGGGGCTCGATTTTGGCCCACGACCACTTCCAGGGCGGGCGGTACGAGTTCGCCATGGCCAAGGCCCCGGTGGAGGCCCCCTTCACCTTCCCCGGCTTTGAGGATGTGGCGGCGGGCATCGTGAAGTGGCCCATGTCGGTTATCCGCGTCTCTTCCATAAACCCAGACCGGCTCATCGAGCTGGCGGACAAAGTTTTGACCGCGTGGCGGGGTTACACCGACGAGAGCGCCTTCATCTTCGCCGAGACGGACGGCGAGCCCCACAACACCATCACCCCCATTGCCCGGAAGCGGGGGAACAAGTTCGAGCTGGACCTGGTGCTGCGCAACAACATCACTACCGAGGAGCACCCCCTGGGCGTTTACCACCCCCACGCCGAGCTGCACCACATCAAAAAGGAGAACATCGGGCTCATTGAGGTGATGGGCCTTGCCGTCCTTCCCGCTCGTCTGAAGGAGGAGTTGTCTGCGGTGGCGGACGCGCTGGCAAACGGCAAAGACCTGCGCGCGGACGAGCTAACGGTCAAGCACGCCGACTGGGCGGAGGCGTTTGCCAAGAATTATACCGTTACGGCGAATAACGCCCTGGACATCGTGAAGAAGGAGACGGGGCTGGTGTTCGCCAAGGTGCTGGAGCACGCCGGGGTGTACGCCCGCACCCCCCAGGGGAAGGAGGCCTTCCTGCGGTTCCTGAATACGTTATAAAATAGATCCACCCCCGGTCCAGCCGGGGGTGGATCTTTATAATCAGGGCCACAGCTCGTCGGGATACAGCCCGTCCGCGGTCATTTTGGCGATGGCGGCGGCCACAGCGGGCTTGTCCTCCTGATAGGTGACGCCGTACCACTTGTCCCCGGAGGACAGGGTGCGGACCCGGGCCTGCCCCTCGCCCACCAGCTGGCCCACCAGGGTGGGCAGCAGATATTCCGCTTTCATGGGGTTTTGGGCCAGTGCGTTGTCCAGGAAAATGGGGAACCGCTCCCGGGCCTGCTCCAGCAGGGTGGGGGTGAAGCCCCAGAAGTTCATAGACACCATGGCGTCCCCGGGAAGGGTGGTCCAGGTCGCCCCGCCGTCCTCGGTGAACCGGGGGGGCGGGCCCTTTTCGATGTGGGTGCGCTCCACAATGCCGGTGAGACAGCCGTCCGCCCCCACCTGGCACACCCCCCGGGCCACGTGGCCGTAGTCGGTGACGGTGTTCTCCAGACGGTAGGCTACCATGGCGTACTCGCTGCCGGACGGGTGGGCGCACAGGTGGTCGTAGATGACCCGGAATGCCTCGGGGCCGTAGTAATCGTCGGCGTTGAGGATGGCGAAGGGGCCGTCCACAAAGGGCTGGGCCGCCAGCGCCGCCTGGGCGGTGCCCCAGGGCTTGGCCCGCCCCTCGGGGATAGAGTACCCCTCCGGCAGATCATCCATGCGCTGGAACGCGTAGCGCACATCTATGTACCGTTCCACCCGCCGGCCAACACGCTGCTTGAAGTCTGCCTCGATCTCATGCTTGATGACAAAGACCACGGTCTCAAATCCGGCGCGGCGGGCGTCATAAATGGAATAGTCCAAAATGACCTGGCCGTGGCTCCCGATGGGGTCCATCTGCTTAAGTCCGCCGTAGCGGCTGCCCATGCCGGCGGCCATGATGACGAGGACCGGTTTCTTCATAGGTAGCATCTCCTTTTGGGGCGAGGGCGCCCGATTCAGATGGTGAACTGGATGACGCAGAACGCGGCGTAGACTGCCAGCAGGACGATGCCCTGGAACCGGCTGAGCTTCCCCCGCACCAGGGTGGGGAGGGTGAGGAAGCCCATGACGAACAGCATCACCGGGATGTCCAGCACCAGCGAGGCGTTATACCCCGCGATGGTGGAGCTCCGGGGAACGGGGAAGGGGGCCAGGGCCACTGACACGCCGGACACCAGCACCAGGTTGAACAGGTTGGCGCCGATGACGTTGCCCAGGGACAGCGCCCCGTGGCCCTTGGCCAGGGAGGTGATGGCGGTGACCAGCTCGGGCAGGGAGGTGCCCAGGGCCACGAAGGTCAGGGCGATGACCGACTCGGGCACGCCCAGGGCCTGGGCGATGAGGGTGCCGTTTTCCACCAGAAGGTTGGCGCCCACGGCGATGAGGGCGGCCCCAATGACGATCATGACCACGTCCTTGAGGGTGGAGCCCTCCGCCTCTTGGGGCTCGGGACGGGGGCGGGCCTTGGAGCGGCCGCCGGACTTCATCTGCCACACGGTGGCGGCCATATAGGCCAGGAACAGGGCCAGGAAGAAGAACCCGGACACCTGGCTGAAGTAGCCGGCGGTGTAGGCGATGCCGACGTAAGTGCCGGCGGCGATGAAGAAAAAGGCCACCGGCAGGCGCAGAGACTTGGGATCCACCTTGCCGGGGCGGACGGCTACCGTGATGGCGGCGATGAGGGCGGTGTTGCAGATGACGGAGCCGATGGCGTTGCCGTAGGCGATCTCGCCGTGGCCGCTGAGGGCGGAGGTGGTGGATACCATCACCTCGGGCAGGGTGGTGCCGATGGACACCACCGTGGCGCCGATGAGCAGCTCGGGCAGGCCGAACCGCCGGGCGATGCCGGTGGCGCCGTCCACAAACCAGTCGCCCCCCTTGATGAGAAAGACCAGCCCCACGGCGAACAAAAGAACCGGGACAATCATTTGTAATACCTCCCAAAGCCTCCGCGCGGTTTGGCGGGGGCAGGCTCGCATGCAGACGAGCGTATGAATACAAATATAGTTTAACCAATGTTGCCCTGTTTTGTCAATGGTTATGTGGGATGGGCCGTTCGGGATCGCGGACCGGTTTCTATTGCATTTTTTTCCCGCCTACGGTATAATATCAGCGATCGCCGTGCGGCGCACGGCGGCAGAGCGTCTGGCGGAAGGGACGTGCGTCCCGCGCCCCATGAAGGAGGCATTGTTGTGGAATATCATCGCGCACAGCTGAAGCGGAAGGCACGGCAGGCCATGAAGTACCAGCGCCCCCGTCCCATGCTCGTTACCCTGCTGTTCACCATCATCGTCAGCATCGGGACCCAGGTCGTCAACGGGATCCTGAGAGCGGCGTCCGGCGGGAACGACGTGACCGGGATGTACGCCGAGCTGGTGGTCCGGCAGCAGAGGGATCCGCTTGCCGCCATCCAGTATATGGTGGTGTACTTTGGGCCCCAGCGGCTGGCCCTGGCCCTGTTTGTGGGCTTTGTTCTGGCCGCCCTGATCGCCACCCTGTGGGCGGATTTCATGCGGACGGGCTACCACAAGTTCTGCCTGGCCATGGTGCGGGGGGAGCAGCCCCAGACCGACGCGCTGTTTGGCCACTTCCCCCGGTGGGGTGGCGTGCTGTTCACCAAGCTTTTGGCGGGGGTGTTCCGCGCCCTGTGGGGGCTGCTGCTGGGCGCCGCCATGTTTGGGCTGATTTTTATCACCATCCTGCTGCTCGACTCCCCCGTTATGGGGATGATCCTGATCCTCGCCATTTACATCGCGTACGCTGTCGGGCTGGCATGGGTCACCCTGCGGTACGCTATGGTGGATTTCGTGATCGTCGACCAGGGCCTCACCGGCATGGACGCCATCTGGGAGAGCAAACGGCTGATGCGGGAGAACGGGAATACCGGCAGGCTGTTTGTGCTGGAGCTGTCCTTCATCGGCTGGCATCTGCTGGAGGCCGGTATCATCATCGCATGTGCCATGCCCATGCTGCTGTCCGCCGTCCGTATGGGCGCCTATGGGCCGTCGGCCGCCGGCATCCCGATCGAGACCTTTGGTATATTGGCCGGTCTCGGCTTGCTCCTGGTGGCGTGGCTCATCCTCGCTATCTTTAACCTGTGGCTCACCCCCTATATCACCGGCGCGAAGGCCCTGTTTTACGACTGCATCCGGGGGGTGGACAGCACCCCCGCCGGCGGCTATGGCTGGGGCCCCAGCGGCGGCTGGGGACAGCGGCAGTCCGGCTCCGGATATAACTGGACGTCCGGCCCCACCTCGGGCACAGGCGTCGGTTCCGGCCCGCGGGACGGCGGGGATCCGCCCCAGCAGCCCCCCAAGTCCCCCAAGGACGACCCCTGGGACTAACTGATAACAAACCGGAAAAGAAAGGGACGAAAACCCATGGATAAACTGCAAATGAAAACCCCTCTGGTGGAGATGGACGGCGACGAGATGACCCGCATCCTCTGGCAGCAGATCAAAGAGGAGCTGCTGGAGCCGTATATCGACCTCAAGACGGAATACTACGACCTGGGCCTGCCCCACCGGGAGGAGACGGGCGACCAAGTGACCATTGACGCCGCCGAGGCCACCAAAAAGTACGGCGTGGCTGTCAAGTGCGCCACCATTACACCCAATGCCCAGCGGGTGGAGGAGTACAAGCTGTCCCAGATGTGGAGGTCCCCCAACGGCACCATCCGCGCCATTCTGGACGGCACTGTGTTCCGCTCCCCCATCATGGTGAAGGGCTTAAACCCGGTGGTGAAGAACTGGCGGCACCCCATCACCATCGCCCGTCACGCCTTCGGCGACGTGTACAAGGCCGCCGAGTACAAGGTTCCCGGCCCCGGCACGGCGGAGCTGGTGTTCACCGGCGCGGATGGCCGGGAGAAGCGCCAGACCATCCATCAGTTCGACGGCCCCGGCGTACTCCAGGGGCAGTTCAACGTGAACGCCTCCATCACCTCCTTTGCCCACTCCTGCTTTAAGTTCGCCCTGGACACCCGCCAGGATCTGTGGTTCTCCACCAAGGACACCATCTCCAAGCAGTACGATCACACCTTTAAGGATGTGTTCGCCGAGGTATACGAGGCGGAATATGCGGAGAAATTTAAACAGGCCGGGATCACCTACTTCTATACCCTCATCGACGACGCGGTGGCGCGGGTGATCCGCTCTAGCGGCGGCTTCATCTGGGCCTGCAAGAACTACGACGGCGACGTGATGAGCGACATGGTGTCCACCGCCTTCGGCTCCCTGGCCATGATGACCTCTGTGCTGGTGTCCCCCGACGGCAACTACGAGTACGAGGCCGCCCACGGCACCGTTACCCAGCACTATTACCGCCACCTGAAGGGGGAGCAGGTGTCCACCAACCCCATGGCTACCATCTTTGCCTGGACGGGGGCCCTGGCCAAGCGGGGCGAGTTGGACGATCTGCCCGAGTTGACCGCCTTTGCCCGCAAGCTGGAGCAGGCCGCCATCGACACCATCGAGAGCGGTATCATGACCGGCGACCTGGTGGGCCTGTGGGAGGGCGAGGCCAAGGCCCAGAAGGTGACTGGGCTGGAGTTCCTCCGGGCCATCCGGGAAAGGTTGTAAGGGCGAGCCATGGTCTATTTCCTCACCAGCAGCCCCTGCCTGCCCGATTCTCCGTCACTAAACCCGGTGAACGGCTTTGTGGACGAGCTGCGAAAGGTCCTGCCTGGGCCGTGTCGGGCGCTGTTTGTTGCCTCCGACCCGGACAACCCGGAGCATACCTACCGCTTTTTCAACGATATGCCGGGCAGCTTCGCTGAGATCGGCATCCCGTTCACCCAGGCGGACGTGCTGATCCGGGAGAACCAGGATCAACGCGGCGAACTGATTGCCAATGCGGACGTGATCTTCCTGTGCGGGGGCCACGTGCCCACCCAGAACCGCTTTTTCCAGGACATCGCCCTGCGGGAGCGGCTGGCGGACTGGGACGGCGTGATCGTGGGCGTCAGCGCGGGCAGCATGAACGCCGCCGACGTGGTCTACGCCCAGCCGGAGGAACCGGGGGAGGCCATCGACCCGGATTATCAGCGGTGGCTCCCAGGGCTAGGGCTGACCAAACTGATGACGATCCCGCACTACAACCAGGACAAGGATTGGACGCTGGACGGGATGCGGCTCTATGAGGACATCACCTACGCCGACAGCATGGGCCACAAGTTTTACATTCTGGTGGACGGCAGTTACCTCCTGGGCCGGGACGGCCGGGAAGAGCTGCGGGGAGAGGCGTATCTCCTCGAAAATGGCGTGCTTACCCAAATCGGCAGGGAACACGATATTACCTTATTATAATAAAAGACAGCCGCATGGCAGGAAACCATGCGGCTGCTTTTTTGTGCTTGGGCGCTGGGTCAGGCGCGGCTCTCCCGGGCCCGGTTGTCCTCGGCGCGGAACAGCAGCGTGAGACACCAGATGGCGGCCAGCGCGATCACCACGTAGACGATGCGGGCCAGCCAGGTGGCGGAGCCGCCGAACAGGAACGCCACCAGATCCAGGCGGAACAGCCCGACGCAGCCCCAGTTCAGGCCGCCGATGATAGCCAGCGCCAGCGCGATCTTATCCAGAAACACGGTACAAAACCTCCTTTAACCGGGGCGGCTGCATAAGCAGGCAGCCCGGTTTTATGGTTACGAGGGTAGTTTGCGCCGTGTTTTCGACGCTATGCTGGAAAATTTTTTGAACGACAAAAGGCAGGACTCACTCCGCCGTCACGGTTTGGCTGGTGGGGATGACGCACACGTAGCTCACGCCCCGGCCAAGGGCCAGGGGCTGGCCGTCCTCGGTGAAGTAGCGCAGCTGCTGGTCCGCGCCGCCCTTTTCCCAGGTGATGGGGATCATCTTGCCGCCGCAGGCAAACCAGCCCTTGCCGGAGGACAGATCCACCTTCACCCGTCCGGCGTTATCCACCACGGTATAGGTGGTCTGGAGCGCCAGCAGATTGGTGACCGCCACCTGGCTGCCGTCGTTGCCGTCGATGTAGGCTTCGCCGTATTCCTCCGCCAGATAGAGGCCGGTGTCCCCGTCATAGCGGAATACCGTGGCCTTGGAGCTGGAGAAGGGGACGCTGACAGTGAGGGCGCTGACGCCGCCGGCGGGGGCGCCGTCGTTGGCAAAGGTCATTTCATAGGTGTAGCCGTCCGAGTGCTCCTCCAGCTCCCATTTAGCCAGCATGGTGGTGATGGCCTCGCCGGAGGTGAGCAGGGAGTGCTCATAGGCGTAGTAGTGGCCGGGCACCCGCTCCCGGTTCCGCCAAAACATTCCAGCGCTGGCGCTGGAGTAGTAGCCGTTGACGCCGTCTACGGTAAACAGGCCCAGCCTGTTTTTAGTCTCATAGAACTCCGGGCTGGCCCCGGCGTGGATGTACACCGCGTCATGCCCCTGGGCGACCTCCCAGTAGTACTGCCGGGCGGAGCGCACCGAGCCGATGAGGCCCAGGCCCTCCGGCTCCAGATACACCGCCAGCATCCGGGTGATGCCGCCCTCGGCCAGCATCTCGTAGATGATGTCCGCGTCGCTGTTGCCCTGCTGGGGCTGGGCGGCCTTCAAATTGTTGAGCATGACGGCCACCGGGCGCTTCTGGGACAGATCCTCCTCGCAGGGCAGCCCGGTGAGGGGGTGATAGAAGGCGGGCTCCGGCGTGGGGGTGGGCGTGGGTTCCGGGGTGGGCGTCTCGGGGACAATGGAGACGGACTCGGTGGGGTCGGCGGTGGGCTCCGGCTTCTCGCTTCCGCAGCCGGCGGACAGCAGGAGCAGCAGCGCGCAGAACAGGCAGGTGATTCGCTTCATGGACGGGTACCTCCTCTTAAAACACGCCCGCCGGCGGCGGGCAGACGTAGATACATCATATTATACCAATTTTGTCGAAGCTTGTAAATGGACAATTGGGCGCGGACAAAGCGCTTGTCATTCGGTTATGGCTATGATATAATGACCGCAAAAAACAGAAAGGAAGAGACCTATGCAAACCATTCAATATACCCCCAGAGGAGTATGCTCCCAGAGAATGGAGATCGACGTAGAGGACGGCGTCATCCAGGAGGTGCGGGTGCTGGGGGGCTGCAACGGCAACCTCAAGGGTATCTCCTCCCTGCTGAAGGGAATGAGCGTGGACGAGGCCATTGCCCGGATGGACGGCATCCGCTGCGGCATGAAGCCCACCTCCTGCCCGGATCAGCTGGCCCGCGCGCTGAAGTCCGCCCAGCTAGATTAGGCCCTATCAGTTAGGATTTGCGATCGAGTTGAAGGGCTGTTGGCTTATGGACATCAAAGAAATCATTGAAGGTGAATTTGGATTAACCGTTCACAATGTTATCGCCCTAGGACAGGGACTTGACAGTATTGCATATCTTGTAAATAAGGAATATGTATTTAAACAGTCAAAGCATGATGAAGCAAGGATCAGTCTAAAAAAAGAGATACAGGTGCTGAACTACCTAAAGGGCAAACTCACATTACAAACACCTGATATTGAATATTATAGCGAAGAATATGGTGTTTGTGGTTATAAGGAGATCAAAGGCGATAAGCTGACCCCTGATATTTACAACGATATGAGTGATGATGAAAAGGATAGGCTGATACAAGATATTGTGCTGTTCCTCAGAGAAATGCATTCTATGCCGTTACCTGATATTGACGGATTGGAATGGGATGTAATGGAGGATTATAAAAGTGATTATGACGCGTTGCGGGAAATGATCTATGATAAAATACCAGATAAATCAAAAGGATATTTGGATGATTTGTATCAAAGGATACTCAACGATGGACGAATTGCGAACTATGTCAGAGCTCTGTGTCACAATGATTTGAGTTGTAAACATATCATCGTTCAAAATCATAAAGCGGTTGGTATCATTGACTTCGGAGACGCCGCCATTACTGACCGAGATAAGGATTTTGTATATTTACTTGAGGACAGCAGGGAAGAAATTGGAAGAGAATTTGGATTGAAGGTCCTGGAATGTTATCATCATCCAAATGTAGATATACCAATTTTAAAAGCGGATTTGAATGATGAATATTACCCTGTTGAGCAGATCCTAGGGGGACAAGCGAGAAAATTAGATTATATGTATAATGAAGGACTATCTAAAATAATCAATATTTGAACGTCATACGTGGCCCCGCGTCCATGGACGCGGGGCGTTTTTTTGGAATATCCTCTTTGGGGTGGAAACCATTGTGGCTTGCCGATTGGTTACAAAACAGTTACAATATACCCATACCAACCCCAAGGAGTGACAGAGCATGAAAATCAAACGAGCTATTCTGGGGCTGGCGCTGGTGGCGGCGCTGGTCCTGCCCGCCTCGGCGGCGGACGTGCTGTCCGTCAACGGGCAAAACCTGTGGACTCAGGCCAAGGCCCGCCTGGTGGGAGGGAACACCACTTACGTGTCCCTGCGCACCGTGGCCGGAGTGCTGGCGCCGGACGCAACGGTCACCTGGGAGAGCGGCTCGGCCTGGGTGCGGGGAGAGGGGCTGACCCTTTCCGCCAAGCCGGGAGAGCAGTGGCTGACGGTGAATGACCGGGCGCTGTACATACCCCAGGGCGTGCGCCTGGAGGGCGGCACCACCCTGGTGCCCATCCGGGTGCTGGCCCAAGCGCTGGGCGGCCGGGTGGACTGGAGCGCCCGGAGCGGCGTGACCCTCACCCCGGGGACGGGGCGTTCCGGCCCCGCCCCCTACACGGAGAACGACCTGTACTGGATGGCCCGCATCATCTCCGCCGAGAGCCGGGGCGAGCCGCTTCTGGGCAAGCTGGCGGTGGGCACGGTGGTGCTCAACCGGGTGGCCAGCGAGGAATTCCCCGACACGATCTATGACGTGATCTTTGACCGCAAGTGGGGCGTGCAGTTCACCCCGGTGGCCAACGGCACCATATACAACGAGCCCACACAAGAGAGCGTGCTGGCCGCCAAGCTGGTGCTGGACGGGGCCAGGGCGGCGGGGGACAGCCTGTACTTTATCGCCCCTGAGCTGACCAATAACCACTGGGTCATGAATAACCAGACCTATGTGACCACCATTGGATGCCACTGGTTCTACCGCTGAGCAATCCAGGAAATTCCAATCAAATTTTGGAGAAATTGGGCAAAACTGTATAATCTGCACAATAGCCGAGCCTCTAAATAAAAGAGGTTCGGCTATTTTGCTGAACGCTAAAGGTTGCAAAATGGTTTTGAATAAGTTACAATGTGGTTACAATTTGAGAACAAATTGTAATGAGGAGAGATTTCATGTCTATGAAAAAACGAGCAGCCAGCTTTTTGCTGGCCATCCTCACTGTCCTGAGCCTGACCCTGCCGGCGCTGGCCGCGGTCCCCGAGGAGTTCCCGGATGGAATTCCCGCGGAGGCTGTTGTGGAGAGTTCGGAGCCTGAAGAGATATACAGCACCATCCTGCTGGATGGTGAGCCCGTCCCCGCCGTGGAGTATGAAATGCGGGGCGGCGTGTGCTATGTGACAGTGAGTTCCTTCGTGTCCGCGCTGGACGCGGAAGCCATGGTGGAGGAAGGGGACGGAACGGTTTCCGTTAACGCCTCCGCCGTTACCGAGGTCGTGGCGGTGGATACCGACAGCGACGGGATCGAGGACGCCGCCAATGTGCTGACCGCCGATCTGGCCTTCTTTGCCGCGGTGGGCGTGCCCTACTTTACGGCCAACGGCCGCTACCTCTATGCCAGCGGCGGCATCACCCTCCTGGACGGACGGGTGGCGGCGCCCGTGCGGCTGCTGGCCCAGGTGTTCAATCTCACCGTGGACTATGACGCCGTGACGGGCCAGGTCCTGCTGGCGCACCAGGAGGGCGCGGAGCCCTATCTGGCGTCTGGGCAGGATGTGTACGACAGCGAGACCGTGCTGTGGCTTGCCCGCATCATCCACGCGGAGAGCGGCAACCAGTCCCTGGAGGGCAAGATCGCTGTGGGTAACGTGGTGATGAACCGGGTGAACGATCCCCAGTTCCCCAACACGCTGTACGACGTGCTGTTTCAGAAGAACCAGTTCAGCCCCGCTTCCAGCGGCTCCATCTACAAGGAGCCCAACTGGGAGTCCAAGGTGGCGGCCATGCTGGTGCTGGAGGGCGTCGAGGTGGTGCCCGAGGCGCTGTTTTTCAACGCGGCGGGAGCCAGGAGCTACGCCTATAAGCACCGCACGTATGTGACCACCATTGGTGCCCACGACTTTTACAGGTAAACAGTGAAAAAGACCGCGGCGGCCGCAGGGCCCGCCGCGGTCTTTTGCTTTTTCGGGCGGCCAGAAACCGGCAAGATGGTGCTTTTTGGTACATATTTACCCGTAAAACGGCGTTGGAGACAGTTTTTTCGTGGAAAATTTCAGAAAAAATTCAGGAAAATAGTTGCTTTACGGGTTGAAAATGGGTATAATATTTGTGGGAAGATATGTATATTTTGGAGGTGAGGAATTGTTTCAAGTTGGCGATAAGGTGGTACACCCCATGCATGGGGCGGGCGTGATCGACTCCATCGTGCAGCGCAAGGTGGCGGGGCAGGTGCAGGAATATTACCAGCTCAAGCTTTCCGTGGGCAATATGGTGGTCATGGTGCCCACGGACAACACGGTGGGGATCGGGATGCGCCCGGTGGTGTCCGGCGCGAAGGCGGAGGAGCTGATGACCGCCATGGAGGACATCAAGGTGGACATGACTCAGAACTGGAACCGCCGGTACCGGGAGAATCTGGAGCGGCTGAAGAGCGGCGATCTGCTGGAGGTGGCCCGGGTGGTCAAGGGCCTGCGCCAGCGGGAAAGCCAGCGGGGGCTGTCCAACGGGGAGCGCAAGATGCTCCACACGGCGAAGCAGATCCTCATCTCCGAGCTGGTGCTGGCCCAGAGCCTGCCCTACGAGACGGTGGAGAGCAGTGTGGACAGCGTTTTGAGCCATTGATGTGAAACAGGTTGTAAGCGAGAGGGGCCGAAAGGCTCCTTTTTGCGCAAAAGGAGGATGTACGAATGTTTTTTTCCCGCAGACGGAAAAAAGAGGCTGGCCCCGCCTGCTCGGCGGTGGTGGTGGCCGCGGGCGCTTCCACCCGGATGGGCTTTGACAAGGTGCTGGCCGAAGTGGGCGGCGTGCCGGTGATCGTGCGCTGCCTGGAGGCGTTCCAACAGGCCCCCGGTATCACAGAGGTGGTGGTGGTCACCCGGGAGGAGCTGGTGCCGGATGTGGCTCGGCTGTGCCAGGAGTTCGGGCTGACCAAGGTGACCAAGGTGATCCGGGGCGGGGAGAACCGCACCCAGTCCGCCCGGATGGGCACGCTGGAGTGCGGCAAAAAGGCCAAGCTCATCGCCATCCACGACGGGGCCAGGCCCTTTGTCACCGTCCGGGTCATTGAGGACGCCATCGCGCAGGCGGCGGCAAGCGGCGCGGCGGCCCCCGCCGTGCCGGTGAAGGATACGGTGAAGGTGGCCCATGACGGCATTGTGGAGCGGACGCTGGAGCGGGAGGACCTGTATGCCATCCAGACGCCCCAGGTGTTTGACGGCGACCTGATCCGGGCGGCGCTGCAAAAGGCGCTGGACGACGGCGCCCAGCTCACCGACGACTGCGCCGCCGTGGAGCGGATGGGGATGAAGGTAGTGCTCACCGCCGGGGACGAGCGGAACATCAAGCTCACCACCCCCGCCGATCTGCTCATCGGCGAGGCGTTCGTGGAGGAGGCGGCCTCCCTATGAGGATCGGACACGGTTACGACGTACACCGCCTGGTGGAAGGGCGTAAGCTGATCCTGGGCGGAGTGGAGATCCCCTATGAGCGTGGGCTGCTGGGCCACTCCGACGCGGACGTGCTGGCCCACGCCGTCATGGATGCCCTGCTGGGGGCGGCGGCGCTGGGGGACATCGGGAAGCTCTTCCCGGACAGCGACCCGGCCTATGCGGGCGCGGACAGCCTGGTTTTGCTCAAGCGGGTGGCGGAAGTGCTGAGCGAGAACGGCTATCAGATCGGCAACGTGGACGCCACCGTGCTGGCCCAGCGGCCCAAGCTGGCCCTCCACATCCCGCTGATGAGGGAGAAGCTGGCCGCCGCCATGGGGGTGGACCCCGGGCGGGTCAGCGTGAAGGCCACCACCGAAGAGGGCCTGGGCTTCACCGGTACGGGGGAGGGCATGGCCGCCCACGCCGTGGCGCTGATCGAAGAAAAGTAAATGTTGTCACGCTGCGCCTGTTCGCGACGCGGCTCTAAGCCCTCCGACTCCGAGGAAAACCGCTCTGGGGCCTGCGGCCCCGCCTCGGTTTTCCTCTGCGCTCCACTCTTAGCCCGCCGTGGGCCGCGCTTTGCGCGGCTTAGGCCTATATGGCCGCTTTGCGGCCTAACGGCTGCTCACGACGGCTCCGCGCTTCTTTTTCACACGCGCTCCTCCCAAGGCATATGCTGTCCTTGAGAGGAGCGTTTTCGCGTTCCTCCGCAATCTAGTCAGAAACAGGGGAAAGGAATGGTGGGCCCATGGTCTATTATCTCATTATCTGCCGCTCGCTCACCTATGCCCAGCGCACTGCCCAGGTGCTGGAGCGGGTGGGCATCTCCGGCTCCGTCCAGCGCTCGCCCAAGGTTATTTCCAAGGAGGGCTGCGGCTACTGCGTGCGCATCCCGGAGCGGCGGCTGACCGACGCGCTCACGGTGCTACGCCGGGAGGGCATGGCCCCCAAGCAGGTGTTCCTCCAGACGGCGGAGGGGGAGTACAGCGAGGTGAAGCCATGATCTATTTCGACAGCGCCGCCACCACATTGGAAAAGCCCCGGGAGGTGCCCCGGGCCTCCGCCTGGGCCATGGCCCACCTGGCCAGCCCTGGCCGGGGGGGCCACGCCCCGGGCATGGGGGCGGCGGATCTGATGTACCAGCTGCGGGAGCAGGCGGCCCGGCTCTTCCATGCGGGCGACCCGGAACAGGTGGTGCTCACCTATAACGCCACCCACGCTCTGAACGTGGCCATCCGCTCACTGGTGAGGCCCGGGGGGACGGCGGTGGTCTCCGGCTATGAGCACAACGCCGTCACGCGGCCCCTCCACGCCATCCCCGGCGTGAAGGTAAGGGTGGCGGCCGGGCCGCTGTTTGACAGCGACGGGGTGTTCGCCGCCTTTGAACAGGCGGTCACGCCGGACGTGGACGCGGTGGTGTGCAATCACGTGTCCAACGTGTTCGGCTTCATCCAGCCGGTGGACCGCATCGCGAAGCTCTGCCGGGAGCGGGGCGTGCCCCTCATTGTGGACGCGTCCCAGTCCGCCGGCACGCTGAACGTGGATCTGGAGGGCTGGGGGGCGGCGTTTGTGGCCATGCCGGGGCACAAGGGGCTGTACGGCCCCCAGGGCACCGGGCTGCTGCTGTGCGGCGGGGACGCCCAGCCCCTGCTCTACGGCGGGACGGGCAGCCTGTCCGCCAGCCAGGATATGCCCGACTTCCTGCCCGACCGGCTGGAGGCGGGCACCCACAACGTGTGCGGCGCGGCGGGCCTGCTGGCGGGGATGAAGTTCGTCAGCCGGACGGGCATTGCCCGCATCCACCGCCACGAGCGGGAGCTGGCCGGGCGTATGATGGACCGGCTGGAACGGATCCCCGGGGTGACGGTATTCCGGGGCGGAGAGGACCAGAGCGGCCTATGCTCCATCGTCGTGGACGGCATGGACTGCGAGAAGGTGGGCGAAGAGCTGGCGAAGCGGGGCGTCGCGGTGCGCTCGGGCCTGCACTGCGCCCCCCTTGCCCACCGGACGGCGGGCACCCAGGACACCGGAACCATCCGGTTCAGCTTCTCCGCCTTCAACCGCCCGGATCAGGTGGACCGGGCGGCGGCGGCGGTCCGCGCCCTGGCCGGGGCGGCGAAAAAATGAAAGCAAGGGCGCGGCACAAATCCGCGCCCTTGCTTTTTGCCGCTGCCTTCCCATGAATTTTCTCTGAATTCTCCCCGATTCACTTGCCAACCTCGGCCGGATGGGATATAATGCTTAAAATGCCGCGGTGCGGCAATGGTTTGTCACGCGCATTTTTCGGTGTGGGAAGGAGTGGCGCATATGGACGCGATTTTGCAGACGATACGGCTGGCGCCGGAATACCTCAGGCTCATCGGCCTCACCGATATTCTGGATATGGCCATCATCGCCTTTGGCATCTACCACCTGTTCCGCTTTGTGCGCCGCAGCCGGTCCGGCCAGGTGGTCAAGGCCATCGCCTTCATCGTAGTGGCCATGGCGCTGGCCAACCTGTTCCACCTGCGGGTGATCCGCACGGTGCTGAACAACGCGGTGGAGCTGGGCGTCATCGCCCTCATTATCCTGTTCCAGCCGGAGCTGCGCCGCTTTTTGGAGCAGATGGGCAGCGGCAAGATCAAGGAGCTGTTCGTGGCGGAGAGCTACAGCAACGACCTGGAGACCGCCGTCAAGGAGACGGTGGAGGCCTACGCCCCCCTGTCCCGGGACAAGGTGGGGGCGCTGATGGTGTTCGAGCGGCGCACCCTGCTGGACGACGTGCTCAAGACCGGCACCGCCCTGGACTGCCAGGTGTCCGCCGAGCTGTTAAAGAATCTCTTTTGGAATAAGGCCCCCCTCCACGACGGGGCGGTCATCGTGCGCAACGGGCGCATCGTGGGGGCGGGCTGTATGCTCCCCCTGTCCGGCAACGTGAATCTGAGCCGGGACCTGGGTATGCGCCACCGGGCCGGCATCGGCATCAGCGAGAACTCGGACGCGGTGGTGGCCATCGTGTCCGAAGAGACGGGCTCTATCTCGGTGGCTATCAACGGGATGCTCAAGCGGCACCTGTCGCCGGAGACGCTGGAGCAGCTGCTCCGCCGGGAGCTGATGCCCGCGGCGGACGAGGAGAGCAAGCCCACCGCCGCCGCCCGGATCACCAGCGTATTCAAGGGCAAAAAGGGAGATAATTCCAATGGGAAAGAAGATTCTTGACAGCAAGATCCTATATATGGTCCTCTCCATCGCCATCTCCCTGTCCCTGTGGATCTGGGTGACCTCCCGGGATGAAAATAAGGAGACGCAGACCTTTAATCTGCCCGTCACCTTCGAGGGAGTGGATATTCTGGAGGATCGGGGGCTGATGATCGTCAGCCAAAACGTTACGGCAAACGTGAGGGTGCGGGCTACGCCCATGATATTGGCCACCTTGAGCAACAATCCGCCCCAGCTGGTGGCCAGCGTGTCCAACATCAGCGCGGAGGGCACCCACCGGGTGGCCTATTCCACCCGCCTGCCCAGCGGCATCGGCATCAGCGACAACGATGTGGAATACATCAGCGGGGGCGTCGGCACCGTGGTGAATGTGGAGGTGGCCCGGTCCCTGCGCCGGGAGGGGATTGAGATCCGGGGCGAGTGGCAGGGCTCGACGGCGGAGGGCTACCTGGCCGGAGACAAGGACGACTTCCGGTTTGACCCGGGCACGCTGACCATCAGCGGCCGGGCGGAGTTCGTCAACCAGGTGGCCTACGCCAAGGTCATCGTTCCTGGGGAGGATCTGACGGAGTCGGTGGGGGACTACTTCCCCTTCCAGCTCATCGGCGCCAGCGGCGACCCGCTGGATCCGGATCTGGACATCAGCTGTGACGTGGACACGATCTACACCTCCTTCCCCATCCGGGCCACTGCGGAGATCCCCCTTGAGGTGAAGGTCACGCCCGGCGGCGGGCTGGGAGAAGGCGATATAGACGTTAAACTGGACACCGATTCCATCGTGGTGGCGGGCAGCCGGGAGGCGGTGGACGCCCTGGTGAACCTGGGCTCCATCACCGTAGCCAGCATCGACCTGGCCACCCTGGAGGACGACGTGGCTGAGAACGGCGGCCAGCGGACCTACCCCATCCCGCTCACCGACGAGCTGGAAAACGTCAGCGGCGTCACCGAGGTGACGGTCACGCTGAAGATACGCAAACAGGTGGAGACCCGGGAATTTGAGGTAAAGGCCGACCGCATCAGCACCGCCAACGTCCCCGAGGGCTGGCAGCCCAGCATCATCACCCAGGTGCTCAAGGTGAAGATCCGGGGCACCACGGCCTTGCTGGACGAGCTTACCGAGGAGAACATCTGGGCGGTGGCCAATCTGCAGGAGATCAACGCGGCCACCGGGCAGCACACTGTGTCCGCCAGCGTCTATCTGAACAGCGCCGGCTCCGAAGGGGACGTGGGCGTGGTGAACCCCGCCGGTTATACGGTGGTGGTCTCCCTGGCCCAGGACGGCTGAGCGGTGTTTGGTTACGTTCGCCCCGCCCTGGAGAGATTGGATCAGGAGGGGCGGGACGCCTATCAGAGCGCCTACTGCGGCCTGTGCCACGCGCTGGGAAAGCGGCACGGCCCGCTGGCCCGGCTGACGCTGCAATATGATTTCACCTTCCTGGCTATCCTGCTCACGGCGGGCGAGGGGGAGGGAGAATGCGTCTGCCGCCGGTGCCCGGTGAACCCCGTTCGGAAGCCCCGGGCCTGTCTGGCGGGGCGCCAAATGGACACCGCCGCCGACCAGAGCGTCATCCTCACTTGGCACAAGCTGTCCGACGACGTGGACGACCACGGCTTCCTTACCGGCCTGCCCTATCGGTTCGCGCGGCGGCTGTTCCGGCGCTCATACCGCCGGGCGGCGAAGGCCCAGCCCGGTTTTGACGCCCAGACCCGGGAGGGGCTGATCTGTCTGCGGGCGCTGGAGGAGGCCGGATCCCCGGAGCTGGATCGGGCGGCGGACGCCTTCGCCAAGATTTTGTCCTGTGCCGCCCAAGCCGTTCCCAAAGAGGGGGAGCGGCGGGCCTTGACCCAGCTGCTTTACCATCTGGGCCGGTGGGTATACCTGATGGACGGCTGGGACGATCTGGACGAGGACAAGAAAAAGGGCCGCTATAACCCCCTGGACGCCCGTTTCCGGGGACAGGCCCGGGAAAACCGGGACTATTTGGAGGCCACCGCCACCCATTCCCTGCGGCTGGCGGGGAGCGCGGCCAGCCTGCTGGAGCTGGGTTCGTGGACGCCCATTGTGGAAAATATACTCTACCTTGGCCTGCCGGCGGTGCAGAGCGCCGTGCTGGACGGCCGGTGGAAAGAAATGAGAAAGGGGAGGTGGAAGCCCCATGAGAGATCCCTACGAGGTGCTGGGCGTGAGCCCTGACGCCAGCGACGACGAGATCAAAAAGGCGTACCGGGAGCTGGCGCGGAAATATCACCCGGACAACTACCAGAACAACCCCCTGGCCGACCTGGCCGAGGAGAAGATGAAGGAAATCAACCAGGCCTATGACGCCGTCACCAAGGCCCGGTCCGGCGGCGGCTCCGCTTATGGGAGCGGAAGCGCCGCTCAGAGCGGGTACGGCTATGGCTACTCNTCCGGCTCCGCCTANCAGCAGCAGCGGCAGAGCGGNGGGAGCGGCGTATACGCCCAGGCCCGGCAGGCCGTCAGCCGGGGNGANCTGGANGGGGCGGAGCAGCTCCTCCAGGGNGCGTCCCGNAANGGGGANTGGTANTTCCTCATGGGNTCCATCGCCTACCGNCGGGGCTGGCTGGACGAGGCGCGGCAGAACTANCAGATCGCCGTCCAGATGGATCCCGGCAACATGGAGTACCGTCAGGCNNTNNGNATGATGCAGCGGGGCGGCTACGGCTANCAGCCGGACATGNCAGGNGCCCAGTGCGACGGGATGGACTGCTGNACCGCCATGATGTGCATGAACTGTCTGTGCGGGGGCTGCCGCTGATATGAGGAGAAAAAGCAAGGCCGTNCAGGTGGCGTACCCGGCNNTCCTGGGCGCGTTGGCGGTGATTTTGGTATACNNGGCCTNCNTGGCCCCCACGGGCCAGTGGGGCATTGTNGNGNNNGCGGGGCTGCTGCCCGCCGCGGCGGTGNTCTCGGTGGGGCTGAAGGCGGGCTTTTTGTGCTGGGCGGGGGCGGCTGTCCTGGCCCTGCTGCTGGCGCCGGANAAATTCTGCGCCCTGCTGTTTGCCGCGCTGTTCGGGCTGTANCCCATGGTGAAGTCNCTGACGGANGGGCTGCGGAAAAAGCCGGTGGAATATCTGNTGAAGCTGGCNTTTTTCAANGCCGCCTTNACGGNGCTGTATCTGACNATGGCGTCGGCCATGCTGGGCTCCCTGCCCGAGGCGNTGGGAAGCTCGGTGTGGGTGCTGTACCTGGCGGCNAANGTGGTTTTTTTGGCNTATGATTACGGATTTGGCAGGCTGATCGCGGTGTATATCGCCCGGNTTCAGCGGGCAGTCCATTAGAAAGGCNGAGAGNGAACATGGTGAAAAGCATGACCGGCTATGGCCGGGGAGAGNAGANCTTTGAGGGCGTTCAGATCGTGGTGGAGCTGCGCNCGGTGAACAACCGGTANCTGGACTGCACGGTGAAGATGCCCAGGGCGTANATNTTNGCGGANGACGCCATGAAGTCCAAGGTGCAGAGCGGCGTGGGCCGGGGNAAGGTGGACGTGTTCGTCACCATCACCCGNGACTGCGGGGANGNGGTNACCGTCACGGTGAACGAGGCGCTGGCCAAGAGCTACTTGGGGGCGTTCAAGCGNCTCCGGGAGCTGGGAGGNGGCAGCGTCAAGAAAAAGTTCGCCGCCGCCGAGCTGGCCCGGATNCCCGACGTGCTGACGGTGGAAAAGCNGGAAGAGGATCTGGACGAGATGAAGGAGCGGCTGCTCACCGTGCTGGGGCTGGCCATCGAGGACTTCAANNNCATGCGNNCNCGNGAGGGCNAGCGNNTGNNNGNNGACATCCTGGGCCGGGCGGACNCCATCGAGCGCCTGCTGGGCGAGGTGGAGGAGCGCTCNCCCCAGACNGTGTCCGATTACCGNGCNCGGCTGGAGGCCAAGATGCGNGAGGTGCTCCAGAACACCCAGATCGACGAGNNNCGNCTGCTNACCGAGGCGGCCATCTTCGCCGACAAGGTGGCGGTGGACGAGGAGACGGTGCGGCTGCACAGCCACCTGNGCCAGCTGCGGGAGCTGCTGGCCGCCGGCGGNGCGGTGGGNCGCAAGCTGGACTTCCTCATCCAGGAGTTCAACCGGGAGACCAACACCATCGGCTCNAAGTGCAGCGACATNGAGATCACCCGCCGGGTGGTGGANATGAAGGCGGANATCGAGAAGATCCGCGAGCAGGTNCAGAANCTGGAGTGACGGGATGAAGCTGGTCAANATCGGATTCGGCAACATGGTGTCCGCCCAGCGGGTGGTGGCCATCGTCAGCCCGGACTCCGCCCCNGTAAAGCGGCTGGGNCAGGAGGCNNGGGAGCGGGGCGTGCTCATCGACGCCAGCTTTGGCCGCAAGACCCGTTCGGTGCTGGTGATGGACAGCGGCCATGTGATCTGGTCGTCCCTGCCCACCGAGCAGNTNTCCGCCCGGTTCGGGGACGGGGNNGAAACAGAGGAGGAGATGCCATGAGTNTGNCACAAAAGAAAAAGCGGGGAGAGCTGATNGTGCTGTCCGGCCCCTCCGGGGTGGGGAAGAGCACCGTCATCGCCGAGCTGCTCAGCTCCCGGCGGGACATCCACTTCTCCGTGTCCTTTACCACCCGCCAGCCCCGCACCGGCGAGGCGGACGGGGTGAANTACAACTTTGTCTCCCGGGANGAGTTTGAGCGGATGATCGCCGCNGACGAGCTGCTGGAGTACGCCGAGTATGTGGNCAACTACTACGGNACNTCNCTGAANGNNATNCNGGANCNGCTGGACNNGGGNNTNGACGTGCTGCTGGACATCGAGGTCCAGGGCGCGGCCAAGGTGCGGGAGCGCTGCCCCGAGGCGGTGCTGATCTTCCTGATCCCACCCTCCATCGAGGAGCTGTCCCGCCGCCTCCACCGGCGCAACACGGATGAGGAAGAAGTCATCCAGCGCCGCCTGGAGAAGGCCCGGCAGGAGTGCCGGGAGTGCGTGCGCTATGACTATCTGGTGGTGAACGACACGGTGATGAACGCCGCCCAGGAGATCCAGTCCATTCTCCAGGCGGAGCAATGCCGCGCCGAAAAGCGCCTCCATCTGGCCGAGAGCATCATCGGCCAGGATTGATCGTAAAATCGGAAAGGAATGGTATTTATGCTGCTCTATCCCCCCATTAAGGAATTGCTGGTGCAGGTGCCCAGCCGTTATATGCTGGTGAACATGGTGGCCAGCCGCGCCCGGAAGCTGTCCAGCGAGGCGGAGGTGTCCGGCGAGCCGCTGGAGGAGAAGGCGGTGTCCCTGGCCATCCGGGAGGTGGCCGACGGTACGCTGACTCTGGAACAGGCGGAGGCGGAAGCCGCCGCCGAAGCGCCCGAGGAGGACGAAGCGTAAAGACCCAAAAGGGCAAGCGGGGGAACTGCTTGCCCTTTGGACATTAGAGAGAAAGAGGTGGAGCGGGTGGCCAATATCGCGAAGATCGCCGTGTCCGCGGCCACCTACGCCATCGACCGGCCCTATGACTATCTGGTCCCCCCCGTGCTGGAGGGGGCGCTGCGGCCCGGGATGCGGGCGGCGGTGCCCTTTGGGCGGGGGAACAAGACCTGCGACGGCATCGTGCTGGCCCTGGGGCAGCGGGAGGATACGGCAAGGCTGAAATCCGTCCTGGCCCTGCTGGACGAGGAGCCGCTTTTGGAAGGGGAAGCCATCCAGCTGGCGCTGTGGATGCGGGAACACTATTTCTGCACCGTGTACGACGCCATGCGGGCCATGCTCCCGGCGGGGCTGTGGTTCTCCCTCAAGGACTGCTGGCGCGTCGCCCCCGGCGTGGATCGTGAGGCGGCCAGTGGGGCGGCGGGGGAGTCCAAAAACGCCCAAAAGCTGGTGGAGCTGCTGTTTGCCGGCAGCGGCTGGGCGGAAGAGGGGAAGATACGGACGGCCTTCGGCCTGTCCGCCCCCGGCCCGACCCTGCGGGATCTGGCGGCAAAGGGGATCATCCTTCGGGAGGCCAGCGCCCAGCGGGGCGTGAACGACAAGCAGGAGCTGGTGGCCGCCCTGGCCATGGACCCTGCCGACGCCCTGGCCCTGCTGGGTCCCAAGCGCCGCCGTGCCCCCCTCCAGTACGCCGCGGGGGAGGCCATCTGCGCGGTGGGGGAGACCTCCGCCAAGGAGCTGTGCTACTTCACCGGCGCGTCCATGACCACCCTGCGCAGGCTGGAGAAAATGGGGGTGCTGACGCTGACCCGCCGGGAGGTATACCGCCGCCCCCAGGCGCCCGTATACGAGCGGGCCGCCCCGGTGGAACTGAACGGGGAGCAGCAGGCGGCATATGATGGGTTGCTGGCCCTGACCGAGCGGGGCGGAGGGGCCGCCCTGCTGTACGGGGTCACCGGCAGCGGCAAGACCCAGGTCTACCTGAAGCTCATCCACACCCTGCTGGAACGGGGCAAAACCGCCCTGGTGATGGTGCCGGAGATCGCCCTCACACCCCAGCTCATGCGGATCTTCACCTCCCACTTCGGCCATGAGGTAGCCATCCTCCACTCATCCCTGTCCGCCGGGGAGCGGTGTGACGAGTGGAAGCGGGCGAGGCGCGGGGAGGCCCGGGTGGTGGTGGGCACCCGCTCCGCCGTGTTCGCCCCCCTGCCCGACCTGGGCGTCATCATCCTGGACGAGGAGCAGGAGCCGTCCTATAAATCCGAGCAGAACCCCCGGTATCACGCCCGGGAGGTGGCCCGATACCGCTGCCACAGGGCGGGGGTGCTGCTGCTGCTGGGCTCCGCCACCCCGTCCATTGACACCATGTACCACGCCCGGCAGGGGGATTACCGCCTGTTCGAGCTGAGAGAGCGGTACAATGAGCGGGCCCTGCCCCAGGTCACCATCGTGGACATGAAGGAGGAGCTGCGCCGGGGAAACGGCGGCACCATCAGCGCCCCCCTGGCGGGGATGCTGGAGGAGACCATTGACAAAGGGGAGCAGGCCATTTTGTTCCTCAACCGCCGGGGGGCCAGCCGCATGGTCACCTGCGGCGAGTGCGGGGAGACCCCCACCTGCCCCCGGTGCTCCGTCCACCTCACCTACCACTCCGCCAACCGGCGGCTGATGTGCCACTACTGCGGCTGGTCCCAGCCCCTGCCAGAGCGGTGCCCCGCCTGCGGGGGGCTGCTGGACTTCGTGGGGGCGGGCACCCAGAAGGTGGAGGAGGAGCTGCAAACCCTTTTCCCCGGCACAAAGGCGCTGCGCATGGACGCGGACACCGTGTCCGCCGTCCACAGCCACGAACGCATTCTGGAGCGATTCCGAAAGGAACGCGTCCCCATCCTGCTGGGCACCCAGATGGTGGCCAAGGGGCTGGACTTCGAGAATGTCACCCTGGTGGGGGCGGTGTCAGCGGATCAGCTGCTGTACACCGGGGACATCCACGCGTCGGAGCGGGCCTTCTCCCTGCTCACCCAGGTGGTGGGCAGGGCGGGCCGGGGGGAGAAGCTGGGCCGGGCGGTGATCCAGACCTTCACCCCGGACAACGATGTGATCCGCTTCGCCGCCAGCCAGGACTACGACAGCTTTTACCAGCAGGAGATCGGCATCCGTGGGCTGCGGGGGCTTCCGCCCCTGTGCGACCTGTTTGTGCTGTGCGCCTCCGGCCTGGAGGAGACGGCGGTGCTGCGCTCGCTGCTGCGCCTGCGGGACGCGCTGAGCGCCGCGTTGAACCAAAAACCATACGCCGGGACGCCCCACCGGCTGCTGGGGCCCGCCCCGGCGGCGGTGGCCAAGGTGAACGACCGCTACCGCTACCGGCTGATTTTAAATACCCAAAATACCAAAGCCATGCGGCTGCTGACGGCGCACCTGCTCCGTCAGGCCCAGGCCGACAAGCAAAACCGGGGGGTGGCCCTATTCGCCGACCTGAACCCCCTGGATTGAGGAGGAAGCGACAATGGCACTGAGGAAGATCCTGACCCAGGGCGACCCGGCCCTCACCAAGACCTGCCGCCCGGTGGAGAAGTTTGACCGCAAGCTGAGCTGGCTGCTGGACGACATGAAGGAGACGCTGGCGAACGCCGGCGGCGTGGGCCTTGCCGCCCCCCAGATCGGCATCCTGCGCCGGGTGGTGGTGGTGGAGGACGATCAGGAGAACCTGATCGAGCTGGTCAACCCGGTGATCGTGGAGCAGTCCGGGGAGCAGGAGGGCTGGGAGGGCTGCCTCAGCGTCCCCGGCCAATACGGCTGGGTGGAGCGGCCCAACGTGGTCACCGTCCGGGCCCAGGACCGAAAGGGCAATTTCTTCGAGGTGTCGGGTGAGGAGCTGGTGGCCCGCTGCTTCTGCCACGAGCTGGAGCATTTGGACGGCCACCTCTTCGTGGAGCACACCGACGAGCTGTACACGCCGGAGGAGATCGACGCCATGGAGGCGGAAGAGGAAAAGCCGGAGGAGCGGGAGAAGGCCGGACGGAGAAGGGGAAAGAAAAAATGAAAATCGTATTCATGGGCACCCCGGATTTCGCCGTGCCGTCGCTGAAGGCACTGGCGGGGGCGGGGCATGAGATCGTTGGCGTGTTCACCCAGCCGGACAAGCCGAAAAACCGGGGGATGAAGCTCCAGCAATCCCCGGTGAAGGAGTGTGCCCTGGCGATGGGCCTGAGCGTCTATCAGCCCGCCAAGATGCGGGACGGCGAGGCGCTTGGCATCCTTCGGGAGCTGAACCCCGACCTGATCGCCGTGGCGGCCTACGGGAAAATCCTGCCCGTGGACATTTTGGAGCTGCCCCGGCTGGGGTGTGTCAACGTCCACTCGTCCCTGCTCCCCAAATATCGGGGCGCGGCCCCCATCAACTGGGCGATTCTGAACGGCGAGGACGAGACGGGTGTCACCATCATGTATATGGCGGAGGGAATGGACACCGGGGACATCCTGGCCCAGGCCAGGACCCCCATTGACCTGAATGAAAACGCGGCCCAGCTCTTTGACCGGCTGGCGGAGATGGGCGCGGACCTGCTGGCGGAGACGGTGGAGCATTTGGAGGCGGGCACGGCCAGGCGCGTCCCCCAGGACGACGCCCTGTCCAGCCACGCCCCCATGCTGTCCCGGGAGCAGTCCCCCATGGATTGGAACAAAACCGCCCGCCAGCTCCACGATCAGGTGCGGGGGCTGTACCCCTGGCCCGCCGCCACAGCGGTGCTGGATGGCATCCGGTGCAAGATTTTGCGCACGGCGCTGCCCGGTGAGACCACCAACAAGGCCCCGGGTACGGTGCTGCAAGCGGATAAGAAGGGCCTGCGCATTGCCTGCGGAGACGGCGGGGTGCTGGACATTCTGGAGCTCCAGCCCGACGGCAAGAAGGCCATGGCCGCTCCTGCTTTCCTGCTGGGCCACCCCATCCCCGCAGGGACAACGCTGACAAAACAGGAGTGATTTCCATGGGCTCAGCCAGAGAGACGGCGGTGCTGACCCTGGCCGCCTGTGAAAAGCAGGGGGCGTGGTCGGACGGCCATTTGAAGCACGCCATCCGGGCACAGGGTCTGGACCGCCGGGACGCGGCCCTGGCCACCCGGTTATGCTATGGGGTGCTGCAAAACAGGCTGCTGCTGGACTGGCGGCTGGCGCGCCTGTGCGCCATGAAACTGGAAAAGCTGGAGATCAAGGTGCTGTGTTCCCTGCGGGTGGCGGCGTACCAGCTCCTGTTTTTGGACAAGATCCCCCCCAGCGCCGCGGTGAACGAGGCGGTGGAGCTGGCCAAGCGCCACAGCCGCAATCCCAGGGCGGCGGGGCTGGTGAACGGCGTACTGCGCTCCCTGCTGCGGGAGGAAGCGCCGGAGATCAGGGGGAAGGACGACGTCGACACCCTATCCATCCGGTACAGCCACCCCCGGTGGCTGGCGGAGGAGTTCGTGGAGCTGCTGGGGCTGGAGGAGGCGGAGGCCCTTTTGAGCGCCGACAATCAGCAGCCCCCCACCACCGCCCAGGTGAACACGCTGAAAACAGACGCGGGGAAGCTGGGGGCGGAACTGCGGGCGGCGGGGGCGGAGGTCCAGCCCCACCCCTGGCTTCCAAACTGCCTGCTGCTCACCGGCACCGGTGATCTGGAGCGGCTGGATGCCTTCCGGCGGGGAGACTTCTACGTCCAGGACGCCGCCTCCCGTCTGGCGGTCATGGCTGCCGCCCCCCAGCCGGGGAGCCGGGTGCTGGACTGCTGCGCCGCGCCGGGGGGCAAGTCCTTTGCCGCCGCCATGGCCATGGAGAACCGGGGGGAGGTCATCTCCTGCGACATCCACCCCCACAAAATCAAGCTGCTGGAGGCGGGGCGGGACCGGCTGGGGCTGTCCATCGTGAATCCCACCCTCCAGAACGCCGCCCAGACCCGAGAGGACTGGATGGAGGGCTTTGACACGGTACTCACCGACGTGCCCTGCTCGGGGCTTGGCATTATCCGCAAGAAGCCGGACATACGATATAAGGACCCAGAACCGCTCAAGGGCCTGCCCCGCGTCCAGCGGGGGATTTTGGACAACTGCGCCCAATACGTCCGCCCAGGCGGGGTGCTGGTATACTCCACCTGCACCTTGCTGTCCAGGGAGAACGACGAGATCGTGGACGGATTCCTGGCAGAGCATCCGGACTTTTCGGCCGAGCCATTCGACCTGCCCCATCTGGGCACACAGCCGGGCCGAGTGACCTTCTGGCCCCACATCCACGGCACAGACGGCTTTTTCGCGGCCAAGCTGCGCAGAAAGGGGTGATCCCCAATGACCGATTTAAAATCCATGACCCGGCCGGAGCTGGAGGCATACTTCAAGGAGCTGGGCCAGCCCAAATTCCGGGCCATACAGGTGTTCCGCTGGCTCCATCGGGGGGTGGAGTCCTTCGACGAGATGACCGACCAGCCCAAGACCCTCCGGGAGAAGCTGAGGGAGACGTGCATCCTCACCGTCCCCAAGGTGGAGCGCAAGCAGGTGTCCCAACTGGACGGCACCATCAAGTATTTGTGGCGGCTGGGGGACGGAAATTGTGTGGAAACGGTTTTGATGCGCTACAAGCATGGGAATACTGTATGTGTGTCCAGCCAGGTGGGGTGCAATATGGGCTGCGTGTTCTGCGCGTCCACCCTGGGGGGCAAGGTGCGGGACCTGACCCCGGCGGAGATTTTAGATCAGGTAATATTTACCGAAAAAGACAGCGGAGAGGCCGTTTCCAACATCGTTATGATGGGAATTGGCGAGCCGCTGGACAATTTCGACCACGTTTTGCGGTTTTTGACCCTGGTAAATGACCCGGATGGGCTGAACATCGGCATGCGGCACATCTCCCTGTCCACCTGTGGGCTGGTAAAGAAAATTGACAAACTGGCCCAACTTGAGTTACAATTAACGTTAAGCGTTTCCCTCCACGCCCCGGACGACGAGACCCGGTCGAAGCTGATGCCGGTCAACCGCTCGGTGGGTGTGGACACGCTGATGGAGACCTGCCGCCGGTACTTCGAGACCACCGGGCGGCGCATCTCCTATGAGTATGCCGTGGTCGACGGCGTCAACGACAGCGACGAGCAGGCCGACCGGCTGGCGAAGCTGCTGCGGGGCCAGCCGGGGCACGTGAACCTGATCCCGCTGAACGAGGTGGCGGAGTCGCCGCTGAAACCCAGCCGCCGGGTGCGGCAGTTCCAGCAGCGGCTGGAGGGCCATGGCATCACCGCCACGGTGCGGCGCAAGCTAGGGGGCGACATCGACGCCTCCTGCGGGCAGCTGCGGCGGCGGAGGATCTTGGAGAGGGAAATCCATTCCCCAGAGGAGGGATCAACTTGAAAGTCTGTGGTATGACGGACATAGGCCGTCACAGAAAGGACAACCAGGACAGCTATGCCATCCATCAATGGGAGGACGGGACGGCCCTGCTGGTGGTGTGCGACGGCATGGGCGGCGCCCAGGCGGGCAGCGTGGCCAGTTCGGTGGCGGCGGAGACCTTTGCCGCCGCGGTGGAAGAGGCGCTGGCCCAGGGCGCCCCGGAGGGCCCGGAGCGGGCGCTGGAGGCGGCCTGCCAGACAGCCAACGAGAAGGTGTACCGCCTCAGCCTGGAAAACCGGGAGTACGAGGGCATGGGCACCACCCTGGTGGCGGCGCTGATCCGGCCGGACGGGGTCTGGCTGGTCAACATCGGGGACAGCCGGGGCTATCTGCTGGAAAATGATTCCATACGCCAGGTGACGGTGGATCACTCCCTGGTGCAGCTGCTGGTGGAGCGGGGAGAGATCACCCCCGCCGAAGCCCGCGTACATCCCCAAAAGAATCTCATCACCCGGGCCCTGGGGGTGGACAGCCGCGTGAAGTGCGATGTGACCCGGCTGGAGCCGGGGCAGGGCAGCCGCCTGCTGCTGTGCAGCGACGGACTCACCAATGTGCTGGACGATGAGACGCTGCTGGCCCTCAGCCGCCGGGAGGCAGAGCTTGAGGATCTGTGCCGCGCGCTGATCAGCCTGACGCTGGAGCGGGGCGCGCCGGACAACGTCACCGCCGTGTTGGCGCAGCTGTAAACGAGGAGGACTTTTACCATGGATCAATACATAGGTAAAATGCTCGACAACCGATATGAAATTCAGGAGTGCATCGGCACCGGAGGCATGGCGGTGGTGTACAAGGCCCGCGACCACCGGCTGAACCGGCTGGTGGCTGTCAAGATCCTGAAGCCGGAACTGGCCAGCGACGCGGACTTCCGCCGCCGCTTCCATGACGAGTCCCAGGCGGTGGCTATGCTGTCCCACGCCAACATCGTGTCGGTGTACGACGTGAGCCGGTCCGACGGGCTGGACTATATCGTCATGGAGCTGATCGACGGCCTGACCCTGAAGCAGTATATGCAGCGCCGGGGCACCCCCCTGAACTGGCGGGAGGCCCAGCACTTCATCACCCAGATCATGCGGGCGCTGAGCCACGCCCACTCCCGGGGGATCATCCACCGGGACATCAAGCCTCACAACATCATGGTGCTCCGGGACGGCAGCGTGAAGGTCACCGACTTCGGCATCGCTCAGCTGGCCAGCGCCGCCCAGAACACCATGACCCAGGAGGCCATCGGCTCGGTGCACTATATCTCCCCGGAGCAGGCCAAGGGCAGCCATGTGGACTGCCGCACGGACATCTACTCCGCCGGCGTGGTGCTCTATGAGATGCTCACCGGCCGCCTGCCCTTCGAGGGGGATACCCCCGTGGCGGTGGCGATCCAGCATATCCGATCCATTCCCGTCCCGCCCTGCGACTTGAACCCGGACGTGCCCCGCACGCTGGAGGCCATCACCATGAAGGCTATGGCGCCCGAACTGAGCCAGCGCTATGCCACGGCGGACGAGATGCTGGAGGATCTGAAGGAGTTCCGCAAGAACCCGGACTATGAGCTCGCCGCCCCCACCCCCGAGGACGTGTCGGACGAGCCCACCATGGTGGTGCCCGCCAAGGTGATCACCGCCTCCGCCCGGGTGCCGGTGGAGCGCCGGGAGCCGGAGAACGCCCAGCCTGAGCGGCGGGAGCGCCGTCGCCGTGAGGTGGAGGAAGAGGATTACGACTACGACGACGAGCCTCCCCGCCGGGGCGGCGGAGCGGCGGCCGCGGCGGTGGCTGTGGTGCTCATCCTGGCGTTTATCGGCTGCATCGTCTACTTCCTCTGGAATTTCTTCGCCAAGGATCTGCTGACTCCGGGCACCCAGGAGTACGAGGTGCCCAATCTGCTGGGCTACACGATGGAACAGTTGGAGCAGAACAAGACCCTTCTGGGCGATTTCGAGCTGAAGGAGGGGGACATCAAGAAGAGCGAGTACCCGGAGGGCCAGATCTGCGAGCAGAACCCCCTGCCCGGCACCATGGTGCGGGAGGGCACCATGACCATCACCGTCAACATCAGCGGCGGCGAGGACAAGGTGTATATGCCCAACGTGGAGACCTGGGACGCCAGACAGGCCCTCAAGACCCTTCAGGACGAGATGGGGCTGATCGTGAACCAGGAGGAGGATTGGTCTGACACCATCACCAAGGGCTATGTCATTTCCCAAAGCCTGATGGTGGATACCGAGGTGTGGCCGGGGCGCGAGGTGACCATCGTCATCAGCAAGGGCCCCGAGCAGAAACAGGCCACGGTCATCAACTTCCTCAACGTCCCCCTGGAGCAGGCCAAGGAGCAGATCATCCAGCTGGGGCTGAAGGTGGGCAAGGTCAGCGAGTATCACAGCGACGAGTATGCCGAGGGCCGCGTGTCCTGGCAGAGCGTCCCCCAGGGCGAGCAGGTGGATAAGGACTCCGCCATCGACCTGTGGGTGAGCCTGGGCCCGGAGCCGGCGGAGACAGCGGAGCCTTCGGATGAGCCCAGCCAGCCGCCGGATGAGAGTACCCCGGTGGCGGAGCCCACCGAGAACGTGGGGGCGGCCACCAGCACACAGGTCATTACGGTGGATCTGACGCCCTACCAGGGCACGGTGAACGTGCGCATCGTGGTGGGGGATATGACGCTGTTTGACGGTAGTGTGGACGCGGACATGAATTCCGCCAAGAGCGTGGCCGCCACCGCCTCGGGGACGCAGTGGGTATCCATTTATATCAACGGGGGGCTGGTAGACAGCTACTCACTTGCTTTCTGACGGTATGACGGGACAGATCGTCAAGGCCCTCAGCGGGTTTTACTACGTGGATACGGGGGCGGGAGAGCCCGTCCCCTGCCGGGGCCGGGGGAAGCTCCGCCACCAGAGAGCCACGCCCCTGGTGGGCGACCGGGTGGAGATCACAAGCCTGGACGATGGCACGGGCATGGTGGACGCCATCCTGCCCCGAAAAAACCAGTTCAGCCGTCCGGCGGTAGCCAACATCGACCAACTGGTCATCGTGTGCTCCGGGGCCATCCCGGTGACCGACCCGTTTCTCATCGACCGCATGGCGGCCATGGCGGAGTGGAAGGGCTGCGAGCCGCTCATCGTGTTCAACAAGTGCGATCTGGTGCGGATGGACGCCCTGGCGGAGCTTTACCGCGCCGCGGGCTTCGCCACCCTCCAGGTGAGCGCCCAGACGGGGGAGGGGATGGATACCCTGGCCGCCGCCATCGCGGGAAAGGTGTCCGCCTTCACCGGAAATTCCGGGGTGGGCAAGTCCAGCATCCTCAATTCTCTTCAGCCCGGGTTCTCTCTCCGGGTGGGGGAGGTCAGCGAAAAGCTGGGGCGGGGACGCCACACCACCCGCCATGTGGAGCTGTTCCCCGTGGCCGAAGGGCTGGTGGCGGATACGCCCGGATTCTCCTCCTTTGACGTGGAGCAGATGGAGGCCATCCCCAAGGAGGGTCTGGCCGCGACCTTCCGGGAGTTTGCCCCCTATCTGGACCAGTGCCGCTTCCAGGGCTGCGCCCATGTGAAGGAGCGGGGCTGCGCCGTTCGGGAGGCGCTGGCCGAAGGGCGGATCGCCCCCAGCCGCCACGCAAGCTACGTCCGCCTCTATGAGCAGGCAAAGGAGATCCCGGACTGGGAACGGATGAAAAGTAAATAAGATGGGAACGCCCCTCCGAGCAGTTTCGGAGGGGCGTTCACGATTCAGGGGCATATTTTGTTTTGCGCTTTTTCTTTGAAAATTTTCCCGGAAATTGCGTGAACAGGACAGCCTTCTTCCACATATGCTGGTATATCATTCGGCAGCGGGAGAGGGGGTTGTTATCATGCGGGTGGTCGTGGTGAAGTTTCCCAAGGCGCTGTGCGGCCTGATGCGCAAGATATTCCACATGGATTCCTGATTCGTGGTTTTGGCGTCTGATCCCCCCTGACGCGCAGAGCAAAGCCGGCGGGCCTTGAAAGCTTTGGTTTTCAAGGCCCGCCGCCGTTTCACCGGGGCAGCCGGCAGGGTGCCGGGGCGGTCGTTCGGCGTGGCCGAATGATGCCCCTGGGGCAGCCGGCAGGGTGCCGGCGTGAGGCCGCCTTTGGCGGCCCTAGCCCGGGCACCGCTTTCCGGCCCCCGCATACAATGGGAGTGGAAGGGGCGCGCCATATCTGCCCCGACCCATCAACCATCGGGAGGTACAAATATGGCTGAATTCATTGAGCCGGGCCCCATCGCCGATGCCGCCGGTATCCGCGAGGCCGTGTGCATCCACACCCGAAAGATTTTTGACAGCTGCCGCGATAAGGACTGCGTGGAAGACCTGCGGCTCTATCCCACTGTCAGCTCTCAGGCCGTCATCGACCGGGCCATCAGTCTGAAGGCCGGGCAGGCCGAGCTGCTGTACGCTTACATCGACGTGGAGCCCGTGGGCTTCAACCGGGGCTACTTCACCGTAGACGTGCGCTACTTCTACCGGGTGACCGCCGATGCCTTTGTGGGCGCGGCCCGGCCGGTGTCCATCTGCGGGCTGGCGGTGTTCGACAAGCGGGCCATCCTGTTCGGCAGCGAGGGCAGCGCCAAGGTGTTCTCCTCCAACAGCAGGGCGAAGGACCTGGATGAGCAGAACCTGATGAGCACTAACCTGCCCATCGCGGTGGTGAACTCTGTGGATCCCATCATCCTGAGTATGCGCCTGTCCGACCCCTGCGAGGCAACCGGGTGCTCCTGCGGGGACGGGGCCGAGGTGCCCGCAGGCATCGCGGGCTGCTTCCCCGGCGAGCTGAACATGGGGGGCGAGGGCCGGCGGGTGTACGTTACTCTGGGCCAGTTCTCCATCATCCGCCTGGAGCGGGACAGCCAGCTGCTCATCCCCGCCTACGACTACTGCATGCCCAGCAAGGAGTGCACCGGCAGCGGCGAGGAGGACCCCTGCTCCATCTTCCGCCAGGTGCAGTTCCCCACGGAGGAGTTCTTCCCGCCCAACACCATCGCGCCCCCGGAGGGCTACCAGGAGACCAAGAACTGCTGCTGTTGAGGGTTCGAGACAATTGGAGCGGAGCGGATCACCCGCTCCGCTCCTTAAATTTTTGTGAAGCTATTCTCATCCCAAGAAAAACGTGGTAAAATAACGGCAATCATGATTACGCCCGTGAGGAGGCTCCTATGACAAACTGGAATGCCCTGTATGACCGTCTGCGCGCCGCCGCCCCGTCCCTGGAGCTGCGGCGGGATGAGCCCATGAGCCGCCACACCACCTTCAAGGTGGGCGGGCCGGTGCCCCTGATGGCCCTGCCCAGGGGGGAAGAACTCAAAGCGGTCATAGAGACCGCCTTTCACTGGAATGTAGTCCCCCTTTTTCTGGGCAACGGCTCCAATCTGCTGGTGTCCGACGATGGTTATGACGGTCTTGTGGTAAAGCTGGGTGAAACATACAGCAAGGGAGAAGTCTACACCAATGAGCTGATGGTGGGGGGCGGGATGCTCCTCTCCCGAGCCGCAAACCTTGCGCTGGAGCACGGCCTCACCGGGCTGGAATGGGCGGCGGGCATTCCCGGAACGGTGGGGGGCGCCGTTGTCATGAATGCTGGGGCTTACGGCGGGGAAATATCCCAGGTCCTCCATCAGGTACACACGTTGGGCTATGATGGCCGCTTTGAGGTGTTTCGGAACGAGGAATGCGATTTTTCCTATCGCCACAGCGCTTTTTTGGATGGACAGCACCTCATTTTAGAGGCGGTATTCATTTTGGACAAGGATGATCCCACCACTATCCGGGCGAGGATGGAGGATCTGGCGGAGAAGCGGCGGAGCAAGCAGCCCCTGGAGTACCCCAGCGCTGGGTCTACCTTCAAGCGGCCCCCGGCGGTGGACGGACAGCCGGTCTATGCCGCCGCCCTCATCGACGGGTGCGGGCTGAAGGGGCTCACAGTGGGCGGGGCCCAAGTGTCGGAGAAGCACGCGGGCTTTATCGTCAACAAGGGCGGGGCGAGCTGCCGCGATATTATAGAATTGATGGCCCAGGTGCGGGAGCGGGTGTTCCGGGAGACGGGGGTCACCCTGGAGCCCGAGGTGCGTTACCTGGGAATGGAGGGAGATACATGGAATTTCTGATCGTGTCGGGGCTGTCCGGGGCGGGCAAGTCCACCGTCATGTCCATTTTGGAGGACAGCGGCTTTTTCTGCGTGGACAATCTGCCCCCGGTGCTCATCCCCAAGTTCGCCGAGGTATGTCTGGCCGGCACCGGCTCCTATGAGCGGGTGGCCATGGTGTGCGACATCCGGGGCGGCGAGAACTTCGATGGCCTGTTTGAGGCGATGGACGCCCTCAAGACCATGAAGTTCCAGCACAAGGTGCTGTTTGTGGACGCGGACGACGCCACCATTATCAAGCGCTACAAGGAGACCCGCCGCGGCCATCCCCTCATGGGGGAGACGGGCAGCCTGTCCCAGGCGGTGGAGCGGGAGCGGGCGGCCATGGAGCCGGTGCGGGCCCACGCGGATTACGTCATCACCACCACCTCGCTGCCGGTGCGCAAGCTCCGGGGCCAGGTGCTGGATATGTTTGCCTCCAACCGCAAGAGCGTGAGTGAGATGAGCGTTACCGTCACCTCCTTCGGCTTCAAGTACGGCCTGCCCCTGGAGGCCGATCTGGTGTTTGACGTGCGTTTCCTGCCCAACCCCTTCTATGTGGAGGAGCTGCGGCCCCAGACCGGGCTGGACCAGGGCGTGGCGGACTATGTGTTCGGCAGCCCCACCGCCCAGGAGCTGATGGAGCATCTGCGCCGGCTGATGGATTTTCTGCTGCCTCACTTTGTGGAGGAGGGCAAGAGCGCCCTGGTCATCGCCGTGGGCTGTACCGGTGGGCGGCACCGCTCGGTGGCGGTGACCCGCGCGCTGTGCGAGTACATCCAGGGCCTGGGCTACGCCGCCGGCGAAACCCACCGGGACATGACGAGGGCATGAGCATGGGGGAGCTGAGACGGCATAAGGGGCCTGCCATTGTGGCCCTGGGCGGCGGGCACGGCCTGTCCGCCATTCTGAGAGGATTGAAGCTATATACCGACGATTTGACCGCCATCGTCACCGTGGCGGACGACGGCGGCGGCTCCGGGATGCTGCGGGAGGATCTGGGGATGCCCCCTCCCGGCGACATCCGCAACTGTATGGAGGCGCTGGCGGACACAGAATCCCTGATGCAGCAGCTGCTGGCCTATCGGTTCCCGGACGGGCGGCTGGCGGGGCAGGCGTTCGGCAATCTGCTGCTGGCGGCGCTGGACGGCGTGTGCGATTCCTTCGACCAGGCGGTGGCCCGGATGAGTGAGGTGCTGGCGATCACCGGGCGTATCCTGCCTGTGACAAATGCCAATGTGCAATTGGAGGCCAGCTTTGAAAACGGCTCCAGCGTGCGGGGGGAGTCCAAAATTTCCGCCGCCAAAAAGGAGCAGAACTGCCGCATCCACCACGTCCGCCTGCTGCCGGAGCATACCCCCGCCCTGCCCGCCGCGCTGGACGCCATCCGCCAGGCGGAGGTCATTCTGTTGGGGCCGGGGAGCCTGTACACCAGCGTCATCCCCAATCTGCTGGTGGACGGCATCTCCGAGGCCATCGCGGACAGCCCGGCGCTGAAGATTTACGTGTGCAATATCATGACCCAGGACGGGGAGACGGAGGGCATGACCGCCCAGGATCACGTATCCGCCCTGCTGGAGCACGGCGGGCCGGGGCTGGTGGATCTGTGCCTGTGCAATTCCGACCCCATCAGCCGGGAGCTGCTGGAGCGCTACTCCGCCGAGGACGCGGAGCCCATGCGGGTGGATCGCCGGGAGGTGGAGCTGCTGGGGGCGGAGGTGGTCTACCGTCCCCTGATGGACATGGACTGCGGCTATGCCCGCCACTCGGGCGTGAAGGTGGCCCAGGCGGTGGTGGAACTGTATCAGCAGCGGGCCGATACCAAGATTTTTTGACAAGGGGTGAATGGCCGTGGCCTTTTCCGGCGACGTGAAACAAGAGCTTTGCCGCCCGGCCGTGAGCCGCCGGTGCTGCGCCCAGGCGGAGGCCTACGGCGTGCTGCTGTTCTGCGGCGCGTTCCACCCCCGTCAGGCCCGGATCGTCACGGAGAGTCCGGCGCTGAAGGAGCGGCTCCCCATGCTGTTCCGCAAGGCGTTTAAGGTGTCCTTTGACCAGACCCCCGAGCCGGGGGAGGGGAAGGGCGCGTTCCTGATCGAAAGTCCGGCAAAATTGAAGGCAATTTTTGACGCCTTTGATCTGGAGTGGGACGGCGCGGTGTCCCTGCACATCAATCTGGCCATGCTGGAGGAGGAGCACTGCCGCACCGCCTTTCTCCGGGGGGCGTTTTTGGCGGGGGGCTCGGTGACCGATCCCATGAAGGGGTATCACTTGGAGCTGGCCACCTCCCACTATCATGTGGGGCGGGAGCTGCCCGCCCTGCTGCGGGAGGCGGGCTTTGAACCCAAGGAGACCGACCGCAAGGGGAACCATGTGATTTATTTTAAGCAGTCCGACCATATCGAGGACTTTTTGACCTATTTGGGCGCGCCGGTGTCCGCCATGGCGGTGATGTCCGCCAAGATCGAGCGGGATATTCGGGGCAGCGTGAACCGCCAGGTGAACTGCGACAGCGCCAATCTGGACAAGACGGTGGCGGCGGCAAGGGAGCAGCTGGCCGCCATCGAGCGCTTACAGGAGTCCGGGCGGCTGGATGTCCTGCCGGACAAGCTCCGGGAGGCGGCGCGGCTGCGGCTGGAGAACCCGGAGCTGAACCTGGGCCAGCTGGGGGCGCTTTGTGCCCCCCCAGTGAGTAAGTCGGCGTTCAACCACCGGATGAGGAAGCTGGTGGAGCTGGCGGAAGAAAAAGGAGGAACCACAAAATGAATGAAAAAGATCAAAAAATCCAGGAGATGGAGCAGCAGATAGAGGAGATGCAGCAAACGATAGATATGCTGAAGCAGGGCGCCACGCCTTACCGGCATGACAGTCGAAAGCGGCTAAAGCCGTGGAAAATCATCCTCATGGTGGTGGGTGTCATCGTCGCCATTGTGGTGGTGGCGCTGGCTGCGGTGCTTGCCCTGATGAACAGCGACAAGGAATCTCCCGCCATGGCGGAACAGATGATCCAGGCCATTGTGGAACAGGATGCGGACAGGGCCTATGCCCTGACCTATCCCGGCGCACTGGAGCGGGAGGAATTTGACCAGGGCTTTTCAGAGATGTGTGCGGCGTGGCGTATCGGGGGCGGAGGCGATGCCTTTGAACTGAAACGAACCAGCTGGTCTATGAATGCCAGCGGCGGCGCGACCGAATACACCTCCAAATATGAGATCACCAGCGGCGAGGCGCGATTTTCGTTCCAGCTGACCCGCGTGGTGAAGGGGGACAACAGAGGGATGACCGGGGCGCAGATTTCTCAAATCCTCCCCTGATGATGTTATAATCAAGAAAGATAGAGGTGACCACAATGCCCTTCACCCATTTACATCTCCATACGGAATACTCCCTCCTGGACGGCGCCTGCCGCATCAGCCAGTTGGTTGACCGGGTGAAGGAACTGGGCCAGTCCGCCGTGGCCATCACCGACCACGGGGTCATGTACGGCGTCATCGACTTCTACCGGGCCTGCAAGGCGGCGGGGGTGAAGCCCATCATCGGGTGTGAGGTCTACGTGGCGCCACGCACCCGGTTCGACCGGGTGCACGAGTTGGACGGCTCCGCCCGGCACCTGGTGCTGCTGTGCCGCAACGAGCAGGGCTACCGCAACCTGAGCTACATGGTGTCTATGGCCTTTACCGAGGGATTTTACATCAAGCCCCGTATCGACATGGACTTATTGAGGGAGCATCACGAGGGCCTCGTCGCCCTGTCCGCCTGTCTGGCGGGGGAGATCCCCCGCCGCCTGCGCAATGGCGACTACGAGGGGGCGAAGGCCCACGCCCTGGAAATGCGGGAGCTGTTCGGCGAGGACGGCTACTATCTGGAGATCCAGGACCACAAAATTCCCGAGCAGCAGGCGGTGATCGCGGGCATCATGCGGCTGAGCCGGGAGACCGGCATCCCCATGGTGGCCACCAACGACTGCCACTACCTCACCCGGGAGGACGCCGCCATGCAGGACGTGCTCATGTGCGTCCAGATGGGCAAGCTGGTGGAGGATCAGGATCGGATGCGGTTTGAGACGGACGAGTTCTACGTCAAGAGCGAGGACGAGATGCGCGCCCTCTTCCCCAACTGCCCCGAGGCCATCGACAACACCCAGAAAATCGTGGACGCCTGCAATGTGGAGTTCGAGTTCGGCAAGTACCACCTGCCCGAGTTCAAGCTGCCCGAGGGGGAGACGGACGGGGACGCCTACTTCGAGAAGCTGTGCTGGAAGGGCTTTGCCCAGCGCTATCCGGGCGGCGGCGAGGATTTGCGCGACCGCCTGCGCATGGAGATGGGGGTCATCCGGCAGATGGGGTTTGTGGACTACTTCCTCATCGTATCCGACTTCATCGGCTACGCCAAGGAGAACGGCATCCCGGTGGGGCCGGGGCGCGGCTCCGGGGCTGGGTCTATGGTGGCCTACTGCCTGCGCATCACCGACGTGGACCCCATCAAATACGCCCTGATCTTCGAGCGCTTTTTGAATCCCGAGCGGGTGACCATGCCCGATATCGACATCGACTTCTGCATCCGGCGTCGGCAGGAGGTCATCGACTACGTGTCCCGAAAGTACGGGGAGGACCACGTGGTGCAGATCGTCACCTTCGGCACCATGAAGGCCAAGGCCGCCATCCGGGACGTGGGCCGGGTGCTGAACTTCCCATACGCCGAGGTGGACAACATCGCCAAGCAGGTGCCCTTTGACCTGAAAATGACCCTGGACAAGGCGCTGGTGCTGTCCAAGGGGTTGTCCGACCTCTATAATGGGGACGAGCGGGTGAAAGAGCTGGTGGACATGGCCCGGAAGATCGAGGGGATGCCCCGCAACGCCTCCACCCACGCGGCGGGGGTGGTCATCACGAAACGCCCGGTGTACGAGTACGTCCCCCTGGCCACCAACGACGGCCAGCCCGTCACCCAGTACACCATGGTGACCATCGAGGAGCTGGGCCTGCTGAAAATGGACTTTTTGGGCCTGCGCAACCTGACCGTACTGGACGACGCGGTGAAGATGGTGCAAAAGGAGCTCCCCGGCTTCCGGCTGGAGGACATCCCCGACGACGACATGGAGGTCTACCAGATGCTGTCCGACGGGCGCACCTCCGGCGTGTTCCAGATGGAGTCGGCGGGCATGACCAGCGTGGGCGTGGGCCTCAAGCCAAAGAGCATTGAGGACATCTGCGCCATTATCGCCCTGTACCGTCCCGGCCCCATGGATTCCATCCCGAAATTCCTGGCCTGCGCCCAAAACCCGGCGCTGGTGACCTACAAGCACCCCTCCCTGGAGCCCATCCTGGCCAACACCTACGGCTGCATCGTCTACCAGGAGCAGGTCATTGAAATTTTCCGCAAGCTGGCGGGCTACTCCCTGGGCCAGGCGGACATGGTGCGCCGGGCCATGAGCAAGAAGAAGGAGAAGGACGTCCAGCGGGAACGGGGAACCTTTATCCACGGCGACCCCGCCCGGAATATCCCTGGTTGCGAGGCCAATGGCATCCCCGAGGCGGTGGCCCAGTCCATCTACGACGAGATCAACGACTTCGCCCACTACGCCTTCAATAAGTCCCACTCCCTGGTCTACGCCATCGTGGCCTACCAGACGGCATGGTTCAAGTGCCGCCACCCCCGGGAGTACATGGCCGCCCTGCTCACCTCCGTGCTGGACTCCCAGGACAAGGTGGCGGAGTACATCGCCGAGTGCAAAGAGAACGGCATCGCCCTGCTGCCGCCGGACATCAACGAGTCCGGCGCGGCGTTCACCGTGTCGGGGCCCAACATCCGCTTCGGGCTGGCGGCGCTGAAGGGGGTGGGCGTGGGCTTCACCAACGCGGTGCTGGCCGAGCGGGACAAAGGCGGGCCCTTCGCCTCCTTCCCGGAGTTCTGCGCCCGGATGTACGACTGCGATCTGAACAAGCGGGTGCTGGACAGCCTGATCCGCTCGGGCTGCTTTGACAGCATGGGTTATCGCCGCTCCCAGCTGATGAAGGTGTACGAGCAGGTGGTGGACTCCATCGCCCGGGACCGCAAAAAGAACCTGGAGGGCCAGTTTGACCTGTTCGGCGGGGGCGGGGAGGCCATCTCCGTGCCCACGGTCATCCTGCCCGACATCCCGGAGTTCTCCCCGGTGGAGCTGATGGCCATGGAGAAGGAGACCACCGGGCTGTACCTGTCCGGCCACCCTATGGACGAGTACCGCAGGCAGGCCCAGAAATACGGGGCTATTCCCATCTCCGCGGTCATGGCGGCGGGGGACGAGGAGGGCGGCCCCTCCCGCTATGGCGATGGCCAGCGGGTGACCCTGGCGGGGGTGGCGGCGTCGGTGCGCACCAAGACCACCAAGAACAATTCCCTCATGGCCTACGTCATGCTGGAGGACGCCACCGGCACCATTGAGCTGCTGTGTTTTTCCCGCACGCTGACGGAGAGCGGGGCCTACTTGAAGGTGAACCTGCCCGTGGTGGTGACGGGTCGGGTGTCCGTCCGGGACGAGAAGGCCCCCCAGCTCATGGTGGACCGGGTGATCCCCCTGTCCGACACGGGCAGATCCGCCCAGGCGGGGGATCAGGTGCTGTGGATCCGCCTGCCCGACGGGGAGGAGGCATTTACCTGGCTGAAAAAGCTGCTGAATATGTTCCCCGGTGATTCCCGCGCCATTGTCTATCTGGCGGATCAAAAGAAAAAACTCCAGACCCACTGTATCCACCATGAGGCGCTGCTGGCTGAGCTGCGGGAGACGCTGGGCGAGGAGAACGTGGTGCTGAAAACCACGTAGATCGAGATTTCTAAGGTGAGATTATGCAGGCAAGAGAAAGAGTTTTGGGCAGGATCGGAAAGGTGCTGTTCCACCGCCTGGGCATTGTGGCGGTGCTCATCATCGCGCAGATCGCCCTGTATGCCACGGGGCTGGTGGTGCTGCGGGACAGCCCGTACTATAAGCCCATGGAGTGGCTGTTTATCGTGCTGTCGGTGCTGGCGGCCATGTGGATCGTGGGGAATAAGAGCAACCCGGGCTATAAGATCGGCTGGCTCATCATCGTGCTGGGGCTGATGCCCTTCGGCTCCCTGGCCTATCTGCTGCTGGGCGGCAATCACCTGTCCGCGTTCAACCAGCGCCGTCTGCGCTCCATGGAGCGGAAGATCCGCAAAAACCTGGGGCCGGAGTGCGGGCGGTCCGCCTCCCTGGGGGAGCTGCTGGGCCCGGACGCGGCCTGCATGGCCCACTATCTGGAGCGCACCACTCACTGCCCCGTGTACGGCAACACCCGTACCAAGTACTATCCCCTGGGTGACGACTGCTACGACGACATCCTGGCCGCCCTGCGGGGGGCGGAGCGGTATATCTTCATCGAGTACTTCATCATTGAAGAGGGCAAGCTGTGGAACTCCATCCTGGACATCCTGAAGGAGAAGGTCAAACAGGGGGTGGAGGTCCGGGTCATCTATGACGACGTGGGCTCCATCGCCACCCTGCCCTCGGATTACCCTGCGAAGCTGGAGAAGCTGGGGGTGCACTGCCGGGTGTTCAACCGGGTTCTGCCGGTGGTATCCCTGCGGCAGAACAACCGGGATCACCGCAAGTATATGATCATCGACGGCCGGGTGGCCTTCACCGGGGGCATCAACATGGCGGACGAGTACATCAACGTCAAGCCCCGGTTCGGCCACTGGAAGGATTCCGCCATCCGGCTGGAGGGGGACGCGGTGTGGTCCATGACGGTGTCCTTCCTGTCCATGTGGGACTTTACCCACAGCGAGGAGGAGCACTTTACCCCCTTCCGGCCCGCCCCTGCCCGCGGCGGCGCGGTGGGCTACGTCCAGCCCTATCACGACTGCCCCTGGGACAACGAGGCGGTGGGCCAGTCGGTGTACCTGAACCTGATCTACCGTGCCAAGCGGTATGTGTATATCACCACGCCCTACCTGGTCATCGACTACTCGCTGAGCATGGCGCTGGCCACTGCCGCCAAGTCCGGGGTGGACGTGCGCATCATTACCCCCCATATCCCGGACAAAAAGACGGTGTTCGAGATGACCCGCTCCTACTACGAGGAGCTGCTGGAGGCGGGGGTGCAGATCTTCGAGTACGAACCGGGGTTCATCCACTCCAAGAACTTCATCGTGGACGACCGCTTCGCCACCGTGGGGACGGTGAACCTGGATTACCGCAGTATGTTCCTCCACTTTGAAAACGGCGTGCTGCTCTATGAGACGCCGTCGGTGGCCGACATCCGGGAGGACTTCCTGGACACCCAGACCAGGAGCCTGATGGTCACGCTGGAGGACTGCCGCTCTGTGTCCCTGGCCCGGAGGCTGCTCCGGGATATGCTTCGGCTGTTCGCGCCGCTGCTGTGAAAAAGGCAGGGAGCCGCCAGGCTCCCTGCCTTTTTATGCTTTTCCGGCCGCGGCGGGCCATCTGCTTGCGTCTTTGGCTCAAATGGTGTAGAATAAGGGCCATATCATTGAGATAAAAAACTTTTGGGAGGATTTTGCGTGAAAAAACAGAGGATTCTAAGTTTATGTCTGGCATTGCTTATGCTCCTGTCCCTCGCGGCCTGTAAGGGGCAGGCGGAGGAGCAGGACAGCACCCCGCCCACGGCCAGCGTCCAGCCGACCGTCGAGCCCACGCCGACGCCTGAGCCCACCCCGCCAATCCCGTTCACCGATGTGCCCGAGGACGCGCCTTATTATGACGCGGTGGTGTGGGCGTACGAGAACGGCATCGCGTCCGATGGCGATACCTTTGAACCCGATTCCGCCTGCACCCGTGGACAGGTCATGACGTTCCTGTGGCGGGCCATGGGTTCGCCAGAGCCCCAGCTCACGGAAAGCCCCGTCACCGACATCGCTCCCTCCAACTGGTTCTATAAGCCCGTTTTGTGGGCCTATGAAAGCGGCATCTCCACCAGCTCCGCCTTTAAGCCCAACAACCCCTGCACTAACGGCGAAGCGCTCACTTTCCTGTGGCGGGCCGAGGGGAAGCCCATGGCTGCTGTGGGCGGCAGCGTCATAGCCCTTGCCGCGCCCAGCCAGTATTTCACCCGCCCGGTGGCCTGGGCCGAGATAAACGGCCTGCTGTCCGCCGAAGTCGGGTTTAATCCCTCCGCCGCCTGTCTCCGGGCCGACCTCATGACATACCTGTACTGGGCCGCGGAGGAATGGACATTCACCGAGGAGGACAAAACTGTCCAGGCGGAATACGAGCAGATCATCAGTGACTCACAAATCTATGATGTCCATGGCTCCGGGCTAATCTACGCCGACTATGTGGACGTGGATGGGGACGGCAAGGTAGAGCTGCTGACGGTTGAAATTGACGAGGAGAAGTATAATAATATTGTGACAATATACGCGGATATTAACGGACACGCCGGGAAGTCCTGTGAGAGAACCTTTGAGGCCCTTGTAGGGAATAGGGTTGCCGACTTTTCCCTATGCAAAGCGGATGGTCAGCTCTATTTATTTGCAAGTGGATGGTATGTCGAGCGCGCGGGGGAATATTACCAATATATAGATAAGTTTTATAGGCTTGGAAAGGATGCCGTCACCCTTGAGTACGATTTATATGCAGAAGAAACGGCTGTTTTTGATGAAGGTACTTATGAATATCTCTATACTGCGTATACCTATACTGCTTCCAGCAAAAAAGTCACCGAGGGTGAGTTCAAGGCACTTTTGGAAAAGTTTACAGATGAAAAGCTGCTTTATACATTTGATGTCTATGGCTTTGTAATTGGCATAGAGGATCGCGGGCTTTTGCCCAGCACGGAGGAATACTATAATAAATGGGTCTATCCGGCTGTCTTGAACGGAGATTTTTCATTCTTCGCGGGAACTTATAAATGTGGGTATAGTTCCATAGGTGCGGAAAGCCTGACCTTGAATAAAGATGGAACTTTGGAGGGTGGACATTCGCGGACTGCAATAAATCAGAAGCCGATTTCTATTAACGTGACAGCAACCGGCGTAATTCAGTGCGTGATAATTCCTATTGGAGAGATAGGAGACTTTGATGCCGGCACGGGCGAATATGTAGGAGAAACCTATGACATTTATCCTATCGGTGTTAAATTTAACGATGAACTGTATGATGGTTACTTTGAAGCTCCCCCCTCTGACACAGGTACACTTCGAATCATATATGCGCATTGGGGTGGTACCGCAGGGCCAAACTATTCCCAATACTACAAAGCGCCTTGATTCGTTCGGCTATTCGGCAGACCAACACAAAAAGAAACAGGAGGAGCGGCAGCCATTACGGCTGCCGCTCCTCCTCTTTTTTGGATGACTCAGGGCTTGCCCAGCAGGGCGAACATATTCTTCTTGTACGCCTCCACGCCGGGCTGGTTGAAGGGGTTGACCTGGAGCACGTGGCCGCTGACGCCGCAGGACAGCTCGAAGAAATAGAACAGCTCGCCCAGGGCGTGCACGTCCATCTTGTCCAGCCGCAGCACCATGGAGGGCGCGCCGCCGTCCTGGTGGGCGGCCAGGGTGCCCTGGAAGGCCATCTCCCGGACGAAGCTCAGGGGCTTGCCCGCCAGATAGTTCAGGTTGTCGCCGTTGTCGTCGCTGTAGGGGATGGCGATGTCGCAGCCGGTGTCGTCCACGTAGATGACGGTCTCGAACAGGTGGCGCTCGCCGTCCTGGATATACTGGCCCAGGGAGTGCAGATCGGTGGTGAACTGGGCGGAGGCGGGGAAGATGCCCTTGCCGTCCTTGCTCTCGGACTCGCCGAACAGCTGCTTGAGCCACTCGCCCACGAAGGAGTAGGACGGCTCATAGGAGCAGAACAGCTCGATCTTCTTGCCCTGGCGGTACAGCAGGTTCCGGGCGGCTACATACTGCCACACGGGGTTGGACATATCCCGCTTGTCAAAGGCGTTCATGGCGTCCCGGGCGCCGGACATCAGCTCGTTGATGTCGGTGCCGCCCACAGCGATGGGCAGCAGGCCCACGGCGGACAGCACGGAGAAGCGGCCGCCCACGTCGTCGGGCACCACAAAGGTCTCCCACCCGTTGGAGTCGGCCAGGGTCTTGAGGGCGCCCCGGGCCTTGTCGGTGGTGGCGTAGATGCGGCCGTCGGCATCCTTGCCGTACTGCTTCACCAGCAGCTCACGGAACACCCGGAAGGCCACGGCGGGCTCGGTGGTGCCGCCGGACTTGGAGATGACGTTGATGGACCAGTCCTTGCCCTCCACCTTGGCCATGACCTTTTTCAGCTCGTTGGGGCTGAGGGAGCAGCCCACGAAGCAGATCTCGGGGCCGTCGGAGGGGAATACCTCCAGCGCGGCGCGGGCACCCAGGTAGGAGCCGCCGATGCCCACCACCACCAGCACCTGGGAGTCCTGGCGGATTTTGGCGGCGGCCTTCTGGATGCGGGCGAACTCGTCCTTGTCATAGTTCTCGGGCAGACGCACCCAGCCCACGAAGTCGGAGCCGGGGGCGGCGGGGTCGTAAAGCTTGGCGTGAGCGGCCTCCACCTCGGGGGCCAGGGCGTCGATCTGCTCCTGGGAGATCACGCCCTCCAGCTTGGACAGGTCTAATTTCAGCATGATAGATCACTCCTCAATCATAATATCTTTTGTTATTCCCGCCCCTGCGGGGCGGGAATAACAGGGTCCTCATCACAGATTATGGTCTACTCCGCGAAAAACAGGGCCGCGCCGCCAAAGATGCCGGCATTGTTGCCCAGCTGGGCCTGGGCGAAGCGCACGTTCCCGCAGGGCGGGAACACGTTTTTCTTAAACGCGGCCTCCACCGGATCCAGCAGGGCCCGGCCCGCGGCGGACACGCCGCCGCCCAGCAGGATGACCTCCGGGTTGACCACGCAGCCTACGATGGCGGCGGCCATGCCAAGGGCGCTGCCCGCCTCTTTCGTCACCCGGCGGGCATTCTCGTCTCCCGCCGCCGCGGCGTCGTACACATCCTTGGCAGTGACCGTTTCCATCTCCTGGAAGGGGGAGAACTCCCGGGCGGCCCGGATGATGCCGGAGGCGGAGGCGGTGACCTCCAGGCAGCCGCACTTGCCACAGGAGCACTGCCAGTCGGGGCGGAAGGGCATGGGCAGATGGCCCACCTCGCCGCCGCCGCCGGTGGCGCCGGCCACGATGTGGCCGTCACAAATGATGCCGCCCCCCACGCCGGTGCCTACGGTGAACAGCACCAGGTTGCGGCACCCCTTGCCGCCGCCCTGCCACATCTCGCCCAGGGCGGCCAGGTTGGCGTCGTTGGCCACCCGGACGGGCACGTCGGCCCGGCTGGCCAGTTCTTGGGCCACGTTGAGATCGTTCCAACCCAGGTTGACGCAGATGGGGACCACAGACTGGTCCACCACCGGCCCGGGCACGCCTACGCCCGCGCCTACGCACTTGCAGTCGGGGAAGGACTCCATCACCAGGCGCATATGCCGGGCGATGTCATCAAAGGTGGCGCCTACGTCCCGGAAGGTGGGAAACTCCCGTTTGTCCAGCAGCTCCCCTTCCCGGCTCACCAGCCCCAGTTTTACGGTGGTGCCGCCGATGTCTACGCCGAAGCAAACTTCTTTCACGCTCCAGACCTCCTTTTCATTATGTGACCGCCCCAATGGCGGATCATTTCATGTGCCAGATGTCGCGGGCGTACTCGTCCACCGCGCGGTCGGCGGAGAAGAAGCCCGCCTTGGCGATGTTCACCAGGGACATCTTGTTGAACCGGGTCTTGTCGCCGTAGATGGCGGACACGTCCCGCTGGGCGCGGACATAGTCGTGGAAGTCGGCCAGACACATATAGGGATCGGCGGGGCCTTTGTGGTTGGTGGTCAGGGAGCGCACGATGTCGTCGAAGTGCATCCCGTTGACGCCGCCCATGAGCAGGTCCATGACCGCCTTCAGCTCCGGGTCATTGCGGACGTAGTCCAGGGGATTGTAGCCCCAGCGCCACAGGTCGTTGACTTCCTCGGTCTTGAGGCCGAACAGCACGATGTTGTCGTCGCCCACCTGCTCGTGGATCTCCACGTTGGCGCCGTCCAGGGTGCCCAGGGTCACCGCGCCGTTGATCATCAGCTTCATGTTGCCGGTGCCGCTGGCCTCCTTGCCGGCGATGGAAATCTGCTCGGAGATTTCGGCGGCGGGGATGATGATCTCGGCCAGGGAGACCTTGTAGTCCTCCATGAACACCACCTTCAGCTTGTCGCGGGTGTCCGGGTCGTTGTTGACCAGCCGGGACACGTATACGATGAGCTGGATGACCTGCTTGGCCATGATATAGCCGGCGGATGCCTTGGCGGCGAAAATGAAGGTGCGGGGCTGGAAGGGGGCGTGGGGGTTGTGCTTGATCTCCAGGTACATATGGAGGATCTGGAGCACGTTGAGCAGCTGGCGCTTGTACTCATGCAGCCGCTTGATCTGCACGTCGAACAGGGAGTTGGGGTCTACCATGATGCCGTCCCGCTTGAGGATGAGCTGGGCCAGCCGCTCCTTGTTGGACAGCTTGATTTCCTGGAGCCGCTGGAGCACCTTCTGGTCATCCTTGTACTTGAGCAGCTTTTCCAGCTGGGTGGAGTCCTTTACGAAGCCGTCCCCGATCAGCTCCTTCAACAGGGCGGTGAGCTTGGGGTTGGACTGGCACAGCCAGCGGCGGTAGGCGATGCCGTTGGTGACGTTGCAGAAGTGGTCGGGCACCATCTGGTAGTAGTCCCGGAAGATGGAGTCAGTGAGAATGTCAGAGTGGAGCTTGGACACGCCGTTGACCTTGTGGCAGCAGGCCAGGCACAGGTTGGCCATGCGGATCTCATCCTTGCTGATGACGGCCATATACTCGATCTTGCCCATGTCGTTGCCGTAGTAGCCGTGGAGGTCCACCCGCAGGCGGCGGTCGATCTCCTGGACGATCTGGTACACCCGGGGCAGCAGCTGGGAGAACAGGTTCACGTTCCAGCGTTCCAGCGCCTCGCTCATGACGGTGTGGTTGGTGTAGGACAGGGTGCGGCAGGTGATGTCCCAGGCCCGCTCCCAGCCGTAGCCGTACTCGTCCACCAGCAGGCGCATCAGCTCGGGCACGCACAGGGCGGGATGGGTGTCGTTGATGTGGATGGACACCTTGTCGGGCAGGTTGTCCAGGGACTTGTAGTTGCGCAGGTGCTTCTTCAGGATGGTCTGCACCGAGGCGGACACCAGCAGGTACTGCTGGCGCAGGCGCAGCCGCTTGCCCTCGATGTGGTCGTCGGCGGGGTAGAGCACCTTGGAGATGACCTCGGCCATGGTGTCGCCCTCCAGGGCCTTGGCGTAGTCGCCCCGGGAGAAGGCGGACATATCGAAGCTGTTGGGGGACTTGGCGGACCACAGCACCAGGGGATTGACCGCCTTGCTGTCGTGGCCGGAGATATACATCTCGTTGGGCACCGCCACCACGGACTGGTAGTTCAGGTGCTGCACGCGGTAGATGCCGTCGTCCTGCCAGCCGTGGACGTGGCCGCCGAAGCGGACCTCCACCGCCTCGCTCTCGTGGGGGACCAGCCACACATGGCCCTGGTTCATCCAGTCGTCGGGGAACTCCACCTGCCAGCCGTCCACGATCTTCTGCTTGAAGATGCCGAACTCATAGCGGATGGAATAGCCCGTCATGGGCAGATCCAGGCTGGAGGCGGAGTCCATATAGCAGGAGGCCAGACGGCCCAGTCCGCCGTTGCCCAGGCCCGCGTCCGGCTCCATCTCATACAGGTCCTGGATGTCCACGCCGCACTTGGCCAGGGCCTTGGTAAACATATCCTCCAGGCCCAGGTTGTAGAGGTTGTTGCGCAGGGAGGTGCCCACCAGGAACTCCATGGACATATAGTACACCTGCTTACCCTGGTTCTTGCGGTAGAACTCGGCGCTCTTGGAGGCCAGCATGCCGTTGACCACGTAGCACAGCGCGCGGTACACCTGCTGGGGGGAGGCGCTCTCCATGGGGCAGCCGTAGCGCACCAGCAGAGTTTCCTCCAGTTGTGAGATAATTTGTTTCTGATCCATAGGATACCTGACTCCTTCTTGACCGGCAAAAGCCGGGGAATTGACGCAAAATACAGGCACAGCCCGCTCCCGCGGACTGTGCCTGCACAGGGCGAGAGATACGCCCTCTATTATAGCACAAAAAGGTTTGCTTTTGTACTACTAATTTCAGTTTTTTTCTCATTTGTGAAAATGAAGAAAAAGACTACGGATCCTTGGGAAAAGGTCAGGCATCCTCGGTCATGGAGCGGTAAATGCTCCAATAATCCTGGACGGAGCGCTTCCAGGAGCTGTCATATGCCATGACGCTCTTCTGAAGGGCCGTCCAGTGCTCCTTGTCGCGGAACAGCTCAGCGCCCCGGCGGACAGCGCCCAGCATATCATGGGCGTTGTAGGTTTTGAAGGTGAAGCCGTTGCCCTCGCCGGTCTCGATCTCATAGGCGGGGACGGTGTCGAACAGGCCGCCGGTCTCCCGGACGATGGGGATGGTGCCGTAGCGCATGCCGATGAGCTGAGTCAGGCCGCAGGGCTCCTGCTTGGAGGGCATGAGCACCAGATCCGCGCCGGCGTACGCCTGATGGGCCAGGGTGTTGTCAAACACGATGTTGGCGGACATTTTGGCGGGGAAGTTGGCGGCGTAAGCCCGGAACATATCCTCGTAGTGCCGCTCGCCGGTGCCGATGATGACCAGCTGGAGGTCATCCGACATCAGGTCATCCATGACGGCCTGGACCAGATCCACGCCCTTGTGCCCCACCAGCCGGGTGATCATGATGACCATGGGGACATCGTCCCGGACGGCCAGGCCCAGCCGCTCCTGGAGGAACTTCTTGTTCTCCGCCTTCTTCTCCAGCGTGGCGGCGTCAAAATTGGTGTAGAGTAGGGGATCGGTGGCGGGATTGAATACCTCGGTGTCGATGCCGTTGACCACGCCGCTGAGCTTATAGGCGTGCTGGCGCAGCACATTGTGGAGGCCGTGGGCGAAATAGGGGTCCTGGATCTCATTGGCATAGGTGCGGGACACGGTGCTCACCCGGTCGGCGGTGTGGATGGCGGCCTTCATCAGGTTGGTGCCATAGTCGAACTGCATGGTGCCCTTCCAGTCGCTGGGCAGGCCCAGCACCGCGTCTACGAAGTCGTCGGGGAAGCGGCCCTGGTACTCCATGTTGTGGATGGTGAACAGGGTCTTAATGGGCTGATATTTCTCCGCGCCCATGTAGAACGCCCGCAGGAACACCGGCACCAGGGCGGTCTGCCAGTCGTTGGTGTGGATGACGTCGGGATACCAGTCCAGATGCTGGAGGGCCTCCAGGATGGCCTTGGAGAAGAACGCGAAGCGCTCGCCGTCGTCATAGTGGCCGTAGCAGCCGTCCCGGTAGAAGTAGTACTCGTTGTCGATGAAGTAGTACTGGAGCTTTTTGCGCTTGCTCACCGCCCGGAACAGGCCGCAGTACACGTTGCGCCAGGACAGGGGCACGGTAAAGTTGGTGAGATACTCCATCTCGAACTCGGGGTTGTCCTTGATGGCCTTATAGTAGGGCAGAAACACGTACACCTCGGTGTTGGGGGACTCAGCCAGGGCCTTGGGCAGAGCGGCGGCCACATCACCCAGGCCGCCGGTTTTGATAAAGGGCGCGGCCTCACTGGCTGCTAATAAGATCTTCATACGGTAACTCCTTTGCGAATGACGACGGGGTTGGAATCCAGCCCCCTGAGCTGTGCGCCGTAGCCGATGTTGACCCATTTGTCCACGATGACGTTCTCCAGGCAGGCGCCCTCGCCCACCACGCTGCCCTGCATGATGACGCAGTTTTTGACCTTTGCGCCCTTGCCGATCTTCACGCCCCGGGACAGTACGCAGTTTTCCACGCTGCCGTCGATGAAGCAGCCGTCGGCGATGATGCTGCGCTCCACCTGGCAGTCCAGGCCGTAGTAGGCGGGGACCTCGTCGGTGACGCGGGTGTGGATGGGGCGGTCGCCCCGGAACAGGGCGGCGGCCACGTCGTCGTTCAGGATGGCCAGGCTGCTCTGGAAGTATTCGTTCACGTCCCGGACGCGCAGCACCTTGGTGTCCACCTCATAGAGGTTGATGGACAGGCGGTTCCGGTTGAACTCGTGCTGGATGAAGTCCCGCGTGAAGTCGTAGATGCCCCGGGCGGTGTAGTCCCGGATGACATTGATGAGGAATTCCCGGGAAATGATTAAGTGGCCCATGCTGGCGTAGTCCCCGGGCTTGGCGGGGTAGTCCAGAGCGTAGGAGGTCACCTTGTGGTTGGAGTCCGCCTGCAGGACGGAGGCGAACTTGACCTGGGAGTCCCCCGCCTCTTTGGTGGCCAGCATGGTGATGTCGCAGCCGCTGGCGATATGGTCCTCCAGGGCGGCACGGTAGTCAATGTTGCACAGCACATAGGCATCGGCCAGCAGGACGTAGGGGGTCTTGGAGATGGTCTCCAGATAGTCAAGGGCGTTGCGCAGCTCGTCCAGCTTGCCCCGGCTGCCGCCGGTGTTGGCGTCCTCGGTGGCGAAGGGGGGCAGGAGCTGGAGGCCGCCGTTCTTGCGGTTCAGATCCCACTCCTGGCTGTTGCCCAGGTGATCCATCAGGGAGTGGTAGTGCTGCTTGGCCAGCACGCCCACGTTGAGGATGCCGGAGTTGACCATGTTGGACAGCACAAAGTCCACCAGGCGGTAGCGCCCGCCGAAGGGGATGGCGGCCATGTTGCGGTCCTGGGTAAAGGAGTTCAGCGCGTCAGAGTACATCTCGGAGAAAATAATACCGGTCATTTTCATGGTGGGCACCCCCTTAAACGATTTCCTTGGGCTTGATGACGGAGCCGGCGGCGATGGTCCTCTGGTGGCCCACCACGGCGATGCCCCAGTCCCCGTCCAGGAAGTTCTCGGGGTGCTCGCCGATCTTGGCGCCCTCCTCCACCACGCACTGCTCACCCACGATGCAGTAGCTGACATTGGCGCCGCGGCGCACGATGGTGTTGGGCATGATCACCGCGCCGGTGACCACGGCGCCCTCCTCGATCTGGCAGCCGGTGTACAGCACGGAGTGCTCCACGCTGCCCCGGATGGTGCAGCCCTCGGCCACAAAGGAGTTGGTCACCTTGGCCCCGCTGCCCAGGCGGGTGGCGGGGGCGGAGTAGTTCCGGGCATAGATGCGGAAGCTGGGGTCGCGCATATTGATGGGATCCTTGGGGTCCAGCAGGTCCATGTTGGCGTCCCACAGGCTGTCCAGGGTGCCCACGTCCTTCCAGTAGCCCTCGAAGGAATAGGCGAACATGGGCCGCTTGTCCTTCAGGAAGTTGGGGATGATGTTCTTGCCGAAGTCGTTCTCGGAGGTGGGGTCTGCCTCGTCCGCGATGAGGTACTGCCGCAGGACCGACCAGGTGAAGATATAGATGCCCATGGAGGCCAGGTTGCTCTTGGGCTGCTTGGGCTTCTCCTCAAAGTCGATGACGGCGTCGTTTTCATCCGTGCTCATGATGCCCATGCGGGTGGCCTCTTCCATGCTGACGGGCATGACGGCGATGGTGCACTCGGCCCCCTTCTCCTTGTGGAAGCGGAGCATCTTGCTGTAGTCCATCTTGTAGATGTGGTCGCCGCCCAGAACGACCACGTACTCCGGATTGTACCGGTCCACAAAGGCGATGTTCTGGTAGATAGCGTTGGCGGTGCCCTTGTACCAGGACTCGGTCTTGGACTGGGTGTAGGGCGGCAGGACGTGGGCCCCGCCCCAGTTGCGGTTCAGGTCCCAGGGCTGGCCGTTGCCGATATAGTCGTTGAGTTCCAGGGGCTGGTACTGGGTGAGCACGCCTACGGTGTCGATGCCGGAGTTGATGCAGTTGGACAGCGGAAAGTCAATGATGCGGTATTTGCCGCCGAAGGGCACCGCGGGCTTGGCGGTGTCCTGGGTGAGCACGTACAGGCGGCTGCCCTGGCCGCCGGCCAGGAGCATGGCAATACATTCTTTCTTGCGCTGGAACAAGGTAAACTCCCCCTCAAATTTATTGGTCAGACTTTTTCGTGCGGGGCTTGCGCTTGGGCTTTTCGGCCTGGGCGGGCTCCGCCGCCTGGGTCTGGACAGAGCTGTCGGCCTTTTCCGCCTTGGGTTTCCGGCCCGGCTTCTTTTTGGGCGCGGCCTCAACGGTCTCCGCCGCGTCGGCCTTGGCGGCTTTCTTGGCCTTCACAGACTTGACCGCCTTTTTGGCCTCAGGCGCTTCGTCCGTCTCGTCCTTGGCACCGCGACCGGTGGCCTTGCGCTCATAGTACACGGTGGACATGGGGGGCAGCGTGAGCTCCACGGAGTAGGGCAGACCGTGCTGTTCCTCCTTCTTGGCCTTGACGGGCGCCAGCTCCACGCCGGTGCCGCCGTACTTCGCGTCGTCGCTGGACAGCACGGGGACGTAAGTGCCCGCCTTGGGCACGCCGATGGTGTAGTTTTCCCGGAGGACGGGGCAGAAATTGCACACCACGATGATCTCTTTGCCCTTGGCGTCGATGCGGCGGAAGGAGATGACGCTCTGCTGCCAGTCGTCGCAGGAGATCCACTGGAAGCCCTGCCAGTCGGTGTCATTCTGCCACAGGGCGGGGTGGTCCAGATAGAAGTGGTTCAGATCCCGGACGTAGGACTGCATCTCGCGGTGCTTGTCGTAGTCCAGCAGCATCCAGTCCAGGCCCTTCTTCTCGTCCCACTCGATGAACTGGGCGAACTCGCCGCCCATGAACAGCAGCTTTTTGCCCGGGTGGGTCATCATATAGCCGTAGAACGCCCGCAAATTCTGGAACTTGTCCGGGTACTCGCCGGGCATTTTGTTCACCAGGGAGCACTTGCCGTGAACCACCTCGTCATGGGACAGGGGGAGTACGAAGTTCTCCGAGAAGGCGTAGGTGAGGGAGAAGGTGATGTTGTTGTGCTTGCCCTTGCGGAACAGGGGGTCGGTGGACATATAGTCCACCATGTCGTGCATCCAGCCCATGTTCCACTTGAAGTTGAAGCCCAGGCCATTGAAATCCTCTTTGGGCTTGGTGACGTTGGCATAAGCGGTGGATTCCTCGGCAACCATAATGGCGGCGGGGTCGAAAGCGAAGGCGGCGGCGTTCATGTCCTGGAGGAAGGCCACGGCGTCCAGGTTGATGTTGTTGCCGTACTGGTTGGGCCGCCACTCGCCGCCCTGGCGGCCATAGTCCAGATAGAGCATAGAGGCCACCGCGTCCACCCGGATGCCGTCCACATGGAACTTGTCCAGCCAGTAGACCACGTTGGAGATCAGGAAGGAGCGCACCTCGTACCGGGCGTAGTCAAAGATGCGGGTGCCCCAGTCGGGGTGNTCCCGGCGCAGGGGGTCGGCGGGCTCNTAGCAGAAGCCGCCGTCGAACTCGAACAGGCCGCACTCGTCCCNGGGGAAGTGGGCGCCCACCCAGTCGATGATGACGCCGATGCCCGCGTTGTGNCACNTNTCCACGAACNNCATNAANTCGTGGGGNGTGCCGTACCGGGAGGTGGGGGCNTAGTANCCGGTGACCTGATAGCCCCAGGAGGGGTCNAAGGGATANTCGCTGANGGGNAGCAGNTCCACGTGNGTNTAGCCCATGTCCTTCAGGTAGGGGACGAGCTGNTCGGCNAGCTCNNCATAGGACAGGAAGNTGCCGTCNTCGTGCCGCCGCCAGGANCCCAGNTGCANCTCATAGANGTTCATCGGGCTGCGCAGNGTGTCNNNGCGGCCCCGGGCCCGGCGGTAATTGCCGTCCGTCCAGGTAAAGCCGTCCAGGTCGAACACCTTGCTGGCGTTCTCCGGCCGGGTGGCGGANTGGGTGCCGTAGGGGTCGGCGCGGAACACNAAGGNGCCGTCGGGCCGCTCNATGTANTATTTGTACTCNTCNTAGGTCTGCACGCCGGGGATGAACCGCTCCCAGATGGCGGGGGCGATGCGCTCCATNGCGGGGGAGTTCTTGTCCCAGTTGTTGAATTTNCCCAGNACCCGCACNCTCTTGGCGTGNGGGGCCCANACCCGGAATACATAGCCCTCCTGGCCNTCCACCNNGGCGCGGTGGCAGCCCATGAACTGGTAGGCGTCNGTGCTGGTTCCGGCGGAAAACCGGGCGATGGCTTCGCTGAGCTGNTCTGCATNTTTTATCATAAGTGCCCTCCNAATANCCGCCGGGGANCGGCGGAAAATGCTGTGGTNTGTNTTGACNNGCCACNGTAACGTATTGATACATCCTAATTATAACGTGCCCGGTCCNCAAAGTCAAGATGCACAAAAAATAAAAGAAAAAATCANAGGTTTTGTCGGTTTNTGCGAAAAAGNAGGAAAGTNNTTGGANTNCTGCCACAATATGGCNGCGNCCNTTTGCCGGCTGCGGNNCACAANGNCAAAGNANGCCNNANANGGCAGNAAAACGCCGCCGCGGGCNTATANGCGTCCGCGGCGGCGTTTCGTATGGGTCAATTTACTCCAGGCTGTCCTCGTCCAGGGTNACGGNCAGGATCTCGTCCTCTTCNTCCTCGGCGNTGTCNGCCTCGTCGGCGGCAAGGANNCNCTCCTCGCNGTCCTCCTCCCGCAGNTCGTCGGCCATGGCGGCGACNTCCCGGAAGCGGCCGTCATTGTGGACCTCGTCCTCGATCTCGTCCAGCTTGCGGTAGGCGGCAAGGCCGGANCCCGCCGGGATCAGCTTGCCGATGATGACGTTCTCCTTCAGGCCCAGCAGGTGNTCCACCTTGCCCTTGATGGCGGCCTCGGTGAGNACCTTGGTGGTCTCCTGGAAGGAGGCGGCGGACAGGAAGGACTCGGTGGCCAGNGANGCCTTGGTGATGCCCAGCAGCAGCCGGGTGCAGGTGGGCANNNCCAGCTCCTCNCCGTCNTCNCGCTTCTCCCCGGCNTCTATGNGCNGGCCCGCACNGCNGCGCAGGCGTCCCTANACTCGANGATGTCGATGGTGGAGCCGGACAGCAGATTGGANTCGCCGGACTCCTCCACCCGGACCTTGCGCATCATCTGGCGGACGATGACNTCGATGTGCTTGTCGTTGATGTCCACGCCCTGCTGGCGGTAGGGCTTCTGGACCTCNTGAATGAGGTAGTTGTGGACCGCGTCCACGCCCCGCACACGCAGCACGTCGTGGGGGGACAGGGCGCCGTCGGTGAGGCGCTGGCCNNNGGTGACCCGGTCGCCGGTNTTGACCCGGATGCCGGCGCTGTAGGGCACGGANTAGGTGATCACCTCGCCGTCGTCGGCGGTGATGGTGAGGCTGCACAGGGTGGCCCGCTTGGCCTCCTCCATGCTGACCACGCCGCTGATCTCCGCCAGCTGGGCCATNTTCTTGGGCTTGCGGGCCTCCAGCAGCTCCTCCACGCGGGGCAGACCCTGGGTGATGTCGCCGCCGGCCACGCCGCCGGTGTGGAAGGTACGCATGGTNAGCTGGGTGCCCGGCTCNCCGATGGACTGGGCGGCGATGATGCCCACGGCCTCGCCCTGGCCCACNGGCTCGCTGAAGGCCAGGTTCATGCCNTAGCACTTGGCGCACACGCCGGAGTGGGCCTCGCAGGTGAGCACGGAGCGCACCCGGATNGACGGNTTGCGGTCGGGNTCGCCCTCGGCCTCNGCCTGCTCNACNAGCTTCTTCTCNATGAAGNNNGCCAGNTCGCCGTCCACCANNGTNTCGCGGCTGACCAGCACCTCGCCGGTCTNGGGATCCTTGAAGTCGTCCGTCAGGTAGCGGCCCCGGAGGCGCTCCACCAGCGGCTCNATGATCTGNCCGTTNTCNNNGATCTCGGACACGGTGATGCCGTCGGTGGTGCCGCAGTCCTCCTCCCGGATGATGACCTCCTGGGACACGTCCACCAGGCGGCGGGTCAGGTAACCGGAGTCGGCGGTACGCAGGGCGGTGTCGGCCATGCCCTTCCGGGCGCCNCTGGAGGAGATNAAGTACTCCANCACGGACAGNCCNTCACGGAAGTTGGCCTTGATGGGGATCTCGATGGTNCGTCCGGCGGTGTCGGCCATCAGGCCGCGCATACCGGCCAGCTGACGGATCTGNGCCTGGGAACCACGGGCGCCGGAGTCNGCCATCATGAAGATGGGATTGTANTTGTCCATGCTCNNNTGNAGGGCGTCGGACACGTCGTTGGTGGTCTTTTCCCAGGCGGACACCACCAGGCGGTAGCGCTCGTCGTTGGTGAGGAAGCCCCGCTTGTACTGNTTNTCGATCTTNACGATCTCCTTCTCNGTGGCGGAGATGAGGNCCTTTTTCTCGTCNGGNACGGTCATGTCCGCGATGGCCACGGTNAGCGCGCCCCGGGTGGAGAACTTNTAGCCCCGGGCCTTGATGGTGTCCAGCACCTCGGCGGAGCGGGTGAAGCCGTGCTTGGCGATGCAGCGNTCCACGATCTTNCCCAGCTGCTTCTTGCCGCACATGAAGTTGATCTCCGGCTCAAAGACCTGCTCGGGNTCNNNNCGNTCCACAAAGTCCAGATCCTGGGGGATGCCCTCGTTGAAGAGNAGGCGGCCCACGGTGGTGCGCACCAGCTTATGGCGCACCTCGCCGTCGATCTCGGCGGAGCGGCGGACCAGGATGGGCTCGTGCAGCTCCAGAACNCCCTCGGCGTAGGCCAGCTGNGCCTCGTTGTCNTCNCCAAAGACGCTGTACACCTCCCGGGCCTTGCCGTCCTTGGCCTCNGCGCACAGGGNGGGGGTGGTGCGGTACCAGCGGCTGTTTTCCTCNTCCCANACCCACACNCGGTCNTTNTCCATCACNGCGCCGTCGGCCAGGGCNNNGGCGGCGTCAGCGGTGGTCTGNTAGGCGAAGTCGGGGTCNTAGGCGGGATCCCGCTCATANGTCAGGTAGTAGGAGCCCAGCACCATGTCCTGGGTGGGNACNGTGACGGGGCCGCCGTCGGAGGGCTTCAGCAGNTTGTTGGCGGCCAGCATCAGGATGCGGGCNTCGGCCTGGGCCTCGGCGGACAGGGGGACGTGGATGGCCATCTGGTCGCCGTCGAAGTCGGCGTTGAAGGCGGTACACACCAGGGGGTGGAGCTTCATGGCCCGGCCCTCCACCAGCACCGGCTCGAAGGCCTGGATGCCCAGGCGGTGGAGCGTNGGNGCGCGGTTGAGCATGACGGGGTGCTCNTTGATGACGGACTCCAGGGCGTCCCACACNGCGGGGGAGCCNTTGTCCACTTCCTTCTTGGCGGCCTTGATGTTGCTGATGTTGCTGTCCTTGCTCTCCACCAGCTTCTTCATGACGAAGGGNCGGAACAGCTCGATGGCCATCTCCTTGGGCACGCCGCACTGGTAGATNTTCAGCTCGGGGCCGACNACGATGACGGANCGGCCGGAGTAGTCCACGCGCTTGCCCAGCAGGTTNTGGCGGAACCGGCCCTGCTTNCCCTTGAGCAGGTCGGACAGGGANTTNAGGGCCCGGTTGTTGGCGCCGGTGACGGCGCGGCCCCGGCGGCCGTTGTCGATGAGGGCGTCCACCGCTTCTTGCAGCATCCGCTTCTCGTTGCGCACGATGATGTCGGGCGCGTTGAGCTGGATGAGGCGCTTCAGGCGGTTGTTGCGGTTGATGACCCGGCGGTACAGGTCGTTCAGGTCGGAGGTGGCAAAGCGGCCGCCGTCCAGCTGGACCATGGGGCGCAGCTCGGGGGGGATGACGGGCAGCACGTCGATGACCATCCATTCCGGCTTGTTGCCGGACATACGGAAGGCGTCCACTACCTCCAGCCGCTTGACGATCTTGGCTTTCTTCTGGCCGCTGGCGTCCTTCATCTGGGCGCGCAGGGAGGCGGACAGTTCCTCTAGATCCAGGTCGGACAGCAGCTTCTTGACGGCCTCCGCGCCCATGCCGGCCTCAAAGTCGTCCTCGTAGTACTCCCGCAGCTTCTTGTACTCCGCGTCGGTGAGGATCTGGTTTTTGGTCAGGTGGGTGTACTCAGGGCCGGGATCGGTGACGATATACGCGGCGAAGTAGAGCACCTTTTCCAGGATGCGGGGGCTGATGTCCAGCAGCAGGCCCATACGGGAGGGGATGCCCTTGAAGTACCAGATGTGGGAGACGGGGGCGGCCAGCTCAATGTGGCCCATGCGCTCCCGGCGCACCTTGGCCCGGGTGACCTCCACGCCGCAGCGGTCGCACACCTTGCCCTTGAAGCGGATCTTCTTATATTTGCCGCAGTGGCACTCCCAGTCCTTGGTGGGGCCAAAGATCTTCTCGCAGAACAGGCCGTCCCGCTCGGGCTTGAGGGTGCGGTAGTTGATGGTCTCCGGCTTTTTCACCTCGCCGTAGGACCACTCGCGGATCTGCTCCGGGGAGGCGATGCCGATGCGGATGGCGTTAAACTCAGCGTAGCTCATGCTCAAACCTCCCTTTCTCAGTCCTCAGCGCCATAGAGGTCGTCCTCGTTGGCGCCGGTATCTTCGTCGTCGGCAGCGGCAAAGTCGTCGTCGTCGCTGGTCTCCTTCATGGTGTAGCCCGCGTCGGCAAATTCGCTCTCGCTGCCCACGTCGGCGTAGCGGTCGTAGTCGTCGTCGCGGAAGCGGCCGGGCTGGTAGTTGTCCTCGTCGTCGTCCTTGAGCTCGATCTCGTTGCCCTGCTCGTCCAGCACCTGGATGTCCAGGCACAGGGCCTGGAGTTCCTTGACCAGCACCTTGAAGGACTCGGGCACGCCGGGCTTGGGCACGTTGTAGCCCTTGACGATGGACTCGTAGGTGCGCACGCGGCCCGTCACGTCGTCGGACTTGACGGTCAGGATCTCTTGCAGCGTATACGCCGCGCCGTAGGCCTCCAGGGCCCACACTTCCATCTCGCCGAAGCGCTGGCCGCCGAACTGGGCCTTGCCGCCCAAGGGCTGCTGGGTGACCAGGGAGTAGGGGCCGGTGGAGCGGGCGTGGATCTTATCGTCCACCAGGTGGTGGAGCTTGAGGAAGTAGACGTAGCCCACAGTGACGGGGTTGTCAAACCGCTCGCCGGTGCGGCCGTCGTACAGCCAGCTCTTGCCGTCCTCCCGGAGGCCCGCCAGCTTGAGGGTGTCGGCGATGTCCTGCTCGTCGGCGCCGTTGAAGATGGGGGTGGCCACCTTCCAGCCCAGGGCCTTGGCGGCGTAGCCCAAGTGGACCTCCAGCACCTGGCCGATGTTCATACGGGAGGGCACGCCCAGGGGGTTCAGCACGATGTCCAGGGGGGTGCCGTCGGGCAGGAAGGGCATATCCTCCTGGGGCAGGATGCGGGAGACTACGCCCTTGTTGCCGTGGCGGCCGGCCATCTTGTCGCCTACGCTGATCTTGCGCTTCTGGGCGATGTAGACGCGGACCACCTGGTTGACGCCGGGGGACAGCTCGTCGCCCTCCTCCCGGGTGAACACCTTCACGTCCACCACGATGCCGTACTCGCCGTGGGGCACCTTCAAAGAGGTGTCCCGGGTCTCGTGGGCCTTCTCGCCGAAGATGGCCCGCAGCAGGCGCTCCTCGGCGGTCATCTCGGTCTCGCCCTTGGGGGTGACCTTGCCCACCAGGTAGTCGCCGGCGCGAACCTCCGCGCCCACGCGGATGATGCCCCGCTCGTCCAGGTCCTTCAGGGCGTCCTCGCCCACGTTGGTGATGTCACGGGTGATCTCCTCGGGGCCCAGCTTGGTGTCCCGGGCCTCGGTCTCGTATTCCTCGATATGGATGGAGGTGAACACGTCCTCCTTCACCATCCGCTCGTTGAGCAGGATGGCGTCCTCGTAGTTGTAGCCCTCCCAGGTCATGAAGCCCATGAGGATGTTCTTGCCCAGGGCGATCTCGCCGTGGTCGGTGGAGGGGCCGTCCACCAGGGTGTCCCGGGCCTGGACCCGGTCGCCCACGGCCACGATGGGCCGCTGGTTGATGCAGGTGCCGTGGTTGGAGCGCAGGAACTTGGTGAGTTTGTAGTCCTTCTCGCCCATGCCGTCGTAGCGGACGGCCACATGGGTGGCGTCCACCGCGGTGACCACGCCGTCGCACTCGGCCAGGATGGCGACCTCGGAGTCCTGGCAGTTCTTGTACTCCTGGCCGGTGGCCACGATGGGTGCCTCGGTGGTCAGCAGGGGCACGGCCTGGCGCTGCATATTGGCGCCCATCAGGGCGCGGTTGGCGTCGTCGTTCTGGAGGAAGGGGATTTGGGCGGAGGCCACGGACACCATCATCTTGGGGGACACGTCCACGTAGTCCACCCGGTCCCGATCCACTTCGATGATCTCGTTGCGGTGGCGGCAGGCCACGCGGGTGCGGACGAAGCAGCCGCTCTCATCCACCGGCTCGGTGGCCTGGGCCACGTTGAACTCGTCCTCCACGTCGGCGGTCATATAGTCCACCTGGTCGGTGACCTTGACGGCGACGCACTTGCCGTTCTCGTCCAGGATCTTCTCCGTTTTGCGGTAGGGGGCCTCGATGAAGCCGTAACGGTTCACCTGGGCGTAAGAGGCCAGGTAGGAGATCAGGCCGATGTTGGGGCCTTCCGGCGTCTCAATGGGGCACAGGCGGCCATAGTGGGAATAGTGAATATCGCGTACGTCGAAGGAGGCACGGTCGCGGGAGAGGCCGCCGGGGCCCAGGGCGGACAGGCGGCGCTTGTGGGTCAGCTCCGCCAGGGGGTTGGTCTGGTCCATGAACTGGGACAGCGGGCTGGAGCCGAAGAACTCCTTGATGGCGGCGGTGACGGGCCGGATGTTGATGAGGGACTGGGGGGTGACGATGTCCAGGTCCTGGATGGTCATGCGCTCCCGGATGACCCGCTCCATGCGGGTGAAGCCAATGCGGAACTGGTTCTGGAGCAGCTCGCCCACGCAGCGCAGGCGGCGGTTGCCCAGATGGTCGATGTCGTCGGGGGAGCCCACGCCGAAGGCCAGACAGTTGAGGTAGTTGACGGACGCCATGATGTCGTCCACGGTGATGTGCTTGGGGATGAGGGCGTCCATGTTGTCGTGGATCAACTCGAAGAAGTCCTCCCGGCTGAGGCCGTCCGCCTCCCGCTTGTCCAGCAGCTCACGCAGCACCTTGAGGCACACCTTCTCGGTGACGCCGGCATCGGCGGGGTCGAAGTCCACGAAGTGCTTCATGTCCACCATGCCGTTGGAGAACACCTTCACCATATGCACGCCGGTGTGGAGGTCGTCCACCTCCACCACGGCCTCGTTGACGCCCAGGGCGTCCAGTTCACGGGCCCGCTCCCGGGTCAGCACCTCGCCGGCCTCGGCCACGATCTCGCCGGTGGACGGGTCGGCTACGGGGGCGCCCAGCTTCTGGCCGGACAGGCGGGTCCAGATGGCCAGCTTCTTGTTGAACTTATACCGGCCCACCCCGGACAGGTCGTACCGGCGGGGGTCGAAGAACAGGGAGTGCATCAGGCTCTCGGCGGAGTCCACCGTGGGGGGCTCGCCGGGGCGCAGCTTGCGGTAGATCTCCAGCATGGACTCCTCATAGCTCTTGCAGGCGTCCTTCTCCAGCGTGGCCAGGATGCGGGGGTCCTCGCCGAATTTTTCAACGATCTCCGCGTCGGTGCGGCAGCCGATGGCCCGGATGAGGCAGGTGACGGGCAGCTTGCGGTTCTTGTCGATGCGGACATAGAACACATCGGACAGGTCCGTCTCATACTCCAGCCACGCGCCCCGGTAGGGGATGACGGTGGAGGCGAAGGTGATGTTGTCCGCCTTGTCCGCCGTCCGGGAGAAGTATACGCCGGGGGAGCGCACCAGCTGGGAGACGATGACCCGCTCCGCGCCGTTGATGACGAAGGTGCCCGCGTCGGTCATAATGGGGAAGTCGCCCATGAAGATGGACTGCTCCTTGATTTCGTTGGTGGCCTTGTTGCGCAGGTGGACCTGTACCTTCATGGGGGCGGCGTAGGTCATGTCCTGGGCCTTGCATTCCTCGATGGTGTACTTGGGGGGGTCGTCCATGGAGAAGCTGATGAAGGACAGCTCCAGGTTGCCCGCGTAGTCGGTGATGGAGTCCACATCGTTGAACACCTCCTGGAGCCCCTTCTCCAGGAACCACTTATAGGACTTCTTCTGGATCTCCAGGAGGTAGGGCATCTCCAGGATCTCCTCGCCGCGGGCGAAGCTCTTGCGGTGGGTCTTGCCGTACCAGACGTCTTTGACCGCTCTAGCCATATTGCTGATCACGCTCCACTTCGTAGATAGTTCCGGGCTGAGGATTGATACGCCCGGGGCTGTTGACACGATTTGAAAATTTCCTCTTGCGCTGCTTGTGCAAATCTGCTATGATAAGCGTATCAGGTGGGGTGGGACTTTTACCGCCACCTGTGTATAAAAGCAGTTTATGATACCACAATTGCCGTCCCGCGTCAAGAGAAATTTTGGCTGCGGGCGATTTTTTGTCATTATATAATGTAAGAGGAGGGAGGATCGTGAAGGAATCCGTCCGCCTGCTGCTGATCTGGCTGGGCGTGACCGGCGCCCTGGCCTTTGTCCTGTTCGGGTGGGACAAGCTGCTGGCAAAACGCCACCGCCGCCGCGTCCCCGAGGCGGCGCTGCTGGGCTGCGCCCTCATGGGCGGCTCCGCAGGGGCGGCCCTGGGTATGGCCCTGTTCCATCACAAGACCCGCAAGCCCCCGTTCCCATGGTTCGTCCCCCTGTGCCTGCTGGGCCATGCCGCGCTGCTGGGCTGGGCGGCGATGTCCCCATGAATGGAAGAAGTGCGGTGATATTAAAATGAATTGTTTAGTCGAAAACATTGGCAAACTTCATACAACCGAGATGGGTGTAGAACGAATAAAAAGGAATTTACAAATCGAAACTGATGATGTTGTTCAATGGTGCAAAATAAGAATTCTGGACAAAGACGCAAAAATTGAAAGGATCGGGAAGAATTGGTATGCAACTGTGGGTGATTGCAAAATAACCGTGAATGCACATAGTTATACAATCATCACTGCACATAAAGCGAAAGAATGATCTGCATCATTCGTAGTATAGGGGTCGTTATACACCAGAACCATAAAAGCGAATGGGGAGTATTTACTTAAATCGGAGGAGGAAGCGAGATGGCGAAGCAGAATATCTATGATAATGAGACTTTTTTTGAGGGCTTTAAAAGCATAAGGGACAGCGAGGTCAATTTTAACGACCTCATCGAGACCCCTATTTTGCTTGGAATGCTTCCGGACCTGCGGGGCAAAACCGTATTGGACATCGGCTGCGGCATGGGACAGCATGCCAAGCAATACGCCGACATGGGGGCGGCATCCGTATTGGGCATCGACATTTCCGAGAAAATGCTGGAGTACGCCAGGGCGCATTCCCATGCCGACAATATCACATACCGTCAAATGGCGATGGAGGACATCCGCGAACTCGATCAGAAATTTGATTTGGTCACAAGCTCGCTGGTGTTTGACTATATCAAGGATTTTGATGAATTGATGAGAGACGTATACGGGATCATGAAGGACGGCGCTGAATTTGTGTTCAGTATGTCGCATCCCATGTCGACGGCGTATGACGGGCAGTACCCGAGATATACCCTTTCCGAGTCGGGGCAACGGCTTTACGCGAACATCAACAACTATTTTGTGGAGGGCCGGAGAAACATCACCTGGATGGTGGACAACTACGAGCTTTACCACAGGACGTTCTCCAGCATAGTGAATTCCATGATAAAAGCCGGATTTGTGATAGAAGAGTGCCGGGAATCACAGATTTCAGACGAATTGAGGGAGCGGTATCCCGATGTGTTCGGGGGAACGATCCACCGGCCGGACTTTATATTCTTTAAATGCGGGAAAGCGCCGGGATAATACCGGGCCGAAACCCACCGCTTTTTGGGATTATGGAACCTGCCAGCTCTGCCGCTTTCCGGCGAGTTGGGCAGGTTCTTCGTATTCCAGAAAATTTTTTCAAATATCCTGTTGACAACGGGCGGTTCCGGGGTTACAATAGCAATAGTTACAAACCAGTTACAAACAGTTACAATTTCTCGAGGAGGCACCCATGGCTGAAAAATCCGGCGTTTTGACCTACAAGGGGCACCCGCTCCGCCGCAAGGACAACCTGATCTACTACGGCTCCATGGCCGACAAATACATCGTCGTGATCCAGGTGATGAGCACCGAGAAGGACGGCAGTCTGGAGCTGGCCAACAAGGCCCATCTCGAGCTCCAGTTCACCGACCCGGACCTGAAGAGCCGGGATCGTGTGGTGAAAAAGAGCGACCTGCCCGATCTGTTCTCCGCCGTTGACATGGGCTCCATCTGGCTGATGCGGGCGCTGGCCGGCAAGTAAGAAACCCTTTACGAAAGAAAATGGAGGTAGCTTCCAATGAATTTCAAGTTTAAGGCGCTCCGGACGCTGGCCGCCGCCGGCCTGGCCCTGACGATGTGCACCGGCATGGCGTTCGCCTCGATCGGCACCGCCACCGTCACCGCCGACAGCCTGCGTCTGCGCAGCGAGGCCAGCACCAGCTCCGACACCGTCACCATGGCCCCCAAGGGCGCGGAGGTCACCGTGGAGGAGGAGGCCGAAAACGGCTGGTATAAGGTGACGTACGGAAGCAAGACCGGCTATATGTCCGGCGAATGGCTCACGGTCACCCTGGACGACGGCACGGTGATCCCCGCTGCCGAGGGCACCGAGCCGGAGCAGCAGCGCGGCCTCGTCACCGCCGACGTGCTCAATGTCCGCTCCGGCCCCGCCACTACATATAATAAAGTAACTACCCTGAAGGCCGGCACGGTGGTGGACATTGTGGCCGATCCCGGCAACGGCTGGTATCAGATCGAGTCCGGCTACGTGTCCGCCGAGTACATCGTTCTGGTGGGCGCCGATTACGAGGGCTCCAGTGAGCTGGGCGCCGCGGCCGCCGCCATGGCCAAGACCCTGCTGGGCAAGCGGTATGTGTCCGGCGCGGCCGGCCCCAATTCCTTCGACTGCTCCGGCCTGATGTACTACATCTACCGGCAGCTGGGCCACCCCATCTCCCGGGGCTCCTCCAGCCAGTACTACAACAACGGCTACTTCGTGTCCATCAGCGACATGCAGCCCGGCGACCTGATCTTCTTCTTTGACCGCCGCTTTGACAGCTCCGGCGGCACCCTGCCCACCACCCATGTGGGGATGTACGTGGGTAACGGCCAGTTCATCCACGCCTCCACCACCTCTTACCGGGTGCAGTATGACAGCATTTCCGGCTACTATGCCCCCTACATCGTGGGAGCCAAGCGCATCGGCTGATGATTTGAATCCTTCCGAGCCGTCCGGCCTGTCCGCCGGGCGGCTCTGCTTTATCCGGGGCCTGAGAGGAAACTTGTTAAATTTTCGATTTCCTCTTTACAATTTGACCCGTCTACGTTAAAATAACGGTATCGACTAGAAGGGGGTGCGCCCATTGAGCGACATGGACTACACGCGTAAGTTTAACGTCAACCTGAATAGGGACGAGGAGATCAAAGTCATCCTGTCCACCGTTTACAGTTCCCTCCGGGAGAAGGGCTATAACCCCATCAATCAGATCGTGGGCTATATCCTCAGCGAGGATCCGACCTATATCACCAACCACAACAACGCCCGTACGCTCATCCGTCAGCTGGACCGGGATGAGTTGCTGCAGGTGCTGCTGAAGAGCTATCTCAAAGAGAAATGAGGCAGAGCCGCCGGCCACGGGCCGGCGGCTTTTTAAGATTCGCTTAAGGAGCTGCGTTTCATATGAAAAGAGCTGTTTCTATGCTGTTGTCCGCCGCGCTGCTGCTGTCGCTGCTGTCCGCCTGCCGGGAACCCGCGCCGTCGGGATCGTCCCCCGCGCAGAAAACGGACTGGACTGCCGCAAACCTGTCTGAGATCGCGTTCCAGTTCTCCGGCTTTGAGGAGTCAAATGAGTTCGAGCATCTATACATTGACCACGACAGGGAGCGCTTGGCGCTCTATATCGAGAGCGCCTATGGGCTGGAGGAGCCGTGGGAGGACGCGGCGGTGAGCCGGGCCCTCGGGGCCTCCGCCTTTGAGATCGCCGTGCTGCGCCTGGAGGACGAGGACGCCGCCGTCCGGGCCGCGTCCTGCTTGATGAGCTATATCTTCAGCCGTCAGGGGGATTTTGCGGGCTACGCGCCTGCCGAGGCGGATATGGTGGCCAATGGCGGCATTTTGCAAGAGGGGGCGTTCGTGGCGCTGTTTATCTGTCCGGACCCGGACGGGGCGTATGCCGCGGTGGAGGCGGCCCTCAATGGGCGGACGCCGGAACCCGCCGCCAGCACTGGGACGCCCGCCCCGGAGCCCACGGTGGAGGCGGACCCGACGCATGGCTCCAGGGTGGAATATGTCCAGCCCGGGGAGGACGATATGTCCCTCTACGACACCTCGGCCATCCGCTCCGCCTGGGAGAAGGGCGACCCGGCGGGGCTGTCCGAGTATGACAGGGACATTTACGACCAGGCCAAACAGGTGCTGGATAAGGTGCTCGAGGACGGCATGAGCGACTATGAGAAGGAGCTGGCCGTCTACAGTTGGATCGTGCAGAATGTGAACTACGACTGGACGCACCAGGACAGGATGAAAACCACGCCCCGGGAGTCCTTCACCCCCTACGGGGGCCTGGTGAACCACACGGCGGTGTGCCTGGGCTATGCCACCACCTTCCAGCTGCTGATGGACCTGGCCGGGGTGGAATGCATCACCGTGGTGGGTGCGGCCCACATGAGCTCGTCGGACCATGGGTGGAACATGGTGCGGCTCAAGGGCGATTGGTACTGCGTGGATGTGACCTGGGACGCCAATATGCGGGAGATGACCGGGTACGGGCGGCAGGAGAACTGGGGCTATTTCAACGTCACCAGCGACTATATGGCCATCTATGACCACCAGTGGGATTATGCCAATGTCCCGGAGGCGGTTACGGGAGGCAATGGCCGGAACTGACGCATGAGAAATGGGATCAGGCGCTCCGCTTTTACGGGGCGCCTGAAAATTGTCGGGGCAAAATGGAGATTTCCTCTTTACAAATTTGTTTTTTCTGGTATAATAAATCCGTTGTGAATTTATGGGCCCGTAGCTCAGTTGGGAGAGCGCTGCGTTCGCAACGCAGAGGTCGAGGGTTCGAATCCCTTCGGGTCCACCACGAAAATCCTCAGTCGATGATACAATCGACTGAGGACTTTTTAATTTTGCCTATGAAAAAGCCTTGAAATCAAGGGAATAGCGGGATGCTGGGGGTGCAGATGGCCCCCGGCATCCCGCTTTTTTCGTTTTTTAATGTCGGAACAGCGTCTGGATGAATTAGGGATTTTGAACCCTCTTTATCTTATAGGAGAGAAAAATTAAAAAGTTGAGGAATCGTTGGTAGGTTGTGATACCGAGCATCCTGCTAAGGTCAGTTATAAAAAGCGAACATTTCATTATAATCGGAGACATTCATATTCGGTTTGAAGCACGGCATACTACTCATACATTCTTCCATCAAAGGAGGCCCGTATGCCTGAATACAACACACTCTTTGAAAAGTTGGCCCAGGAGCGTAATATCTCTGTGGAGGAAATGCGATCTATCATTGCGGCCCGTATTGCTACTGATATGAATAATCCAGATCCTGTGCGTCGGGCGCAATGGGAGAAGATACCCCATACCGGAGAGGTACCTACGCCAGAGGAATGGCTGCGATATGTGGTAGAGAAATTGGAGGCCGAAGGACTGTCTGACCTGCTGCGATGGTATCCAAACCTCTAGCAAGGACTTGTCATGAACAGCGGAAAACACGCACCACCGTGGTTTTCCGCTGCTTTTATGCCGTATTATGACCTCCGTTTCAGAAGAGACAATCACTTGCCCTCCAACGTTTTCATGCCCTCAATAAAAAGATTTAACGAGAACTCAAAGCTCTCTTCCACTGAGGGATGATCGCTGAATCCTCCATGGTTAATCAGCAGAGCGAATCCTTGGAAAAGGCTTCGCATGGTCCGGATCAGATGGCCACAAGCCGCATCAGAAATATTCAGAGAAACCATGATCTTGCGTATCACCACGAACAATTTAGAACTGGCCTCTGCTGTTTTCTCATCGTTATATCTGTTATATATGAGCATTATATCGAAAATGCCCGGATTTTTGACCGCATAATCATAAAATGCGTGGCACATGGCCCGAATCGCATCATATCCGCTCACACCGATTACAGCATCAAGCATACAAGTCTCCATCTTTTTCCAGCCATAGATCATCACCTCTCGTTTCAGGTCATCCAGGCTTTTAAAGTAGTAATACAAGGAAGGAGATTGGATGTCTAATTCCTTGGCCAGCATTTTCAACGAGACATTTTTTTCTCCATACTCATTCGCTATCTGAGCGGCTCTGCTCAAAATGATATCTCTGTCTATCTGCGTTCGTGCCATCTTGACTACCCTCCACCCTAATGATATAATAGCACAGGCTAATCGAATTAGATTCCTAACCCGATATACCTATCTCAATTATACCTAATCAAATTAGAAAATGCAAGCTCTTGACCGTTAGTTGCCTGTGCGTCTCCACCTTAAATATTAAATAAGCAAAGGGGGACTATGTGAATATTGAATATATCCTTCCAAACAGTTAGGGGATGAATCTTTTTGTGGGGAGATACCTTACGAAAGGGCCGGTCCGCCTTGTGCGGATTGACCCTTTTGGTGTTTTTTACGATGGAAAGTACGCACACACTAACCGAAAACTTTGTCCACTGACCCGCAACAAAAAATTATTTTAATATTTTTTCAAAAAACTTTCCGGTTTGCTGCTGCAAAATATGTTCTGGTTATGTGAGGAGGCGAAAATACAAACCAGATCTATTCTGCAAAAAGGAGGGATGTATCATGTGCGCTCCCTCTGATAACCATGAAAAGCGGCTGATCGCCATGTTCGATTCGTTCAACAAGACGGTAATACGCAATTTCAGCAGAAACCTGAGAAAGAAAAAGGTAAATCGGGAGAAGCGCTGCCCAGAAGAACCCATAGACTATATTCTTGATCTTTTAAGCTACGAGGACAGGTATCCATCTGACTATTTTGTGCTTTATGCGGACGAGCTATCCTGCGTAGTCTACAGTGAAACACTATATAAAGCACTCCTATCCTTGCCTGAAAAACATCGGAAGGTTCTACTGTTTGACTTTTGGTATGATTGGACAGACGAGGAAATTGCAGAGCGAATGGAGGTGACGGCCCGCACTGTCTATAACTATAGGCAGCGCGCTTTTCTGGCAATCAGAAATTATTATGAGCAAGAAAGCTCAGAGCCATGAATTGACATATGACCTAATCAAACGAGCGGTTCACGGTGATCCAGCGGCGCTGGAGACGATCCTGCTGTACTACGATGCCTATATCAACTCGCTGGTAACATATAAAACCGCAGGCCCCAACGGAGAGTTGTTCCGACACATCGATGAGGACATGAAAGTGCAGGTTCAGATGAGACTGGTGGACGCGATTCAGAAAAAATGGAGGGAATTGATATGATGCTGCTACCAGATTTGTTTTCCTTCGCCTATGTCCCCAACTGGTACATCCAGCTTGATACACTGGCTGATATGGCCTTACCGGAACCGTGGCGTTTTCG
>JAAVHX010000009.1 GCA_014799475.1 Clostridiales bacterium | reverse complement strand
TGTTTCTTGCGATATGGTCGGCAACCCTCACGCTGCCTTTTAAAGCGCTGATCAAGAGCTTTCCGAAGGACGTGCAGGAGAAGCTTTCACCGAGATTGGATCATCTGCCGATGAGCGGAAAACGAGTTTTCGGCATCGTGATACTGATTTTATTTGTCGCGGCGATGCTCGGACTTGTAGTATGGGGCGGCATTGACGGAATGCGGCACGATTATAATTTCGGAAATTTTCTGCTCCGTTTTTGATCATATTCGCGGGAGTGAAAGCTTTTGATATTATCGTTCTGGATTATTTTCTGCTGACAAAGAGCCGATTCTTTCAGCATTATTTGCCCGAGACGGAGGGCTGCGCCGGCTGGAAGAATTTCGGTTTTAACCGTAAGGAGCAGCTGAAACAATGTATCGCCATACCGATTTGTTGTTCGGTGCTGGCAGGAATTTTCACACTTATCGGGTAAAGTTAAAGTTTTCAAGAGGTGAACTGCTATGAAAAAAGAAACCATAAAACGAAAAAAGATGATCGCCGCGCTGATCTGCGGAATGTTAGGCTGCGTTTTTTTGTGCAGCGGCGATTGGCTGATGATGTACGGAGACACCGCGTATCACGGGGAAACTTATTGGCTGACCGAGGGCACGGCGCAAATTCCCGCGTGGAGAAATACGCTTTCCATGCTCGTGGCTTTCCCCGCAATTATTTTGTACGTGATAAGCTTGTTTTCCGCCGAGGAATTTATTAAAACGGAAAATCACAAGAAAATTTATCATTATCTGACGGTCTTCGGCTTTACTCCGTAGCTGTGCCTTCATTTGGTATATGTTATGATTTTGTATGCGTTCGTGTGGCTGAACGGAAACGGTTTTGAAGAGGCGGCGCTGCCCGCGGCGGAGGCTCTGGTGTCACATTTTTCGTGGATCATTCTGTTGAGCGAGGCGATTATGCTGCCGCCGTTTTTGTATTGGTTTTATCTGCAAATTTCGGAAAAAACGATATTCCCGAGGGCGATGGCTTTTACAAACACACTGATAATATTCGGAGTCTTGCAGCTTGTAAAGCTCGCTTTGCCCGATACGCCATTCCGCCTTGGATTTTCAAACGGAATGATGAGCGAGAGTATGTTTATTTGGTTCGGAATAATGCTTGTATGGACGATCAAAAAGGAGAAGATAACGTGAATGATAAAAAGCATCTTCCTATGTACGGAGTAGGTCCTATCTATGGAGGAGTAATTATCGCTGTGACCGTTGCCGCGGTGATCGCCGGACATTGCGGTTTGTTTGAAGCTGGGATAATTAGCGCGATGAAAATCCCTTTTGCGGCTGCGGGATTTTTGATTATTGCTTTTGGCATAGGTCTTTGGCTCGGNGCGATNTTTCGCTCAAAAATNGACAGCGGNATTACGGAAAATCGNCTTGTTACAAGCGGTGTNTATGCNATGTGCAGAAATCCGATTTACACAGCATTTATGTTTTTCTGNACGGGCGCGCTTTTTATTTCGGGAAATNNNTTCTTTTTACCGCTGTTCTTTTTNTATTGGATATTTATGACCGTGCTTATGAAAAATACCGAGGAAAAATGGCTGNTTGAGCTGTACGGCGATGAATATGCGGATTACTGCAAAAGGGTGAACCGCTGTATTCCGTGGTTTTCAAAAAAGGATAAGAGCGTATGATCGTGCGATTCGCTTATCTTTTGGTGAACCGAATCCGAAAGGAGAATATCAATGGATAAAATCCTTAAAAAATTAAAGCCCGCAGCGCTGAATTTTTTGCGTTCACGCTATACCGAAAGCGAAACACGCAAACGCTGGCTCAAGATCGAAAGGCTGTATAATAAATGGCTTCGCGAGGATGGCGATCTCGGCGGCAGCGCGAATATGATGTCCTCAAATCTAACGCTCTGCTATGCGGTGTGCGCATTCTATGAGGCGGTAGATCGCAATTTCAACTCCGAGGATTTCAACGTTCTTTTCAATGAAGTAATGGCAAAGCAGTTCGCTATGCTGGACAAGATCGATATGAATAAATATTACAAGAAAAAATGGCTTATGAATTTACTGTATCGTTTTGTGAACGGCTACAAAAAGAAAGCGGATAAATATCGCGGCGGCAAGTGGGGAAACACCTGGAAGATCAGGTTAAATCCCGCCAAACACGAAACGGGTTTCTCTTTGGTTTTTGATTCCTGTCCGCTTTACGAGTTCGCGCAAAAGCACGGATATATGGATATTCTGCCGATTATGTGCGCGTCGGATCAGATCGTCGCAAAGAAATTCCACGCACATTTAATTCGTCACAGCACACTCTCCGACGGCGACGGAAAATGCGAATATTGGTATGTGGGGGATAAGTCTCCCGAAGCGCTGAATGATAAAGGNTCAAAATAAATGAGGTGATCTTATGAAATACGGACTGATGGAGCGCCTTTTCTGGAAGGTGTTCAGCGGCGGCTATAAACGCGAGCTGGAGGATACCCTGCATATCTCAAACAGCGGCGAGGTNATGAAAAAGGCTCACAAGAAATACAAGGAAATGCTCTCGGATATACAGGATCCGCACAACAGATTTTCCTCAAATCTGATCCTTGCCTCGATATTCGGCTCGATCTATCTTTCGCTTGAAGAAAAGCCGCCGGTGGAACAGCTGATCATATTTAATCGGGAATCGGTCATGAATAATAAGATCATGCTCAAAAAGGTAGTCAGCGAGAGGAATTACACGCGCAAAGGACAGCAGGCGCTCGCCGAGAACGCAAAACAAAGCGTGCGTGACAACAATCCGTATTCATGGCAATTCACCTACGAAGCGGGCGGATCTGACATGGAATACACGGTGAAGTTTACGACTTGCGGTATTTTGCATTTATATAAACAATGGGGAATTTCCGAGATCACTCCGGCAATGTGCAAGCTTGACTACGATATGGCGCATGCCAATCACACCGAATTTTATCGCGAACAAACGCTGTTTGAGGGCGGAGAATACTGCGACTGCCGATATGTCCACACTCCCCCGAGCGCACGCGGAAAGGACTGAACCATGCTCTTTGCTTTTCAAATTCTGATCTATTTGATATTTTTCACGGCGTCCATAAAGCTGTTGGTCTTAAACGACCCTGTGCGAGGGATCTTCTTTTATCCGAAAGAAGTTCAGCGGCGCATTTTTGAATTGGGACTGACAACAAAGGAAGAAGCCAAACGGCGCAAGGTAATATTTTTTACGATATTAGTTATAGGCATTGCGGTTCTCCCCGTAATATTTATCGGGGTATGGAGCAATATTTCCGACTTTAAAACCGCGTTTATTCAAGCGGTCATTTTCCTTGAAGCAATGAACTTGTATGACGGGATCGTGGTTGACGAAATATGGGTAAGGTTCAGTAAATTCTGGATAATAAAAGGCGCCGAGGACATTTCTCATGTAAAAAAATTGCCCTTTGTTTTGGCGGAAAGACTTATTATGTCGGCGGTGTATATTCCCGTGGCGGCAGGACTTGCAAAGCTTGCGGTCATGCTATGAAAGAGAGGAAGGAGATTCAACATGGAACTTAAATTAGGTGACGTAGAGGAAACTGCGCTTATTCCACTTGCTGTAAGGGCAAACGAAACGAAGCGCAAAAACGCGCGTATTCGTGATGAAAAGGCGGTTGAAATCATCGAAATGTTGGGAATTGACACCGCACCGCTCGACAAATTTATCACGCACGAGGGGGTTGTCGCGAGAACGATCATGTTTGATAAAACCGTAAAAAGCCTGTTGAAAAAATATCCCGACGCAGTCTGCTTAAATATCGGCTGCGGACTGGACGACCGTTTTTCGCGTGTGGATAACGGACAAATTCGGTGGTTCAATATTGATCTGCCCGATTCGATTGAGGTTCGCCAAAAGGTGTTCTCCGAAACGGAAAGGGNGCATATGCTCGGTGNGGATATTCTCTCAGACGGCTGGACGGAGCGNATACCGAAAGCAAANNTAACNNTCGTAATCGCCGAGGGCCTGCTGATGTATTTCTCAAAAGAGCAGGTGCAGTCACTTTTGAACAGGATAACGGGCGCTTTTNATAAAGGTCTTCTGCTTGCGGAGCTTATGCATCCGAAAATGATGAATGAAAAAATGCACGATACGGTAAAGCGTACCAATGCGAAATTCGGNTGGGGAACAACATCGGGCGAGGAATTGTGCGAGCTTGATTCGAAGCTCATGCTGATAAAGGAAACCAGCTTTTGGGAAGAAGTGAAAAAATATTCCGTTTTCGGCAAGCTCGGAAGCGTTCTCGCTAAAAATCTAAATAACAGGCTGGCGGTCTACAAATGGCAAAACAATAAAAAGGGGGATCAATGAATGATCAAGATTGAAAATAAATCTCCCGAGGAAATTGCAGAAATCGGCAGAGAGATCGGAAAAGCCTTTGCCGCCGAGAAAGATGGAATTGTAAAGCTCCTTACCGAAGAACAAACGATAAAAGCGTTTGAAATAATGACCGAATGCTTTTACAGAATGGGAATACTCTACTCAACATCAGAAATCGGCGAGGGGTATCTTGCCTATTGGGAAAAGAAAACAAAACCCAAGTCAATATCCGAANATCNGCACATGATAGAGCGCTTTTTGTGTGAATTACCGCCAAAAGCGGTCATGGCTGTCGCCAAAAGCGGCGGTGCGCAATACGCCAAAATATTTAAAAAGGAAAAAAATTATATTGCCGTGGAGATGGTTGTGGTTTTGCGGGAATTTCAAGGTAAAGGCATTATGCACAAGGTTCTGGAGNTGCCNTTTACCGAGGCGCGGGTAAAAAATATTCCTTGTGTGCTTGATACCGATACCCCTCTTAAAGCGAAAAAGTATATCAAGTGTGGTATGAAGATGTGCGGAAAAAAGAGACTCAAGGGCGGTTGCTCGTTATATACAATGGTATATCGCGAATGATCAGGCGGAGCGTTCAAATAAATAAAGGTTGGAGGTGATAATATGAGCGTGGTGGTTATAGGCGGAAACGACTGTATGGCAACAAGGTACAAGGATATTTGCAAAGGCTATAACTGTAAGGCGAAGGTGTTTACNCAAATGCCTTCGGATTTTGAGAACAAGCTGGGAAATCCCGATCTGATGGTGGTTTTCACAAACACTTGTTCGCATAAAATGTTGAATGTCGTTGACAGGAAAGCGCGAAAGAACGATATTCCCGTGGCGAAAATACACAGCGCGGGTGCGTGCGCGTTGAAAAATGTTTTGGAGCAGTATTGCTCGTGATGTCATTTGTGCAAGACATTATGGCAGAATAAATCATACATTAGCTGAGATTGAATATTTTTTCCAAAAACCTCTTGACAAATGCCAAAATGTATGTTATAATATTCAAAGTTAGTTTATACTAACCTATATGTTTAAAAATATGCGCCGTATATCGGCATTTTTTAAGCCCATTGTGTTAGCCTAAGCTAACTCTTATTAAGAAAGGAGAAAACTACTTTATGAGAAACTTAAAAGGCATTGTCGGTGCTGTTCTGTGTGCTGCGATAGCTTCAAGCTCGCTGACGCTGACCTCGTTTGCGGCAGAGGATGTTGTGTATGGAACGATGAATATTCCCTACGACAAGTTCTACGCGGCGGAGGGAGTCGGCAGCGAGGTTGATGCTGTGACCTCCGCTACAACAAGCAAATGGAACAACGAGAATCTAACTGCGGGAACATATGGCTCCGCAAACGAGGATGGAACGGGCATTATACTTGGAGTGACCTATCCCGTAGCAATATCTCGTGAGGATCTTACTGCACTTGGCGACGACAATTTTAACTTTACGGAACTGTCGACCGCACCCGCCGCTTACAAAACCGTTACGGTCAATGCCGGTAATGCAGAATTTTCCAAGGTTTCGGGAGATACCGCTGCAGTTAGCGGGGTTGAAACTTCGATCACAACCGATTCGCCGTGGGGAGATTATGTTATCGACGTGACCTCGATCAACAACGCTAACGGAACCTCCGATATCGGCACGATTTACGGAATCGTTCTGTTCACTCAAGACGGCGAGGGCTATGCAATGCGTCATCTCCAGAATATTTGGCGCGATGAAATTGCATGGTCGTCAGGTTTCAAGACCTCCGAGCCTCACGGAAACACTCTTGATTACGAAGATTATGTCAGCCTTATGGGAAAAACGATCACCGAGATCCGTTACATAACCGACAGCGGTTATCACAGCCTTGCTGTTTCGCTGTATGTTCCTGTGAAATTCAACGGTTCATTAACTGTTGAGGACAGCACTTTCGGGGACGGTTTTGCAAAAATCACTGCCGAAGGATTTCCCGCCGATTACGAAAAAGCATACTCTGTCGATGGGCTTGATGCAGATATTTCCGATAGTTCGGTAAACTACAAAAACGCAATGCCCGGTCAATATACCTTGTCTGTAAACGACAAAACTGAGGTTTATGCGGGAATGAGCACCACATTTACCTTATGGACCGATGAAATGCCCGCAGCATTTGACGGAGAAAAGCTGGTAAAAACTGACAGCGCTTCCGATAAGGACTTTGAGAACTTTATAAAAAACATTTCCAATGTTAATGTAAACGGCAAGGACTACGCCGCTTCCGGCAGAGGTGCGGTTGCAATCATCAAAGCTGACGGAACTATCGACTACGCTGCCAAAACAGGCGGCAGAGGAGAGCAAACTCCAATATTTGACGGCGGCGAATACGCACTTACCGTAACATCTGCGGGATATCACAAGACACTTCAGTTCACCGCAAATCAATCAAATAAGGAAAATGATAATACCGGTTCTACCGATAAACCCGACACAGAAGTTCCCGCTAACAGCGAAAGCACTTCCGACCCGGTCAAAAATCCCGACACGGGAGTTGCCGATGTTGCCGTTGTTTCNGGTGCAGCANTTATTTCAGCGCTTGCGGCAGTAATTTCTAAAAAGAGAAAATAATTTCTTATATTTTGCTGCTCGACAAAAAATAACGGTCAGCTTGCAGAAGACATCCTNTCCCCTTGGTCGTTTTTTCTGCAAGCTGCCGCTGTTTTTGTCAATATTACGCCAAAAGCGGTTAAAGGAAACGCTAACAATTTCCTTCTAATTCAAAAATAGTGGTATTTATTGTGAGGTAAGTATGCTTTTTTTAATTGCCGTAATTCTTGCGGTTTGTATTGCAATATTCTTAAAAACTCCGCTGAAAAAATGTCCGATTGCTTTTTATCTGGCGGCGGCTNTAATATCCGCTGCGGTGGCATTCCTTGATTTTCGCAGCGCTCNGGATTTTGTGAATAATTATATAATCGCATTATTTAGCAGAGGCGCATTGGCAACAGGCTTGTGGGCGGTGGTAATGTGGACGGGCGCACTTCCTAACGGTTCCAAACTTATGAAAACGCTTATGCCTATTAGAGGAGAGCTGTCGATATTTGCGGCGATACTGACCCTCGGACACAATATCGGCTTCGGTAAAACTTATTTCGTTCGTATGTTTACCGCTTTCCATTCTATGAGCGCACAGCAGCTTGCGGCGGGAATTATCTCGATAATTATGCTTATGATAATGCTGCCGCTTACCGTGTTGTCATTTCCGAAAATACGCAAAAAATTTAAAGCTAAAACATGGAAAAATATTCAGCGGTCGGCTTACGCCTTTTATGCGCTGATATATATTCATGTTATGATACTGAGCATTCCCTTTGCTTTTGCCGGAAGGAGCGGATACCTNCTTAACGTTGCGGTTTATTCTGTTGTATTTATCAGTTATGCNGCCTTCCGCATACGAAAACAGATCGTTTTAAAGCAAAAGCCGAAAGCCAAATCGATGCTGAATTTTTGCTCTGCGGCAGCTTCGGTTATTTTATGTGCGGTAATTATATCTTTCTCGTTCCCAAAGTCAAGTATTCCAAGCAGTAAAGATATTGAAACTGAATCCGAGAACACATCTGNCAGCGAACCGCAAACAAGCTTTGCCGAAAGTTCGGCACAACAAACAGAACCAGCTGATAATTCAGCTGTACAAACGATATCAGATGAAAAAACGGAACCGCAATCCATTCACAGCGAAAATACCTCCGAAATGATTTCAGAAAGTGTGTCTGAGAGTGATGAGGAAAATGTCACTGAAATCCCCTCAGCTCCCCAGCAGCCAACGTATCAGCAAACGGAAAACAACGCTCCCGAGGTTATTGAAAAGCCTTTGGAAACCGCACCGCAGATTTCAGAAACCGAAAGAGTTACGGAGGCGGAAACTATTCCCGAGCCTGAATATATTTACAACAACGGAGTTTATACTGCGTCCGCTTACGGCTATGACGGAGATATTTTTGTCACAATAACCATTGAGAACGACAAAATAATCAGCATAACGGCATACAGCGAGGAAAGCGATCTTTGGTATTTTGACAGCGCCGCTGATACTGTGATCGAACGAATTATAGCGGCACAGGATACAGATGTTGACGCAGTTTCGGGGGCTACATTCAGTTCAAAGGGAATCATGTCTGCGGTTGCCAAAGCATTGGAATCAGCAAAAAGGCAGTAATTATGAAGAAAACTATTATTATTTTGATGTGCTGTGTATTGTTTTTGATNGGATGTGCAAAGTCCNATCCCATAGAACAGAGCAACAGCGTTTCACTGCAAACTGCAGAATTGTTTGCAATGGATACATATATGACTTTGAAAGCCTATTGCACCGATGAGNAACCGCTTAATTCCGCCAAGNATCTGATTGAATCACTTGATAAGGAACTCTCGGTCACCTCCTCGGACAGTGATATTTTCCGATTAAACAATGCGCAGGGGGAAAAGATTGAATTAGAAAATGGCGGAGCGGAGCTTATCAAAAATGCCCTTGACTTGTGCGAAAGGACAGACGGNGCATTGGATATAACGATATATCCGATATTGCGGGAATGGGGATTTACCACGGGAGATTACAAAATTCCAACTCCCGAAAAAATCCGCTCACTGCTAAAAAACGTAAATTATTCGGATGTTGATACAACGGAGAACAATGTTCGGCTGCCTTTGGATTGTATGATTGATCTGGGAGCAGTTGCCAAGGGTTACACAAGCGACCGTATTATTTCTCTTTTTAAAGAAAGCGGGATAACCTCAGCGGTGATCTCCTTGGGCGGGAATGTTCACACTCTTGGCAGCAAGCCGGACGGAAGTCCGTGGAAGGTTGCGCTGACGAACCCGAAATTACCGCAGACCTATATCGGATATCTTGAGATCACTGATAAAGCGGTAATTACCTCCGGAAACTATGAGCGATATTTTATGGGTGAGGACGGAACACGTTATTGTCACATAATCAGTCCCTTTGACGGTTATCCGATCAACAACGGCATAGCCTCCGTTACAGTTATCGGCAGCAGCGGAGTGCTGTGTGATGCGCTTTCAACAGCTCTTTTCGTTATGGGAAAGGATCATGCCATTGAGCATTGGCACAAATACAATGACTTTGAAATGATAATTATAGGAAATGACGGAGAAATTACCGTTACAGAGGGGATAGAGAGTAATTTTTCACTTTCAGAGCCTTATGAGCAAAACAAAACAGAGGTGATACACAGATGAAAAAAAGCACCGTTCTGATTATAATTTGCGCTGCGGTATTTCTTGCGGCAGCAATAACCTCTGTTGTTATGNTNAACNCNCCTCNCGGCGATATTGTNAANATNAAAAGCGNCGNNGAGCTNNTGTATACTATCGATCTNTCCNAATCTCCNGANAGAANNATTGTNGTTGAATNTNANGGAAAANANAACACGNTNGANATNAAGGATCATNAAATACGNGTATCNGANGCCGATTGNCCNGACAAGGTCTGTGTNAANACNGGNTGGNTGGANTCNCCNGCAATTCCNATAATATGNCTGCCGAATAANNTGATNATNGAATATGAAAACANCGACNNNGANGCNGCNGCAAGGTAGAGAAATATGGACGTAAAAAAGCTAACGAAATTAAGCCTGTTGACTNCGGTCGCGCTTATTATTTTTGTAATTGAACTGCGCNTNCCNAATATNNTACCGATNCCCGGNGTTAAATTGGGGCTTGCNAATATAGTGACNGTTTATGCGNTATATAATTACNGTNTTCGNGATACCGCTATGATCTGCGCNGTNCGGATATTTCTCGGNTCGCTTTTTTCGGGGAATTTAATGGCAATGCTNTTNGGNTTTGGAGGAAGTCTGCTTTGTATACTCGGAATGTCGNTNCTNAAAANAGNAGTCACCGATAAATATTTGTGGCTNTTAAGNATTTTCGGCGCGNTTTTCCATAATATAGGACAGATCGCTGTTGCTTGTGCGGTAATGCAGACTTTTGCGGTGATTGGATATTTGCCGTTTTTAATGGTAACCGGCTGTATTGCGGGGCTTTTTACGGGAATGTGCGCGCAGCTTTTGATTTTAAGAATGAAAAAAGGCTGAAATATTTTTGCTTTTTCTACACCGTATTCGATTATTTTTTTCTCCACTTTAACAGCAGTGCTGAGTTAATTATAACAAGAACCGATCCGGCATTGTGTACAAGCGCTCCCACGACGGGATTCAAAATTCCCGTGATCGCCAGTATTATTGCGACAAAATTCAGCCCCATAGAAAAGCTCAGATTGCATTTTATAGTTGTCATCATTCGCTTTGACAACGCCATAAGATGCGGCAGCTCTTTTATCTCGTCATCTACAAGCGCTATGTCCGCGGCGTCTACCGCAATATCGCTTCCGATGCCGCCCATGGCAATACCGANGTCGGCTTTCTTTAGCGCGGGGGCGTCGTTTATACCGTCGCCTATCATACATACCGGCTGGTTCTTCTGCCGATAACNGTCAATGATTTTCAGTTTGTCCTCGGGCAGACAGTCGGCGTGCACCTCGGTTATATGTAATTGCTCCGCAATCGAAGCGGCAGCGTTTTCATGGTCGCCCGTCAGCAGCACGGGAGCAATACCGAGCGCCGATAACTCGGAAATCATCTGTCCGCTTTCCGNGCGGATCGTATCGGAAAGTACGATATATCCTATCAAAAGTTTATCCGACGCTATATAAATCACAGTGCTGCCCTTGCTGAGATAGCTCTCAGCCATGGTCAGAATTTCATGATCAAAAGAAATGCTGTTTTCCGTCAACAGTTTTTCATTCCCCGCAATGATTTTCTTGCCATTTATCAATGCAAGAACACCTCGTCCCNGCATCATTTGGAATTGCTCCACGGGAAACAGTTCCGCTTTTTCCGACTGCTTGAAGCAGCGCACCACCGCCTTTCCCAGCGGGTGTTCCGAAAGCTGTTCCGCGGAAGCAGCATAAGCATACACCATATCGTCCGTATGATCCTTATCCGTACTGTGAACCGCCGTTACCTGCGGCATACCGTAAGTCAATGTTCCTGTTTTATCGAACGTCACCCGTTTTACCGCCGCCAATCTCTCCAATGCGTCGCCNTCACGGACAAGAAATCCGTGTTTTGTAGCGTTCCCAATGGCTGCCATGATTGCGGTAGGGGTTGCAAGCACAAGAGCGCATGGACAGAACACGACTAAAATCGTGACTGCGCGGATGATCTGCCCCGTTGCCAGTCCCGTTATGAGCGCAGCAGAAAGAGCGATTACTACGATCCACGTTGCCCAACGATCGGCAAGTCTTACGATCTTTGCCTTTTCCGCATCCGCAGACTGCACAAGCCGTATCATGCGCTGTATGGAGCTGTCCTCTCCAACTTTTGACGCACGCATTTCAAAAGAGCCGAATTGATTTACCGTGCCGCTTGATACTTCATCGCCTATTGTTTTGTCAACGGGCAGCGATTCTCCGGTCATGACTGCTTGATTAACGGAGGTTTGCCCCGAAATAATCATTCCGTCAACCGGAATGGTCTCGCCGGGGAGAACCCTAAGNGTATCTCCNACGTTGACCTTTTCTGCCGGAATGACAGTTTCTTTCCCGTCTTTGATGACCCTTGCATTTTGCGGCGTTAGATTGACCAGCTTTTCAATTCCCGCTCTTGCTTTTGCAACAGTGAGATCCTCCAACAGAGCGCCGAGCTGCATAATAAAAGCTACCTCTCCCGCCGCAAAATCCTCTCCTATGAACAGGGAAGCTATCAGTGCGATTGATACAAGAACGTCCGCTTTAATGTCAAATTTAGTGATAAGACCGATAATGGCTTCAAGTATGATCGGGATACCGCATAGAATTACCGCTANCCATGCCGCGTCAAACGGCATGGGAATAAGGTCGAAAATACTGATCAAAAGCGCGATTCCCGAAATAGCAAGCAATACAATGTCTTTTTTAATGCCGCCTGCGTCCATTAATTCTTCCAGCTTCTCCGTAAAACGTTTCATAAAAAACTCCTTATGTTAATNTATTTAAGTGTAATTTAACNCCCCTGTTATACCTATGGGGGTATATGTATATTATACATGAAGGAGTATAGGTTTGTCAAGAGGAAAAACAAAAAACAGTCANATCGACTGTTTTTTGAGAAAGTGTNTAAGTTTTTATGCATTTATGCATTATTATATGTTGGCAAAGCGCTCCACGGCTTTTGTAAAGTTTTCTATTGTCTTATCGGCATCTCCGTGTTCGATTCCGTCACGCACGCAGTGCTTTATATGCCCTTCAAGCACGACCTGACCGCATTTGTGCAATGCGGATTTCGCGGCATTGATCTGCGAGAGGATATCCTCACAGGGAATGTCTTCATCTATCATTCTGTCAATTGCCTGTACCTGACCGATAATTTTCGCGAGTCTGCGGTGCAGGTTCGCGGCGTCCATACATTTTCTCATTGTTGCACCTCCATATACCATTAGGGGTATGTGTATATTATACAAAAACTTTTTGGAATTGTCAATACCGCTTGCAAATTTTTGCATTATGCAAAACCGGAAATTAAAATCCGGCTTCATTGCATATCAAAAGGGCCGCAGCGTCATGCTCCGACCCTTTTATATCCCATAAATAATTGCAATTGCCGAAATTAAATCAACGATTTGCCGAGAGAGGTACACGCCGCCTCTGCGTCCGTGTCGGGAGCTTCGTTGCAGATCACACTATCGCAGGCAAGAACCGCGCCGTTTGCAACGCAGTTTTCCTCCCAAGTGCGCATCCACTCGCCGTCACCCCAACCGTAAGAACCGAACAAAGCGATCTTCTTACCGCTGAGCTTCGGTTCACAGCTCGAAAACATCGGCTCAAATTCGCTTTCCTCAAGCTGCTCCGAACCCATAGACGGGCANCCGAANGCNANNGCGTCAAAGTTGTCCATCATATCNGCGCTGAATTCCGCAGCGGAAAAGCTCGTNACCTCCGCTCCCGCAGCTTTTGCGCCCTCGGCGACCTTAATCGCCATAGACTCCGTATTGCCCGTTCCGCTCCAATAAACCACCGCTATTTTGCTCATTATGTAAAACTCCTTTCGTTGTTCGAGGAACCATGTTCCTCATAAATTATATGTCAAGCAGCCACGGTCAGCTGCCAAACACTCCTTCCCTGCTCCCAGAGCCGCATGTAAACCGCTTCGCATTTCCTGAAGCGTGCAAAGGTTTTTTCCGCTTCACACTCNTTGCANTATACTTTCCAACAGCCTGTGCATTTGCAGTTTTGNCCTTTNTTTTTGATGAACCCTATCACATCGTCAAGGGGGTATCCAAGAAAAACCCCNATCTCGTGCGGAAAATCNCCAAGNTCGGTCAAATGTGCTCTCAATGTNGAAAGNGCCGNGCCGATATTNGTACCGCNGTATCCGCTGTTNNGNAGAAAACGCTNGATTTTCGGGCAGCATAANGCCTCGCGNAGCTTNTTTTTNCTGAAACACNTAGATCAAAGCGCGGTTGTCCGTTTCCCGCAGCGCGATCATCGCAACGCCTTTATCTGATAAGCTCTTGTTCCACTTACGCAAAACATCGTTCAGTTCCTTGTGACAGGAAAATTCAAGCGTAAAAAGGCTTGCTGTTTTCAGAGAAGCGAGCGTTGGCGAGCAGTGTCGTATCAAACCTTTTTCAATGCTTTCAAATAAATTCATCTGTGTTCCTCCATATATCAACGGGATAAGTTAGTTTAAGCTAACCTATTTTTAAAAATAAATACCGGGACAAAATATGCCGGCAATTCAATAAGTTAGCTTAAACTAACTTAAATTTATTATAACACATCAAATGGCAGTTGTCAATACCTTTTTTAATTTCAAAAAAATTTAAAACCTCTTGACATTTTAAAAAAGTATGTTAAAATATAATTAAAGCATAACAACGTTATGTTAAGGAGTAACAAATTGGACAATAATAAAGAAACCAAGGAACGGCTTATCGAGAGCGCCCGCGCGGAATTCTCCGAAAAGGGCTACACTAAAGCCTCGCTGCGGAAGATATGCGCCGACGCGGGCGTGACTACCGGCGCGCTGTACTTCTTTTTTAAGGATAAGGAGGACTTGTTCGCGGCGATCGTTGAGCAGCCCTTTGATGAATTGAAAAAAATACTTCTCGGACATTTCTCAACTGAAATGGAAATACCGCTGTCCGAGATCTATGAGCATATCAACGGCGGTCACGACGAGCTTTCCGCGGCGATGATCCATCAGCTCTACGCGAATTACGAAGCGTTTATGCTGCTGCTCACAAAGTCGCAGGGAACGCGCTTTGAGTGCTGTGTGGACGAGATGGTGGATATGACCGATCAAACCTACCGTGCGATGGCGGAAAATATGGCGCGGCAGCTCCCGAATAAGCGGATCAACACGTATATGCTGCACTGGCTCTCGCATATGATCATTGATGCGTTTATTCATTTGCTCACCCACGAGCCGAACGAGAAAAAGGCGGTCGGGATCATGAGCCGCATTATGAATTTTTATGTGAGCAGTTGGGTCGGGCTGGTGTTTGAGGACAAGAAAAATAATCATTCGGGAAGATAAATCGGAATTTATAAAATAGAGTGTGTACACGGGAATAGAAAAGGTGGAACTATGCGTAAACAATTGGAAATATTTCATAATCTAATTTTAGAGTTTAAAAAAGATACATCCATTGATGCTGTATTGTTAAATGGTTCCGTTGCATATGGTACAGCAACCGATTTATCTGATTTAGACATTATCGTACTTGGAAAAAGAAATGACTTTGTATCACAGTTAATTGACGGCGTTTTAGTTGAAATACATTATACAACTTTTGATAAGGCTATTGGTAAATTGAAGACCAAGCCAATGGAGATATATAAGTATCTTGATGCGAAGATTGAATACGATAATGGAAAGGCACAGGAAATCATCATATATGCTGAAAACATACTGGAGCATTATTGTGTTTCAAAAAAGGAGCAATCTGATATTTGCTACTGGCTGAAAAGTACAAAGTTGAAACTGGAATCTGCATTTTCAAAACAAGATGTTTTACTAATTTCCTATCTTGTCACAACAAATACATGGAAGGTGTTAGAGGGAATTTGGGCAGTCAACAAAATGCCAATTCCTCCGTCAAGCAGTTTATATCGTAGATATTCAAAATTAAAACTCATTCCATGTCATGAGTGGTTTGAAAAACTACTGATTGGGAGTGTAGAAAACAGAGGAAATACAATGATTGAGATTATTGATTGGATATTAAAGAAATTTAATGAATCACTTTTGAGTTGTTAATTATACTACATATGTGTCGTTATATTAAATTCCGATTTATCGTGCAATTCGATTATATTTTGCCGTACAGATGTACGGCAAATATTACAGCGATAACATAACGATGTTATGCTATCGTTATGTAACAATATCAAAAACCGCTTTCGGGCGGTTAAAATAAAAAATACAAGTTAGCCAATGCTAATTCAACGGAGGTTTTACAATGTATCTTGAAGTAAAGGACATGAAGAAGAGCTACGGAAAAGATACCAGCTACATTCAGGTGCTGAAAGGCATTTCCACAGGCGTAGAACGCGGGCAGATGTGTGTTATTCAAGGCACAAGCGGCAGCGGAAAGTCCACGCTGCTCAACTGTATCGGCGGTCTGGACACAATGGATTCGGGGTCGGTCAAGGTTGACGGCAAGGAGATCTTCGGCTTGAAACCCGACGCGCTTTCCGATTACCGCCGCGATAATCTGGGATTTATCTTCCAGTTTTACAATCTCGTTCCAAATCTGACGGTGCGCGAAAATATTCAAGTATGCGAGTATCTTGCCAACGATCCGCTGGACATAAACGAGCTGTTGGACACGCTCGGGCTTGCCGAGCACCGCAACAAATTCCCGTCGCAATTATCGGGCGGTCAGCAGCAGAGGTGCGCAATCGCGAGGGCTTTAATTAAAAATCCTAAGCTGTTGCTCTGCGACGAACCTACGGGCGCGCTGGACTCCAAAACCTCGCGGGATATTCTTATTTTGCTCGAAAAAATCAACGAAAAATATGGCACGACCATGCTTATCGTAACGCACAATAACTCGATAAAAAATATGGTGCATAAGGTAATTATCGTCAAGGACGGACTGATCAAAAAGGACTACATAAACGAAATGCGCATTCCCGCCGCCGAACTGGAGGACTTGTGATGAACAGAGTATTAAGAAAACGTATTTTTCGCGATATCAAGGAGAATTTTTGGCGGTGGCTGGCATTGTTTCTGATGATCGTTCTGGGAATGTACGTCGTTGTCGCGGTGGTCGGCGCGGCGGAAAATATCATCACGGGGAGCGAAAACGCCGCTCAAAATAACCTTGTCGAGGACGGCGAGTTTTCGGTGTTTATTCCGTTAACGGACGAACAGGAAAAGTCTCTGCGCGGTATGGGAATAACACTCGAACGCAAATTTTCCACCGATATTTCGCTTGACGATCATTCCGTTCTTCGGCTTATGAAAAACCGTTCCGAGATCAATCTGATTGCTCTCGACAACGGCAGAATTGCGGAGAATAACGGCGAGATCGTTCTCGAAAAGCGATATTGCGAGGAACACAATTATTCCGTAGGTGATAAAACTAAAATTGCTGATATAAATTTTGAGATCGTCGGGATCGGAACAACTCCCGACTACGATATGCCTATTGCAAATTTTTCCGATATGGCGGTGGAAAGCGAACTTTTCGGAACGGCGTTCGTGACCTCGGAGCAGTATGCGGAAATTCTAAAAAACGGCGCGCAGAAGGTCGAGGATTACACCTACGCATACCGCCTCGGAAGCGGCGTTACCGACAAGGAATTAAAGACGGCGATAAAAGAATTTGACTTTGATTATGAGCAAGTGGATGACGAGTTTTTCCGTGAAACGATCGCGGATGCACTTGAAAAAAGAGATGATCTGCGCGACGGTGTAAACGACCTAAACGACGGTGCAAAGTCGCTCTGTGACGCGCTGAAAACACTCACGGAAAACGGCGTTATTCTCTCCGAAATTGCTCCCGAATACATTGCGGGAGTAAGCGCCGCGCACGAAGGCTCGGAAAAACTCGCCGAGGGCACGGACAAATTAAAGGAAAAAACAGACGAACTGATCGACGAAATACTCGACTTCAAGATCGAAAACCTCACGTCTTTTGTTGCAGCAGCCGATAACCCCAGAATACTCGCGGCGGCGGGCGATATGAAGATGAATAAGGAAATGGGATTGCTCGCGGGAGTGGTTGTTATTGCGCTGTTCGCGTATGTAATTTCCGTGTTTGTCATTCATCAGATTAACCGCGAATCGAGCGTTATCGGAGCGCTGTATGCTCTCGGTGCGAAAAAGAAAGACTTGCTTTTACACTACATAACACTGCCGACACTAGTAACGTTTTTCGGCGGATTGGTCGGTGCTGCACTCGGCTTTTCGGACGCGGGCNTTAANTGGCANATGGGCGACACNTACTCGTATTTTTCCGTTCCCGNGCTTGATACGATCTNNCCCGNGTATCTTATCANNTATTCGGTGATAATGCCGCCGCTNATNTCAATNATNGTNAACTCGCTNGTNATAAACAANCGCCTTTCGCAGACTGCGCTGTCGCTTATCCGNAACGAGCAGAAAGCCTCAAAGCTGCGCAGCGTTAACCTCAAAGGCAATAATTTCGTGCGCAATTTCCGAATCCGTCAAATGCTCAGAGAAATTCGCACAAGCGTTACCGTNGTGATCGGAATGTTTATNTCGCTGCTGATCTTTATGCTNGGGCTGAATTGCGCTGTCCTCTGTGAGAACGTAAAAACAGACNGCGTAAGCAGCACGAAATTTGAGTATATGTACACGCTTAAATATCCCGAAAAGACCGTGCCGGAGGGCGCGGAAGCGTGCTATACCGAATCNCTTTCAANNACNTATCTNGACTATACGNTGGATATNTCNATAATCGGNATNGANANTGANAANAAATANTTNGACGCGAAACCGAGCGGCGGGAAAAGCAGCCTTGTCCTCGGAAAAGCAACTGCCGAAAAATACGGACTGCGCAGGGGCGACAAGCTGATTTTGACCGACAGCGCCAACGAAATGGACTACGCGTTCACGGTCGANGACGTTTGCTCCTACGCCGCNGGNTTNACGGCGTTTATGGANATTNACAGTATGNGNGAGCTTTTCGGNCAGGACGACGATTATTACAATATGCTNCTCTCGGACANNNCACTTGACATTGACGACGGCAGNGTGTANTCGGTGACNTCGCGTTCTGACGTGGAGCGCTCCTCAGCGGTGTTCAGCGAAATGATGATGCCTATGGTCGTAATGATGATCTCGGTTTCCGTGGTGATCTTCCTCGTGGTAATGTACCTAATGATGGGCGTGATGATCGATCGCTCGACCTTTGGGATATCACTTATAAAAGTGTTCGGTTTTTGTTCAAAAGAAGTGCGGAAGCTCTACCTTAACGGCAACACGGGCGTTGTTGCAATCGGAGCAGTCATCTGCATACCGTTGGCTAAACTCGCAATGGACGCGATCTACCCGTGGGCGATCGCCAATACCGCCTGCGGCATGAATATGCGGTTTGAGTGGTACACTTACCTGCTTATTTTTGCAGGGGTAATGTTTGTTTACTTTATTGTGAACGCGCTGCTTGTGCGGAAGATCAACAGGATAACCCCTGCGGAAGTCCTCAAAAACCGAGAATAAAAAATCAAGGGATACGGCGCACACCGTGTCCCTTTTCCTCTTAATATGGGAAAAAATNTCTTGANAAATCGGAAAAAAATATGNTATAATTAATAAAGTTAGCGTTTGCTAACTTTATTAATNCCNTGCAGTTAGNATNGNCTAATCAATGGAGGTTTGGCACCTTATGATGATAAACAAACGCTTGATCTCAACCGTGGGGAGATCAAAAAAATACATTGNCGGAAACGTTATCGTGCAGTGGCTCAGCATGGTCTTTAATATAGTTATGATCTTTTCGATAGCGAATCTGCTTGNAAAACTNGCGGAANAATCGGTAGAAAGCGGCGACATNATTTTCACGATATGCGCCGCCGTTATCGCGGTCGCGGTGCGGTTTGTCTGTTCAAGGCTGCAATCTAAATTCAGCTTTCTTGCGTCAAAGACCGTCAAAAAAACTCTGCGCGAAATGATATACAAAAAGCTGCTGCGGCTGGGAGGAANCTACACCGAAAGCACGTCNACAGCCGAGGCGGTTCAGGTCTCCGTCGAGGGCGTGGATCANCTCGAGANCTATTTCGGGTCGTATCTGCCGCAGTTTTTTTACGCGATGATAGCGCCGTTTACGCTGTTCGGGGTGCTGGCGTTCGTTAGCATAAAGNCGGCTGCGGTGCTGCTGATATGCGTGCCGCTTATTCCTGTAGTTATCGTGATTATTCAGAAGATCGCAAAGCGTCTGCTCTCGAAATATTGGGGGCAATATACGCAATTGGGCGACACGTTCCTTGAAAATTTGCAAGGCTTGACAACGCTGAAGATNTACCAAGCGGACGAATTCAAAAACAAAAAAATGAACGAGGAATCCGAGAAGTTCCGCAAGATCACGATGAAAGTGCTGACAATGCAGCTCAACTCCATAACGGTAATGGACTTGGTGGCATACGGCGGCGCAGCTCTCGGGATAATCATGGCGGCGAGGGAGTTCAACGCGGGTGCTATAGGCTTTGCAGGCTGCTTCGCGATAATCCTGCTGTCGGCGGATTTCTTTATCCCCATGCGGCAGCTCGGCAGCTTTTTCCATGTGGCAATGAACGGAATGGCGGCGAGCGACAAGATATTCCGTTTGATCGACCTGCCCGAACCGGAACAAAAAAGCGGTAGGATTTTACCCGAAAGCTGCGGTATAACGATCAAAAATCTCCGCTATTCCTACGAGGAAAACCGTGAGGTACTGCACGGTATCGACATTGATATTCCCGAGCATTCGTTCACCGCGATAGTCGGCGAGAGCGGATGCGGAAAGTCAACGATAGCGGCGGTGCTTATGGGGCGAAACCGCGGCTACAACGGCTCGGTGAAAATAAGCGACACAGAGCTTTCGGAAATATCCGAAGAGAGCCTTATGCGGAACGTTACCTACATAGGTCACAATAGCTATCTGTTCAAGGGAACAGTGCGTGATAATCTGCTTATGGGCGACCCAAACGCCGATGATAACGCGTTTTGGGAAGTTCTCGAAAAGACAAATCTTGCAGATTTTCTACGTTCGGAGAACGGTCTGGACACCGCGCTTTCCGAGAACGCGGTTAACCTCTCCGGAGGTCAGCGGCAGCGGTTGGCGCTCGCGCGGGCTCTGCTGCATGATGCGCCGATATACATCTTCGACGAGGCTACGAGTAACATCGATTCGGACAGCGAAAACGAAATTATGAAGCAGATAACGCGGCTTGCCGAAACAAAGACGGTGATACTAATATCTCACCGATTAGCGAACTGTGTTGATTCCGATACGATTTACGCAATGGAAAACGGAGCGGTCATTGAGCGAGGAACTCACGAAAAATTGCTTGAAAACGGCGGTCTATACGCCAAACTATGGAACGCTCAGCAGCAACTTGAAAACCTCGGAAAGGAGGCGGTCTAAATGAAAAAGCGCGGTAATTTAAATATAATGCTTCGGCTTATCGGCTTGATAAAACCGCTTCTTGGATTTATGATACTTGCGGTAACGATGGGCGTAATCGGGCATTTGTGCGCTTCGTTTATCACAATCTTCGGCGGGTATGCGCTGCTTGATATTCTCGGAATGGGAAGCCCCGCTGCGCTGAACGCGGTGTTTGTCTGTGTGATAATTTTTGCGCTTGTCCGCGGATTTCTCCGCTACGGAGAGCAGTCCTGCAACCACTATATCGCGTTCAAGCTGCTTGCTATTATCCGCGATCATGTGTTCAGGGCGCTGCGGCGGCTCTGTCCGGCAAAGCTCGAGTGCCGCGGAAAGGGCGATATGATCTCGGTCATCACCTCGGATATCGAGCTGTTGGAGGTGTTTTATGCGCATACTATCTCGCCGATATGTATTGCGGTTATTTTCTCCGCGATAATGTGCGTGTTTATCGGTTCGTATAATTTTGTTTTGGGAATTATCGCCGCACTTGGATATATCGCAGTCGGAGCGTTTGTGCCGATAATTATCTCCAAAAAGAGCGGCAGCGCAGGTGCGGAATTTCGCAGCGAATCGGGTGAACTTTCAAGCTTTGTTTTGGATAATCTCCGCGGTTTAAAGGAAACTATTCAGTATAACAACGGCGAAAAACGCCTTGCGGAGCTTAACCGAAAAACAGACGAGCTGTCGGAAAAGCAGGAGAAGATCAGCCGCAGCGCGGGATTTGACGCGGCGATCACAAACACCGTAATTCTGATATTCGATCTGATAATGCTTGGCGTTAGCGCACTGCTCTGCTCGCAAGGCATTGTTGGATTCAGCGGCGTGCTTATCCCGACTATCGCTATGATGTCTTCATTCGGTCCCGTTATTGCTTTGGCGAACCTTGGAGTATCGCTGCAAAACACGTTCGCGGCGGGAGACCGAGTACTCGACATTCTTGACGAGCAGCCCGTCACCGAGGATATCGTGAACGGCAAGAACGTTGAATTCTCGGGTGCGAAATGCGAAAAAGTGACGTTCTCCTACGGCAATGAAATTATTCTCGATAATTTAAACGTTGAGATTCCCAAAGGAAAGATCATCGGCGTTTCGGGAAAAAGCGGTTCTGGAAAATCCACACTGCTTAAATTACTTATGAGATTTTGGAACGTCAACGGCGGCGAAATTAAAATATCGGACGTGAATGTCAACGAAATAAACACTGAAAATCTCCGTAATAACGAGGGATTTGTAACGCAGGATACCCACCTGTTCCACGACACGATTGAGAACAATATCCGCATTGCAAAGCTTGACGCGGCGCGTGAGGATATAATCGCGGCATGCAAAAAGGCGTCGGTACACGATTTTATTATGAGCTTGCCGAACGGTTACGAAACGCAGGTCGGCGAGCTCGGAGAGACGCTTTCGGGCGGCGAGCGGCAGCGCATCGGACTGGCAAGGGCTTTCCTCCACAACGCGCCGCTGATACTTCTCGACGAGCCGACAAGCAATCTCGACAGCCTTAACGAAGCGGTAATTCTGAAGTCGCTTGTCGATAACGGCGGTGAAAATACGGTTGTTCTGGTGTCTCATAGGAAATCAACGATGAAGATCTGTGACAAAATTTATTCGGCGGAGAACGGGAGAATGAGCTGATGGATATTGAAGATAAACGAGAACGTGAAAAGCTGATCGTGTGCGAAATGATAGCGTTGTACTGCCGAAAAAAGCACGGTGGGAAAGCGCTCTGCGCGGACTGCCGAGAGCTTTCGGAATACGCCTGCTCGCGCTCCGACAAATGCCCGTTTATGGAAAACAAAACGTTCTGTTCGAATTGCAGAATACACTGCTACAGGCCCGAAATGCGCGAAAAGATACGCGCGGTCATGCGCTTTTCTGGACCAAGAATGATGTTTCATCACCCGATAACGGCAATGCGGCATGTTATTGAAGTGAAGCGCGAGAAAAAACAACAAGAAATGGAGCTGCACAATGAAACTTAAAAAAATAATTTACATAACTGTTGGCTGTATGGGACTGGCGCTTGGCGCTGTGGGAGCGGTGCTGCCGCTGATGCCTGCGTTTCCGTTTCTGCTGCTTGCGGCGGTCTGCTTCGGGAAAAGCTCGGAGCGCCTGGACAGGTGGTTCAAAAACACAAAGCTCTACAAAAACAACCTTGAATCGTTTGTCAAGGGTCAAGGTATGACATGGAAAACCAAGATCAAAATAATGATAACCGTTACAGTGCTGATGACGATTGGGTTTGTTATGATGAATCAGGTGGTCGTCGGGAGGATAGTGCTTGCTTGCGTTTGGGTTTTTCATATCATATATTTTATTTTTGGGGTTAAAACAATCAAAAATACTAACAAATAGTTTGTGATATAAAATCAAAAAACTGTTTTAAACATTCGTACATATGGTGTCGTTATAAAAGTAGATCCTAATTTAAGAATATAAACTCTTAAAGGGAAGTAGAAAGGCAATAACGAACTACTCCTGTTATTCAAGAAATGGATAGACCATATTGAGGGACAATTACGGAAGATTTTTCAGCTAACAACGCTGGAATGGTAGAAAAATGCCAGAACGAGATGAAGTCCCAAAGAAAGGATATGGTCATGGCAAGAGCAGGAAATCAGCTCTCGGCACCTGCAAACAGGTATTATATTTTTTCACTGAACACCGCAGTTTTACGAAAAACTGCGGTGTTTTTTTATTCGACAAAATATCGTATAACATTACTAAAAATAACAATATATGAAAAAACAATAGACCCATTAAGCGCAGTCGATGTAAACCGACTGCGCTTTTCATTTGTCGCAAAAAGTCGCTATATGACATTTTACCGCCAACGTGCGCCGCCTCCTTATCAACTTTTTGATTTTAAAAAATGAATAAGGAGGAATTCAAATGGATAAAAAATATCCAAAAAGAAGAAAGGATAAATCAAAAAAATATTCCTGCGCCTCACGGAAAGCAATGGCGAACGGCGGCAATTTTAATGATATTGACAAACGAAAAATATATCGGTGATACGTTACTGCAAAAGAGCTTTACAACCGATGCCCTTCCGTTCTGCCATATGCCAAATCGGGGTGAAAAGCCGAAATATTATGTCAGCGGCACTCACCAGCCTATAATAGAACGAAAACTGTTTGACGAGGTTCAACAGCTTATAAACTTAAAAAAGCCGAACATTGACTTCACACCACAAACAAAAGTGTTCAGTAAAAAAATCAAATGCATATGCGGCGGCACCTTCAGGAGAAAGAAGTGTGGTGAAAAAATATATTGGGTATGCCGAAATCATGATCACAATAATATGTTAAAATGTGATATACGGCAAATCCATGATAGTGTATTCCAAAAAGCTTTTATAAAACTATATAATAAGCTTCGGGAGCATTGTAAAGCGATTCTCGTGCCAATGCTAAGACAATTGGAATTGCTTTCTGAACGTCAGAGATCGGACAATGCACAACTTGCGGAGCTTCGCAAAGAAATATCCGAGATCAAACAACAGATATACCTACTGACTGTGCTGAACTCGCAAGGGACGCTTGATGGAGCATACTTCACCAAGAGAACCCAAGAACTTGACCGAAAACTGCTGACAGCGCAGAAACAGCTCCACGCCAGCCTTGACGATAAAGACAGTGAACGACTGGACAATCTTAGAAAGCTTATCAGGATATTGGAGAAAGCCGAACCGATAACCGAATTCGATGAAATAAAATTCGGACAAATAGTTGATAAAATAACTGTGCTGTCAGAAAAGGAAATCCGATTTGATTTAATCGGCGGGATTGGCTTTACAGAACGGATTAAGAGGTGGTAACAATGCTGAAAAACAGAAGTATACCGTTTGGCTACTGTGTAATAAACGGAAAATATGCCTTGAACACTGCCGAAAGCGAAGCGGTACAAAAAATATTCTCGGACTACATAGGCGGTAAATCGCTGAAAACCATTGCTGCTGAAATGACTATACCATATATAAAAGGAAAACATACGTGGAATAAAAATATGGTTTGCCGAGTACTTGAAAACAGCAAATATATAGGCGAAAATGGTTATCCGCAAATAATCGAAAAAAGTGACTATGAACAAGCGGCTCGGATAAAGGCAGAACGGACTACATATCGTAAACCTGTACCACAAATAAATCCACAGCAAACCTATACAATGATGATAACGGAATATGAGCCAACCGATGAAATTCAGCGAATGACCAATGAAATAAACAGGCTTATAGATTCGGAAACTTCCGACAAAGAAAATATCGAGACGCTTATTATAAAATGCGCTCAATTAAAATATATGGCAATAAGCGAGGTGAACCAACAATGACGGAAACATTGACACAAAACGATATGCGGATAGTGGTAATACCCACAAAATCCCGTGAAGAAATCAAGCAGACCAAACGTTTAAGAGTAGCGGCATACTGTAGAGTCAGCACCGATGACGAGGAACAGAAAACCAGTTATAAAGCGCAAATCGAATACTATACCGAAAAAATAAATAAAAATCCCGAATGGCAGATGGCGGGAATATTTGCGGACGAGGGGATTTCGGGTACACAAGCAAAAAAGCGTCCCGAATTTCTCAAGATGATCAGGCTGTGCCGTCAAGGAAAAATAGATCTGATTCTGACCAAATCATTCTCAAGATTCGCGCGAAATACAGTGGACAGCGTTGACTACATACGGGAGCTTAGAGCACTCGGAATAGGGGTTGTCTCCGAAAAGGAAAATATGAATACTCTGAACGAGGACAGCGAAATGTTGATTTGATTTTGTCAATATCTCTTTACACATTTTTAACAAAGAAATTTTGTAAATTTCTGTGGACCCTGCACCAATATCCACGGAGCGTAGCGGAGTGGATATTGGTGCAGGGTCGGCGGGTC
>JAAVHX010000008.1 GCA_014799475.1 Clostridiales bacterium | reverse complement strand
CCTTCATGGAGGGGCCGTCAACGGTCTTCTGGGTGGCGGTGACGGAGTGCACGGTGGTCATCAGGCCGTCCTTGATGCCGAAGTTGTCGTTCAGCACCTTGGCGATGGGGGCCAGGCAGTTGGTGGTGCAGGAGGCGTTGGACACGAAGGTCATGTCGGGGGTGTAGGCGTCCAGGTTGACGCCGCACACGAACATGGGGGTGCTGTCCTTGGAGGGGGCGGACATGACGACCTTCTTGGCGCCGGCGTCGATGTGGGCCTGGGCCTTCTCCTGGGTCAGGAACAGACCGGTGGACTCCACCACGTACTCAGCCTCCAGCTTGCCCCAGGGAATGTTCTTGGGGTCCCGCTCAGCGAAGATGGGGATCTCCTTGCCGTTGACCACGATGGCGTTCTCGGTGGAGGAGACCTCGCCCTCGAACCGGCCATGCATGGTGTCGTACTTCAGCATATAGGCCAGGTAGTCAGCGGGGCACAGGTCGTTGATGCCCACGATCTCGATCTCGGGATGGTTCACGCTGGCGCGGAAAACCATGCGGCCGATGCGGCCAAAACCGTTAATACCTACTTTGATGCTCATTGGTATCACTCCTTAATAAATTATGGTAGTGCTGGATTTGCTCGGTATTATTATACTCTATCCTCGCCCCAAAGGGAAGGGGAATTGTGAAAAATTTTTCAAACTTTTTTACAAAATTCGGGCCCTGCCTGAGAAATGACCGGCGACGGACGCCTTGGCCATCCTCAAACAGGGCCCAAAAGCTTACTCAAAAACGAGCTCGATGTTCTTGGCGCTGGCTTCAAATGTGCTCATCCAGTCGCCGGTGGTGTCGGTGTAAGTAACAGTGTACGTCTTGTCGGCGTCGATGCACACGATCAGCTGGTCCATTTCCATGCCCAGCAGCTCGATGGTGTAGCTGTACTGGTAGGCGGGCATGCCGCACACCTCATTGGTGGTGAAGTACTTGTCGGTGATGGTGGGGGCGGCGCCATAGGTCGCCTCAAAGAGCGGCACCATGGCCTCTCGGAGCGCGTCGGCGGTGACCTTCTTGAAGCCCGCGTCCTTCTCGGTGATGTTCACGTTGATGTTGGAGTTGTCGGCCGCGTTGTACCAGCACTCGGTCACGCCCTCCATCTCCATCTCCTGGAAGCTGGCGGGGACATCCACGTTGTAGTCCACCACTTTGTTGCTGGTCTTCTTGCCGCAGCCGGTCGCCAGGATCAGCACCAGGGCGAACAGAGCCGCGAAGCTTCTTTTCACATTCTTCATTTTAACTCTCTCCTTGTTTTTCATTCTGCGGCCCGGCTCTGCGGGACGCAAGCGGTATTATAGCACTTCATACCTCCGCCCGCAAGAGTTTTTCGCCTTGACAGGGCTGGTATAATGATTAAGATATATTTAAAAATTCTTGACAGCGCAGACTCAAACATGGAGGTAACGATATGGCGGAAAGGCTCAACGCGCGTCTTCAGGCCGTCCTGCCGTCCATCCTGGCCCTGGGCCGGTGGCTGGTGCTGGCGGTGCTGACGGGGCTGGCCTGCGGCCTGACTGGCGCGGCCTTTTCCTGGTCTGTGGCCCAGGTGACGGCCCTGCGGCTGGCCCACCCCTGGCTGCTATTTTGTATGCCGCTGGCCGGCCTTGCCATCGTGTTCAGCTACCGTATGTGCGGCATGGCCAACGACAGCGGCACCAATCAAATTATCGCCAGTGTGCGCGGGGGGAAGCGCCCCCCGCTACGGCTGGCCCTGCTGATTTTTCTGGGCTCGGTGCTCACCCATCTCACCGGCGGCAGCGCCGGGCGGGAGGGGGCGGCCCTTCAGATCGGCGGCAGCGTCTCCGCCGGCATCGGGCGGCTGCTCCGGCTGGGGGAGCGGAACCTGAACACCATCATCCAGTGCGGCATGGCGGGGCTGTTCTCCGCCCTGTTCGGCACGCCCCTCACCGCCACCGTGTTCACCCTGGAGGTGGTGAACGTGGGCCACTTCCGCTATGCCGCGCTGTTCCCCTGCCTGCTGTCTGCCCTTGTGGCCAGCGCCATCCCCCAGTGCCTGGGCCTGCCCGGCGAGGCGTACTACCTGTACGGCGTGCCGGAGCTGGGGCCGGTGTCTCTGCTGCAATGCGGCGCTCTGGCGATCCTGGCGGCGCTGGTGTCCATCGCCTTCTGCGTACTCATGCACAAAACGGGGCATCTGTACAAGAAGTACATCCCCAACCAGTATCTCCGGGTGCTGGTCGGCGCGGCCCTGGTCATCGACCTCACCCTCCTTGAGGGCAGCGGCGACTACAACGGCGCGGGGGGCGGCGTCATTGAGCTGGCCCTGGAGGGCTATGTCCACGTCCCCTGGGCGTTCCTGCTGAAAATGGTGTTCACCGCCATCACCCTTGGGGCGGGCTTCCGGGGCGGGGAGATCGTGCCGACCCTGTTCATCGGCTCCACCTTTGGCTGCGTCGCGGCCCCCTTGCTGGGGCTGGACCCGGCGTTTGGGGCGGCAATCTCCATGATTGCCCTGTTCTGCGGAGTGGTGAACTGCCCCTTGGCCTCTATCTTCCTGGCCATCGAGCTGTTCGGTGGGGAGGGGCTGCTGTTTTTCGCCCTGGCCTGCGCCCTGAGCTTCCTGCTCAGCGGAAACTACTCGCTGTACTCCAGCCAAAATATCGTGTATTCCAAGCTGGAGGCACGGCTGAACGACCAGAACCGAAATTAAGAAAATGGGCCCTGTCCGCTTGGACAGGGCCTGTCGTCACGCTTCGCCTGTTCGCGACGCGCGGCTTCCTTCCGACTCGGGCTGGTCTGCGGGCCGCTGTGCGTCCCTCCGCTCGCCCTCGCTCCAGTCCATCCGCACTGCTCACGACGGCTCAGCGCTGGTATTCAAATTCCAAATTGTACAGGCACACCACGTCCCCATCCTGGACGCCCAGGTCCTCCAGCTGCTGATACACTCCCGCGTCCCGGAGCCGCCGCTCGAACCAGTTGCGGCTCTCGTAGTCGGAGAAGTTGACGTTTGCCATGAGCTGGCGCAGCCAAGGCCCGTCCACCAGCCAGGTGCCGTCCTCGTCCCGCTGGATGTCCAGCGCCTCGGAGGTGTCCACTTCAGGGGGCCGCTCCACATAGGTTGGCTCATACACGATGACCGGGGGCAGGGTGGACAGCTCCGCCGCCGCGGCGTACATCAGCTCTTTTGTGCCCCGGTGGGTGGCGGCGGACAGCTCGAACAGGGGGCAGCCCTTGGCCTCCACATGGGCCCGCAGCTTTGCCAAAAGCTCGGGATCCTCCATAATGTCCACCTTGTTGGCCGCCACCAGCATCCGCCTGGAGGCCAGCTCGGGGGACCAGCGCTGAAGCTCCTCACAGATGGCGTCAAAATCCTCCACCGGGTCGCGCCCCTCGGAGCCGGACACATCCACCACGTGGATCAGCAGCCGGCAGCGATCCACATGGCGCAAAAAGTCGTGGCCCAGCCCCGCGCCGTCGGCGGCGCCCTCGATGATGCCGGGGATGTCCGCCAGCACGAAGGACTCCCCCCCGTCCACCGGCACCACGCCCAGGTTGGGGGAGAGGGTGGTGAAGTGGTAGTTGGCGATTTTGGGCTGGGCCCTGGTCACCACGCTGAGCAGGGTGGACTTGCCCACGTTGGGGAAGCCCACCAGCCCCACGTCGGCCAGCAGCTTCAGCTCCAAAATGACCTCCCGGTACTGGCCGGGCAGGCCCGCCTTGGCGAACCGGGGCACCTGCCGGGTGGGGGTGGCGAAGTGCTGGTTGCCCCAGCCGCCGTTGCCGCCCCGGGCCAGCACGAAGTCCTCCTCGCCGGACATATCGCAGATGATCTCCCGGGTTTCCAGATCCCGCACCACCGTGCCCCGGGGCACCCGGATCACCAGATCGCTGCCGTCCTTGCCGGAGCAGCGCTTGCCCTGGCCGTCCTTGCCGTTTTCGGCGGTGTATTTGCGCTTGTAGCGGAAGTCCATCAGGGTGGACATATGGGGGTCCACCCGCAGGATGATGTCCCCGCCGCGCCCGCCGTCGCCGCCGTCAGGGCCGCCGGCGGCCACGTACTTCTCCCGGTGGAAGGCCACCGCGCCGCCGCCGCCCGTGCCCGCCCGGACGGTGATGCGGGCGGTGTCAATGAATTGATTGGCCATAATGACCTCCTTCTTGATTCAAGATTCCTTCTGTGCTGACAATATGGAAAATTGCGTCCCGTCAAATAGTTTCCCGTAGTGCTTGTCCCTGTGCTTCATAATAAATTCCAACGCGGACTGATTGGATGGAAGTGGTATATCATTGTTTTTCATGATTTCTTCTGCTTCATCTATGTTGTGCAGGCAGGACGGCGTAAAGGATTCTTCCATACCTCCCCAGTCATCCGTAATTACATCATAAATCTTATCCAGTAAATCGCTAATCACTTGAAAGCCCATGCGCTCTTTATGGTATAGATTTTGTAGAAAAACAAATTCTTCCTCGTTTAATTCATACCAAAAGTTGATCTCATTAATTTTTTTCATCAGTTCCTTATAGGATGCATACGGCAGGACGGTCTCAGGGCTCAGGTCACAGACCCGGCTAACCCATCGATCAATATCCCAGGTTGACGTGATTTCCCATAATTCTTCCAGTACCCATTTCCAATCAGCTATATTTTCTCCATAAAACAGCAGACATTCCTCAAAGCACAAAATCAGATATGCCGCACGTCCCCGTTTGGAGACACGCGCAAATTTATGCTTCTCTTCTTTCCTCCAAAAGACACTCATTTCTTTTCCCTTTTCCGAATTTCACAGAAAAAAGCCGCAAACGGTCCCCCGTTTGCGGCTTTTCAGGCATTTTACTGCGCGATTTCAACAATAGAAACCTGCTTGCGATCCTTGCCCAGGCGCTCGAACTTCACCTTGCCGTCCTTGAGGGCGAACAGAGTGTCGTCGCTGCCCTTGCCCACGTTGACGCCGGGGTGGATGTGGGTGCCGCGCTGGCGCACCAGGATGTTGCCCGCCAGCACGAACTGGCCGTCGGCGCGCTTCACGCCCAGGCGCTTGGCCTGGGAGTCACGGCCGTTCTTGGTGGAGCCGCCGCCCTTTTTATGGGCGAAGAACTGGATGTTAATCTTCAGCATAGTCGTTTCCGTCCTTTCTGTTAAAGGTTGAGGCACGTTAGTCCTCATCATCGTCGTCGTCCAAAAGGACGGCGAGATTGTCGGGGTATTCCTCCGCCATGGTCTGGAGGTAGACCAGCAGCCCGGTCATGACCGCCTGGCACAGGTCGTCGCTGGCCTCGTTCAGGGCGGGGGGAAGCTTGAGGGAGATGCGGGCGTCCTTCTCCTTGACCTTCACCTGGGCGCCGAGGGCCATCACCTCATTGATGGTGCACTCGGTGAGCCCAACGGCGGCGGAGACGGCGGCGCAGACGATGTCTGACCCCTCCTCGGCGTACCCGCTGTGGCCCTCCACCACAAAGCCGTCCAGGCGGCTCTTTGCGCTGTGGAAGGTTACGGTGGTCATAGCCGGATCCCTCAGGCGTTGACCTTGGTGATCTCCACCTTGGTGTAGGGCTGACGATGACCCTGACGGCGGCGGTAGTTCTTCTTGGGTTTGTACTTGAAGACCAGGATCTTCTTGCCCTTGCCGTTCTTCACCACGTTGGCGGTGACGGAGGCGCCGTCCACGGTGGGGGCGCCGAACTTGGCGCTGTCGCCGTCCAGGACGGCCAGGACCTTGTCGAAGGTGACGGATTCGCCGGCTTCCACATTCAGCTTCTCGATGTAGAGGGTGTCGCCCTCGGCCACCTTGTACTGCTTGCCGCCGGTCTCGATGATCGCGTGCATATCTGCACTCCTTTCCTTTATTACGGGCTCGCTGTCGGGGGCGGGGATTTATCCCTCTTTTCTGCGGAACACACCACACCCATTCAAAGCGGCTTTAGTAGTATATCAGCCCGTTTTGGAAAAGTCAAGCATTTCCCCTTGCTTTTTTCAAGCATCAGCCCGTTTCCCCGGAAAAATGATGGGCCCGGTAATACTCCAGGTTGTGGAGCTTGCGGGCCAGTTCCGCCTGCTCCTCGGTGGGGTCCAGGGTCAGCTCCCCGTCCGCGGTGAGGTACGAACCGTAGCGGTGCACCATAGGCAGCTCCTGCCGGATCGGCTCCACCGCCCGCATATAGGCGTCCCCCTCCCAGCCAAGCTGCTCGAACAGGACGTTCATCAGGAAACAGGGGGAGATGTCCGGTCCCTCGCCCACCATATCGTGGCCGATGACCTCCTTGGCCGCGTCGTTGGCCCAGATAAGGTAGCGGGTGGACCAATAATTGTAGAAGCTGTCCACCGACATACGGGACAGGTCGATGCCCAGCGAATTGTACACGCTGTTGCTGTTGCCCAGCCAGGGCTTGTGATCGCCGAACACCACCACCACGATGGGCTCGTCCATCGTCCGGAACACGTCCACCATTTCGGACACGTAGTACTGGGTGCTCATCACCGAGCCAAAATAGTTGGCCAAAATGGTGCGCTCCTCCTGGGTCAGGTCGTAGTTGGCCACATAATCGTCCACCTCGCCCCACCAGCAGATGTTGTCGCTGTACGGCCCGTGGCCCTGGTAGGACACGGAGAAGGAGAACACGGGCCCGTCGCCGTTTTCGATCCGATCCACCGCGGCGGCGGTCATCTCGTGGAAAAATACATTGTCGAAGGCGGTGTCCGTCCCCACCAAGGGCTTGTAGTGGTCCTCCGCGAAGCGGTACTGGTCAAAGCCCAGGTAGGAGTTGATGTTCACCCGGTTGTAGAACCAGCGGTTGCTGGGGTGGTCACCGAAGGTCTGGTATCCCTGGCTTTTCAGGTACCACACATAGGACGAGGTGTTGGAGCGATAGTTGATGTCGTTGGGGGCCATGCCGGTGAGGAACGCCCGCTCGGTGTCCACGGTGCCCCCGGCAAAGATGTTGGTCAGCAGGTTGCCAGTGTAGCTCTCCGCCTCCAGGGCGTGGAAATAGGCGTAGGGGTCGGTCTGCAGCTCGATGCTTTCATAACCCGAGAGATCGGTAAAGGCCTCCAGCATGACGCCCACGATGTTGACCTTCTTGTCCTCCGGGATGTCGGCGTCCTGATATTCCGCCAGCATCGCGGCGGCCTCCTTCTCCGAGTAGCCCTCCGGCGGGGTGGGCATGGCGGTCTTGATGCTGTGGAGGAAGGGATACATCAGCCCCCGGGAGATATACTGCTGGGTGGCGGACCACGGGTTGATGTGATCTGCGTTGGCGTTTTTGTTGTAGATGCTGTCGCTGCCGTACACCGGGATCAGGGCGAGGGAGGCTATCAGCGCCGCGGCCGCGATCCCGCCCCGGACGGGGAGGCGCGGCCTGCCCCGGGCCAGCAGGAACAGCGCCACCCCGGCCATGAGGGCGGGCAGCAGCGCCATTGCCAGCTTGCGGTCCAGGAACAGGTGGTATTTTCCCGCCATATTCCCCGCCTCCCCCAGGATAAGCAGGTCGGAGGCCAGGACGGGGTCGTCCCGGAATACCAGCTTGTAGTAGTTGCCCAGGGACAGCCCCAGCACCGGCAGGGCGGTGATCAGGTAGGCTAGCCACGCCCGGCCCGTGGCGGCGTACAGCAGCGCCATCAGCAGCAGCGGGGGCAGCAGGTTGAGGGCCACCAGCGCCGGGTGGCGCAGGTAGTCCATAAACATCACCTTCGCGCTGGCGTTGCCGGTGGCCAGCAGCAGGGAGGCCAGCCCCAGCGCCGCCGCCGCCCCGGCGGTAAGCAGGGCGTTCCACAGCCAAAATACCACCCTCTGTCGGGAGGTGAGCGTCTCCTCCGGCCGGGTCTGGAATAGAAAATATGAGAAAAAGCGTTTCATTTGCGGCCTCCAATCATGAACAGCCTGAACTTGCCCCCATAAAACGGGGAAAGGCTTCCATTCGGTCAGCATAGTATATCATAAGTGCCCCCGGAATGCACCGGGGGCACTTAATTTTTTTACAAATTTTTAATATGCCAGCTTTTCGTCCAGCCAAGCCTTCAGCCCACTGATGGGCACGCGCACCTGGTCCATGGTGTCCCGGTCCCGGATGGTGACGGCGTGGTCGGCCTCGGTCTTGTCGTCGCCCACGGTGGCAAAGTCCACGGTGACGCAATAGGGGGTGCCGATCTCGTCCTGGCGGCGGTAGCGCTTGCCGATGGAGCCGGCGTCGTCATAGTCCACCATGAAGTACTTGGACAGCTCGCCCTGGATCTCCTTCGCCTTGTCGCCCAGCTTCTTGGACAGGGGGAGCACCGCGCACTTGAAGGGGGCCAGGGCGGGGTGCAGGTGGAGCACGGTGCGCACGTCGTTCTTCTCCGCGTCCACCACTTCCTCGTCATAGGCATTGCACAGGAAGGCCAGCAGCATCCGCTCCACGCCCAGGGAGGGCTCGATGACATAAGGGATATAATGCTCGTTCTTATCCTGATCGTAATAGGTCAGATCCTTGCCGGAGGTGGTCTGGTGGGCGTTCAGGTCGAAATTGGTGCGGCTGGCCACGCCCCACAGCTCGCCCCAGTCGGTGAAGGGGAAGGCAAACTCGAAGTCGGTGGTGGCGTTGGAGTAGTGGGACAGCTCCTCGGGGTCATGGTCACGCAGGCGCAGGTTTTCCTCTTTGATGCCCAAGTCAAGCAGCCACTGGTGGCAGAAGTTTTTCCAGTAAGCGAACCACTCCAGCTCGGTGCCGGGCTGGCAGAAGAACTCCAGCTCCATCTGCTCGAACTCCCGGGTGCGGAAGATGAAGTTGCCCGGGGTGATCTCGTTGCGGAAGGACTTGCCGATCTGGCCGATGCCGAAGGGCAGCTTGCGCCGGGTGGAGCGCTGGACGTTGACGAAATTGGTAAAGATGCCCTGGGCGGTCTCGGGGCGGAGGTACACGGTGTTCTTGGCGTCCTCGGTGACCCCCTGGAAGGTCTTGAACATCAGGTTGAACTGGCGGATGTCGGTCCAGTTGAACTCGCCGCAGGTGGGGCAGGCGATCTGGTGCTCGTCAATGAAGGCTTTCATCTCCGCCTGGCTCATGGCGTCCACGCTGTGGCCCAGCTCGAAATTATTCTCAGCGCACCAGTCCTCGATGACCTTGTCGGCGCGGAAGCGCTCGTGGCACTCCTTGCAGTCCATCAGCGGGTCGGAGAAGCCGCCCACGTGGCCGGAGGCCACCCACACCTGGGGGTTCATCAGGATGGCGGCGTCCAGACCCACGTTATAGGGGTTCTCCTGGACGAACTTCTTCCACCAGGCTTTCTTCACGTTGTTTTTCAGCTCCACGCCCAGGGGGCCGTAGTCCCAGGTGTTGGCAAGGCCGCCGTAGATCTCACTGCCGGCGAAGATAAAGCCCCGGCCCTTGCACAGGGCTACAATTTTTTCCATGGTCTTTTCGGTATTGTTCATCACTGACAACTCCTTTTTACAGTGGTACATTCCGTGACACTGTATCATCTTAGGGCCGAAATGTCAAGGAGCCCTCCGCCGAAAAAGTATCCTGGGTTTATACTTTTTTCATTTCCTTTTCGCGCAAAGTGTGTTATAATAATCTGAATCATTATGCAGGAGGGGAGCGCCATGCAAAACCGCGTCACCGTGACCGTGGGTGGGTTGAAATACACGCTGCTGTGTGCGGAGGATGAAAACTATGTCCACCGGGTGGCGGCCTATGTCAACGACAAGCTGAGGGAGACCGGCAAGGCCGGCGGCGTGTCCCAGATGGACTGCGCCATCCTCACCGCCATCAACATCGCCGACGACCGCTTCAAGGAGCAGGAGTCGTCGGAGAACCTGCGCCGCCAGATCAAGGATCTGTTGGAGGAGAACTCCAAGCTGAAGCTGGAGCTGAGCGAGTCGAAGCGGGAGATTTTTAAATTGCAGCAAAAGCGATAAGCGCGACGATAGCCGCGCAGGGGAGCTTGGAACGGAGCGAGGGCGAGCGATGGGGCCTACGGCCCCAAAGACCAGCCCGAGTCGGAGCGAAAGCGACCCGGCCGCGCGGCCAATCGGAGCGTGAGAAGCGGTAGCGCAACGATAAACAACCACAAGAAACGAGAGAGAACCTATGGAGATACTATCCCCCGCCGGCAGCCCGGAGGCGCTGCGCGCGGCGGTGTGCGCCGGGGCGGACGCGGTCTACCTCGGCTTCGGACAATTCAACGCCCGCCGGGGCGCCCGCAATTTTACCCGGGACGAGTTCGCCTCGGCGGTATCCTACTGCCACCTGCGGGGGGTAAAGGTGTACCTCACCTTAAATACCCTGGCCTCCGACCGGGAGATGGCGGACGCGGTGGACTGCGCCGTCCAGGCGTCCCAACTGGGGGCGGACGCGGTGCTGGTGCAGGACATGGGGCTGGTGCGGGCCCTGCGGCAGGCCGCCCCTGACCTGCTCCTCCACGCCTCCACCCAGATGACCCTCCACAGCCTGGACGGGGTAAAGCAGGCCGCCGATCTGGGCATCACCCGGGCGGTGCTGGCCCGGGAGCTGTCCCGCCGGGACATCGCCTACATCTGCGAGCGCTCCCCCATCGAGATCGAGGTGTTCGTCCATGGGGCGCTGTGCATGTGCTATTCCGGCCAGTGCTTCATGTCCTCCGTTATCGGCGGGCGCAGCGGCAACCGGGGGATGTGCGCCCAGCCCTGCCGCCTGCCCTACGGCTGGGGGGACGAGCTGATCGACCGCCATCCGCTGTCCCTGAAGGATATGTCGCTGGCGGGCCATCTGCGGGAGCTGCGGGACATGGGGGTGGCCAGCGCCAAGATCGAGGGCCGGATGAAGCGCCCCGAGTACGTCTATATCGTCACCAAGGTGTACGCCGACGCCCTTCGGGACGGGCGGGAGCCCACGGCCGAAGAGCTGTCCCGGCTGGAGCAGGCCTTCTCTCGCCAGGGCTTCACCGACGGCTATTTTATGGAGCAGAAGGGCCCCGATATGTTCGGCGTCCGGGAGGAGGCCAAAAACCCCCGGGAGCTGTTCGCCCAGGCCAAGGCCGCTTATGAGAAGGGGGAGGGCCCCGGCGTCCCGGTGAAATTCTACGCCCTGGTCCGTCCGGGCGAGCCCATCCAGGTGGGTGTGGAGGACGACCAGGGCCATGTGGCCACCGCCGCGGGCAGCGTCCCCGAGGCGGCCCGCCGCCGGGTCACCACCCGGGCGGAGGTGGAGGGCCAGCTCACCAAAACGGGCGGCACCCCCTACCGGGTCATCGACGTGCGCTCGCTGGTGCAGGACGGGCTGGCGGTGCCCCTGTCCGCCCTCAACGGCCTGCGCCGCCAGGTGCTGGACGACCTGTCTAAACAGCGCACCGCCCTGCCCCAGCGCCGCCACGGCGCCTACAAGCTGGGGGCGCGGTACGAGAACTACCGGGGGGAACCGGACATCATCGTCTCCCTGCGGAAAGCGGGCCAGATGACTTTTGAGCTGACAAAGGCCCGCCCTGCCATGATTACCCTCCCGGCGGAGGAGATCGCCGCCCACCCGGACGACGTGAAAGCCACCATCGGCCGGGGCGTCCCGGTGGCGGCGGTGCTGCCCCGGATCTGCTTCGACCGGGAGCTGGACGGATTGCGGCGCGAGCTGGAAGCCTGCAAGGAGGCGGGGGTGACCGACGCCTATGTGGGCAACCTGGGCCTGATCCCGCTGTGCAAGGAGCTGGGCTTCAACCTGCGGGGCGACTTCGGCCTCCAGGTGTTCAACAGCCAGGGGGTGAAGGAGTACAAGCGGCTGGGCTTCCAGTCGCTGACCGCCTCATTTGAGCTGAAGCTGGCCCAAATTCGCGACATTTCCAAGGCGGTGGACGTGGAGATGATCGCCTATGGCCGTCTGCCGCTGATGATCACGGAAAACTGCGCCATCAAAAACCAGTCGGGCAAGTGCGTATGCTCCAACGTGAACCTGCTCACCGACCGCAAGGGGGTGCGCTTCCCGGTGGAGCGGGCCTACGGCTGCCGCAACGAGATCTTGAACGCCAACAAGGTGTTTTTGGCGGACAAGGCGGCGGACTGGAAAAAAGCGGGCCTGCGTTCCATCCGCCTGCTGTTCACCACCGAGAACGGGGTGGAGTGCGTCCAGGTGCTGGACGCCTACCGGGGACGCGGCAATTATATCCCCAATAACTATACGCGCGGCCTGTATTACCGGGACGTGGAGTAGCTCCCCATGCCCCTCTATGGAGGGCCGCCTCCGGCGGGGTACTTTCTCTCACATGAGAGAAAGTACCCAAAGAGAATGCTCAGGGGGCATCCCGCCGGTTCGATGCGGCCCTATGGGCCGCTCTCACAGGCCGGGCTTCCCCCTGAGAACCCCCTGGGGAACGAAGGGCCCGCCGCCTGTGAAAAAGCTGTCACCCTTCCGGTGCGTGGTGCTTTCGTACGGATTTCCCCCTATTTGTGCTGCCGCCCATATGCGGTCACTAACCCCCCGCCGTCCACGGACTGCGCCTGGACCGGCAAGGCTTTTTATCGCGCCAGCTCCATCGCCATTCGGAACCCAGCGAAAAAAGCCGCCCGCTCCCGGACAAACAGCGCCAGATCCCGCTCATCCAGCAAAGCCTTTAATCGGGCGGCTTCATCAGCGCTCAATACTTTCCGGAGCCCCGTCTCCTGGGCCTCTGCGCACTGAATACACCGTTCGTATTCCGCGTCCTGGGCTAAAAATGCCGCCACGGCATGGCCCTGGGCATATGTATAAAGGGCTTCCATTAACTCAGTCATAGAAATCGTTCCTTTCTTTTTCCAAAACAGGAATACGATCAATATGAATGTATTATATACGTTCATATTGATCGTGTCAAGAGGTATGAAACATGATTCCATTTGCAATGCGTTTAAAAGAAGCCCGCAAACGAAAAAACCTCAAGCAAAGAGAGCTGGCTGAGCATTTAGAGATAACAGTTCGCTCTTTTCAGCAATACGAGGGCGGCAAACGCCGCCCCGACTATGAAACCCTAGTCGCGATCGCGGACTTTTTGGAAGTCAGTCTTGACTACCTCTTTGGTCGGACGGACGAGCCCAACTAGGGTGCAATCCCGTATCCGGCGCACCATGTAGGCGCTTTCAGGAGAGCTTCCAATGGGCGACACACAGACCGAGCAGGCCCCTGTGGGCCGAAAATCGAAGTGCGCTCCATGCGTCAGCCGCGCAAGCCGGAAAGCAGCCACCCTTGAATAGGCGGCGGCCGGGGATACCTAAGGGGTGGAGCCCCTTAGGCGCGCTCTTTGGTCACTTTCTCTCGCGTGAGAGAAAGTGACCCGCCGGAGGCCACCCCCCGCAGGGGGAAAATTGACTTGGAGGCAAACAATGACTATTGTTTTGGCATCAAATTCTCCCCGCCGCAAAGAACTGTTGGGGAAAATAGGCATTGAAGAGTTTAAAATCATTTCCCCCAACGTGGACGAATCGGTGGAGGACAACCTGCCCCCCGCCGAGATCGTGGAACAGCTGTCCCTGCGCAAAGCGCTGGCGGCGGCGAAAAAGGCGGGGCCGGACGACCTCATCATTGCCGCCGACACGGTGGTGGCCCTGGACGGGGCGGTGCTGGGCAAGCCCCATGACGAAGCGGACGCCTTTGCCATGCTGTCCGCCCTGTCGGGGCGGGAACACCATGTGTACACCGGCGTGACGGTCCTCCGGGGGGAGGAAGCGGTCACCCAGCACGAGGAGACCGCCGTCACCTTCCGGGACATTGCGCCGGACGAGATCCGGGGCTACATCGCCACCGGGGAGCCCATGGACAAGGCGGGAGCCTACGGCATCCAGGAGCGGGGCGCCCTGCTGGTGTCCGGCATCCATGGGGATTATTTCAATGTGATGGGCCTGCCGGTGTTCCGGCTGGGCCGCATCCTGTCCGGCTTTGGCGTAGATTTATTATTAGGAGATCATCCATGAAGCAATTTTTCTGTCTATTCGGCTTTTCCCACCCCGAAGGGGTGGGAAAAGCGTCAAACTGACCGGATAGGAGCACTCATCCATGAAGCAATTTTTCCGAAACAACGGCGGGCTGCTGCTGGTGGCGGCGGTGCTGCTGGCGGCGGTGCTGGCCCTGGGGGCGCAGATCCTGGGCTTCAACCCCCTCACCAACGTGCTGGAGGTGCTGGCCACCCCCTTCCGGGCGGCGTCCAGCGCGGTGACCAACTGGACTCAGGCCCAATACGACAAGGCGTTCCGCTATGAGGAGCTGGCGGCGGAAAACGAGGCTCTGCGCCAGCGGGTGGCGGAGCTGGAGCGTGACGCCATCGCCGGGCAGGACGCGGTGCGGGAGAACGAGCGCATGAAGGATCTGCTGGGCCTCCATGAGGCCCGGCCCGAGCTCCAGTACCGGGACGCGGCGGTGGTGCGCCGTTCCGCCTCCAACTGGGCCTCCAACCTGACCATCGACCGGGGGACTTTAGGGGGCGTGGAGGTCAACGACTGCGTCATCGACCAATACGGCTACCTTGTGGGCGTGGTCACCGAGGCCAATCCCAATTCCTCGGTGGTCACCACCATTTTAGATCCCACCCTGGAGCTGGGGGGGCGGGTGGCCCGCACCGACGAGGACGCCATTTTGGAGGGGGACTTCGCCCTCATGCTGAACGGCCTGCTCCGGCTGTCCTTCCTGCCCGAGGAGGCCAAGCTGGTCACCGGCGACCAGATCACCACCTCCGGCCTGGGCGGCGTCTATCCCCCGGGGTTACTGGTGGGCTCGGTGCGCACCCTGGACGTGGAGGAGGACGGCGTCAGCCGTTACGCCCAGGTGGAGCCGGCGGCGGACATCGCCGGCGTGCAGAATGTTTATGTGATCGTGGATTATGGAGAATAGAAGCGTGAGGATAGCCGCGCCCCGGCGGATGAACCGGAGCGAGGACGAGCGATGGGGCTAACAGCCCCAGAGACCAGTCCGAGTCGGAGGGAAGCCGCCGGGAAGAGCGCGGCCAATCCGAGCGTGACAAGGCCCGGGAGAGGAGATATAAAATGGCGGAGCTGACCCCCATGATGAAGCAATACTGGAAGGTGAAGGAGGAGCACCCGGACTGCCTGCTGTTCTTCCGGCTGGGCGACTTCTACGAGATGTTCCACGACGACGCCAAGCTGGGCGCGGAGGAGCTGGGGCTGACCCTCACCACCCGGGACCGGGGCAAGCCGGAGGACGAGCGCACCCCCATGTGCGGCGTGCCCTACCACTCGGCGCAGAGCTACATCGCCCGGCTCATCAAGCGGGGGTACAAGGTGGCCATCTGTGAGCAGATGGAGGACCCGGCCACGGCGAAGGGCCTGGTGGACCGGGACGTGATCCGCATCGTCACCCCCGGCACCGCCATGGACGACGTGATGCTGGACGAGAGCCGGAACAACTTTATCTGCGCCATCTACCTGGACAGCACCGGGGCGGGGCTGGCTCAGTGCGACCTGTCCACCGGGCAGTTCACCGCCGCCCCCTTCCGGGGGGAGGGCTGGCTGTCCCACCTCCTGAACCGCCTGTCCGCCGAGCCCCCCAGCGAGGCCATCCTGTCCGACGGGGCCTTCGCCGAACGGGAGCTGACGGACTTTCTGCGAAATCGCCTGGGCTGCCTGTGCGAGAACGGCGGGGAGGCCCGCTTCCGCCCCTCCCAGGCCAAGGCCGCGCTGATGTCCTGCGGGATGTGGACAGAGGGCGAGGAGCTGCCCGAGGGCCCCGACAGCGGCCCGCTGCTGGGCTTCCAGGCGGCGGGGGCGCTGGCGTCCTACCTGAAGGAGACGCAAAAAACCGACCTGGGCCATCTCAGCCGCCTGGAGGTGGACGGGGCCAAGCGCCAGCGGTATCTGGAGCTTGATCTCACCGCCCGGCGCACCCTGGAGCTGACCGAGACCATCCGGGGCAAGGAAAAAAAGGGCTCTTTGCTGTGGGTGCTGGATAAGACGAAAACGCCCATGGGCCACCGGCTGATCCGGGCCTGGATCGAGCAGCCTTTGTGCAATCCCGCCGCCATTTCCGTCCGGCAGGACCAGGTGGCCGCCCTGGCGGCGGACGGGGTGGTGCGGGAGGAGCTGTCCCGCACCCTGCGGCAGGTGCCCGACCTGGAGCGCATCATCGGCAAGGTGGTGTACGGCAGCGCCAACGCCCGGGATATGCTGACGCTGGCCGATGGGCTGGCGGTGCTGCCCGTGCTGGCGGAGCAGGCCGCGGACCTGGCAAAGGCGGCCCCCCGGCGTTTTGAGTTTTTGGACCGGTTCACCGGCCTGGGGGATTTGCAGGCCCTGCTGAAGCAGGCCATCCGGGACGACGAGGACGACAACCGCCTGCCCTTCACCATCCGGGAGGGCGGCTTCATCCGCAAGGGCTATGACGACGAGGTGGACCACCTCCGGGACGTGATCGACCACGGCGCGGACATGGTGGCCGCGCTGGAGGGCCGGGAGAAGGAGCGCACCGGTATCAAGAGCCTGAAAGTCCGCTACAACAAGGTGTTCGGCTATTACATCGAGGTGTCCAAGAGCTACTACAGCCTGGTGCCGGAGGACTACATCCGCAAGCAGACCCTGGTGAACTGCGAGCGGTTCATCACCCAGGAGCTGAAGGACCTGGAGCACGAGATCCTGTCCGCCCAGAGCCGGGTGACCGCCCTGGAGTACCAGCTCTTCTGCCAGCTGCGGGACACCGCCTCCCAGCGGGTGCGCCAGGTGCAGGACGTGGCGGGCGGCGTGGGCTATCTGGACGTGCTGTGTTCCTTCGCCGCCGCGGCGGTGCAGAACGGCTACGTCCGCCCGGAGGTGGACGACAGCGGCGTTATCGACATCAGGGAGGGCCGCCATCCGGTGGTGGAGCGGATGCTGAAGGACTCCCTGTTCGTCCCCAACGATGCCCACATGGACAGCGGGGACAACCGTCTTTCCATCATCACCGGCCCCAACATGGCGGGCAAGTCCACCTATATGCGGCAAGTGGCCCTCATTGTGCTCATGGCCCAGATGGGCAGCTTTGTCCCGGCCCGCTTCGCCCGGATCGGAGTGGTGGACCGGGTATTCACCCGCATCGGGGCCTCCGACGACCTGTCGGCGGGCCAGTCCACCTTCATGGTGGAGATGACCGAAGTGGCGAATATGCTGAAAAACGCCACCTCCCGCTCCCTGCTCATCCTGGACGAGATCGGCCGGGGCACTTCCACGTACGACGGTATGTCCATCGCCCGGGCGGTGCTGGAGTACTGCGCGGACAAAAAACGGCTGGGGGCCAAGACCCTGTTCGCCACCCACTACCACGAGCTGACCGAGGTGGAACAGTCCATCGAAGGGGTGAAAAACTTCCACATCGCCGCCAAAAAGCGGGGGGACGGCATCGTATTCCTGCGCAAGATCGTCCCCGGCGGGGCAGACCAGAGCTACGGCGTGGAGGTGGCCAAGCTGGCGGGTGTTCCCGGCAAGGTGGTGGATCGGGCACGGGAGATCCTGGACGAACTGGAGCGGCAGGGCTGGGCGCCCGCCCGGCCCCAGACGCCCCGGGAGGAATCCGGCCAGGTATCCCTGGGGGACATGGCCGGGGCGGCGGTGCTGGAGCAGCTGCGGAATACCTCCGTGGAGACCCTCACCCCCATCGAGGCCATGAACCTCCTGTACAAACTGAAAAGCCAGCTATAATGAGCCGCGCCCATTGCGGAACCTCAAAAAGTGCCGTCCCGGAATCCTCCGGGACGGCACTTTTTCCGTCTCCTGGTTTAGAACAGCAGCACCCGGATCATCAGCGCCGCCAGCACGCCCACCACCATCACGATGGACGCCAGCTCGGGATCGATATGGACCCTGCGGCGGCGGCTCCGCGCCCGGCGGGCGGGGGCCACCGGCTCCATCTCCTCCGGGTCGTATTCCGGCTCACGCTCCGGCTGCTCCTCCCAGAGCTCCTGGTTGGCGGCCCTCCAGGCGGCCAGGTCGATCACATTGTCCTCGACGGGGCGGCCCTGCCGCCCCGATTGACGCACCATCACGGCCTGCCGGCCGCCGCTCAGCTCGCCGTCAAACCCGGCCGCCCGCCGGCTGTCGTCCCAGGTGATAAAGGTATAGGTAACGCTTTTCATGGTTCAAACCCTCCTCTGATCGGATGAGTTCAGCATATCACGCTTACAGTCCCATAAACCGGGCCTTTTTGCGCCCCGTCGGCGGTCTCCCGCTCGGCCTTTTGTTTTATTCGCCGCTATAATAATATATTCGTTCGATTTTGTCAAGGGGTATTTTGGAAATTTGTTCGATTTTTGCGCAAAAAATCGCCCCCGGCATATGCCGGGGGCGGCAAAGGGCTGATTGAGTTACCGCAGATAGTTCCTGGGGTTGACGCTGGTGCCGTTGATGCGCACCTCAAAGTGGCAGTGGGGGCCGCTGGCGTTGCCGGTCATGCCCGCCCGGGCGATGACCTGGCCCTGGTATACCTTATCGCCCACGCTCACCAGCAGGGAGGAGTTGTGTGCATAGTAGGTGACATAGCCGTTGTCATGCCGGATGGCCACCAGATTGCCATAGCTGCCGCTCCAGCCGGACTTGATGACGGTGCCTCCGTCGGCGGCTTTGATGCTGGTGCCGGTGGGACAGGCGATGTCCAGGCCCAGGTGGAAGTCATAGCTGCCCCACAGGTTGCGCCCGCCAAAGTTGGAAGTGATGGTACCCCGCACCGGCCAGATGAAATAGCCGTTGGAAGCGGTGACGGGCCGTGGGGTGGTGCCGCTGTAGGCGTAGGTGGTTGTGGGTTCCTTTAGGGTATCAGAGGCCAGAATTTCCCGCTCCACCTCCACGCCGTTCACATAGGTGACGTTGGCATTGACCAGAGCCAGGCCGTCCTCGCCCTGCTCCTTCACCTTAGTGTCGCCCACGTAGAGGTCGGGGGTCTCGATATATTCCACCGGGCTGGCGATGACCTCTTCATAGGTCTCGTTGGTGATGTTCATCACCGACAGATAGGGCACGGCCTCTTGGATGATCAGCTCCTGATCCACCCACAGCTTATCCACGATGACGTCCGGGTTCAGGACGGACAGCTCGTAGGGCCACATATCCAAAGAGTAGGCAATGGCGTTGAAGGTGTCGCCCTTCTTCACCACATAGGTGGACTGCTCCACCCGCATCTGGGCCAGGGTCTCCCGGATGGGCTCCACGTCAAACTTGGTGTTGGAGGGCATCTCGATGGGATAGACCTCCACATCCTCCACAAATTCATAGCTGACGGTGTCGGCGGTGAGGTAGGGCTGCGCCGCCGCGTCCAGCATCCGGTACAGCTCCTCCTGGGTGGCGGCGTATCCCAGCTCCTGGCCGTCCACCCGCAGGCCGTAGGCGGTCATCCAGGCGCCCACGTCCTCGAACAGCGCGTCCTCCACCTGGGCGGTGTCGCTCAGCTCGCTGGGGACGGCATACACCGGGGTCAAGGAGATCTCCGCGTCGTAGTCATAGTGCTCGCCCAGGATGTCGGAGGCCCGGGACTCGATGTTGCTGACAATGGCGTCCTTCTCATCGGGGCTGGACACCACGGCCACCTCCTGGCCATTGACCTCCAGCACATAGGCCCGGGCGTAGGTCCCGTGGAAGGCGGTGACGCCGATGACCACCGCCAGCAGCGTCACATACAGCAGCGGGGACACCGGGTGGCGGGCCACCACGCCCCGGACCTTGGCCATGGCGCTCCCCGCCTTGTCCCATCCCTCGGCGGTGGCGGCGCAGGTCTTTTCCCAGCACACCTCGGCGGCCTCGGCCAGGGTTTTCCCGATCTGGGCGGCTTTCTCCTTCAGCTGCCCCTGTCCGGCCCCGTCCCGTTTGGCGCCGCTGAGCGCGGCCTTCGCCTTGTCCGCCAGCGCCTTGGGCTGAAAGCGTTTTTTGGACGCCTTGATCTCCGCGGCCCGGGCTTTCGCGGCCTCTTGCTCCGCCTTTTTCTCGGCGGCCTCGGTCTGCTCAATATAGCTTCTCCAAGAAGCGGGCTTACCGGTGCCGTCATTCTTGACGGGATCGGCCGTCCCGACCTCTTCCTTTTGATTTTCCAGCGTTTCGTGATCTCTCTCGGCTTGCTTCACGAAAGTTCCCTCCTGTAAGCGTTGGTTTTCGATCCAATCAAAATCGTAACAAACTCAAATAAAAGGGTTACAAAATGGTTACAGACACATCCTACACCTTTTTTCCCCATTCGTCAACCCCTGAATTTCCAGCGCTTCCAAGGGCCAGCCGCCCTGGGTTGGCACATCTTGTTGCTTTCCGGCGGGATTGCGGGCGTCTTGCCACATTTTGTTGGGGCCCCGGCAAAGTCCACAAAAATCGCCCCGTTTTTTCGTCCTTTTGCCCAGCCTCTTGACAGCGCCGTTTTGATGGAATACAATAGGGACACCGCAGCGTGAATGGAATAGCACAGGGGCGCCGGGAGTCATTCCCGGCTGAGATGCGGGGCGAATTGCAGCCCCCGGTCCCTCGAACCTGATCCGGGTAATGCCGGCGTAGGAAGTGTATTCGACAAAGCGGGCGCAAGCCCGCCGGGCCATTGTCGTTTCTCTCGCTTACCGCATTGCACCGTTTGCATTGCGGTATACTTATTTGTAGGAGGAAACGACACATGAAAAACGTAAACCAGACCACCCGTATGCTCTGCGAGGGCGCGGTCAGCATCGCGCTGGCCTATGCGCTGACCTTTGTGGAGCTGGACCTGTGGTTCCAGGGCGGCTCCATCAGCGCCGCCATGATCCCCATCATCATTTTCTCGGTTCGCTGGGGCCTGGGCTGGGGCATCGCCGCCGGCGCGGTGTTCGGCACCCTGAAGTATTTCCTGGGGCTGGACAGCTTTGTCATCAGCTGGGTGTCCATCGTCTTTGACTACACCGGGGCTTACGCCATGATGGGCCTTGCCGGCCTGTTCAAGCGCAAGGCCAACCTCATCCCTGTGGCCGCGGCGGTGGCGGGCGTCGCCCGTTTCATCGTGCACTACATCAGCGGCGTCACCGTCTACGCCGAGTGGATGCCCGAGCAGTTTATGGGCATGACCATGACCTCTCCGTTTTTCTACTCCGCCCTCTACAACGGCGGCTATATGCTCCCCAATACCATTCTGGCGGTGGTCGTCTGCGCGGTGCTGATGAAGCCCCTGGCCAAATGGCTCAACGGAGAAGATTTGAAGTAAGGACTGATTTTACGTGGGCAAATTTGACGGCGTGCTGTTATACAGCGACTATGACGATACCTTATATAATAGCGCGCACACCGTCTCCCCGGAGAACCACGCCGCCATCCGCTATTTTCAGGAGAACGGCGGGCGCTTCTCCGTGGCCACCGGCCGGGCCCACCGCACCTTCACCCCCCAGATCGCCCTGGAGCACCTGTCCCTCAACGCCCCGGTGGTGCTGTCCAACGGCGCGGCCCTCTACGACTACGACGCGGACCGCTATCTGATGCGCACCTTCCTGGACGCTGACGCCCCCGCCCGGTTCGCGGAGCTGTTCCGGCCCTTCCCCGACCTGGCCCTGGAGGCGTACCATGACGACGACATCTATGTCTACAACCCCAACCTGGTGACCACGGAGCACCTGAAGCGGGTGGGCGGGCGGCAGACCCCCTGCGCCATCCCGGATATGCCCACCCCCTGGACGAAGGTGATCCTGGAGCAGGACGAGCCCTATCTGAAGGAGGTACAGGCCCACCTCCTCCGGCTCTGGGGGGATCATTACGAGGCCATTTTCTCCAACCGCTACCTGCTGGAGGTCACCGACAAGGGCAGCCACAAGGGGGCGGCGGTGGCAAAGGCGGCGGAGCTGCTGGGCGTTTCCCGGGAAAACCTCTATTGCATCGGGGACAACCAGAACGACATCCCCATGCTGGCGCTCAGCGCCATTCCCTTCGCCCCGTCCAACTGCTCCCAGCCCGTGAGGGACTGGGGGGCGCGGCTCCTGGGCAGCTGCGACGACCACGCCGTGGCCCAGGCCATCGAGATTCTGGACTCCATCTACTGACAAGACCGCCCCCGGCTCAAGCCGGGGGCGGTCTTATATCGCTCATTGCATGGGGAAATAGTCCCCTCCCACATAGATGCCATCCACTTGCTCCGCCTCCACCGGCTCAAGGAAGTTCCACACCCTCACCCGGTAACTGTCCCCATCCCCAAGGGGCGGGAGGAAAACCCCGCACGCGTTGCCCTGCGGAGCTTCCACGATGGAGCCGTCCTTCAGCTTGACGCTGACGCTGCCGCTGTTTCTCTCAACGGCGGGCCGCCAGATATGATAATCCTCGAAGATGAAGGTCAGCCCCAGAGGGGACAAACGCACCTCCGCCGCGTCCAGACCGGAGGCCAGCGGCGAGTCCGCGTCCAGCACGATGCTCTCCACCGGCTTCACGTCCACCGGGATGGTAATGCCCTTCTCATTGCGCCATACCACTTCATAGTCCCCCGTCAGGTAACTGTTCATCTCGCACAGCTCTACGGCGGCGCCGGTAAAGTCCTCCGGCATCAATTTCCAGCAGGAGATCACCAGCAGGGCGGTCCCGGTCCCCTCGTCATAACCCAGGCACTCCGCGCCGGAAGACCAGCTCTCAGCCGCGCCGGGGTCGAACCACTCTGTAATCGCGGGGACATACATCCCGCCAGATATGCGGGTCGGTATGGTCAGGTCGTCGATCCTATGGAAAAAACCGCCCTCCAGATCCTTCGCCTCCACATAGGCTCGGATGGTAAAGCCGTCCGCCAGCACGGACTTCACCCGGAACTCGATGCCGTTGATTACATAGGGCTCGCCCTCCTGCTCCTGGGCATAGGGCGCGAAGCCGCCCAGCGCCGCGGCCAGCACCTCCCGCAGCCCAGGGGAGGCCGCAACCGCCGTTCCCGCCAGCGCCAGGCACAGTGCCGCCGCCACCGCGCCGCGCAAAAGCCCAGCGCGTTTCCTCGTAGGCATGACCTCCTCTGTCTGTCTCTCCAGGCACCGGCGGGCCAGCGACCCGCGCAGCGTCTCCACCTTGTCCTGACCCGGCCCCAGCTGTTCCACCGCCTGGTCAAACATTCTGCGATATTGATCCATAGCCCGATCCCTCCAATCGTTTTTTCAACTGTTTCTTGGCCCGGTACAGCCGGGCGGAGATGACCGACGCCGGCACGCGATACTGCCCCGCCAGCTCGGCCACGGTGAACCCCTCGTAGTACCGCAGGTGGATCAGCGCCCGCTGATCCGGGGGCAGCGACCCCAGCGCATCCCACAGAGCCCCCTCCGACCACTGCTCAAAGCTGAGCCTTTCCAGCGCCCCCTCCTCCAGCTCCACCCGGCGTTTCCGCCAGGGGGCGCGCAGCAGGCTGCGGCACTCGTTCACCGTCACCTGGGCGAGCCAGGCTTTCTCTTTCCCCCGCGCCGGGGGCCGCTCCAGCAGGCGCAGGAACGCCGTCTGGCACACGTCCTCCGCGTCCTGGGGCGAGCGGGTGTAGCTCAGCGCCAGGGCATACACCATGGGGCGGTATTGGTCGAAGATGGCCAGAAACTCCTCCTGTCTCATAGGGTTCACCTCTTTTGCGTCATGGTTTGAAGCTTCATGGATAAGACGCGGCAGCCCCCTCAAATCTGACGGGCGGGGCCCAAATTTTATGAAAAAAGCCCCCTCCCCCGCGGTGCGGGGAAGGGGGCTTTCCTCATTTACCCTCCAGGAAATAGGACGCCTCCATGTCCGCCGTGGCCAGGGCGAAAGCCAGCGGGTACTGCTGGAGGGCCTGGCCCACCATCCGGCTGTCCTCGGTGCCGGAAAAGCCCATGTGCCAGCGTATGGCCATGGCCTCCTCCCGGGTGAGCCGCATGAACCCGGAGATAATGTACACGCTCTTCTCCCCGTGGCCGTAGGGCAGCTTGTCCTCGTAGAAGAAGGTGGGGACCTTCTCCCATTTGCCGGTGGCGTCGTCCTTCACGTTGCGGGTGCCCGCCTTGTAGCACCCGATCTTGCACAAATCGTGGAGCAGCGCCGCGATGGCCACCGACTCCATGGGGTACTCCACCCCATAGACCTCGCGCACCCGGTCCCGGGCCAGGTACGCCTCCAGGCAGCGGAACACGTTGACACTGTGGTCGCACAGCCCCCCGGCGTAGGAGCCGTGGTACCGGGCGGAGGCGGGGGCGGTGAAAAAGTCGCTCTTGTTCTCTAAATAATCCAGCAGCTCCGCGCTGCCCTCCCGGTGGATATGCTCCTGGTAAATTTCAATGAATTCCTCTTTTCCTGGCATAATACGGCCTCCTAATCTAAATTTTTTCCATTATAGCAAAAAAGCAGTCCCCCTGCAAATCCTTTGCGGGGGGACTGCCTGATAAATTTTACGCGAAAAGTCCGTCTAACGCCCCTCAGTCCGTCCAGCCCTGGAGCGCTTCCCTCAGCTCCTGATCGTCATGGGTCAGATCCAAGTCCGCCCCCAGCCGCTCCAGCTCCGCCAGGGTGCCGGCCGCCCCCTTGTCCAGGGCGATCTCTGTCCGCAGGAAGATGTTCCCCTTGGCCGGGTCGGTCACGCAGAAGACCAGGGTGTCCTTATTTTCGTAGTTGAGGACCGTCTCATCGGTGATGGTGCGCACGCCGATGCGTCCGGCCCGGAAGTCCTCCTCCACCGCGTCCAGCAGGGCCCGGGCGTCGTTCCCGTAGCCCACCACGGTGGTGAGCTCTCCCTTTTCCTCGTCATAGTGCCAGAACTCCGCCCGATCCAGCCGTTTCCCCTCGGCGATGGCGTCCTCCAGCAGGTCGAACTCATATACCCGCCAATAGAAATCGGTGTCGTGATACAGCCGCTCCATGGCCCAGGCAGCCGTGCCCTCCTGCTGCACCTCGCCGGGGTGGAGGCTCACCCAGTATTCCCGGGTCAGGGTGGAGCCGTTGTTCAGGGTATAGGTCAGCTCCAAGCGCATACTGCGGCCGCTCCCGCTGACGGCGTGACGATCCCGCTGGGCCACCGCCGCCCGGTGGAGATCCACCAGCTGCCCGATCTGCGCCGGATCGGTCACCTCCAGCCAAATGCTGTCGCCGTTGTCGTTGAAGTAGATGCCGTTGCTGGCGTCCACCTGCACCGACTTCACGCTGGCGGGGTCGGGTATGCGGGTCTCGTACCCGGTGAGGTCGAAGCCCACCACCAGGAACAGCGCGATGAACACCCCGGCCACCGCCAGCCCGCCTTTCCATTTGTTGAATACCCGGAAGGATTTGTCCAGCAGCATCTGGGCGGCGAAATAGCCGATCACGCCCCAGACTAGGATGGCGGCCATCAGGACGAACTCGCCGCGGCCCAGCACGAACGCGGTGCCCACGCCGAACACCATGCCCGCGCAGAAGGCCACGCCGTACTTGAACACCGGCTTCATGGGGCGCACGGACACCACGTCCCCGGCGCTCTCCAGCCGCCGGGCCCGGTAGAGGAGGAAGGCGCACCCCGTCAGCACCGCCGCCGCCAGGGCGTAGATGCCCACCGTGCCCAGGCCACGGGTGGACAGCACCCGCTCCACAGTGGTCACCACATCCCCGTTTCCCAAAGTCTCCGTGGTGCGCTGGTAGTAGCTTCCCACACTCAGCGACAGGCAGCTGGTCGGGGTGAGCCACCTCACCACCCGGCTCACCCCGCCGCCGAACCCGGAGAAGCCGTAGTAGAAGCTCCGGAACACCGTATAGACCAGCGCCGTCACCCCGTAGGCCAGTATGTTGACGATGCCATAAAAGGCGGGCAGGGCCAGGATGTGCCCGGTGAACATGGCGCAGAACACCGCCAGAGAGTAGAAGAAGAAACACTCCCCGCAGGCCACCCCCAGCCAGAACAGCAGTCCCTGCACGCTCACACAGCCTCCCGCCAGCTCCACCAGGAGGGTGAGCAGGAAGATGACCGCGTTGGGCACAATAAAGAAGGACAGCCCCGCCAGGTAGTGGCTGGCGAACAGCCCCTCCCGCTTGATGGGCAGGGAGCCGAACAGGTTGGCCGAGCGGGCGTTATAGAGGTGGCTGAACACCGCCATGGCCGTCAGCACCCCGAAGATCACCGCCAGCGGCAGGCAGGCATTCTCCGCCGCCCCGGGCACCTGCCTGAACGCGAAATTCTCCATATACCCGCCGGTGACCCCCGGTCGGGCGTTGGCCTCCAGCCGCAGCAGCATCAGCCCGTCCAGCGGCAGCGCCACCAGCCAGACCATAAAATAGGCCGCCCACAGGGGCCAGAAGCGGCAGATGGTTTTCTTGAAAACCGTCCAATCAAAGTACGATGTCCCGGACCGCATAGTCCTCACCTCCCATTTCATAGATAAAGATCTCCTCCAAAGTCAGGGGGAGCGCGTCGGCGAACAGGGGGTTCAGCGGTTTGAATTTCTCGGTGACCTCTTCCGCCATCCCACGGACGATGTAGGTATACACCCGTCCCACATTGCTGGTGTGGATGATGTGCAGATCCTCCGGCAGCTCGGGGGGCGTCTCTGTCTCAAAGGCGATCTGCACCTTGACGGTGCCGCCCTGCAGCTCGGTGAGGGAGCGCTCCAGCGCCACCTTCCCGTGGCTCAGGATGCCCACGTGGTCGCACACGTCCTCCAGCTCCCGCAGGTTGTGGGAGGACACCAGCACCGTAGTGCCCCGCTCGGCCACGTCCCCCATGAGCAGCGACCACACCTGGCGGCGCATCACCGGGTCCAGCCCATCCACCGGCTCGTCCAGCAGCAGGTAGTCGGGCTTGCAGCTCAGGGCCAGCCAAAAGGCGGACTGCTTCTGCATCCCTTTGGACAGGCGGCGGATGGCCCGCTTCTCGTCCACCTCGGGGAATGCCTCCTTTAAGCGCTGGTAGCGCTCCACGTCGAAATTGGGGTAGATCCCCTTGTAAAACTTCATCATGTCCCGGGTGGAGGCGGAGCCGAAGTAGTACAGCTCGTCGGGGATGACCGCCATGCGGCTTTTAATGCCGGGGTTCTCGTAGATGGGCGCGCCCTCCAGCAGGATGTCCCCGCTGTCCTGGCGGTAAGCCCCGCACAGGTGGCGCAGGATGGTGGACTTGCCCGCCCCGTTGGGCCCCACCAGCCCGTAGATAGCGCCCTTTGGCACCGTCATGGTCAGCCCGTCCAGGGCGTGGAAGCCGTCAAAGCTCTTGACCACGTTTTTCACTTCGATCATGTTGTTTCCTCCTTCCCGTAGGCCGCGCACCGCTCGGCAATGCTGGCCGGGGTCATCCCCAGGTACACCAGCTCCTGGACGATGGCGTCCAGCTTGGCCAGCAGCTCCTCCCTGCGCTTGTCGGTGACGTCCTGGGGCAGGGCGGCGAAGCTCCCCTTTCCCGGCACCGAGTAGGCGTAGCCCTCCTGCTCCAGCGACTCATAGGCCCGCTGGATGGTGTTGGGGTTGATGGCCAGCTGTCCCGCCATGGCCCGGACGGAGGGCAGCTTATCCCCGGCCGGGATGGCCCCCGTGATGATGAGCCGGCGCAGCCCGTCCCGCACCTGCTCGTAGATGGGGCGGCCGTCCCGGTAATTCAGGCTGAGCATGGCCCCGCCTCCTTTCAACAATTGTATTATCCGTACTAGTACAGTTATCGTAACATGGCAGACAGCCCCTGTCAAGGGAAAAAATTTTCCAAATCTTCCTAATAAATTTTACAAAAGAGTGCTGACAAACGGATTCCGGCCTGTTATAATGGTTTCGCACGGCCTGAATTACGGCCGGCAGACCTTCAAAAAGCCATATTCGACTCGTTTCAACACCCAATTCAGAAAGGAGTCTTTTTCTTATGTCCAAGCATGATTTAAATACCGCTGCTTTTCTCCAGTGCGTCGGCCCCCTGCTGGAGAGCGCGGAGGTCAACTCCATGAAACAGTGGCGGCATCATTTCTCCATCACCTGTTATCAGCACTCCCTGTTCGTGTCCTACATGGCCTTCCGGCTGGCCCGGTACTTTGGCTGGGACTACCGGGCCGCCGCCCGGGCGGGGCTGCTCCACGACTTGTACTTATACGACCCCTGGGACGCCTCCGCCCATCCGGGCAACCAGTGCCTGGACCATCCGGAATTTGCCCTGCGCAACGCCTCCGCCCTGTGCCCCGACCTGAGCGACAAGGAGAAAAACGCCATCGTGTCCCATATGTTCCCGCTGGCCATCCATCTGCCCCGGTGCCGAGAGGCGCTGGTGGTCAACATGGCGGACAAGATCTGCGCCACCATCGAGGTGGTCCACCTCTACCAGACCCAACCCATCCAGCGCTGGCTGCCCTCCGCCGCCTGAGGAGTTCTCGACATTTTCACCGCTTTTTCCCGTTTTTCTCCCCTGTCTTTCGTCACAATGTTATAATTTTTCAGAACTGAGAAAAATCCCTTCAAAAACGCCCGGTTTCTGTTATAATATTTGGTGTGCCCTTTACCGTTATCATTTATTTGTGAGCAAATATTGATGTACATATGAGGAAAGAGAGGAAGAGAGGAAGCATGATCTCACACGGCAAGGATTTAAAGATCTTCTCCGGCAGCTCCAGCAAGGCCCTGGCCAACGACATTTGTAAGGAACTGAGCATCCCCCTGGGCAACGCCGAGACCGGCGCGTTTTCCGACGGAGAGAATTTTGTCTCCATCTATGAGACCGTCCGCGGCTCCGACGTGTTTGTTGTCCAGTCCACCAGCTCCCCGGTGAACGATAACCTGATGGAGCTGCTCATCATGATCGACGCGCTGAAGCGGGCCTCCGCCGGCCGCATCACCGCCGTCATCCCCTACTTTGGCTACGCCCGGCAGGACCGCAAGACCAAGCCCCGCGACCCCATCTCCGCCAAGCTGGTGGCCAACCTGATCGCCCGCGCCGGCGCCGACCGGGTGCTGACCATGGATCTCCACGCCAACCAGATCCAGGGCTTCTTCGACATCCCGGTGGACAATCTGCTGGGCTCCCCCGTGTTCGTGGAGCATTTCTTCCGCCGCTTCGCCCCCGTGCATGAGGAGACCATGGTGGTCTCCCCCGACGTGGGCAGCGTGGCCCGGGCCCGGGCCTTTGCCCAGAAGCTGGAGATGCCCATGGCCATCGTGGATAAGCGCCGCCAGAAGGCCAACTCCTCCGAGGTCATGAACATCATCGGCGACGTCACCGGCAAGAACGTCATCCTGCTGGACGACATGGTGGACACCGGCGGCTCCCTGTGCCACGCGGCCAAGGCCCTGGTGGAGATCGGCCACGCCAAGTCGGTCACCGCCTGCGCCAGCCACGGCGTGCTGTCCGGCCCCGCCATCCAGCGCATCAACGACTCCGCCCTGGACGAGGTGGTGTTCCTGGACACCATCCAGCCCCGGGAGAACATCGCCGAGCTCTGCCCCAAGATCAAGTACCTGTCCGTGGCCCACCTGTTCGCCGAGGCCATCGAGCGCATTTATCAGGAGATCTCCGTGTCGAAGCTCTGGCAATAAAACGGCTGTGGAGCCGTCTCCTTCCCGCGCTGTCCTAATAAAGAAATCCTCCGCCCCGGGGCAAGGCTCCGGGGCGGTTATTCCCTTTGGGAGGTATCGACGTGTTCTTTCAAAAAAAACTCCCCGTCTCCTGGCTCATCGTGGGCCTGGGCAACCCCGGCGACAAATACGAAAACACCCGCCACAACGTGGGCTTCCTGGTGGCGGACGAGCTGGGCGAGCGGGGCCGCTTCCCCATCCAGCGCCTGAAGTTCAAGGCGCTCACGGGCGCCGCCACCATTGGCGGTGCCGGCGTGCTGGTGATGAAACCCGTCACCTATATGAACCTGTCCGGCGAGGCAGTGGGCGAGGCGGCCCGGTTTTACAAGCTGGCCCCCGACCACGTCCTGGTCATCTCCGATGACGTGGATCTCCCCCTGGGCAAGCTGCGCCTGCGCACGGGCGGCTCCGCCGGGGGGCACAACGGGCTCAAGAGCATCATCCAGCATCTGGGCTCCGACCAGTTCCCCCGGTTGAAGGTGGGTGTGGGCGGCAAACCCCACCCGGACTACGACATGGCGGACTGGGTGCTGGGCAAGCTCCAGGGCGAGGACAAAAAGGTGATGGACGAGGCGGTGAAGCGCGCCGCCGACGCGGTGGAGTGCTTCCTGCGGGACGGGCCGCAGAAAGCCATGAACCGCTTTAATTGAGCACCCGCCGGATGATTATGACCCCGATCGCGCAGTCTAGGAATGGCCGGCCGGAGCCGCTCTGCGAGACAGCTCTGGGCAAGGCTCCGCGCGCGCAGTGCGGGGGTCAATTGGCCCCGGAGGCGAGCGCCCTTATGTGAGCCGCAGCGGGTCTCCCCCGCGCGCAGCAAGGGGAGCCCTGCCCAGGGCCAAACCCTGCCCCATTATTTCGCCCATATCTTCCAAATTTTTCAATTCCGAGGTTCCCATGAAACTGCTGCTGAACATTTTAAATGAGGTGCCGGAATACCTCCGGCTCACCGCCGCCCTGGAGGCGGGCCGCTCCCCGGTGGAGGTGGCGGGGCTGTCCCCCGTCCATCGGGCCCATTTTGCCGCCGGCCTGCTGGAGCGGCTGGGCTGCCCGGTGGTGCTGGTGTGCGCGGACGAATCGGAGTGCACCCGCCTGGCTGCCGACGTGACGGCACTGACCGGCGTCCCCGCCACCGTGATCGGGGCCCGGGAGTTCCTGTTCCACGAGGGGGCGGTGGCCTCCAAGCAGTGGGAGCACAAACGTCTCGCCGCCTTCCACGCTATGGCCGAGGGTAAAACAGCACTCATCGCCGCCACGGTGGAGGGCCTCTTGCAGCGCACCCTCCCCCCCGAGGAGCTTGCCGCCCACGTGGTCACTATAGAATCCGGCGGCAGCTACGACCTGGACGAGCTGGCCGACCGTTTGGCCGCCCTGGGCTACACCCGCTGCCAACAGGTGGAGGGTGTGGGCCAGTTCGCCCTGCGGGGCGGCATCCTGGACGTGTTCTCCCCGGGGGCGGACGACCCCGTCCGCATCGAGTTCTGGGATCGGGACGTGGACTCCATGGGCCTGTTCGACGTGTCCTCCCAGCGGCGGATCGGGCACCTGGACAAGGCGGTGTTTTTGCCGGTCAGCGAGCTTTTGCCCGTCCGCACGGAGGACGGCAGTTGGGAGCGGGTGGGCGACCTTCAGCTCCCCGCCCGGTACGCAAAGCTGGCCACCGCCGCCCACCATCTGCCCCCGGACGCCATCGTGTGCCTGTCCGAGTCCAGCCGGGTGGCGGAGCGGGGCAAAAACTGGCAGTGGCAGTTGAACGAGGACATCAAGACCCTGCTGGAGGCAGGGAAATTAGATGGGAAGCACACCCGGTTTTCCGCCACCATGGACGAGCTGATGGAGGTGCTGGCCGACCATGCCCTGTGCTTCCTGGATTCCTTCACCACCTCCGCCGCCCCCCTGCCGCCCAAGGTGATCCTCACCGCCCAGGGCCGGCAGCTCTCCTCCTTCGGGGCCAGCCTGGACGCGGCGGCGGCGGACCTGACCCAGCTGCAAAACGCGGACACGGGCACGGTGGTGCTGGTGGGCAGCGAGCAGCGGGCGCTGAATCTGCAATCCATGCTCCGGGAGCGCAAGGTGCGCTCGGCGGTGGACTTCCAGCTCCACGACCTGCCCCAGCCGGGGGGCATCACCATCGCGGTGGGGGGGCTGTCCGCCGGCTTTGACTACATCGGCTGTCCCTACGCCGTGCTGACGGAGGGCGGGAACGAACCACGCCGTAAGGGCAAGCGGCTGAAGAACGCCGCCGACCGCCGCAAGGTGGATTCCTTTACAGATCTTTCCCCCGGAGACTTGGTCGTCCACGAGCACCACGGCATCGGCCGGTTTGTGGGCATGGTGAAGATGACGGTGGACGGCGTGGAAAAGGACTACGTGAAGCTGGCCTACGCCGGGACGGACACCCTGTATCTGCCCGCCACCCAGCTTGACGCCATCGCCAAGTACATCGGCGGCGGCGAGGACCCGGAGACCAAGAAGCTGTCCAAGCTGGGCGGCGGCGAGTGGGAGAAGGCCAAGGCCCGCACCCGAAAGGCGGTGAAGGAGCTGGCCAAGGGGCTGATCCAGCTCTACGCCCAGCGCCAGCGCCAGCCGGGTTACGCCTTCGCCCCGGACAGCCCCTGGCAGAAGGAGTTCGAGGAGGACTTCCCCTACGACGAGACGGAGGACCAGCTCCGCTCCATCCGGGAGATCAAAAAGGATATGGAGGCCCCCCGGCCCATGGACCGCCTGCTGTGCGGCGACGTGGGCTACGGCAAGACGGAGGTGGCTCTTCGGGCCATTATGAAGTGCGTGCTGGACGGCAAGCAGGCGGCGATCCTGGTGCCCACCACCGTGCTGGCCCGCCAGCACTATTTGACGGCCCGCAGCCGCTTCGCCAAGTACCCGGTGGAGATCGAGGTGGTCAGCCGCTTCCGCACCCCCGCCCAGATGAAAAAGGCGCTGGCCGGGGTGGAGAACGGCTCGGTGGATCTGCTCATCGGCACCCACCGCCTGCTGCAAAAGGACGTACGCTTCAAAGACCTGGGCCTCTTGGTGGTGGACGAGGAGCAGCGCTTCGGCGTCACCCACAAGGAGCGCCTGAAGGAGATGTCCAAGCAGGTGGACGTGCTCACCCTGTCCGCCACCCCCATCCCCCGCACTTTGAACATGGCCCTGTCCGGCATCCGGGATATGTCCGCCATCGAGGAGCCCCCCTCCAACCGCCAGCCGGTGCAGACCTACGTCTTGGAGCACGACTGGTCGGTGCTGGCCGACGCCATGCGCCGGGAGTTGGAGCGGGGCGGGCAGGTGTACTACCTCCACAACCGGGTGGACACCATCCAGCGCACCGCCGCCCGCATCCAGGAAATGCTGGGGGAGGGGGCGGTGGTGGCGGTGGGCCACGGCAAGATGAGCCAGGAGGAGCTGGGCGACGTGATGACCCGGGTGTCCGACGGCGAGGTGGACGTGCTGGTGTGCACCACCATCATTGAGACGGGCATCGACATCGCCAACGTGAACACCCTCATCATTGAGGACGCGGACAAGATGGGCTTAGCCCAGCTCCATCAAATTCGGGGCCGGGTGGGCCGGTCCGCCCGGCGGGCCTACGCCTATATGACCTACCGGCAGGGCAAGGTGCTCACCGAGATCGCCGCCAAGCGGCTGTCCGCCATCCGGGAGTACGCCGAGTTCGGCTCCGGCTTCAAAATCGCCATGCGGGACCTGGAGATCCGGGGCGCGGGCAATCTGCTGGGGCCGGAGCAGTCCGGCTTCCTGATGAGCGTGGGCTACGACCTGTATTTGAAGCTGTTGGAGGAAGCGGTGCTCACCGAGAAGGGCGAGGCCCCCGCCAAGCTGCCCGAGTGCACGGTGGACCTGACCGTGGCCGCCTCCATCCCGGACAAATACGTCCCCTCGCCGGAGCAGCGCATGGACCTGTACCGCCGCATTGCCCGGGTGCGCACGGCGGAGGACGCGGACGATGTGACCGACGAGCTCATCGACCGCTTTGGCGACCCGCCCCGGCAGGTGAACAACCTGATCTCCGTGGCCCTCCTCCGGGGCCAGGGGGCGGCCTGCTCCATCAAGGACATCTCCCAAAAGGCGTCCGGCCTGGTGTTCACCCTGGAGAAATTCGACCTGGAGTCCATCGCCGCCCTGGCGGGGCAGTATCCGGGCCGGCTGCTGTTCTCCCCCGGCGACGTCCCCGCCTTCACCCTGAAGCTGCGCAAATCTGAGGACCCCCTGCGCATGGCCTCCCAGGCGGTGGAGCGGTACGCCGCCCTGCTGCCCTCGGTCGAAGGATAATTTGCATTTGCCGGATCGTTGGTGTATAATACCCTCCAACGGTACTTGACCCCTAAATTTTTCCGCATGGATTGGAGAATCACAATGAAAAACTGGAAACGACTTCTGGCCCTGCTCCTGGCGGGAGCCATGGCCCTGTCCCTGTTCGCCTGCAAGTCCGGGGACGATCAGCCCTCCGGCTACCCGGACACGGACCCCTCCGCAGATCCCTCTGAAGAGGTGTCCGCCAACCCTGACGCCGATCCCAGCGCCACCCCGGAGATCGTGGCCGACCTGAGCCAGGGCGTGCTGGAGTTCTCCGCCGGTATGTCTCCCGGGGACACGGCCCTTACCGTCAACGGGGAGGATGTGCCCGCCGACCTGTTCCTCTACTGGCTGGACTACAACTGCTATTATTTCATGTCCTACTACGGTATGCTTGGCTTGAGCCTGTCCGACTACGCCAACGACATGATCGAGGAGGCCGTCTATTTCTGCATCAGCCAGACCCTGCTGCGCCAGAAGGCGGCGGAGCTGGGCTGCCTGCCCACCGACGCCCAGGTCAAGGAGGCCCAGGACTCGCTGGATGACGAGACCCGCGAGATGCTCCAGTCCGGCTACGGCCTCTCGGACGACTCCATCAACGTCCTCATCCTCTCCAACGCCTATTACGACAACCTGCTGGCCGCCCTCACCCACGAGCCGGACACGCAGGAGCTGGACGAGTATCTGGACTCCCTGGGCGTGTTCGCCGTGAAGCACATCCTGCTCAAGAACACTGACGACAACGACCAACCCCTGTCCGACGAAGCCCTGGCCGAAAAGAAGGCCCTGGCGGACGACCTGCTCTCCCAGCTCCAGGGGGCATCCGACCTGGAGGCCAAGTTTGACGAGCTGATGAACGCGTACAGCGAGGACGGCGGGCTGGCCACCAACCCGGACGGCTACGTATTCAGCGCCGGGGACTCCCTGGTGGGCGGCTTCCGTGAGGCCACGCTGGAACTGGAAATCGGCGGGCTGTCCGGCGTGGTGGAGACGGACTACGGCTACCACATCATGCTCCGTCTGCCCCTCACCGAAGAGACAAAGGCCGAATACGGGGCAAACTTCCGCGCCGACGCCCTGGAGGACCAGGTCCAGCAGTGGCTGGACGCGGCGGACGTCACTCGGGCGGACGCCCTGTCCACCCTGGATCCCGAGGACTTCTACAACCGCCTCACCGTGTATCAGCAGGCCCTGTACGGCGAAGAAGAGGGCGTGGGTTGACAGGCGGCTTCATGGGGGCCCCCTGGGCCTGATTTGAACCGATAAGACTGATCCACAGCGTCATGCTGTGGATCAGTCTTTTTTTGTTTCCCCGCTTGTCCCCCTTCCCTATCATTCGACCCCGGCAATCCGTATCATAGGAAGTACAGAAAAGGAGTGTTGGACTTATGAGCCAATGGTACGCCAAACCCGCCGCCCAGGTTCTCCACGAGCTGGACACCAGCCAGAGTTCCGGCCTCACCCCCCGCCAGGGGGAGGAGCGGCTGGAGAAGCACGGCCCCAACAAGCTGGCCGGGGCGAAAAAGCAATCCCTGGCCGCCCGCTTTTTCGGGCAGATGAAGGACCCCATGATCCTCGTCCTGCTGGCCGCGGCGGCGCTGTCGCTGGTGTCCTCCGGCGGGGAGGACTGGATCGAGGCCCTCATCATCCTGGTCATCGTGGTGGTAAACGCCTGCATCTCCATCTCCCAGGAGGACAGCGCGGAAAAAGCGCTGGAGGCATTGCAGAAGATGTCCGCCCCTCTTGCCAAGGTGATCCGGGGCGGGCAGCAGATCCGGCTGGAGACGGACGCCCTGGTCCCCGGCGACATCATCGTGCTGGAGGCGGGCGATTTAGTCCCCGCCGACGCCCGCATTTTGGAGTGCGCCAATTTGAAGGCGGATGAATCCGCCATGACGGGCGAATCCGTCCCGGTGAACAAGCAGGCGGACGAGGTGCTGCCCCCGGAGACCGTCCTGGGCGACCGCAGCAACATGGTGATCTCGTCCACCGTCATCACCAACGGCCGGGCCGTCTGCGTGGTCACCGCCACCGGCATGGACACCGAGGTGGGCCGCATCGCCGGTATGCTCATGGGGGAGGAGGACGCCTCCACCCCCCTCCAGCGCAAGCTGGCGGAAATTTCAAAAACCCTGTCCTTCGTCTGCCTCGCCGTGTGCGCGGTGATGTTCGGCGTAGGCCTGCTCTACCACCGCCCCATCCTGGAAATGCTCATGGCGGCGGTGTCGCTGGCGGTGGCCGCCATCCCGGAGGGTCTGCCCGCCATCGTCACCATCGTGCTGGCCCTGGGGGTACAGCGCATGGTGCGCCACAACGCCATCGTGAAAAAGCTGCCCGCGGTAGAGACGCTGGGCTGCGCCGGGGTGATCTGCTCGGACAAAACGGGCACCCTCACCCAGAACCGCATGACGGTGACGCAGGTGTGGACCTCCGGCGACCGCCACCGGAAGGAAGCGCTGACCATCGGGGCGCTGTGCAATGACACGGTGCTGGCGGTGGGCGGGGACGGCAAGCCGAAAACCACCGGCGACCCCACCGAGACCGCCTTTGTGGACGCCGCCCTCTTGGACGGCCTGGACAAGAACATGATGGAGCGGGAGTTCCCCCGGGTGTCCGAGCTGCCCTTTGACTCCGACCGCAAGCTGATGAGCACCGTCCACCCCTTAAGCGGCAAATCCGGGAAGTACCGGGTCATGGTAAAGGGCGCTCCCGACGTGCTGCTCTCCCGGAGCACCCACATTTTGGCCGGCTCCCCGGTCCCCCTCACCGCCGCCCTGACCCGGGACGTGGAGGCCGCCAACGGCTCCATGGCAGAGCAGGCCCTCCGCGTCCTCGCCTGTGGGTATAAAGACATCGAAAAATTATCCGACCGCAACCCTACCAGCGAGGAATTGGAGACCGGCCTCACCTTTGTGGGCCTGGTGGGCATGATCGACCCGCCCCGGATGGAAGTCAAGGACGCGGTGGCCCAGTGCTATGGGGCGGGCATCCGCCCGGTGATGATCACCGGCGACCACAAGCTCACCGCCGTGGCGATTGCAAAGGAGCTGGACATCTTCCGCCCCGGCGACCTGGCCATCACCGGCGAGGACCTGGACTTCATGCCCCAGGAGCTGCTGGAGCAGGACGTGGACAAGTTTGCGGTCTACGCCCGGGTCTCCCCCGAGCACAAAATGCGCATCGTCAAGGCGTGGCAGAAGAAGGGCATGGTGGTGGCCATGACCGGGGACGGGGTCAACGACGCCCCCGCCCTGAAGGTGGCGGACATCGGCTGCGCCATGGGCATCACCGGCACCGACGTGGCCAAGGGCGCGGCGGACATGATCCTCACCGATGACAACTTCGCCACCATCGTCAAGGCGGTGGAGCAGGGCCGGGGCATCTACTCCAACATCAAAAAGGCCATCCACTACCTGCTCTCCTGCAACATCGGCGAGATCGTCACCCTATTCCTCGCCACCCTGTTCAACTTCCACCAGCCCCCCCTGGTGGCGGTGCAGCTTTTGTGGCTGAACCTGGTCACCGACTCCCTCCCCGCCCTGGCCCTGGGCATGGAGCCGGTGGAGCCCTCGGTGATGGAGGAAAAACCCCGAGCCGCCTCGGAGCCGCTGTTCACCAAACGCTTTTCCATCCGTCTGGCCTGGCAGGGGGCCATGGTGGGCCTGCTGACGCTGGCGGCCTACTGGCTGGGGGAGTATGTCCTCAGCGACCCCACTCTGGCGGCGGCCACCGCCAACACCATGGCCTTCGCCACCCTCACCTTCTGCCAGCTCTTCCACGCCTACGACGTGCGCAGCGAGACCCAGTCCATCGCCCACATCGGCCTGCTGTCCAACCCGGCCATGAACAAAGCCTTCCTGGTGGGCATGGTACTTCAGCTCTCTGTGCTGCTCATCCCCCCGCTCCAGGCGGTGTTCCAGGTCTGCAATCTGAACGCAATGGAGTGGCTGGTGGTGCTGGCCCTGTCCCTCACGCCGCTGGTGGTGTGCGAGGTGGAAAAAGCGGTGCGGCGGGCGAAGCGCTGAGAAGCGGACAGCGAGGAAGCTTGGACTGGAGCGAGGCCGAGCGCGGGGCGGCAGAGCCGCCCAAGACCAGGCCGAGTCGGAGGGAAAGCGACCGAGCGCCCTGGCCGCTTCAAAGCGCGACAACGAAGGACGCTGAGAAGCGGTGATCTCTCCCCGATTTTCTTGTCTCCTTTCCCAAAAAGCTGCCGATTTTCTGTTGCTTTTTTTCCCCCACCTGTTTATAATGATAGTTAGAATCTTAACAAAGCGGGATTCAACAAAATATATCAATTTGGAGGTCGATTCCCATGAAAGATTTGTATGTCGTCAACTGCTGCCGTACCGCCGTTGGTTCCTTTGGCGGAAGCCTGAAGGACGTCCCCGCCACCGACCTGGGCGCCGCNGTNGTNAANGANGTNCTGAACCGCGCNNNCGTNAAGCCNGAGCAGGTTGACGAGGTCATGTTCGGCTGCATCCTGACCGCCGCCCAGGGCCAGAACCCCGCCCGCCAGGTGGCCATCAAGGCCGGNNTNCCCTNCNNCGTCCCCGCCTACACCGTGGGCATGGTGTGCGGCTCCGGCATGAAGTCCGTCATNGAGGCCGCCCGGGCCATCCGCTCCGGCGACGCTGAGATCGTGGTCTGCGGCGGCACCGAGAACATGAGCGCCGCCCCCTANGCCGCTCCCGACGCCCGCTGGGGCGCCCGCATGGGCGACAAGAAGCTGGTGGACACCATGATCAAGGACGGCCTGTGGGACGCCTACAACAACTACCACATGGGCACCACCGCCGAGAACATCTGCGACATCTGGGGCATCACCCGCGAGGAGCTGGACGCCTTCGCCGCCTCCTCCCAGCAGAAGACCGAGGCCGCCCAGGCCGCCGGCAAGTTCGCCGACGAGATCGTCCCCGTGATGATCAAGAAGAAGAAGGAAATGGTGGAGTTCAAGGTGGACGAGTTCCCCAAGGCCGGCGTCACCGCCGAGGGCATCGCCAAGCTGCGCGGCGCGTTCCCCGTGGGTCCCGAGGGCGTTGAGGACGAGGTCGTCCACACCTTCGAGCTCACCGGCGTCCACGAGGCCGACACCAAGAAGCACGTCCAGCGCGTCACCGCCGCCAACGCCTCCGGCATCAACGACGGCGCGGCCGCCATCGTGCTGGCCTCCGGCGAGGCCGTGGAGAAGTACGGCCTGAAGCCCATGGCCAAGCTGGTCAGCTGGGGCCACGGCGGCGTGGATCCCAAGATCATGGGCGTGGGCCCCGTGCCCGCCTCCCGCGAGGCCATGAAGAAGGCCGAGCTCACCATCAAGGACATCGACCTGGTGGAGGCCAACGAGGCGTTCGCCGCCCAGTCCATCGCGGTGGCCCGTGAGCTGGACTTCGACATGGACAAGGTCAACGTCAACGGCGGCGCCATCTCCATCGGCCACCCCGTGGGCGCTTCCGGCGCGCGTATCATCGTCACCCTGCTCCACGAGCTGCAGAAGCGGGACGACGCCAAGCGCGGCCTGGCCACCCTGTGCATCGGCGGCGGCATGGGCGTCGCCACCATCTTCGAGAAGTGCTGAAAATAGAGGTCTGACATGGACTGGCAGGCACTTTACAAAGAGAAACTGGTCACTGCTGANAAAGCGGTGACAGCAGTCAAGTCCGGCGACTGGGTGGACTACGGCTGGTGTACCAACCACCCCGTGGCCCTGGACGCGGCGCTGGCGGCCCGGAAGGACGAGCTGTTTGACGTGAAGGTGCGGGGCGGCGTCACCATGTGGATGCCCGAGATCGCCAAGGCGGACGACGCCGGCGACCACTTCACCTGGAACGCCTGGCACTGCTCCGGGGTCGACCGCAAGATCATGGCCAAGGGCATGGGCTTCTTCGCCCCCATCCGCTACTCCGAGCTGCCCCGGTACTACCGGGACAACGTGGACGTGGACGTGGCCATGCTCCAGGTCACCCCCATGGACAGCCACGGCAACTTCAGCTACGCCCTGGCGGCCTCCCACCTGGCGGATATGCTGGACAAGGCCAAGACCATCATCGTCGAGGTCAACCGGAATATGCCCTGGGTGTACGGCCTCACCGGCTGCGAGATCAACATCAAGGACGTTGACTACGTCGTCGAGGGCGACAACCCCGCCATCGCCCAGCTGGGCGGGGGCGGCGAGCCCTCCGANGTGGACAAGGCGGTGGCCAACCTGATCGTCCCCGAGATCCCCAACGGGGCCTGTCTCCAGCTGGGCATCGGCGGTATGCCCAACGCGGTGGGCTCCATGATCGCCCAGTCCGACCTGAAGGACCTGGGCGTCCACACCGAGATGTACGTGGACGGCTTCGTGGACATCGCCCTGGCGGGCAAGATCACCGGCAAGCGCAAGAACCTGGACAAGGGCCGTCAGGTGTACGCCTTCGCGGCGGGCACCCAGAAGCTCTACGACTACGTGAACCGCAACCCGGACGTGATGGCCGCCCCCGTGGACTACACCAACGACGTGCGGGTGCTGGCCCAGCTGGACAACTTCATCTCCATCAACAACGCCATCGACCTGGATCTGTTCGGCCAGGTGAACGCGGAGTCGGCGGGCTTGAAGCACATCTCCGGCACCGGCGGCCAGCTGGACTTCGTCATGGGCGCGTACCTCAGCAACGGCGGCAAGAGCTTNATCTGTATGTCCTCCACCGTCACCGGCAAGGACGGCNNCGTNAANAGCCGCATCGTNCCCACCCTGACCCCCGGCTCCATCGCCACCGANCCCCGGTCCTGCGTGCAGTACCTGGTCACCGAGTACGGCATGGTGAACCTGAAGGGCANATCCACCTGGGAGCGNGCCGAGGGCATCATCNNNATCGCCCACCCGGACTTCCGGGAGGAGCTCATCGCCAACGCCGANAAGATGGGCATCTGGCGCAAGAGCAANAANCGGTAATANATATACTTANAAGAAGAGCGGGCCNNNTATAGGGGCCCGCTCTCTTTTGCCTCNGTCGGACGTGTCCTCACGAACGCAGNGCCAGGGCCCAGCGCCCCGNAGCCTGCCCTGACCCGTAGNGNNGAGGACATGGCCGANGGNGGCCAANGGNGCNNCTGTCTTTTTGAAACCATNTNNCCGCNTTCCTGTGTTATGATANATGAAAAGCGTTTTTCAAGTCCACNGACGAAGGGGGGNAACCCTTTGACAGAAAAAGAACTNGTCAANTCCCTGCGCCGGGGCGACCTCGTCCGCCCTGGAGGANCTGCTGGACCGNTATACNCCCTANGTGTCCTCGGTGNTCTCCCGCATCCTGCGGGGNNGGCNNGCCGACGTGGAGGAGCTGACGGCGGATGTGTTCCTGGCCGCCTGGGACAACCGGGANAAGCTCCGCCCCGGNCAGGTCAAGGGNTACCTGGGGGCCATCGCCCGNAACCGGGCCTTCAACCTCCTGCGGGCGGATCATGAGAGCCTGCCCCTGGAGGAGGACGTGCTNNTNNTNGAGACGGACGGCCCCGACNNNGAACTGGACCGCCGGGAGACNGCCCGNATCGTCAANNCGGCGCTGNCCCGGCTGGACANACCCCAGCGGGAGCTGTTCGTCCGGCACTACTATTANGGCCAGACNGTNCAGGAGGCGGCGCTGGCNNTGGGGNTGNNCCTGTNNACCGNNAAGANCTGGCNGNGNNGGGGGNGGGAGANNNTGNANANTGAGTNTGCGAAAGGAAGGGTATGGATATGAAACGGCTGGAGATTTCCAGGCTCATGGATGAATACACGGACACAGAATTTTTCCCCGAGGGGGGAAGCGCCGCCGATACCCAGGCGGTGAAGGATCGGGTGCTGGCCCAGGCCGCCCCGGCGAAGAGGAAGCGGATGCCGCCGCTGACCAAGGTGCTGATCGCGGCGGCGCTGGCGGCGGGGTGCCTGCTGTGCGTTGCGGCAGGTCAGCCCCAGAATACATTTCAACTTTTCACCGGCGGCACCCTGTGGGCCGACGTCAATATGAGCGGCCCGAATCGCCATGTATATGCCGATTTGTCCAATGCCTTCCCGGAGGATCCCCTTGTTCTGGAGGACGGCCGTCTCTGGTTGGTACTCAACGGGAAACGCACCGACATCACCGACCTCATTGATGAGGAGACACCCTATATCGTCGAGTACCTCGACCCGGAAACCAACCTCATGAGTTCCCTGATCCTCGGCGGCGTTCCGGAGGATTTCGGCTGGTATCTCGAGCAGGAGCTTCCCAACGGCGGCGGATACAGCGGGTATGGGCATAACTACCACACCATCTATGTTTTGATGGACAGTGGGGAGATCCGCCTATGGAGCGAAGAGCTTGGCCACGAAGAGAATGATGAATGGAAGTATTACGACTGGTTCGATAAGCCCTGGTATGCTAACGGTTACGACCAGATGACCGTTTTCAGCTGGCGGAGATGACTTCCCTTTTCCGCAGACCTGTGATAAAATGGACTCCCTGAGAGGGGAGCCCATTTTCAATGTTTCACGTGAAACACGCTCCCAGTTTAAAGTTTCTTTTTCGGTTCCTTTTTCTTTTCAAAGAAAAAGGAACCCGCCGGAGGCAAAAAGGAGGTAGCATCGTATGACCCACGAGGATTATATGCGGGAAGCCCTTTCCCTTGCCCGCGCCTGTCTGCCCGACGGCGACGTGCCGGTGGGCTGTGTGGTGGCGTCCCCGGACGGGGAGATCATCGGCCGGGGACGCAACCGCCGAGAGGCGGCAGGCCGCGCCACCGCCCACGCCGAGGTGGAGGCGATCAACGAAGCCTGCGCCGCCCTGGACAGCTGGCGGCTGACGGGCTGCACCCTGTACGTCACCTTGGAGCCCTGCCCCATGTGCGCCGGGGCCATCATCAACGCCCGGATCGGGACGGTGCGCTACGGCGCCCGCGAGGAGAAGTCCGGCTGCTGCGGCTCGGTGCTGAATCTGTTCGAGGAGCGGTTCAACCACCGCCCCCGGGTATATGGCGGACTGCTGGAAACCGAGTGCCGGGGGCTGTTAGAGGAATTTTTCCAAAATCTGCGGAAGATTTAACACAACTGTAACACTTTAACGCAAACTTTCGCAACATCTCTCCTGTATCTTAATACTTGCAAGAGACATCCTTTCTTTTTCATTCTATCCTCCATCCTCTAAAAGAAAACCGGGGCGTAAGCCCCGGTTTTCTTTTTATACAACAATTCCCGCCGCAATGCGGCGGGAACTGAATGAAACGCGGGCGCAGGGCCCCGGTTTTCCATTTTATCAGCAGAATTCAATGCGCCCTGCCCCCATGGACTGGATCCGGGCCAGGGATTCCACCCGTACGCCTTTGGCGCGGACGCGCTCACCACCAGGCTGGAACGCCTTCTCCACCGCGATGCCCGCGCCCACCACCGTGGCCCCGACCTGCTCCGCCAGGTCAATGAGCCCCTCCAGCGCCGCGCCGTTGGCCAGGAAATCATCGATCAGCAGTAAGTGGTCACCGGGCAGCAGGAACCGCTTGGAGACGATCACATCGCTCACCCCGCCGTGGGTGAAGGATGGTACCTCCGTGTGGTACACCTCCCCGACGATGTTCCTGGTGCGGCTCTTTTTGGCGAATACCACCGGCACCCCGAATTCCAGCGCCGCCACGCAGGCGATGCCGATGCCAGACGCCTCGATGGTCAGGATTTTTGTGACCTCCTCCCCGCTGAACAGCCGCGCCCACTCCCGTCCCATGGCGCGGAACAGCTCCACATCCATCTGGTGGTTCAAAAAGCTGTCCACCTTCAGCACGTCTCCGTCCTCCACAATACCGTCCCGGCGGATGCGCTCCTCCAGTTCTTTCACGATCCGTCCCCCTTTCCTATTGCCTTTATTCTACCAAAATCCGCGCCTCTTTTCCACCATTTTCCCCCAAATGCCTATTGTCCTTTCCAAACTTTTTTGGTACAATCATGCTCGGTCAAATCCCCCTTTCATTTTGAGCGAAAAGAGGTCTTTTTGCGATGCGCGTCAAGGAAACTGTGCGCGACTATTTCCTGCTCACCCTGGGTACCTTCTTGGTGGCTGCGGGCGTCTACTTCTTCAAGTTTCCCAACAGCTTCAACACCGGCGGCGTCACCGGCCTGGCCGTCATCCTCAACGCCGTGATCCCTACCGTCAGCTCATCCACCTTCGCCTCCGTCATCAACCTGGCCTTCCTGGTGCTGGGCTTCCTGGCCCTGGACAAGAGCTTCGGCATCCGCACGGTGTACTGCTCGGTGCTGTTCTCCGCCATGCTGTCCGCCTTTGAGTGGCTGTTCCCCCTGGCCGCCCCCCTCACCGGCCAGAAAATGCTGGAGCTGTTCTTCGCCGTCATCCTCCCCTCCCTGGGTTCCGCCATCCTGTTCAATATGCAGAGCTCCACCGGCGGCACCGACATCCTGGCCATGATCCTCAAGCGGTTTTCCAGCATGGACATCGGCAACGCCCTGCTGTGCGTGGACGTGCTCATTGCCGCCTCCACCCTGTACTTCGTCAACGTCGAGGCGGGGCTGTACTCCGTTCTGGGCCTGGTGCTCAAGTCGGTGGTGGTGGACTCGGTGATCGAGTCGCTGAACCGGCGCAAGAGCTTCATCGCCGTCACCTCCCGTCCCCAGGAGGTGTGCGATTTCATCACCCACACCCTCCACCGCTCCGCCACCTACTGGCAGGCGGAGGGCGCTTACACCCACGAGCCCAAGTGGGTGATCCTCACCGCCCTGTCCCGCTCCCAGGCGGTGGCCCTGCGGGTGTATCTGAAGTCCGTCGATCCCCACGCGTTCATCCTGGTGACCAACTCCAGCGAGATCTTTGGCAAGGGGTTTATGCGGGCATGAACGTGAGGATAGCCGCGCAGGGGAGCTTGGACCGAAGCCGTGGGCGGGCCATAGGCCCGCTTAGGCCTGGGGCGGCAAAGCCGCCTAACGGCGAGGGCGAGCGCAGGGCCGCAAAGCGGCCCGCAGACCAGCCCGAGTCGGAGGGAAAGCGACCCGGCGGCGCGGCCAATCCGAGCGTGACAAAGAAGCGTGTGCCAACCGTGCGCCCCATTGTTTCACGTGAAACGCGTCGTCGCAAGCTTCATATCTCTCGCTTCCGCCCTTGGCGAAAGCTCGTTCATTCCGCCGCTCCTCCTTTCCCCACGCGACCCGCCGCCTTAGCGGCTGGGCTCGCGCGGGGGCCCCTCTTCGATGGAATTCGCCTCCCGCCTTGTGGTATGCTTGTCCATATCACAGCAGGGAGGCGTTTTTATGTCCCTCTTTTCCAAAACAGACCGGCGGCAGGTGCTGGAGCTGCCCATCGGCAGCATCCGTCCCAATCCACGCCAGCCCCGGCGGGAGTTCAGCCCGGACGAGCTGGAAGAGCTGGCCCTGTCCATCTCCCAGGTGGGGGTGCTCCAGCCCCTCTCCGTCCGCCGCACGCCGGAGGGCTGGGAGCTGATCGCCGGAGAGCGCAGGCTGCGGGCGGCGGAGCTGGCGGGCCTGCCCCGGGTGCCCTGCCTTCCCACGGAGGCGGACGACGACGCCTCCGCCCTGCTGGCCCTGGTGGAAAACCTCCAGCGGCAGGACCTCACCGTCTGGGAGGAGGCCGCCGCCCTGCGCCAGCTCATCGACCGGCACCACCTCTCCCAGGAGGAGGCCGCCCGGCGGGTGGGCAAGAGCCAGTCCGCCGTGGCCAACAAGCTGCGGCTGCTGAAGCTGCCCGAGGACGTGATCGACGGCCTGCGCTCCAACCACCTCACCGAGCGCCACGCCCGGGCCCTGCTGCGGCTGGACAGCGAGTCCCTCCAGCGCTCGGCCCTGGAGCACATTTTAAAAAATCATCTCAACGTGGCCCAGACCGAGGCGTACATCGACCGCCTGTGCCGCCGGGAGGCGGCCCCCCGCAGGGCCGCGCCGGTCTACCGCTTCCGGGACGTGCGGTTGTTCCTCAATACGGTGAAGAAAAGCTTGGCGGTGATGCAGTCCGCCGGGGTGGACGCCCGGTGCGGCCGGGAGGAGACGGACAGCGAGATCACGCTGACCATCCATATTCCAAAATAAGACCTTCGGCGGTCTCGCCGTTGGCTCGGCCGGCACTGGACGGTCCCCGCCGGGGCCAACGCCCTACTTTCTGCTTGTGCAGAAAGTAGGCAAAGACACACTCAGGGGGCATCCCGCCGGTTCGACTTCGGGAGCCAGGGGCGCTCCCTCGCTCACAGGCGGGGCTTCCCCCTGAGAACCCCCTGGGGAACGAAGGACTCGCCGTTTGTGAAAAAGCGGTGACCCTTCCGGCGCGTGGTGCTTTCGCATGGATTTCTCCCTATTTGTGCTGCCGCCCATATGCAGTTACTGAAAATTCCTGCCGTCCACGAACCGCGCCTGAATCGGCGGGGCAGGATGTTTCACGTGAAACACGTCGGTGCAAGCTCCATATCCCCCGCCCTGCCGCAAACCGTCAGCGGCTGGGCTCACTCATTCCGCTGCACCTCCTCTCCCCACGCGACCCGCCGCCTTAGCGGCTGGGCTCGCGCGGGGGCCCCGGAAAATTGCTCCCAAAAGGCAGGCCCTTTGGCCTGCCTTTTTTGTCTCTTTCTTTGGGGCGATATTTTTGGGAAACAGTTGAAATCATGCCCGGAACAGGATATAATGAATTTTACCGCCGCGAACCGCGTCCCGCGCTTCCGGCGGCACCCATTCACGAGAGAGAAAGGGGCGCTTTCCCCATGGGCAAATCCATCGCCATCGTCAACCAAAAGGGCGGCGTGGGCAAGACCACGTCCTGTGTCAATTTGGCCGCCGCGCTCACCGCCCAAGGGGCCAAGGTGCTGGTGTGCGATTTCGACCCCCAGGGCAACGCCACCTCCGGCCTTGGCCTGGACAAGACCCGCTCCCCCAGCGTGTACAACGTGATCTTGGACATGGCGCCCATGAGCCGCGCCATCGTGCCCACCAAATGGGCGGACGTGGCCCCCGCCAACAAGGCCCTTTCCGGCGCCACCGTGGAGCTGATCGGCCTGGACCGCCGGGAGTTCCGCCTGCGGGACGCGCTGGAGGAGGTCAAGGACAGCTATGATTTCATTTTCATCGACTGCCCCCCCTCCCTGGAGCTGCTGACCCTGGACGGCCTGTGCGCGGCGGATACCCTGCTGGTCCCCGTCCAGTGCGAGTACTACGCCCTGGAAGGTTTGAGCGACCTGCTGTACACCGTCCGGCTGGCCAAACAGCGGCTGAACCCCAACCTGGAGCTGGAGGGTGTACTGCTTACCATGTACGACGGGCGGACGAACCTGTCCCTCCAGGTGGCGGAGGAGGTCAAACGCCACTTCCCCGGCAAGGTGTACGCCTCGGTGATCCCCCGGAACGTGCGCCTGTCCGAGGCCCCCAGCCACGGCGTGCCCGTATCCGTCTACGACCCCCTGTCCCGGGGAGCGGAGGCGTACGACTTACTGGCCAAGGAATTTTTGCAGAAAAATTCATTTGTGAGGAAGTAAGGACTCCCCTTAAAGGGGCCCCCGCGCGAGCCCAGACGTCAGGCCGCGAAGCGCCACAAAGGCGGCGCTTCAGCGCTAAGCCCGCCTATAAGGCGGGCCCCGCGGGCGTCGCGTGGGGAGAGGAGGGCAGCGAAATGAGCGAGCTTTCGCCAAGGGCGGAAGCGAGGGATATGGAGCTTGCCTCGACGAGTTTCACGTGAAACAAAAACCACGCTACAAAAGAAAGAGAGGAGACACCCAAATGGCCAAAGCCAAAGGTTTGGGCAAGGGGCTGGACGCCCTGATGGGGGATGCCACCCTCCAGAGCCAGGAGGCGGGCTCCGTCCTGCTGCCCATATCCCAGGTGGAACCCGGGCTGAACCAGCCCAGAAAACGGTTCGATGACGAGGCGCTGGCCGACCTGGCCGCGTCCATCGAAGAGCACGGCATCATCCAGCCCCTGACCGTGCGGCGGCTGTCCACCGGCTATTACCAGATCATCGCCGGAGAGCGCCGCTGGCGGGCCGCCAAGCTGGCGGGCCGGAAGGACGTCCCGGTGGTCATCATCGAGGCGGACGACCGCAAGGTGCTGGAGATCGGCCTCATTGAAAACCTCCAGCGGGAGGGGTTGAACCCCATCGAGGAGGCGGAGGGCTACCTCTCCCTGCTCACCGACTTTGGGCTGACCCAGGAGGAGCTGGCAAAGCGGATGGGCAAATCCCGCCCCGCCGTCGCCAACGCCCTGCGGCTCACCGCCCTGCCCCCCGCCGTGCGCGGGCTGATGATCGACGGCAAGCTGACCGCCGGCCACGGCCGGGCGGTGCTGATGGTGGAGGGCGAGCAGGCCCAGGCCGCCTTTGCCCAGAAGATCGTGGATGAGGGCTGGAGCGTCCGCCAAGCGGAGGCCAGGGCCAAAAACTTCACCCTCCTGCCCCCCGAGGCCCTGCCGCCCAAGGATTCTCCCGATCCCCACCAGATCTATATCCAGGCGGTGGAAAAGGAGCTGTCCCAGCGTCTGGGCCGGAAGGTGTCCATCCACAACGGCGCGCGGAAGGGGCGGCTGGAGCTGGAGTTCTACAACGTGGACGACCTGAACGACCTGCTGGACCTGCTGGAGAAACTCCGCCCAGCGGAAAAGGCCCCCCAGGCCGCAGAAGGGGGCGGTGAGGGATGAGCAGGAAAAACGACAATCCCGGGGCCCCCGCCGAAACCCAGCCGTCAGACGGTTTCGGTGAGAAAAGGAGGGACAGCGAAGCGGTTGAGCGCAGCTTGTCCCGACGCGTTTCACGTGAAACAGAAAACAAAGCCCCGCGGAACAAGCCCTCCTCCTTCTACGTCTACCTGCTTATCCTGTTCGGCGCGGCGTTCCTCATGCTGCTGCTGGCCTACTTCGTCCAGCAGCGCAACAACGACACCGCCTTGAGCGATCTCCGTTCCACCACCGCCGCCACCCGGCAGGAGTTGGTGGAGGACATCCAGCGGCTGGAGGAAGAGAACCTGGCCCTCACGCTGGACAAGATAACATTAGATGGACAGCTGCAGGAAGAGCAGGCCCGCAGCGCGGAGCTGGAGGAGAAGTCCGCGCGGTACATGGCGGATTATTACAGGATGACCGCCTGGTACAGGCAGTCCAACCTCCTGTACTGCATGGAGCGGTGCCGCGATACCGGTGAGTGGTTCCTGATGGGCGAAATCGTCCAGATGAGCGACATACTCTTCAACCGGCAGAGCCCCGGCTTCTCCGACCAATATGTGATCCCCGCCCAGGAGGCGCGGTATCTGGAACTGCGGGAGGAGCTGTTTCAAAAAAGCGGCTTCATGGTGATGGAGCGGCGGGCTGGGCCCGATGGGACTGGGGACACCGAATCCCCCATGATCAAAGACGGCGTGTTCCGCGAAGAGGTCCGGAATACCGCCACCTCCCTGTATGCCATCGTCCGGGACTACCCCGTCGACCCTCTGTACGCCGCGAGGCTCATTGCGCATGACTTTGCGCCAAACAGCGGCAAGACGGAAATCCTCCACAGCGGGGTGTTTCAAGCGTCCACCGTGGAGTGGTTCGAGGAAATCAAGGCGGACCTGACCGCCCAGGGATACCTCATCGAAAACGAGGACGGCACCGTGAGCCTGTGCGAGAAAGAGTGAAGCCCTGCGGCGGAGTAAGCGATGCGGAGCTTGCGGCGACGAGTTTCACGTGAAACATTCGGAGGAGGCCAATGGACGAAAACAAATCCCCCCAGGATTTTCTCAACGAGATCTTTGAAAAAAGCCAAGCGGCCGCGCCCCCTGTGCCGCCGCCCCGGTTTGAGCCGCCTGGGGACGATCCCCCCGCTTCCCCGCCCGACGAGCCCGCAGAGAAGGCGGACGGCGGCGCGAAGCTCCTCCCCTGGCTGGGCGTGATGCTGGGAGCCGCCCTGCTGATTCTGGGCGTCTGCCTGCTCCAGCTGGTGCGGATGGGCCACCGGCTGGACGGGCTCCAGCAGGCCGTGGAAGCGGTACAGAGCATGGACAGCCTCCGGGAGAACATCGAACAGCTCCAAGAACAGCTTGACCAGGCGGAGCTGGACAGCAGCCACCTTCTGCCTGAGCTGGAAAACCTCCTCCAGAAGCAAAACACCCTGGCCATCCGAAAGTGGCAGAGTGACTACCTGTTCTATATCCGCCAGTTCATAGACAACGGGGACTACCCCATGGCGGCGCTGGTGGCCGGGCTTTCCGCAGAGCGGTATTTCAACCCAGCCAATATTGCCAGCATACCCACCAATCCGGCGCAGGCAGAGCAGTACCAGGAATACCGGCAGGAGCTGATCGACCGGGGATATTGGGAGGAAGCGATCGACCCCGCACACATCCCTTTAGACAGTCATCTTCCGCCCACCCGAATGGGCTTTGCGGCACGGTGGGACCCGGAGCAGAACCCCGACATGGCCGCGCTGGGCATCCTCTGGTGCGCGATGGACAAGTACTACGTGACCGGCGTTCCCGAGGCGGCCGCCCAGTGGCTGGTGTATTATGAGAACTATCCCATTTATGAAAAAGACAGTCTTTTCTATGAAAACCAGGAACTTTTCCTCAGCGAATTAGAAACCATCCCCCTGTCCCAGCACATTCTGGACACCGCAAGCGAGTACACCATCCAGCAGTACCAGCGGCTGATCCAGAGCCTGATGGAAGAAGGATACGTGGTGGAACAGGATGGCGCCCTGAAAATCGGGAAAAGAGAGGGCAGCGACTTACACTATGGCCTCCCCTTTGACCCGCCCGGCGGCTATCTCTATGGCGAAATCCCAATCCAAGACTAAACACAATGAAAAGGTGATAAAATCATGTTAGACATCAAATTTGTCCGGGACAACCCGGAGATCGTCAAAGAAAACATCAAGAAGAAATTCCAGGACGAGAAGCTCCCCCTGGTGGACCAGGTCATCGAGCTGGACCGCCGCAACCGGGACGCCATGACCGAGGCCAACAACCTGCGCTCCGAGCGGAACAAGCTGTCCAAGCAGGTGGGTATGCTCATGGGCCAGGCGAAAAAGGACCCCTCCAAGCTGGAGGAGGCCGAGGCCGCCAAGGCCCAGGTGAAGGCCAACGCCGACCGGCTGGCCGAGCTGGAAAAGTTGGAGGATGAGCTGGCCGTTGAAATTCGGAAGATCATGCTCACCATCCCCAACATCATCGACCCCTCCGTGCCCATTGGCAAGGACGACAGCGAGAACGTGGAGGTGGAGCGCTTCGGCGAGGCGGCGGTGCCCGAGTTCGAGGTGCCCTACCACACCGACATCATGGAGCGGTTCGACGGCGTGGACATGGACGCGGCGGGCCGTGTGTCCGGCGCGGGCTTCTACTACCTGATGGGCGACATCGCCCGGCTCCACTCCGCCGTGCTGGCCTACGCCCGGGACTTCATGATCGCCAAGGGCTTCACCTACTGCATCCCCCCCTTCATGATCCACGGCAACGTGGTGGAGGGCGTCATGAGCCAGACCGACATGGACGCCATGATGTATAAAATCGAGGGCGAGGACCTATATTTGATTGGGACAAGCGAGCACTCCATGATCGGCAAGTTCATCGACCAGATGATCCCCGAGGAAAAACTGCCCCAGACGCTGACCTCCTACTCCCCCTGCTTCCGCAAGGAAAAGGGTTCCCACGGCATTGAGGAGCGAGGCGTGTACCGCATCCACCAGTTCGAGAAGCAGGAGATGATCGTGGTGTGCAAGCCCGAGGACTCCATGGACTGGTACGAGAAGATGTGGCGGTACTCGGTGGAGCTGTTCCGCTCCATGGACATCCCCGTGCGCCAGCTGGAGTGCTGCTCCGGCGACCTGGCCGATCTGAAGGTCAAGTCCTGCGACATCGAGGCCTGGTCCCCCCGGCAGAAGAAGTATTTCGAGGTGTGCTCCTGCTCCAACCTGGGCGACGCCCAGGCCCGCCGGCTGAAAATGCGGGTGAAGAGCGAGAACGGCACCTATCTGCCCCACACACTGAACAACACCGTGGCCGCGCCCCCCCGTATGCTCATCGCCCTGCTGGAGAACAACCTCCAGGCCGACGGCTCCGTCAAGGTGCCTGCCGCGCTGCGGCCCTATATGGGCGGGGTCGAGGTTTTGACACCGAGGCACTGAGTTCCTTTTTCTTAAAAGAAAAAGGAACCGAAAAGAGTCTTAGACTCGCGAATTTTGATCTCGCTGACGCAAAGATTGCCGCGTTTTAAATTGCCGCACGGCAGCGGAACAAGCCGCATCACTGAGAAATTGTAAAACACTATTATAAAAGGAGAGATTCCCATGAAACTCTGGAAAGTCCTCGGCATCACCGCCCTGGCCGCCTCCCTGATCCCCTACCGGGTCAACAAGGACGACGAGACCGAAAGCACCACCATGGACGCCCTGCTGTGGCAGGCCACCCGCCGCCCCGGCGAGGGCGAGGACAAGGGCACGCTGGACATCAGCATCGGCTTCAAATCCCCCCTCCAGACCAAGCGGGAGGAGAGCGCCCTGTTCGCCGACGACGAGCCGGAGGCCGCCGTGGTGGACGCTCCGCTGACGGAAGTCATCGAAGAGGCGGTGGATGCGGCTGTCGAGGAAGTGATCGCCGGGGCGGAGGACGACAAGGCCGGACCCGAGGCCGAGGGCTAACTCTGGGGTGGACCCTTCCGAAAGGAGAAGCGCAATGGCTGAGCCCCACACCGACCAAACACAGCAGGAGCAGGAGCGCTATGTCCCAGCCTCTTTTGAAAAGCGGGCCGCCGCCTGGATGGGCGTGGCCTATATGCTCATGCTGCTGTTTATCCTCAATTTCGTCCTGTTCACCGGGGGGCGGGAGCTGCCCGGTACCTTCCCCCTGCTTCTGATCCCGGTGTGCGTCGCGCTGGCGGTGGTGGTCGTCCACCGCCTGGAAAGCGGCGCCCTGCCCGGCGGACGGGTGGGCGGCGTGCTGGCCCTCATCGGCTGCGCCGCCGGGATCGTGCTGGGCCTGGCCCTGGGGGTGCCCGCCCTCATCGCCGCGTTTGGAGGGTGACGGGATGGGCATCCAAGAGATCCGGGCTGTCCCGGACATCCTGCGCCGGGGACTGGAGGAATACGGCCTCGCCGGCCGGGTGAGCCCCCGCGCCGTCCAGGATCTGGACACTTACTGCAGAATGCTGCTGGACAAAAACCGGGAGATGAACCTGACCGCCATCACCGCCCCCATGGACGCGGCAAACCTCCATATGCTGGACTGCGCCGCCCTGCTGAACTGCGCCGAGCTGGAGGGCGGCAAAACCCTCATCGACGTGGGCACCGGAGCGGGGTTCCCAGGGATGGCGCTGAAGATGCTGGTTCCCTCCCTGGACGTGACCCTGCTGGACAGCCTGAACAAACGGCTGGACTGGCTGGCGGAGGTGGCCGGCGTCCTGGAGCTGACCGCCATCCATACCGTCCACGCCCGAGCGGAGGAGGCGGGCCTGGACCCGGCGCTTCGGGAACAGTTCGACTTTGCCACCGCCCGGGCCGTGGCCGACCTGCGGATCTTGTGCGAACTGTGCCTGCCCTTTGTCAAGGTGGGCGGGCGGTTCCTGGCCATGAAAAGCACCGGCTCCGACGAGGAGATCGAAGGGGCCCGCTCCGCCGTCCAGACCCTGAGAGGCCGGGTGGAGCGGTGCTTTGACTACACCATCCCGGGCACCGGCGTGACCCACCGGGTGGTGGTGGTGCAAAAGACCGCGCCCACCCCGGCGAACTATCCCAGGCGCTGGGCCAGGATACAGAAGGCCCCGCTCTGAGATCGAGGCGCGTTTTTTCCTGCTTCATACAGAACGGGGAAATAATAAAATTTTTTTCATAAACACTGGATTTTTTGTTGCCTTTTTCACAAATTCATGCTATCATTTCAAGTGTATCGGAAGGAGGCGTCCCATGGGAACCGCCGTCATGGTCACATCGGGAAAGGGCGGCACCGGCAAGACCTCCCTCACCGCGGGGGTGGCGTCCTGCCTGGCCGCGCTGGGCCGCCGGGTGCTGTGCGTCGATGTGGACATCGGCCTGCGGGACCTGGATCTGGCCCTGGGTATGTCCGACCGGGCGGTGATGGACTTTTCCGACGTGATGGACTACCGCTGCTCCCTGCTGGGCGCGGCGGTGGAACAGCCGGAGATCCGGGGGCTTTATCTGCTCACCGCCCCCCTCAGCGCCGACGGGCTGGATCACGGCCGCTTTCGCGAGCTGGTGGACGAGGCCAAAGAGTATTTCGATTTCGTATTTATGGACTCCCCCGCCGGATTGGGGGACGGGTTCCAGCTGGCCATGTCCGCCGCTGACCGGGCCATCGTGGTGTCCGCCGTGGATCCCGCCGCCCTGCGGGACGCCCAGCGCACTGTGGCCGAACTCCACGCCCTGCCCCAGCTCCACCTGGTGATGAACCGGGTACAGCCCAAGCTCATCGTCCAGCTGCGCACCTCCATCGACCACGCCATGGATGCCGCCGGACTGCCCTTGCTGGGGGTGGTGCCCGAGGATCCCGCCGTCACGCTGGCCACCGCCGCCGGCGTGCCGCTGGTGCTGTCCGCCTACAAGGGGGCGGCCCCCGCCTATCTGAATATCGCCAAACGGCTTCTGGGCCAACGGGTACCCCTGCTCCGCATCCGCTGACCGACAGCCTCACACCCTCATAGAAAGGATGACCGGCATGAATATCGCCCTCATGAGCCATGACAACAAAAAAGAATTGATGGTTCAGTTCTGCATCGCCTACTGCGGCATTTTGTCCAAGCACACCGTATGCGCCACCAGCAACACAGGGCGCCAGGTGGCGGAGGCCACCGGCCTGCCCGTCCAGCTCTTCCTGGCCCACACCCAGGGCGGCTGTGAGCAGATCGGCGCCCGCATCGCCTATGACGAGATCGACATGGTGCTGTTCTTTAACGACCCCAGCTCCGACGAACTGGAGAAGGATCTGAGCAACATCATCAGCCTGTGCGACCAGCACAACGTGCCCATCGCCACCAACTCCGCCTGCGCGGAAATGCTCATCCACGGCCTGAACCGGGGCGACCTGGACTGGCGGCTCATCAGCCACCCCACCGCGCCGCTGAAGGTCTGACCACAAACTGAATACGCCGCGTTGAGGCCGGATGAGTACCATCCACGCCGCCGGACAGAGAAAAGCGCCTTGGCTGGAAGCGCTTACGGCAGGGGGACGGGAAAGACGCCGACCGAGCGGGCCCGGAGACGGGCCGGTCCCCTTCCCGCACCAGAAGGCCAAAGGGCGGACCATGTCCGCTGAATGTGGGTGGCACCACGAAGTATTGCGCAAGCAGTGCTCTCGTCCCATAGCTATGGGGGGAGAGCATTTTTTTGTCTGGAGGCGGTCTTTTGAAAAAGATTCTGATTGGAACCACAAACCCGGCCAAAGTCGGGCGCTTTGAGGCGCTGCTGGCCGGCTACGATGTGGAATTCCGCACCCTGAAAGACCTGGGCATCACGGAGGAGCCGGAAGAGCAGGGCTCCACGCCGGAGGAGAACGCCATCCTCAAAGCCGCGTTTTACGGAAAATACTTCGACGCGGTGATCTGCAACGACTCCGGGCTGTACTTCGACGGCCTGCCCATGGACGACAGCCGCCAGCCAGGGCTGAACGTCAGGACCCCAAACGGGGGCCCGCGGCTGGACGACGAGGAGATGCTCCAATACTACATCCAGCTGGTCCACTCCCTGGGCGGAAAGGTGCTGGCCTACTACCTGGACGGGGTGGCCGTCTACCACCACGGAACCATATCCTCCTTCATGGAGAACAGCGAGGCCACCCGGCAGAGCGCCTTTTATATGGTGGACAAGCCCGCCCCCGAGCGCCACGAGGGATGGCCCCTGGACTCCATCTCCCTGAACCGGAACACGCTGACCTATTTCGTCCATGAGGGGAATAACAAATACGATTCCCAGGAAGAAAACATCATGCTGGGCCAATACCGGGAGCGGGTGGTCCGCTTCCTGGCCCAGGCGCTGGCCCTGTAGGCCCATACACCGAAAGGAGAAATCACCATGGCAAAACAAAAACCCCGCACCCTGTCCGGGTTCATGGAGCTGCTCCCCGCCCGGCAGATGCAGTTCGAGCGGATGGCGGAGCTGCTGCGTAAAGCTTATTCCCTTTACGGCTTCACTCCCCTGGACACCCCCATCATCGAGGCCAGCGAGGTACTGCTGGCCAAGGCGGGCGGCGAGACGGAAAAGCAGATCTACCGCTTCACCAAGGGCGACTCCGACCTGTCCCTGCGGTTCGACCTCACCGTGCCGCTGGCCAAGTACGTGGCCCTCCACTACGCCGACCTGTCCTTCCCCTTCCGCCGGTTCCAGATCGGCAAGGTCTACCGGGGGGAGCGGGCCCAGCGGGGGCGCTTCCGGGAGTTCTATCAGGCGGACATCGACGTCATCGGCGACGGCAAGCTGGACATCGTCAACGAGGCGGAGATCCCCTCCGTCATCTACCACACCTTCACCTCCCTAGGGCTGAAGCGGTTCCAGATCCGGGTGAACAACCGCAAGATCCTCAACGGGTTCTATCAGCTCATCCACTGGGATCACCGGGCCGGGGACATCATGCGGGTAGTGGACAAGCTGGACAAGATCGGCGCCGAAAAGGTGGGGCTGATGCTCTACGACGAGGTGGGCATGGACCAGGACGCCGTGGACGAGGTGTTGAAGTTCATCTCCATCAAGGGGGGCAACCAAGAGGTCTTGACCGCCTTGGAGGAGTACCGGGGGCAGAACGAGACCTTCGACCAGGGGCTGGACGAGCTGAACACGGTGGTCAAGTACCTGGGCTCCTTCGGCGTGCCCGAGGACCACTTCACCGTGGATCTGACCATCGCCCGTGGGCTGGATTACTACACCGGCACCGTGTACGAGACCGCCATGCTGGATCACCCGGAGATCGGCTCTATCTGCTCCGGGGGACGATATGACAACTTAGCGGAATATTACACCGATAAACAACTCCCAGGGGTCGGGATTTCCATCGGACTCACCCGGCTGTTCTACGTGCTGGAGGAGCAGGGCTACCTCAACGACCAGCTCAACACCGCCCCCGCCGACGTGCTCATCCTGCCCATGACCGACGACCTCTCCCCCGCCATCGCCCTCGCCACCAAACTGCGCCAGGCCGGGGTGCGGGCCCAGCTCTACACCGAGCAGAAAAAGTTCAAGCAGAAGATGACCTATGCCGACCGGCTGGGGGTGCCCTACATCCTGTTATTGGGCGAGGATGAAATTACCCAGGGTAAAGTATCCCTCAAGGATATGCGCTCCGGCGAGCAGAAGCTGCTGGACGCGGACGAGGCGGCGGAGGCCGTGCTGGACGCGCTGAAGGCCAGCGGGGACGCGGCGCCTATCAAGGAGCCGGAGGGCTGAATACCCTCCCGCCAAAAATATGCGAAAAAATCTGTAACAAAACCGCCTCTTGCGCGTTAGTAGAGTGAAAGGAGGTGGACAGCCATGGAGTTTGAGGAGATTTACCAGCGGTATTTCCGGGACGTGTACCGCTTCGCCCTCAGCCTGACTCAGGACGGGGCGCTGGCGGAGGAGATCGCCCAGGACACCTTCTTTAAGGCTCTGAAAGCCCTGGACAGGTTCGACGGCTCCAAGGACATCCGTGCCTGGCTGTTCACCATCGCCCGCAACGCCTGGTACTCCCACTGCCGCGCCCACAAGCGCACCCTGTCACAGGAAGAACTTCCACAAGAACTGCCGGACAGCGTGCGCATGGAGGAACGGATTGAGGACGAGGAGAGCGCCTTTGCCATCCACCAATTCCTGCACGCCATGGAGGAGCCCTACAAAGAGGTGTTCTCCCTGCGGGTGTTCGGCGAGCTGCCCTACGAGAAGATCGGGCGGCTGTTCGGCAAGAGCGCCAACTGGGCGCGGGTGACCTTCTACCGGGCTAAGCTACAGATTGTTGAGCATATGGAGGCGACAGACCATGAAGGAAATTAATTGCGGAGTCATTCGGGACCTCCTTCCCCTGTATGAGGACAACGCGGTCAGCGAGGAGACGGCCGAACTGGTGCGTAAGCACCTGGCGGACTGCCCCGAGTGCCGGGAGGAACTGCGGAAGATGCGCGTCCCGGTGTCCCTGCCCGTGGACGAGGATACCCAGCAGGTGCTGGACAAAATCCGGGTGCGCCGGGAAAAGCAGCGGCGGAAAAGACGGAATATCCTCATCGGAATCGGGGCGGCGCTGGCGGTCATCGTTCTGCTCTGCCTGTGGTACACCAGGCCCAGGAGCTGGGGCAGCCTTGCGGGGACGGACGAGATGGTGGCGGTCTCCGGCAATCTCACCAATATGCGCCCCTATCTCGGCAAAGGGGAGATCCCTTCAGACTGGGACTACTGGGAATTTTGGGTTCTGGATGAGGTCGACAGCGGCGACCCTGCCGCACAGCTCATCCTGGACGCCCTGAATAAAAGCTCCTACCGGGCCAGCCTGGGCAACCTGCGCAATTACACCCCATTCCCTCAGGACTATGTAAATGGGAAATCCGTCTACTCGCTCCACCTCTCTGTGTTTACCCAGGAGCACCAAACGGTCATCTCCGTCGGCCTTGACAGCCTGGGCCAGATGACCGTTTACACCTCGTGGGATACCCTGCCCGGCTTTTTCGTCTATCAAACAGACAGCGCCCTGTTTGACACGCTGGCAGAGGTCATTCAAGAATACGGCGAGCACCAGAAATGATAAACCAAGTGTTATTTATACACCATAATATTACAAATTGGAGTTGATTTCAATGGTTCAATCACGCACGCACACCTGCAATGACCTGCGCATGGAACACGTGGGCCAGCAGGTCAAGCTGGTCGGCTGGATGGAGAACGTCCGGGAGGTGGGCCAGAACCTGGCCTTCGTGGTCCTGCGGGACTTCTATGGCACCACCCAGGTGGTCATTGAGACCGAGGACATGATGGCCGCCGTCAAGGAGCTGAACAAGGAGTCCACCATCTCGGTGGAGGGCATCGTCCGGGAGCGGGACAGCAAGAACCCCAAGCTGCCCACCGGCGACATCGAGGTCGTGCCCTCCAAGATCGAGGTGCTGGGCCGCTGCCGCCACAACGAGCTGCCCTTCCCCATCAACCGCTCCCGGGAGGCCGACGAAGCCACCCGGCTGAAATACCGCTACCTCGACCTGCGCAACCCGGAGGTCAAGAGCAACATCATCCTGCGCTCCAACGTGGTGGCCGCCCTCCGCGCCGCCATGATCGGCGAGGGCTTCCTGGAAATCACCACCCCTATCCTCACCGCCTCCTCCCCCGAGGGCGCCCGGGACTACCTCGTCCCCTCCCGCAAGCACCCCGGCAAGTTCTACGCCCTGCCCCAGGCCCCCCAGCAGTTCAAGCAGCTCCTGATGGCCTCCGGCTTCGACAAGTACTTCCAAATCGCCCCCTGCTTCCGGGACGAGGACGCCCGGGGCGACCGCACCCCCGGCGAGTTCTACCAGCTGGACATGGAGATGTCCTTCGCCACCCAGGACGACGTGCTGTCCGTGCTGGAGCGGGTGCTGGTGCCCGTGTTTGAGAAGTTCGGCGTCTACGACCGGGTGACCCCCGCCCCCTTCCGCCGCATCAAGTTCAACGATGCCATGGAGCTCTACGGCACCGACAAGCCCGACCTGCGCATCGACCTCCTCATCCAGGACGCCACCGCCCCCCTGGCCGGGTGCGGCTTCGGGCCCTTTGAGGGAAACACCGTCAAGGCCGTGGTGGTCACCGGGTTCGAGGGTACCCGCAAGCAGATCGACAAGCTGTGCGCCGACGTGGAGGTACAGGCCGGGGAGAAAGCCTACTGGTTCCGCTACGACGAGAACCGGGAGATCGTGGGCGGCATCGCCAAGTTCGTCCAGCCCATCAAGGAGCAGGTGGTGGAGGCCCTGGGCCTGACACCCGGCTGCTTCGTGGGGCTGACGGCGGGCAAGCTGGCCGTGGCCCAGAAAACCGCAGGCGTGCTGCGCTCCAAGCTGGGCGCGTTCTGCCCCAACCACATGGACAAGGAACAGTATCAGTTCTGCTGGATCGTGGACTTCCCCATGTACGAGATCGGCGAGGAGAGCGGCGAGCTGGAGTTCTGCCACAACCCCTTCTCCATGCCCAACGGCGGACTGGATATTTTGAAGAAAGCGGCGGCGGGCGAGGTGGATCCCCTGACCATCACCGCGTTCCAGTACGACCTGGTGTGCAACGGCTACGAGACCGCCTCCGGCGCGGTGCGCAACCACGACCCTGAAATTATGGTGAAAGCCTTCGAGCTGGTGCGGCTGGGTGAGGACGACGTGAAGGCCAAGTTCCCCGCCATGTATAACGCGTTCACCTACGGCGCGCCCCCCCACGCGGGCGCCGCCCCCGGCGTTGACCGCATGATTATGCTGCTCACCGGCGAGGAGTCCATCCGGGAGGTCATCCCCTTCCCCATGAACCAGCGGGCCCAGGATCTGATGATGGGCGCGCCCAGCACCGTGGAGCAGAAACAGCTGGATGAACTGAACATTGCCTGCACGGCGACAGAAGAAGAATAACCAAGCGCCCATCATGGGGCCCCCATAAAGCCGCCCCTCAGGCTTTATGGGGAGAGGAGGAACAGCGAAATGAGTGAGCTTTCGCCGAAGGCGGAAGCGAAGGATATGGAGCTTGTTCCGACGACATTGCCTGTACGGCAACGGAAGAAGAGTAAAACAGGCCCCCCGTCGAAAGACGGGGGGGTTCTTTTACGCTGCCAGGGGAAAGAGCTGGCCGGGGGTCTCTCTGCGAAACAACTCTAGGCTACAGGGCGCTGGAGAGTTGTTTCTTCGTTCGACCCCGGCCAGCCCTTTCCCCACTGCACATCACCTCTGCTGGCGCCGCCGCTTATATGCCATCACTAAACCACGGCGCTGTCCACCGCCCGCGCCTGGCGCGCCGCTTTCCACCCGGTCGCAAACGCCCCGCGGATCAATTGATAGATCGCCTCGCTGGATGTTTCACACTGCTCATCATCCAGAAAATCGGATAAGGCTTTGTCAAATTCCAGTTCATTCATAATATTACCTCAATCATATTTTATGTCCTTTAATATGATAAGTCAATACTCAATATTAAAAAGTGATATTCTATGCGTGGGTGATAAGATGAAACCACTAAAAACACGAATCAGTATCACAATAGATGATCCTATACTAGAAAAAATAAAGGAACTGGCCGAATATCAAGACCGCTCCGTATCCAGCTACATCAACCTGGTGCTGCGTGAGCATTTGGATCGGCTGGAGAAGAAGTCAAGCTAAGCAACAAGCCCCTCCCAGGCGGGAGGGGCTTGTTGCTTACTTTTCTGATTCTGCCTGCACCGAACTGATCGCCGCTTTCCAGCCGGCAACGAACGCGGCCCGGGCAAGGTCATAGATGCAATCATTGGCCTTGATAAACGAATCGTCGTTCAAATACTCAGAAAACGCTTTGTCGAACGCGACCTCATCCATAACGGTATCCCCCTTTAATTTATTTTAATTTCTGCCACTCCCCTACCGCCAATTCGTCACAGCGGTTGTTATAGGGGTTCGTGGCGTGGCCCTTGACCCAGTGGAGCTTGACGGTATGCTTGGCGCACAGCGCCAGCAGACGATCCCACAGGTCGGGGTTCAACGCGGGCTTCTTGTCGGCCTTCACCCAGCCACGGGCCTTCCAGCCACGGGCCCAGCCCTTTTCCAGCGCGTCAATGACATACTTGGAGTCGGAGTAGAGCTCCACGATACAGGGCTCGTTGAGGGCCTCCAGGCCGCGGATCACCGCCGTCAGCTCCATGCGGTTGTTGGTGGTATTGCGTTCGCCGCCGCTGAGCTCCCTCTTGTGGGAGCCGTACATCAGGATGGCCCCCCAGCCCCCGGGGCCGGGATTGCCGGAGCAGGCGCCGTCGGTGTATAAGGTGACTGTTTTCATAACACACTCCAATGGGGGCCATCCTGTACGCGCGGCAGCGCGCGCGCCGAGTGGCGCGCCGCCTGGGCGGAATTTATTTCCGCCCGGCGGAACATGAAATCAAAAGGGGCCCCCGGAAAATGCGAAGCATTTTTTGGGGAAACGGCCCCCCAGCCCCCAGGGCCGGGGTTGCCGGAGCAGGCGCCATCGGTGTATAGGGTAACGGTTTTCATTTACTCCTCCGCAGGCGTTTCGGTCTCAGTAGTTTCCACAGGGGCTTCGCTTTCCTCAGAGGGAACCTCCGGCTCCCCGGATGCCTCCTCCTTTTCCGCCAGGGACATGGCAACCACCTTGTCGCCATCTTCCTTGAAGCGCATGACGATAACTCCTTGGCTGGCGCGGCCCACCACACGGATGCCGTCCACGTCGGTGCGGATCAGGGTGCCCGACTGGGTGACCAGCAGCAGGTCCTCGCTGCCGTCCACCACCTTCACGCCCACGATGGGGCCGGTTTTCTCCGTGACCAGGTAGTTCTTCATGCCCAGGCCGCCCCGGTTGTGGACGGTGTATTCCGCCACCGGGGTGCGCTTGCCATAGCCGTTTTCCGTGATGGTGAGCACCGCACGTCCCGGCTTGGCCCGGGCGGCGGCGACAACATAGTCGCCCTCCCGCAGCTTGATGCCCCGCACACCCATGGAGTTCCGGCCGGTGGGACGGATCTGGTTCTCATCAAAGCACACGGCCATGCCGTTGTGGGTGGCGATGAGCAGGTTCTGATGGCCGTCCGTCTCCCGGACTTCAATCAGCTCGTCGCCCTCGTCCAGCAGGATCACCCGCAGGCCGTTGTTGCGCAGGCTGCGCAGGGCGCTGGCGTCCAGCCGCTTCACGGTGCCGTTGCGGGTGAACATGGTCAGGTAGCGGGGCTCGTCCCTGTCGCTGATGTCCCGGGTGTGGATCATCACCGCCACCTTCTCGCCCTGCTCCACCTGGAGCACGTTGACGATGTTTGTGCCCCGGGCGGTGCGACCCGCCTCCGGGATCTGGTACCCCTTCTTGCGGAACACCCGGCCCTTGTCGGTGAAGAACAGGATATAGTCGTGGGTGGAGGCGGTGAACACCGTGTTCACGTAGTCCTCCTCCCGGGTGGCCATACCCTTGCGGCCCATGCCGCCCTTGCCCTGGGCGGCGTACTCGCTGGCGGCGGTGCGCTTGATATAGCCGTTGGCGGTCATGGTGAATACAGACTGCTCCTCCTCGATGAGATCCTCGATGTCGATCTCGTCGGCCACGTCCTGGATCTCGGTGATGCGCTCGTCGCCGTACTTGTCCCGGATGACGATCAGCTCGTCCTTCAGCACGCCGCGCAACTTTTCCTCGCTGGCCAGCAGCTCGTTGTAGTAGGCGATTTTTTCCTCGATCTCTTTGTACTCCGCCTCCAGTTTCTCCCGGTTCAGGCCCTGGAGAGAGATCAGGCGCATATCGCAGATGGCCTGGGCCTGGACGTCGTCCAGCCCGAAGCGCTCCATCAGGTTCTGCTTGGCGTTGTCGTAGCTGGAGCGGATGATGCGGATGACCTCGTCGATATTGTCCTGGGCGATGAGCAGGCCCTCCAACAGGTGGGCGCGCTCCTGGGCCTTTTTCAGATCGTACTCGGTGCGGCGGCGGATGACCTGCTCCTGGAAGGCGATATACTCGTCCAGCACATGGCGCAGGGACAAAATCTTGGGCTGTTTCTGGTCGTCCACCAGGGCCAGCATGATGATGGAGAAGTTGGACTGCATGGCGGTCTGCTTAAACAGCTTGTTCAGCACCACCTGGGGGTTGGCGTCCTTCTTCAGCTCGATGACGATGCGCATACCGTTGCGGTCAGTCTCGTCACGAAGGTCGCTGATGCCCTCCAGCCGCTTGTCCTTCACCTGGTCGGCGATGACCTTGATGAGCTGGCGCTTGTTCACCTGGTAGGGCAGCTCGGACACGATAATGCGGGTGCGATCCTTGCCGAATTCCTCAAACTCGGTGCGGGCGCGGATCACCACCTTGCCCCGGCCCGTCTCATAGGCCTGCCGGATGCCGGAACGGCCCATAATGATGCCCCGGGTGGGGAAGTCGGGGCCCTTCACGTGCTCCATCAGGTCGGACAGCGTGGCGTTGGGGTCGTCCAGCACGCAGATGGCGGCGTTGATGACCTCTTTCAGATTGTGGGGCGGGATGTTGGTGGCCATGCCCACGGCGATGCCGCTGGTGCCGTTCACCAACAGGTTGGGGAACCGGGAAGGCAGTACGCGGGGCTCCTTGCGGCTCTCGTCAAAGTTGGGGTCCCAGTCCACCGTGTCCTTGTCGATGTCCCGGAGCATCTCGTTGGAGATCTTGGACAGGCGCGCCTCGGTATAACGGTAGGCCGCCGGGGGGTCGCCGTCCACCGAGCCGAAGTTGCCGTGGCCGTCCACCAGCATATAGCGCATGGAGAAGTTCTGGGCCAGACGGACCATGGCGTCGTAGACGGAGGAGTCTCCGTGGGGGTGGTAGTGGCCAAGCACGTCGCCCACGCAGGTGGCCGACTTCTTGAAGGGCTTGTCCGAGGTCAAGCCGCCCTCGTACATGGTGTACAGGATGCGGCGGTGGACGGGCTTCAGGCCGTCCCGCACATCGGGCAGGGCGCGGCCCACGATGACGCTCATGGCGTAGTCCCGATAGCTGTCCGTCATCTCCTTGACCAGCTCGGATTCCGTGATGACCTGATCCGGGAAGGCGATGTCCTCCGGCTTATAATCTCTGTTGTGTCCCATATGGCGTCACCTCCTCAAATGTCCAGATTGACCACGTACTGGGCGTTCTTCTCGATCCACAGCTTGCGGGGCTCCACTTCCTCGCCCATGAGGACGGTGAAAATCTGATCCGCCGCCACCGCGTCCTCCAGCGTGATCCGGCGCAGGGTGCGCCGCTCCGGATCCATGGTGGTCTCCCACAGCTCGTGGGGATCCATCTCACCGAGACCTTTGAAGCGATTGATGTCTACCTTTACGTTGGCGTTGTCCCCCCGCATTTCGGCGGAGATGGCGTCCCGCTCCTCATCCGAGTAGGCAACCCGCTGGGTCTTGCCCCGGGTGAGCTTGTACAGCGGCGGCACGGCGGAGTAGATATACCCCCTCTCGATCAGGGGGCGCATATAACGGAAGAAGAAGGTCAGCAGCAGGGTGCGAATGTGGGCGCCGTCCACGTCGGCATCCGCCATAATGATGATCTTATGGTAGCGCAGCTTTTCGATGTTGAACTCCTCGCCAATGCCCGCGCCCAGGCCCAGCACCAGGGGGTACAGCTTGTCGTTGCCGTAGATCTTGTCCGCACGGGCCTTCTCTACGTTGAGCATTTTGCCCCACATGGACAAAATTGCCTGGAACCGACTGTCCCGCCCTTGAATGGCGGAGCCCGCGGCGGAGTCGCCCTCGACGATATACAGCTCGCACAGGGCCGGGTCGCGCTCGTTGCAGTCCTGGAGCTTGTCGGGCATCTGGCCGGATTCCAGGGCGGTCTTGCGGCGGACGGACTCCCTGGCCTTCCGGGCGGCTTCACGGGCGCGGCTGGCCATGAGGGCCTTCTCCAGAATCGCCTTGCCTACGGCGGGGTTCTCCTCCAGGAACTGCTCCAGCTTATCCGACACCACGTTGTTCACCAGGGTGCGCATCTCGCTGTTGCCCAGCTTGGCCTTGGTCTGGCCCTCGAACTGGGCCTCGGTGAGCTTGACGGAGATGACGCAGGTCAGGCCCTCCCGGCAGTCGTCGCCGGACACCTTGTCCTCGTCCTTCAAAATCTTGGCCTTTTTTCCGTAGGCGTTGAGCACGTTGGTCAGGGCCCGCTTCAGGCCCTCCTCGTGCATACCGCCTTCCGGGGTGTGGACGTTGTTGGCAAAGGAGACGATGATCTCGTTATAGCTGTCCTCGCAGTACTGCATGGCAATCTCCGCCATGGAGTCGTCCTTGGAGCCGGCCATGTAGATGATTTTCTCGTGGAGGGGGGTCTTGTTCTGGTTGATGAAGGTGACAAACTCCCGGATGCCGCCCTCATAGTGCATGAACTCCGACCTCTCATGCTCCGGGCGGCGGTCCGCCATGAGGATCTTCACGCCCGCGTTCAAAAACGCCTGCTCCCGCATCCGGCGATGAAGGGTCTCATAGTCGTACACGGTGGTCTCGAACATCTCGGGGTCGGGCTTGAACACCACCTCGGTGCCGGTGTGGTCGGTGGTGCCGATGACCGTCATTTCCTGAGTGATGGCGCCACGGGAGAACTTGACCTCGTAAATCTGGCCGTTCTTGTGGACGCGGACCTCCATCCACTCGGAGAGGGCGTTGACCACGCTGCCGCCCACGCCGTGCAGGCCGCCGGACACCTTGTATCCGCCGCCGCCGAACTTGCCGCCGGCGTGGAGGACGGTGTACACCACCTCCAGGGCGGGCTTGCCGGTCTGGGCCTGGATGTCCACGGGGACGCCGCGGCCGTTATCCGTCACCCGGATCACGTCGCCATCCAAAATCTCCACGGTGATCTGGTCGCAGTAACCCGCCAGCGCCTCGTCGATGGCGTTGTCTACGATCTCGTACACCAGGTGGTGCAGGCCGGAGACCGACGTGGAGCCGATATACATACCGGGGCGCTTGCGGACGGCCTCAAGGCCCTCCAGCACCTGGATCTCGGACGCGCCGTACTCGTGCTCCACCTGGGTGGGATTCAATTCATTCTGTTCCATCATGTCTGACATAGGTTACCTCCATGGTTTTATGCTCAGTTATCAAAAATCGCGCCGCCTTCGGCCCGCCTTTGCAGGGTGGCCGGGGCAAGCTGGGTGATATATACCGTGGGCGGGCCGTCCCCCTCCTGGGTGAGGACGAAGGAGCGGGGCAGGTCGTCGCCCACCGCCACCACGCGGCCCTCCTGCTCCGCCCGCTCCAGGAACCGGCGGGTGCGGAAGGACCAGGTGGTGTTGTCCAGGTCGAATACGCCGATCACGTCCTGATGGCGTACCATGACGTTTTGGCCAAGATGCAAATACATTGTTTTACCTCCATTGGAAGGCCGTCAAGCCTTCGGCGAGGTACTTTCTCTCACATGAGAGAAAGTACCCAAAGAGAATGCTTAAGGGGTGGGCCGCCGGATGGACACGGCCCGAACCGCGCAGGTCGGGGATGGCCGGTCAGGGTCGAACAAAGAAACAGCTCTCCAGCGCCCCGTAGCCTAGAGCTGTTTCGTAGAGAGGCCCTGGCCGGCCATTCCCGGAGAAAAAGCTCGCTCAATAGCCGTGTCCATAGGCTGGCCACCCCCTAAGGACCCCCAAGAGCGAAGGGCCCGCCGCTTCCGGCGCGGAGATGGCTTTCCGGCGCGCGGGGCCGGGACTGATCCCCCCCTATTTGTGCTGCCGCTTATGTGCGGTCACTGGGGATCTCCGCCGTCCACCCCCAGCGCCTGCCTTTCCCGCTGATTGGTCCGGCCTGCCAGGTAATCAAGAGAGACTTGAAAAACGTCAGCAATCCGTACTGCAATAGGGAATGGAGTTTCCCTTTCACCAGATTCATAGCGGCAATAAGTGCGTAATGGTACGTCAAATTGTTTTGCCGCTTCTTCCTGCGTCCATTTCTTTGCTTTTCTTAACTCACGAAGTCTAGCCGAAAAAATATCCAAAAACTTCACTTCTCTCTTGACATGCCCAAACAGGCATATTATAATTATGCCCATATAGGCAGAAATGGAGTGATTACTTTGAACCATATATTATCAAGCCTCTACAACTGCGCCATGTCCACCGGGAGCGATTCATATCTGATTGGGGACGACGTCCAAAACCTCCACAGCGCTATCCGCGGCAGTCAAGCGCTGGAACGAAAACTGCGGGAAATATTGAGTGACGACCAGCTTCCCCGGTTGGAACAGTATCTTGAAGGCCGCGAGGAAGCGGAGGGCTGGGAGCATATCGCCGCGTTCCACAAAGGGCTTGCCATGGGCTTGAAGCTGGGGGCCTTCTGCATTTTAGAGCGCTGAACAGTCCGTCAGCGTTCCGCCTTTTACATAAAACGCCTTGCCATCTCTCAATTTTGCCAGCTTTTCCTCCTCGCAGCAGGTGATGAACACCTGGCCGGAGGTGATGCGGTTGAGCACGAATTCCTGCCGTCGGGCGTCCAGCTCGCTGAGCACATCGTCCAGCAGCAGCACCGGCCACTCCTCCGTCTCCTGACGGAAAATGTCCCGGGCCGCCAGCTTCAGCGCCAGCGCCGCTGTACGGGTCTGGCCCTGGGAGGCGTAGGCTTTCGCCAAATTTCCGTCGATCTCCACCACCAGCTCGTCCTTATGGGGGCCGGACAGGCAGGTACGAGATGCGACCTCTGCATCTCGATGGGCCTCCTGGTGGGCCAAGAGCTGGGGCAGGAGGGCTTTCGGGCTGGCCTCCGGGTCGGTGACGGTGGACACCGTCTCATACCGCAGGGCCAGCTTCTCCCGTCCCCCGGAGCAGTCGGCGTGGATGGCGGGGGCCGTCTCCACCAGGCGTTTCACAAAGTGGGCCCGATAGTGGATCAGCACCGCCCCGCACTGGGCCATGCGCAGGGAAAAGTCGTCCAGCGTGTCCAGCAGGCCGGGATACTGCTCGCTGTCCTTTAAGATCCGGGTCTTGTGCTGGTACAGCCGCTTGTACTCCGCCAGCGCCTGGGCGTACCGGGGCCGGAGCTGGCAGATACAGCTGTCCAGGAACCGCCGCCTCGCTTCCGCCCCCTCCCGGATGAGGTACAAATCCTCCGGACAAAACAACACAGTGTTTAATAATCCGGAAAGTTCACTCGCTGTTTTCAGTTTCACCCCGTTGGAGCGCAGCTGACGCCGCGCCCCCCGGTGAAGGCCGGCCTCCAGGACAAGCTCCCGTCCCCGGCTGGTGACCTTTCCTTTGATAAACGCGTGGTCCACGCCGTGCCGGATCAGCTCCCGGTCATACCGGGCCCGGTGGGAGGAGGCGGAGGACAGGTAGGCGATGGCCTCCAACAGGTTTGTCTTGCCCTGGGCGTTCTCCCCCACGATGACGTTCACGCCGGGGTGAAACTGGGCCTCCCCGTGGACATAGCTGCGGAAGAAGTCCAGGGTGATCTGGTCGACGGTCATTCCACCACCAGCGTCCGGCCGTCCAGCTCCGCCCGGTCCCCGGGGCGCAGCTTCTTCCCCCGCATGGTGCAGGGCTCGCCGTTCACGGTGACCTCGCCGTCCTGGATGGCCAGCTTGGCCTCGCCCCCTGTCTCCACCAGTCCGGCGAACTTCAAAAGGGCGTCCAGACGGATAAATTCTGTATTGATTTTGATGTGCTCTTCCTGCATAAAAGTTTTCTCCTGTCTCGTCACCGGGTTAATATCTAACATTTACGCAATGCTTTGGAAGCGAGTTTAGAGCTCTTTTTGGTTACTTTTTCTCGCGAGAAAAAGTAACTCACTCCGAAGCACGCAGACGGACGGGGAGCACCATATACAGGAAGTTGTCCCGCTCCCCCTTCTGGGGCAGGATCAGGCAGGGGGAGGTGGCGGTGTTCAGCTCCAGCCGCACTCGGCTGGCGGGGGCGGCCTTCACCGCGTCCATCAGGAAGCGGTTGTTGAAGCCGATCTCCAGCCCCCTGCCGTCCCCGGTGATGGGGCAGACATCAAAGGCCGCGCCGATGGCGGTCTTGGAGGTGATGGACAGGGAGCCGTCGTCAAATTTACACCGCAGGGGGCTCTTCAGCTTCTCGTTGATGATGAGAGAGGCCCGGTCGATGGAGCGCTGGAGGTCGGCGCACTCCGCCTCCAATACCACGGCGTTGTTCTGGGGGATGGTCTGGCGGTAGTTCAGAAATTCCCCTTCCAGCCGCCGGGCCACCAGCAGGGTGCCGCCGATCTCAAAGGTGACATGGCGGTCGCCCTGGGTGACGGTCACCGGCTCGTCGCTGTCGGCGCAGATCTTCTCCACCTCGCTGAGCGCCGCGCCGGGCACCACGAAGGACAGCTTGCCCGCCTTTTCCTGGTTGAGCAGCTTCTCCCGCCGCAGGGCCAGGCGGTAGCCGTCCACCGCCACCATGGTCAGCTCCTCCCCGTCTGTCTCAAACAGGGCGCCGGTGTGGATGGGGCGGCTCTCATTATCGCTGACGGCGAAAATGGTCTGGCCGATCATGGCGCGCAGGTCGCTCTGGGTGATGGTGAGGCTGGCGCCGCCGCTGATGGAGGGCAGCTCGGGGAAGTCCTCGTCGCTGCTGCCCATGATGTCAAAGGAGGTGGGGCCGCACTGGATATGGACAGAGCAGGAGGGGTCGGCGGCAATGGACACCATGTCGTCCGGCATACGGCGGAGGATTTCGCCGAACAGCCGGGCGGACAGGACGATGGCCCCCTCCTCCGCCACGTCGGCGGGGATGCTGGTGATGATGCCCGTCTCCAAATTGTAGCCGCTCAGGCGCAGGCCGTCCCGTTCCGCCTCGATGAGCACGCCCTCCAGCGCCTGGATGGAGCTCTTGGGGGCCACCACCCGCCCGGCGGTGGTGACGGCGGATTGCAGGATGGACTTTTCACAGGAAAATTTCATAGGAGGTTCCTTTCTCCCCCTCCGCAAGGAGAGGAGGTTTATAAATTCGTAGTAGTCCGTAGGGGCTGTGGGATGTGTGGAAAAGTCGGAAAGTGGTTGAAACGGCTGGATTTGGGCGTCCGAAAGGGGATGCACAAAATCTGCACAGGTCACGGATGGGACGCAAGCTGTTTTCATGCTTCCACAGGGTTCCACAGCACAGTCCGCAGGATTGTGGAAGATAAGAAGCGCGGAGCCGTCGTGAGCAGCCGTTAGGCCGCGAAGCGGCCACAGGCCTAAGCCGCGCTTTGCGCGGCCCACGGCGCGGATGGACTGGAGCGAGAGCAAAAGCCCAAGGAGGGCCAAGGGCCCGGATGGGTTTTGCTCGAGTCGAAAGGAAGCCGCGCGTTGCGAACAGGCGTAGCGTGACAATGCGTTGTCAATACGCCGAGTTCACCGCGTTGGTGATGTCCCGGATGATCTCGGTCATCTCCGGCTTGTCCTTCATCATCTTCTCCACCCGGTTGATGGAGTTGAGCACTGTGGAGTGGTGCCGCCCGCCGAACTGCTGGCCGATCTCCGCCAGGGAGAGCTGGGTCATCTCCCGGATGATGTACATAGCCACGTTGCGGGCAGTGCTGATCTCCTTATTCTGGCTCTGCCCAGTGAGGGCGGAGGCGTCCAGCTCATAGAACCGGGCCACCTCCTGGACGATGGTGTCCGCCGAGGGCAGGAAGTTCTCCTTGGCCCGCAGGATGTCCCGCACGGCGCGGATGGTGGTCTCCACGTCCACCTGGGCGCCCATCAGCTCCTGGAAGGCCATGATCTTGTTGACCACGCCCTCGATTTGGCGCACGCTGGAGGTGATGTTGTCCGCAACATAGGACAATACCGTATCGGGAAGGGAGATCCCCCGCTCCACCGCTTTGTTTTTCAGCAGGGCCACCCGGAGTTCATAGTCAGGCTGCTGGATGTCGGCGGACAGGCCCTGCTCGAACCGGGTGCGCAGGCGCTGCTCCAAGCGGAGCATCTCATGGGGCGGCCGGTCGGAGGTAAACACGATCTGCTTTTTCTGCTCGTACAGGGTGTTGAAGGTGTGGAACAGCTCTTCCTCGCTGGAGTCCTTGCCGGCGATGAACTGCACGTCGTCCATCAAAAACAGATCCACGCAGCGGTACTTGTTCCGGAACTCCTGCATATCAATGCCCCGGCGGAGGTTGCCGATGAGCTCGTTTACAAAGTCCTCGCTCTGGATGTAGAGGATACGGAAGCCGGGATGATTTTGAGCCACCCGGTTGGCGATGGCGTGGAGCAGATGAGTCTTGCCCAGGCCGGACTGCCCGTAGATGAACAGGGGGTTATAGGCCCCGCCCGGCTCGTCCGCCACCTTCTGGGCGGCGGTGAAGGCGAATTTGTTGGTGGAGCCCACCACGAACCGCTCAAAGGTGTATTTTTCCGCCTCCCCGCCGCCGGGGTTGGGGGCGGAGCTCTGGGCGGCGTAGGCGTCCCGCTCCTCCGGGAGCAGCAGGGCCACATCCACGTCGAAGGAGAACAGCTCCTTCAGCGCCGCCTCCACCCCCGACTGGAAGCGGGCGCGGATGATGTTCCGCTTGAAATCGGTGGGGACGCACAGCACCAGCCGGGTGTCCTCCAGGGCCACGGCCTCCACATCCCCAAACCAGGTGTCGATGGCCACGGCGGTCATGCTGCCCTCCATCAGGCTCTTTACTTTTTCCCAGACGTCGGCGGCCGATCTCATGGGCGGAAGCCTCCTAATTGTGAAATGTCATAACTTTTATATTATACCAAAAAAGGGAATGACGCACAAGGGTTTTCTGAATTCTTTTTTTATAATGTAGTGTGAAAACGGATTTTGCAGCTCCCTTGAATCTCGGACCTGTCTGTGATAGAATCAGGAACCAACTGATTGAGAGGTGATGACGGATGGATCAAGAGACATACCGGCTGCTTGAGGATTTCATGCTTTGCTCCATGGAGGACGCGGCCCATGACAAAGAGCATATTTATCGTGTGCTGTACAACGCGTTGGAAATCGCGAAAACAGAGAGCAAGGTGAATTATGACGTCTTGATCGCGGCCTGCCTGCTGCATGACATCGGAAGGAAGGAACAATTTGAGGACCCCGCTTTGTGCCACGCGATGGTAGGGGGCGAGAAAGCTTATCAGTTTCTTCTGGCCCATGGATTTGAACCGGGCTATGCGGAGCAGGTCAAGCAATGTATTCAGACACACAGATATAGAAAAAATAATCCGCCGCAGAGCTTGGAGGCAAAAATTTTATTTGACGCGGACAAGCTGGATGTGACAGGGGCGATCGGGATGGCGAGAACGCTGCTTTATAAAGGTACTGTTTCTGAGCCGTTGTATTCCGTGCTGCCGGATGGGACAGTTTCCAGTGGAGAAAATGACACGAAACCATCGTTTTTTCAAGAATATAAGCATAAATTAGAAAATGTGTATTTAAAATTTTACACAGAAAAGGCGACGGCGATCGCCAGGGCGCGGCAATCTGCCGCGGTTGAATTTTATGATCGGCTGTACCAAGAGGTGACCTCATCGTATCAAAATGGAGCGGACGAACTGGACCGCTTATTGGAACGCTGAGACAAGCCGCCGCCCGTCGGGATATTTGAACAAACAGGAAAAGTAAGAGGAACATTGCTGATTTTTTGTTGACAGGGCGAAAAAATAAAGGTATAATGCTTGATACGCGATTATGCGTCAATCTTGCCAACCGCGCCTGAGAGGGCGTTGTGGAGGGCGGCCCGGATGGCCGCAACACGATACAGGAGGTGTTCCCGCATGAAGCGTACCTATCAGCCCAAGAAGCGTCAGCGTTCCAAGGTCCATGGCTTCCGTAAGCGCATGGCCACCAGCAATGGCCGCAAGGTTCTGGCCCGCCGCCGCGCGAAGGGCCGCGTCCGCCTGAGCCACTGATGGCGCACACATCGGGATAAACAATAGACCGGGGCGCGGGAAATTTCCCTCGCCCCTTGGCTCTTTTCCCGAGAAGCGCAACAATGTCCAACGGAGGTCGTATGAAAAAAACGGTGTCCTTGAAGGAAAACCACCTGTTCCGCAGGGCGTATAACAGGGGAAAGACCGCCGCCGACGGCCGCCTGGCCCTTTACGTCCGGCGCAACGGCCAAAAGAACAACCGGCTGGGCCTCACCGTGTCCACCAAGGTGGGCTGCGCGGTGGTGCGCAATCGGATCCGCCGCCGCCTGCGGGAGATCTACCGCCTCAACGAGGACAGGCTGGTGTCCGGGACGGATGTGGTGGTGGTGGCCCGCGTCCGGGCCGCCTCCAGCCAATATTGTCAGCTGGAGAAATCCTTTTTAAAGCTGGCGGACAAGCTGGAGCTGCTCAAAAAGGAAGGGGTCAAATGAAACGGCTGCTGCTGGCCCTGATCCGCCGGTACCGCCGGGATGTGTCCCCAAACCGTCCCCCCTGCTGCCGGTTCATCCCCACCTGCTCCACCTACGCGCTGGAGGCGGTGGAGGTCCACGGCGCCGTCAAGGGCGGGGCGCTGGCCCTGTGGCGGGTGATGCGCTGCCACCCCTTCCACCGGCAAAAGACCTTCATCTACGATCCCGTACCCCCGAAAAAAATCCGAAAATTGTAGGAGGCCAAACATGGATATTTGGCAAATACTCATGACGCCGTTCAGCTGGCTGCTGAAAATGTTCTGCCAGGTGTTCAACAGCTACGGCATTGCCCTGTTCCTGTTTACGGTTGTGATCAAGATCATCCTCTTCCCCCTGAACCTGAAGGGCAAAAAGAGCATGATCAAGATGAACGTGGTCAACGAACAGATCAAGGAGATCCAGAAGCGCTGCGGCAACGACAAGGAGCGCTATAACCAGGAGGTTCAGAAGTTCTACACCGAGAACAACATCAACCCCATGGGCGGATGCGGCTGGTCTATGATCCCGCTGTTCATCCTGTGGCCGCTGTACGCCATCATCCGCCGCCCGCTGAAGTACATGATGAGCCTCACCGAGCAGGCCACCGCCGCCGTGGCTAATGCCGTGGGCATGACCGGCTTCACCGCCGGCGGCTCCAACGAGCTGATCCTGAGCTCCATGCTGAGCGCCGAGAACCTGGGCACCGCCAAGGCCGCCGCCACAGCCGCCGGCGTGTCCGCCGCCGGGATGTTCGTCATCAACTTTGACTTCTTCGGCATCGACCTGTCCAAAGTTCCCCAATTGAATTTCTGGGAGGGCGGAATAAAGTGGGGGTCCCTGGGCCTGTTCCTGCTGCCGGTGATCTCGGCGGGGCTGTCCGTGGTGACCATGCTGGTCACCCAGAGGACCAACCAGATGAATAAGGATCAGGCGCCCCCCAAGATGAACCTGTCCCTCATCCTGATGGGCCCTGTCATGTCGCTGTGGATCGGCTTTGCTCTCCCCGCCGGTATGTGTATCTACTGGATCGCCAACTCCGCGCTGGGCATGGTGCAGGAGGTCATCTGCGGCCGGCTGCTCCGCAAGGACTACGAGGAAGCCCAGAAGGAGATGGAAGAGCAGGCGAAGAAGGCCAAGGAGGCCGAGAAGGAGCGCCGCCGCGTGGCCGCCGAGAAGAAGGCAGCCGCCATCGCCGCCGGCAAGGACCCCAAGAAGCAGAAGCAGAAGAAAAAGCAGGAGCCGGGCGTGGACAAGTCCGCCAGCCGGGAGGGCCTGCGTGCCTATGCCCGGGGCCGGGCCTACGACCCCAACCGCTATCCCGTCACCCCCTATCACGACCCAGACGGCCCCGCCAAGCCCGTGGAGGAGGAGCCCAAGGAGCTGACGGAGGAGGAGAAGAAGATCCTCGCCGAATCCAACCGGTCGCTGCTCGATCAGGCGGAGAAAGCGGAGAAGGCTAGGGATCAGCAGGCCGCCGTTGAGCCCCCCGCGGATGAGAGCGCCGACGACGGGGATTACGAGGAAGCCTACGCCGAGGACGGCGAAGAGCAGTAAACACCAGATTTCATAGTAAGGAGTGCAGTTTTGTGCTGAAATATATGGAATTTACCGCCAAGACGGAGGATGAGGCCATCGCCAAGGGGCTGGCCCACCTCGGCCTGGACCGGGACGACGTATCCGTTGAAATTTTGGACCGGGGCAAGACCGGCTTTTTGGGCATCGGCTCCGTCCCCGCCAAGGTGAAGCTCACCTATGAGGCTCCCGACGAGCCCGAGCCCATCCCGGAGCCCGTTCCCGAGCCCCCCGCTGTGAAAGAGCCCAAGCCCGCCCCGGCCCCCAAGCCGGAGCGGCCCAAAGCGCCCCGCACGGAGCGCCCCGCCCCCAAGGCCGAACCCAAGCCGGCCGCTCAGTCCCAGCCTGTCCAGTCTCAGACTGCCAAGAGTGAGGGTGTGGACGACGATGTGGCCGCCGCTATCGTCAAGTTCCAGACCGGGCTGTTCGAGCATATGGGCGTGGAAGCCACGCCTGTGGTCACGAAGGAGGGCGACACCTACCAGGTGGTGCTGGAGGGCGAGAATATGGGCGCCCTCATCGGCCACCGGGGGGAGACGCTGGACGCCATCCAGCAGCTCACAGGCTACGCCGTCAATAAGGGCCGCAGCCACCGGGCGCGCATCCACGTGGACGCCGAGGGCTACCGCGCCCGCCGGGAGGAGTCCCTCAACCGCCTGGCCCGCAAGACGGCGGGCAAGGTGGTCAAGTACCGGCGGAACATCACCCTGGAGGCCATGAACGCCTACGAGCGGCACGTGATCCACACCGCCCTTCAGGATTACCCCGGCGTATCCACCTTCTCCACCGGCACCGAGCCCAACCGCCGCACGGTGGTGGCGTACGATCCAAGCAAGCAGTAAGGTGAAAACCGTCCGGCAATATGCCGGACGGTTTTTATTTACAAATGAACCGAAATATCGTATGATGGACAGTAAGAATATGTTTGAGGTGGTAGCGATGGAAATCAGCGTACTGCGTTTGGGCCAGATCGGCACCAACTGCTATATTTTCCGCCAGGATGGCGGGTACAGGTGCGGCATTGTGGACCCCGGCGACCAGGGGGAGCAGGTGGCCCGGTGGATGATCCAGAACGGGCTGGAGGCGGAGGCGGTGCTCCTCACCCACGGGCACTTTGACCACATCCTGGGCATCCCCGGACTGCGGGAGGAGTGGCCCGACCTCAGGGTGTACTGCCATCCCGCCGACATGGGGGAGGGCGACACCGCCCAGGTCTTTGGCCAGACCTTCCCCACTGTCCGCTCCTTTGGGGACGTCACCCCCTACAAAGAGGGGGACGTGGTGAACATCGCGGGCATTGATGTGGAAGTTTTGGAGACCCCGGGCCACACCCCCGGCTCGGTGACCCTGCGCGCGGGGGACGTGCTGTTCACCGGGGACACCCTGTTCGAGGGCTCCATGGGCCGCACCGACCTGCCCGGGGGCGACGAGGGGCAGATCATGAAGTCCCTGAAGCGGCTGGGTGAGTTGGAGGGGGATTACCGGGTGCTGCCCGGCCACGAGGGGCAGTCCACCCTGGAGCGGGAGCGCAAGGGCAATTACTGCCTCAAGGCCGCCATGAGGGGCTGAGATGAGGATCTGGTTTGCCGAAGATAACTGGCCCTGGCACCCGGAGCGCTACCGCTTTCCCACCGAGCAGATGCTTTTGACCCTGTTCCCCGGCGAGAAGCCGGAATACCCGGATACTTTGCCGCAAAACCTGAACGGGGAGAGCGGCGTGCTGATCGGACTGAGCCGGGGGGCAAAAAAGGCCAGCGTCAGCGTGCTGGTGAAGCTGGGGGACCGCTATCGGAACGGTGTGGCCCGCTTCTCCTCGGAAAAGCTGGACGAGCCGGACGAGGCGGTGTACCACACCGTCTCCCACGCCTTGAAGCAGGCCTTTTATAAGGCCGGCACCGCCCTGCTGGGCCATGAGCTGCCTTGGGGCTCCCTCACCGGGGTGCGGCCCGTCAAGCTGCCCACCCGCGCTATGCTGGCGGGGAAAACGGCCAGGCAGGCAGAGCGGGAGCTGCGAAAAGAATACCACGTGTCTGCCCCCCGGGCGGCGCTGGCGGTGGAGTGCGCCCGGGCGGCGCTGGACGTAAATCGGGGGCTTGAGCGGGACGGCTTGGCCCTCTACATCGGTGTGCCTTTCTGCCCCACCCGGTGCGCCTACTGCTCCTTTATCTCCGCCGACGTGAAGCGGTCGCTGGCGCTGGTGGAGCCCTATGTGGACGCGCTGTGCCGGGAGATCGAGCTGGCGGGCGGCCTGCTCCGGGAGCGGGGGCTGCACATCGGCTCGGCGTATATGGGGGGCGGCACCCCCACCACCCTGTCGGCGGAGCAGCTCCACAGGGTGCTGTCCGCTGTGGAAAACTTTCTGCCCATGGGGCGCTGTTCCGAGTTCACTGTGGAAGCGGGCCGCCCGGACACCATCACCGCCGAAAAATTGGAGACGCTGAAAGCCCATAACATCCACCGCATCTCCATCAACCCACAGACCATGGAGGACGGGGTGCTGCGCGCCATGGGGCGGGCCCACACCGCCGCGGAAATTGTGGAAGCTATGGAGTTGGCGGGGCGGCACTTCGGCGGCATGGTGAATATGGATCTCATCGCCGGATTGCCCACGGATACCCTGGAGGGCTTCGGACGGACGCTGAAAAAGGTGTTGGCTATGGATCCGGCCAACATTACCGTCCACACCCTGGCGCTGAAAAAGGGCTCCCGGCTCATTGAAGAGGGCAAGGATCTGTGCACCCCCGAGACGGTGAAGGCCATGCTGGAGGAGGCGTCGGAGCGCCTGCGGGGGGCGGGGTACGCGCCCTATTACCTCTACCGGCAGAAGTACATGTCCGGCTCCTTTGAGAACGTGGGCTGGACCAAGCCGGGGGTGGTGTGCGCCTATAACATCGTGATGATGGAGGAATTGCAGACCGTGCTGTCCCTGGGGGCCGGGGGGATCACCAAGCTGGTGGACCCGGCGGGGTGGAAGATCGTCCGGCTGAACAACCCCAAATACGCCAAGGAATATCTGGAGAGCTGGGACAAGATCGCCGCCGCCAAGCAGGCCGCGGCGGACTTTCAGGCAGAGCTGGCCCGCCGGGATGTGGTTCGTGGAAATCCCCCGCGATAAAAGCCATGGTTCGCGGAAAAAAGGGTTGACATTTCTCCAAAAATGATGTATAGTAACTCTTGCCCCTGTCGGGGCGGCAACATGGCGGCGTAGCTCAGTTGGCTAGAGCACTCGGTTCATACCCGAGTTGTCACCGGTTCGAATCCAGTCGCCGCTACCATCCCGAAGAAGCGGTGATGCCGCTTCTTCGGGCCCCCGTTCTGATACCGCCCGCCTTGGGCACCCGCGGCCCGGTGGTCAAGCGGCTAAGACACCGCCCTTTCACGGCGGTAACACGGGTTCGATTCCCGTCCGGGTCACCAATATGGAGGCTTAGCTCAGCCGGTAGAGCGCTTGCTTCACACGCAAGAGGTCACAGATTCGAGTTCTGTAGTCTCCACCAAGATTTAGCACTCAAACTTAACGGTTTGGGTGCTTTTTCTTTTGAAATTAAAACTTTTTGTGGCGTTTCTATTTCTGCCGAACGACCTCGTTTCTGAAATTCGGGGCAATTTGCAATCATTTTTGCAAACTTTGGGCCGTCTAATGGCCTTGAAACCCGCTCATATCAACGGGTTCCGGCTTTGCAGGCGTGCAAATCATTTGCAATTTTACCTCTGTCATGCCATGTATACGCTATCGACTGCTGCCGCCGACTGCACCACGTTTCCACGGCCTTTGACGTAGTGCTTCAAAGTCATATCCGCCGTAGTATGCCCTGCCGCCGCTTGCACCAACTTAATATCACGGGTCTTGTCGTATAGGTCTGTCAGTACGGTTGTGCGAAAGCGTTTGGGTGTAATCTTCTCTGTGAATCCAGTATCTTTCTGGATACGCTCACACATACGGCGAACTTGCGTATAACTCAATGGGCTGTTGCCGCCAACCACAAACTCGTCTGCCTTACCGGGTGTCAGATACGATACAGTCAACTGAGAAAGTCCAATAGTGCGAACACTACTTTTCGTTTTGGTATCCTTCACTTCGGGCTGATTGCGTGTAGGATGGGTAACGGCACGATTGACGCTCAGGGTCATATGCTCCAAATCTATGTCGCTCCACTTCAACCCTAACACTTCTTCCAGCCGTAACGGGTGCAACGCCTGTAACGCCATGTATGTACGGTCTAACGGTTGCTTAATATCTCCAATGTGCTGAACAAGATACTGCATCTGCTCAACACTGTAGACCGCCGTTGTGGTGCTTTCCGTTCCCGTAATTTTGATACGGTCTGACTTTAGGGGATTCTTCACCAGGTATTCATCGTCAACAGCAGATTTTAGCACCTGATTCAAAAGACGCTTCACCTTGTACTTTGTTTCTTTGGACGTGTCCATACTGTTGAACATACGCTGTATATTGTCCAGCCTGATATCCTCCACGTTCAACCCCTCAAACGCTGGCATGATGTGGCACATAAACAGGCGCTTATATAGCTGTTCTGTGGCCGTGGAAATGTTCGGTTTGGAATACGTTTCAAACCAATTTATAGCGTATTCGCTGAATAGGTGCTTCTCCCTGCCCTGTGGCTCTCCACAAATCAGCTTTGCCAGCTTGTCGGCGTATTCCTGTTCGGTGTTGGCATGAATCCAGCGTTTTACACCAGCTATAGTTACAGTGCGGTTAATTTTTGTAGCCATTCCTTCAACTCCCTGCTGAAATGGCATACAATCCATTCTCTGTGTGCTGTTGTCAAGGTGCGGCGGCTGTTCCAGCCATTGAGATAATACCACGTCCCCGGTATTGTTGTAAAGGTCAAGTTTGAAATAGGGGCCGCTGACCTTTGTGCGATACTCCCCTTGTCCAATATTGGAAACAGTGCTTTTCATTTATCCTCCTTTTTAGCACCGTTACCTCCTGCCATTGGCGAGGATATGGCCCGCTCGTGCGGGTGGATATTCGAGTAACTGATATGTTGCACCAGCCTTTGGCGTGGTGACTATGCTCCCTTTGTAGGGCGGAACTTTTGAAATTAAACGTCAACATCGAGAAAAGCCCATAACCACCAGTGTTTCACTGGACGCTTTTATAAAACCCCATCAATTTCCATCTTGTAGAAGTTATCGTAACTATGGGAATTTCCTGAAAATAGGAACCTTTCAAGCCATGAATAAAGTGTAAATAAAGATGTTGACAAGTCAAGCGGAAATATTTTTGTGCCATCCAGAAAGAGAAAATCCGCGCTTTTCTCATGTTCATACCTTCATCCACTGGACAGCCCCGGCTTTCTTGCTAATCTCAAAACCCAGAGAATCAAACCTCCGAAAGGGGGCGCTTTCTGTGTTTGCTATAGAGAAGAATAAAAACGACCCCTTAAATCGCCATATCGGTTGTGCCACAATGCTTTCCGGCTTTTCAGACACCCCAAAATAATACGCAAGGCTCAAACCGCCAATATGCTAAAAACCCCCTTGGTTATGCGGAAAACTCGACTTTTGAGCGAAAGACCCTTACCCCAAAAAAATACGCAAAATTTTTAGACTATGCACATTTTACCCCGTTTGTCAACCCATTTTTATTAACTTCTTCGTCCGTGCTTTGCGCGGGAAGAATACGCCAAACGCTTCGACTTTTCGCCTGTCATGCCCACGATATATAACATCGGGATTAACAACGAAATACTTTTTCCCGGTTGTAACATTGTCGAGATAGGCACACACGTCCATTTCTTTTCCGCGAAAGGTGAATTTCAATTTACTGTATGCGTTTACCAGCTTTTGGGCATTGCGACCTCCATTATCATCATAGCCGATTGCCCTGCAAAAGTCAGATAACGACATTGGCCTTATCTCATTGATATCTTTTTCATCAGCGTTCCAGCATAACACGTTATACTCGAAATTGATAAATGGGAGTAGCAGAAACAAATATCCAAGGTATCTATGTTTGCTTGCGGGGGTTTGGTGGTATAGCTCACGTAGCGACTTGATGAATATTTTTTGATAGCTGTTGTCTATGCCCTGCTTTATGTGTCCTGCCATCTGCCCACGGAAAAAGTCTGCTGAGATTGCCATACTCCCATCAGGTTGCCGAAAAATATAGCGACCTACGACTTCCTTCAAGAAACTGTCAAGAGTGCTGTTACTCAGTCCCATAAGTTTTGCCATTTCCGCTCGTTTTATTGCCGTTCCATCGTCATATCGTAAGATACTATCATTGGAATGGAGAAATGTCGCAAGGTAAAACAACCGAGCTATTGTTTGCGGTTCAAGTACCCCCCTTCTATCTTTTGACAAAACAAAATAGAAATTCAAATCTCTGTTGCGTATTCGTTCTATTTTTTGCTGATTCTTTCTATCCATTGCTTCAAGCTGTGCGGGATGATAAACAACAATCTTGCTCCCAGCAGGACATTCGACCTCTTGTGTGATAGATTTGTACTCTTTGCCTGTCACTCTATCCTTATAGGTTATGTTTCCTTCATCATCCAAAAACTCTCTATACTGTTTGTACTTTGGATAGCGTACCTCTGTGATTGCTATACTATCAACCTCACTTTCTAACTCACCGCCGCAAGCATCTTTTCCAGACACCCGGCGCACACGTTCATAGACACCGTTTCCATGTCGTGGTCGCTGTTATAGCCGCCCTCTATCGTAACGATGTACTCTGTTCCCCAATCGCTTTCCTTTCCGCAGAAATAGCACTTGCAATCATGCTGAATAAAACTGTTGTTTGCTTCTTCCTCAGCGGACTGTTCCACCATAATATCGCCAAGTGTTTCCAGCGTGGCACCCTGCACCACCTGAAACAGCGTTTCCGGGGTCATAACGATGTATCCGCCATCAAGCACCGCCACTTGCCCAGCATCAAGCATTGCCTTTGTACTTTCATCCAAAATATTCATATGATTGCCCTTTCTGACGGCTCCATGCCGCCTTATTCTTTTGGGGAAATGTTAATTAAACAGACGGATTTAATTTCTTCTACGGCCCTCTTGCACTCACACAGACCACCACCTTTCCTTTTGGGCCGGACTGTTCCCGTCTCCTAAGAGTACATCACCTTCGGATGGGAACTGCGCCAGACCTAATCGCAGAGGGGCAACCCCCTCTTGTCTATAATCGCAAAGGGGGTACCCTCTATATCCAAAGGAAAATTCACTTGTCAAGGTGCACCCGTCCACAAGCCTCATATAAGCCGTTACAGCGTGGTTACTCCCGCTCGTGGGGATTTTACCTTTCTATCACTAACGGCGCTCTGTGGACTTCCTACGGGCTTCTATGGCAATTTTCTGTAGTAGGCTTCACCTCTTTCCTTCGGGCAAAACAAAAAGGCCGCACCTACCAAAGCAGGAATGTAGTATCCCTGTCTTGGCAAGCGGACGGCCTTTGGCGCATCTGTGCATCTGGCATCAAGTCCAAATGAAAATCTACAACGCTTGTCTTTGTGGCTCCCGGCTATCTCATTGGATAGTGCGGGGGCTTTTGTATTGAACAGTATATCAGGCTCACCCTATGACTTCAACCCATTCTTATAAACAACTCTGAAAATTTTAATCAAACAGCCCAAGACGTTCAGAATCGGCTAAAATCTCTTGTATTTCTTCGTCAGTGTATTCCAGCCCTTCCATAGCGGCATTCAGAAAAAGCTCATTCACAAATTCTTGTTTCTTTCGCTCTTTTTCTTGTGCTTTCCCTAACCCGTCCAGCATCATAAACCCAAGTGCTAACTCGCTGGCATCTGTTCGACCATCCCCGTTGAAATCAAACGGCCCACCGCCGAAAATATCAAAAAAGCCCATGGTTAAGCTGTTCCTTTCATTCCTGCGCTGAATCGCTGTTCTGCGGCTGTACTGATTTTTGGGGTGGTGTCAGTGAGATTGACCGACTACTACTGTTTTTATCCGGGGAACCCCCTTCAGAAACCATAACCACCCCCGGCCCATCCTCTACCGCTGGACTACCAGCAGGGACACCCCCGGCCCGCTCGCGCTCCATTGCTTCATCAATCAGACTGTTAATGAATCCGTTGACGCTCAACCCATGCCGCTCCACAAACGCTTGCAATTCTGCCTTGCGGCCTTTGGCTACTCTTACTTTTATTTCATCGTATGCTTTTGCATTATATTTTTCATTGGCTCTATGCCTTGCGTCAGATATTGCCATTAGTGCAACCCCTTTCAAATTTTATTATATATTGTATCAGCTATAGTGTACTGTGTCCAGTGTATATAATACACAAATGTACCCAGTGTATTTTGTACATTATCCCATCTTGAAAATGTACTGTACCCAGTGTATACTGTAATCACCGCAAGGGACAAACCCAAGCGGCACAGACCTTGAAAATCAGGACACCAGCAGGGCCGGGGAAACGCATTCCCTAAGTAGGCAGGACGCGAACAGGACTCACGCCCCCGGCCTTGCACAGAATGAAAGGAGAACAAAGCAATGTCAATGAATGAAATGGAAGCCAAGATTGCAGAAATGCAGGAACTTGACCGACTGGCACAGGAAGCCAAGGAAGCCGCCGACACCATCCGGGACGAAATCAAGGCGGTCATGCTGAAAGAGGACGCCAGCGAAATGACTGTGGGCCGTTTCATCGTCCGCTGGACAGAAATCCTTTCCAACCGCTTTGATAGCACCGCCTTTAAAAAGGTCATGCCAGACGTTTACAAGGCATACACCAAGCAGACCACCAGCCGCCGCTTCACTGTCAGTGCCTAAAGGAAAGCCCCTTGCCTGACTGCCGACCAAAGCTACAGGCAAGAGACTTGACACCGCCCACAAGGGGGACGGGATAAACAGATTATAGCCCATCCCGTTCCCCTTTGCAAGTTTAATTTTGATTGAAGGGGAGTACATACCATGAAAGAAATCGTAAAGACAAGCCGCCTCGCCGGACAGCTTGAAAAGCTGTTTAACAAGCTGAACGCCGATTTTTTCAACGGCGAACTGGAAACGCCTGTTATCACTATCCAAAGCACACCACGGGCATACGGTCACTATAGCCTGTCCCCGCTGTGGGAAGTGAAGGACGGGGCAAAGCACGAAATCAACATCGGGGCGGGAACGCTGGACAGGCCGATAGAGGAAACCGTTGCCACCCTCCTACATGAAATGGTACATATGTACAATGATACCATTCTCAACGTCCAAGACTGTAGCGGGTCGAGCCGTATGTATCACAACAAAGCCTTTAAGCAAACCGCCGAAACTCACGGCCTTATCTGTACCCATACCCGTTACGGCTGGAGCCGAACAGAACCCACCGACAGTCTGTTGGAATGGATTCTTGATAACGACATTCAAGAAATCAAGCTGAACCGCAACGAACCTCACGGCATCCGCATCGCTGGCGGGAACGCCGCCGCTAACGGTGGAGCCGCTACCACGGGAACCGCAAGCAAAGGGCACTCCATTCGCTACAAGTGCCCCGTATGTGGACAGCTTGCCCGGACTACGAAAACGGCCCGGCTTATCTGCGGGAACTGTATGCTCCCCATGCTGGAAAGTTAAAGGTCAACATCTAAAAAGCTGTCCTATCGGCTTGACGGGGAGAAAGGATTGATACCATTGCATCTGTCAGACCTCAAAGCCCTGCAAGCAGCTAAAGCGTGGAAATATTTTTTATACCTATCTGAGAACCAACCCGGCTATGATTGCACCCAACCGCTGAAAGCAAGCCTGACCTTTACCAGCATGGACATACTTGCCATTCCACCAATGGCGGCAATCTTTCTCATGGGAATGGGGAACTATTTAGGGCTGGACTTTGTAACCGCCGTTGACTGCGAACCCCATGTATTGGGGGACTTGCTCAAAATCACCTGCAAGGGCGGAAAACAGCACATCATTGTAGCACAAGATTAACAGGCTAAAAAGGAACGGCGGGGAATGTAAACCCCGCCGCCTTTTTATGGCTGCTATAAACTATCCTGCCATTTTGTAGAATGTACTGCGCTTTAGTCCAGTACGCCGCATAGCGTCAACCGCTGTAATCTGTCCGGCTTTCCACGCTGTAATGACTTCATTCCAGTTGTCTGGCAATTCTGCCCGTGGACGGCCTAAATGTTTTCCTTTAGATTTTGCCGCCGCTATGCCCTCTGCCTGTCTTTGATGAATTGTTTCCCGCTCCTGCTGGGCAATACTGGAAAGAACCTCCACCAAAATATTGTTTACCATATCAAGCACCCATTCCTGCCCCGCTGGATAATCTATCATGGTTGTGGGCAAGTCCAGCACCTTTAATCGAATACCATTTTCTTTGAAATACTCCAATTCGTTTTTAATATCGGCTTTGTTCCGGCTCAGACGGTCAAGGCTCTTAACTACCAGCGTATCGCCACGGCGCAACAGGGCCGTTTTAAGGGCCGTGTAGCCCCTCCTGTCTAAATCCTTGCCGCTCTCCTTGTCGGTAATTATATCCCGCTCCTGCGCCCCCATAGCGGTAAATGCGGCAAGCTGACGGTCAAGATTCTGTTCCCGACTACTCACCCGTGCGTAGTAAAATGTGCGGCTCTCCATGCAAAGCGCCCCTTTCCTGTTATCTGTTTCCAGTGTAACAGGTGGGGCGGCATCTGCACAGTTTAATTTTCCGTAAAAGTTGTTTAATTTATGGATATGTCCAGAAATAGGAAACCGAAACTTTTTGGACGGCAAAATGCGCTTGTTATAGGGTATCTGTAAAGGTAGACTTTTATGGATTGATGGTAAGGGAATATAAATAGTCGCACTTATCCTGTGAAAGACTGTATTTAGAAACGCTGAAATCATCCGCAAAACCGAACGTTAAAACACATTCAGAATATGATTCTATCAGTTCATCAGGAATAGAAGCGTATATATAATACTTTACCGTTCCTAACGGTTTGACATAATCATCATAAAAATTATTTGACCATGCACAGGCTATTAGATTTGCGGAATAAGTATACTTCCCATCGAATACCATTTCTGCGAAAATATCATCTGCGCTGTAGGCGTTTCCGCTCAGATTCTTTAGTACCCCTGTTGCATAATAGTATTTTTCAAGTTCATTATCACTAATGTATGAATAGCCCCTGCTTGTATCAACGGGCAGAATTTCATCAGATACACCCGTTTCATCCAAAGATATTTCAACAAATTCAAGGGAGATAGTGTCGCCAAGCGCAACGCTCTCGACAGTATCATCTGGCATGGCATCAGATACCAGTGTTGCTCCCGCTTCAATAGAGGTCAGCATATCTGAAAACCCAGAAATTAAATCTTGACCTTTAAGAAAGTAAAGATTATCTAAATCTGTTTTGTTTACCCATATCGTTGTCTTATAATAACTCCATGCGTCCTTGTATTCTTCGGGGACGTTCTCGCTATCGCAGTACATAACTCCATTCAAAAACTTATAGAAACTGTCAAGTGATTCTGCATAATCGTCAAAATCAGAAAATCCCTTGTTTTCATTCTCTATTTCTGCCCCGTGCATTTCCACATAATCAGACAGTCCTAATAATAAACCGGAATATTCCTGATTAAGGGAATTGAAAAAGTCCAGAAAATTTGTATCTTCGTCAATTACAAGCGCTTCATATTGCCTTTCAGATAATGGATTGATTGCATCTGTTGTAACGCTACTTGTTTTCCCTGCGCTGGTTGGTTGTTCTTGCTCCATAGTTCCGGCCCCGCTTGAGCATCCTGCAAGGCCAGCAATAAGTATTGCCGCCAAAATAACAGCTAAACCCTTTTTCATTAACAAATCCTCCATTTTCTTGTCCTGTCATAGGACATAGTTTTTCGATTTTCAGTATACCCTTGATGTTGTCCTATGTCAAGACAACATTAAAGGAGAAAGTCAAGATGGCACGAATTATTGACGGAAGCAGTATGAATATGGTGGGAAAGAATGTTCGCCAATTAAGGATAGCAAAAGGATTAAGCCAACAGGCACTGTCAAACAAGCTGGAAACCCTTGCCGTCTATATTTGTCGTGGCTCTATCTCCCGAATAGAGGATATGCAAAGGACAGTGACAGACATTGAGTTATACGGCCTTGCGGAAGTTTTGGGAGTGTCCATTGATGAATTATTCGACAAGGAAAAGTAGCCGTTTTCCTTATATGCAAGTCAGACCGCCCTGCGTTGTTGCAGGACGGTCTTTTTTGAACTTAACAGTTTAATCATAATTCCGCAAGCGGTAGCAGGATGATTGCGGGCGGGTGTACCTCGCCCATTTTGACGCGAATAGTGTCGGCCTGTGACACCAACAGCAACCCCTATTGCGGTAATATTAAGGGGTGTGTATATGGTTGGCCTTTCCGCTCGGCTAAAACAACTTAGGACAGCAAAAGGATTGACGCAACAACAGGCTGCAAACGCTGTTGGTGTGACCCGCTCGGTTATTTCTGGATATGAAACGGAAATGCGTTTCCCTTCGTTGGATGTGTTGGTTTTGCTGGCCCGTCTTTATGGGGTGACAACGGATTATCTGCTTTGTGTAGATAATCGGGAATTTGTTGATGTATCTGGATTGAATAGCGATGAAATTGCCACTGTCTCGCACATGGTTGACCTGTTACGCACCAAAAAATAGAGAAAGGAACCATCCAATGAAACTATTGAAATTTGTGCCGTCTCTTTTTCTCGCCCTCATGTTTTCCCTACTGCTATCTATTCCCGCTCTGGCTTTAGAGAATGAACCATTAGAGGAACAGGAACCTACTCCTGCTACTGTCCGCACTCTGGACGAACTACTTACAGCTATTGAATCAGCAGAAAATGGAAATACCATTATTTTGCAAAATGGGATTGCCATTGATGGAAACTGCACTATCGGCAAGGAAGAAAAACGGATTACGATTATTCCAGCAGACGATTTTGACGGCAATATTATGTTTCAAATCTGGCCTCATGAAAAGCAGAATATTGTACTGCAAAATGTTGTTTTGGACGGACGGAACAACTCTGCTTTAACTGCCATTGAAGTAAACTTTTACGGTGTTCCCAGTTCTAAAGGAACCATCTATTTAACAGATATTCAAGTCAAAAACTTTATTTCAAGCCATGCTACTATCTACATCAACAACATTTCCACCATTATCAGTGATTGCCAATTCCTTGATAATACTGCGCAACGAACAGCAGGGGTTGAAATTGCCACAAACGCAACTGGACAAATTTCAGATTGTATTTTCTCTGGAAATTCGTCGTTAGGGAATGGCGGTGCGCTCCGATGTCAGGGACAAGTCCAGATTGAAAGCACTACTATTACACAAAACCAAGCCGTCAACTCTGATACCGCCGTAATGGGCGGTGGCATTTATATAGGTCAACAAGCAAACTCAAAGCAATGTACCACAAGAGATTGGATTGTATACCTAATCTTTTATATTTTTGCGGTTTTGTTTTAACTTTCCGTCCTTCACACGCAAGAGGTCACAGATTCGAGTTCTGTAGTCTCCACCAAACCAACATTATCCGAATCTTTTCCCCATCGGGGACGGGTTCGGATTTGTTGTTTATCTGGACAGTATCAGCGCATAAAGAAAGCGGCCCCTGTCACCATGACGGGGGCCGTTCCTGTTATGTATTTTTCTCCTGCTGGTGCACCTTTTTCACCACCTTTCATATCTGCCGTGATAAGGTGCGGCCTGCGGGCCGTTATTGATCTGGAGCCAAAGGTGGCCGGTCCCAGCAGATTACGAAAGCATAAAAAATGCCGTCTGAATAGACGATGCTTTTCATATCTCTATTTTTGAATTTTTCGTTAGGATATATTAGGTTTCAATTTGCATTTCAACTGTTCCATGTTTGAATTTGCTCATAGAGTTTTTCTACTTGCGATTTCAAATCTAACCTACTTTTTGAATTATCCGCAGTTATTTTTGCAGTAATTCTATGGGCAAATGAAACTTTCTGAGATGTAAAATTTGAGCACACTTTTTCTATATATATCGGGAAAAGTTCATATTGCCCACATTCTTTAAGACCCTCACAGTCAAACGTTTCCATCACCGCACTCGCAGGGATATAGTTTTCGATTTCTTTTCCCTTAGTTAGCCAAGCAAACATTTTATGATCTAAAAACTCTTGAATAATGCGTTTTTTAGTTTCATTGATACTGGCTTGCCTATTCCATTTGTCACTATCTATTATTATGGCTGCATTTCGGTTTGTTGTAAGAATATTTAGCAAATCTTCAGTCTGTTCTGTGGAGTAATGTGAAAGTAAACGTCCACCATAATACATAAATTGGTAGTCTTTTCCTTCTATATATTTGCTACCACAAAAGATTTTTAGCCAGTGTTTGACATATACTCTGTCTGATGGCCCTTCGACCCATATAATCCCATTTGACTGTAGTAAATCACTTGCTTTTACGTCTAAATCATCAAGAATTTCTACTTTGTCTATATAGTTGTCGATTTTCTTAACACCCGACCCTCTTGAATCTTTTACAACGTGATATATATTTGCTTCTTCTTTGCCAAAAAAGGCGTTAATAGCTATGTGAGAATGTGTTGTCAAGAAAACATATATGTTGTTTCTAATTGAAAACGTATATATATAATCAAACAGTCTCCTTTGCAGAGCGGGATGGAGATTATTTTCTAATTCTTCAAAACCGTATATGATGGTTTTACCCGAATGTCCCGTTGAATGAGGTATTATTAGCAGATTAAGTAGCACCAAAACTACCGTTTTTAAGCCGCTACCTGATTGTGACAGCGCGTATCGATTATATCCCTTTTCCCGCAAAAATACTTCCCAAAGCAGTTCTTCACCCTGATTGATTTGTTGAATTTTTATTTCTTCGAATTCGAGTTCTGGTTTCATAATTGTGTTGAGTTCACACAATAAAGTATGTTCGATGAGTGATTCATCATATCTGCTATAATTTATAAATTTCCGTATTAAATTGCTTGCCCCTTGACCGTCTTCTAACAGAAACTCGTCTTGACTTTCTATTTCTGGGGATATATTCCTTTCGGCTGAAATACGACGAAAAACTGTATTTTCCTCTTGCCTTGAAATATTATTAGCAACATTTTCCCAATATCTTCCCAATGGTGAAGATGTGAAATTTGTATTCTCATTTTCTGCCATTGAAAACTGTTTCTTTGTACCAATGTGGTCTATTGATACTCTATAAGGCTGCCCTATGTATCTTTTCACATATTCGCCAGGTTGATTTATATTACCTATAGAACTGTATTGGCTGAATATTGATCCGAGAGCATCACTGTCAATTGTGAACACTGCCTCCAAATCGTGAACGGCTCTACTATATCTTTTGAAATAGTTTTCATCAACCGATGTTGCAATAACATCAAGTAGACTTGACTTCCCACTGTTATTTTTCCCTATTATAACATTACAATGCTTAATATTCGCTAAAGTCGTAACACGATTATCTGGGAAACTTTTATACCCTTTGAAATGAATATCCGTATACATTTAGGTACTCCTCCCTATTTATTCTAAAATTGCATTGGTTCTTGCAAATCTTGTTGTATTATATCACTTTTTGTTCAACTGTACAGCGGCTTTTTGAAATTTAACATCCAGGCAATATAAAAGCGTCCCTTTCGGAAAAGCGGCCCCTGTCGATATGATTAGGGCTCTATGTCTGGCTTTGCTTTTTCCCAGTGGGTAAGAGGCACCCTTGAGCGGTATCGAATTCTTTTTATATAATCATTTATTTTTCTACTCCCAACATATCGGGGCAAGAGCAGGTGCTTACACCTACAGCGTATAGGGCGCAGCAGCGGGGTGAACTGCTTCCAGAGCGTCCCTTTGGCTGGGCACAGAAAACCGTATCCGGGATTTTGGACAGAGTGGCAGGACGACTCAGCCCGGAGCGGTTTGATAAGCTCTCAACGCAGTATGAGGAGGAGCAGAAGCAGGTGCGGCAGGTCATCGGGGAACTGCAATCGCTCATTGACGATGGTGAGCAGGAAGCGCATGACCTCCGACAATTCCTCAAGAGCGTCCGCAAGTACACCGACCCGGAAGAACTAACAGTGGAAATGCTGAACGAACTGGTTGACAAGATCATCGTCCGCGCTCCCGACAAGAGCAGTGGGCACCGCAGACAGAAAATCGAGATTTACTACAAGGCCGCTGGAATCATCGACATAGCTGACGACCTTTGCGAAGCTGGGGACGGCAGAGGTCAATGGCGTAAAGCACGAAAAACGGCCTGAAAAGGCAGGACTGTGACCTTTTACAGTCACAGTCCTGCGGTACATAAATACTTCGTTACGGCACCTCGCTTGAAGTCGGAGACTCTTGTTTTAAAAACTCTGCTCATTGCCCATCTGTCTGACGTGATCCAGGTATTGATAGATGGTGTCTCTGGGGAACCGCCGATCTCCACTGGCAGACCGCGCTTTGCTCATGGAGCAGGCCAGCAGGGCGTACTCGTTTTCCAGCGAGGTGTCAAACACGCCCTGGTCGTCCGTGTTAATGGACACGGAAAGCTGGCCATCCGCGCATTCCCCGCCAAAGCCAAAGCTATTGAAGCGGAAAATGGGGTGCTTGTCATACCGCAGGAAGGTGCCGATCAGGTAGTTGGAGGTGGGGTTGCATTCGATCATAATCCCCCGGTCGCCGATCTCCCGCTGCAAACAGTCCTGGAGCGTACGCATGAGGCCGACATAAGCCGCGTCGACCTGGAACGCGTCCACCTCGGCGCCGATGCGCCGTGTGTCTGCGCCAAAGTGATAAAGATAGCACAGATACCGGAGCTCCCTCCGGTCCCGCCGGAGTTTGAGCTCCGAGCCTTCCCGGGTCATGAAGCTGCGGTAGCTGCACGGAAGCACAAAGCAGCCGGGGCGGGCGTCCTGCGCCGGGTCCTGATAGCAGTCCGGATGATCTCCCCGCAGGCTCCAGCTCTCATAATAGTCATGGAGACTGATGCTTTTCACTTCTGTGGGCAGGAAATCCCGGTAGAGCCGGACCAGCAGTTCCTCCGCCTCCAGGCGGAACCGCTCCCGCTGCGCGGCGTTCAGGGTGATTCCAAGCTCCGCGGAGCGGAACAAAAGCCAGACCAGATTGTCCAGCCGGTCCTGTCGAGACAGGGCGGTCTGAAACTCCTTTTCCCGGTAGTGGCGTTCCGGGTCGACCCCCATCGCCAAGGCGTGGCCGAGCCGGTCGCCCCGCTCCAGCGTCAGGAACTGGACGGCCTCGTCAATGGCCCGCAGACCGTCGGCGATGTCCAAAAAATCCTCGCCCACATGGTAGGTGGCCTTCAACTGCGGAAAGGCGTGCATACCGGATGGACTGCGCCGCTGCGCCCGGNCAGCGGAGAGATTTTTTAAATAGCGAAACTCTGTGGCGAAGGTCTCCGGCCGGCAGCCGATCTCAAAGGAGGCCGCGTCGATCCCCCGGATTCGTTTACGCAGGTAGCCGCTTTGCTCCAGCGCGGTGGAGAGGGATAGGGCCATCTGTCGGCTGCTGACCCGNGCCTGATAGTTGCGGGGCCGCTGCCAAGGCAGACGCTTGNCCGCCGCGGACACGTCCGCCGGAGGGTCATCCTTGGATTTGATGAAATGCATTACATAAAAGTAGGATTCCGCCTCCCCCCACAGCCGCACCCTGTCGTTGTATGTCTGCCCCCGCTCTTTGAGGATGGCCCCATCGTCCCGCTCCTGGCCGTGCTCGGCAAAATAGATCAACCGATCCGTCTGAAAAATGGAGTCATATTGGGAACCGGGCTGCTTTTTCGGAACGACGCGAGCCTCCAGCGAGACCAGGTTTTGGCTGTCCTGCCGGGTGGCGCCCACGGCCAGGCGGCGGCCCTCCGCCTCGTACTCCGGGACGTCCTCCCAGAAGTGCTCCTTCCGATCCTGGTAGAGGGCGAAGTTTTTGAAGCCCACCCGGCCGTTGGTCTGGACNATCTCGCTGCGGAACTGGGATTTCAGCAGGAGGTAGAGATAGAACANATCGGCCTCAAGCTCGGTAAGCCCGCCGCTCAGGTAGAGGGAAAATCCCTGGTAGAGGAATTGCCGCTCCCCCGCCAGCAGGCGGTTGCAGCTCTGATCTGCCCGGGGGAACACATAGTCCAGGCAGCGCATAGCCCCGTCGGGTCGGCGCACCTTGCGTCCCCACCGGAAGCGCAGGAGCTGGACCTGATCCTCAACCAAGCTCAGCTTGTGAAGGCTGCGGAAAAAATCCCGGACCTCGTCGTCCTTCACTGGCTGCCCCTCGAAAAACCGTGCGAACAGCGCGGCCCGCAGCCATGCCGCGCACAGCAGGCGGTCCGGCCAGGGCAACTGGTGATCCGAGGCACGGCTCATCACAGAGGCGGAGAGGTTTTGCCGCATATCCCGCCGCACGTCCTTGTCTTCAAAGAGCTGGAATATCTTTTTGGGGTGGTTCATCAGGCAGGCCCAGGACAGTGGGAAGGANTGGCTGGAACCGTTCAGATGGAAATGGTTTTCCGACAGGCCCTGCTTCAACAGCTCCTGAAGGCGGAGGTTGTCCGTCCGGATTATGGCGGGCCAGGAGAAAAAATCCGAGCCGCTCCCCGAGCGATAGTTTTGCCAAGCCAGGAATGCGGTGGTAAAGAGATCCTGGCCCAGCTGAAGAGAGATGCTGCGCCAATCCAATAGTTCGGAAAAGCGGCACACGGGCACGCCGCCCTCCAGCTTGAGCACGGTCTGGCTGTAGTGGAACAGCANCTGAAATACGCTGGTCCGGCCGTCGAGATCCGATTTCATTTCCTGGCGGAGCAGGCTGTGAAGGTTTTCCAGTTCGTCGATGGAATAGCGGCGGAAGCGGTCCATGGCGTGGTGCAGATATTCGTCCAGGCCGATTTTCCGGCTGTTCATGTCTGCTGGGATTGTCCCATGCTGAGACAGGCTGTCCAGAATCGGCTCCGGTTGTATGACGTGGAAAACAATGTTCAGGTTCTGGCGCTGGTGCTTCATGCGCTCACCCCTTTGTCCGGAACCTGCCCAGAGCAGCGGGCGTCTTGGACGGGCGCTGCGTTCTGCGGATGGCCCTTCTTGGAGCCGCCGCTGTCTCGGTAGGCTGTGCGGGGGCCTCTTTTGGAGCCGCCGTTTTCCCAGATTTTACGGGGGCCGTCTTTTGAGCCGCCGGCTCCGGTGTGAAGTAGCTCAGCTCAATGCCCTGCAAAGCTTCCTGACAAGCCTTCACCTTGCGGCACAGCTTGTCGGCCTCCCCGGCCGTTGCCAGCAGCTTGTCCTCCAGCTCTTTGTTTGCGCCATCTACAAGATCTTCCGGCCGGAAGGCGGGNACGANATGCGCGGCCTCGTCGATCACGCTTTGCGGAGTGACCCCGTTTTGGTAGAGAGGTTNAAAGGCCAGCAGGTTGCCTGTAAAGGCCAACAGATCGATCTTATCCAGGTTGGAAAGGNTAGTNCNNGCAGNNNANCAGNGAATTNANAATANGGNNCGTATTCCAGGCAGGANCCTCGCTTTGGNCGGANGGGATTNCTCTGTGGTCGNTCATATTTTTGAGTACTCCATATGCGTNGTCCAGTTCGNTTTGGAGGCCGGCCTTTGCGGCGCTCCACCACCCGGCCGCGTAGGCGGGGTTGCCCATGGCCAGGGCCGCAAGATATATGCCGGCGATTCCAGCTGCCAGCGTCTTNTTCAGGCTCGCCGTAGTTGTCTGGATGTCCAGCGCGTTCAGCCCGGTCTGATACACCTCGTCCATGATGTCGAGGCAATTGCCGATCCAGGTTTCGAACTGGAACCAGCCCGTCTCTGGGACCAGTTTTTGATTTGCTTCTCGTATCCTTTTGCTGATGCGGTATTGCAGATCCCAGCTCAGCACCATGCGCCAGATCCTGGATCGCCAGCAGGTGCATACACAGGGTGAGGATGGTGGCGCTGATGTAAATGATGCCAAAATCCTCCGCGCCGGCCGGCCGGCGCTTCAGCTTGTTCAGCGTCTCCACCACGTCAGTGTACTGCGGGTTGGGGCGTTCCGGCACAGGGCCCCAATCCTGATACTTGTCCGCGCCGTACTCATTCAGCTTGATAAACAGCTGCTTGATCTTCAGGTCGGTGATGGCATCCATGGCCGGAAGCACAGCCGCCTGCTGCCGTTCGTTCAGCGCCGCCTTCACCCAGCAGTGGCGCAGGTAGCCCATAAAGGCGTTGATGTTTTCGCGGCGCAGGGCCAGAGCCTCCTCACAGTCCCGGCTGAGCGCTGCGGGCTCCGATTCATCGGAGGAGGGGTTCCGCTTCTCCTGCCTGTTCTGCCATGCGCTAATCACCTTGGAAAAGACACCGTCTTTCTCGGAGATGGACTCCAGATCGACGAGGAACGCGAGCAGGTGGGTCAGCTCCCGCATGGTTTTGGGCAGAAGATTGTGGAGATACCTCTCGGGTTTGATTAAAATGAGCCGGGTTTTTTCATAAATCATCTTTAGCAGGAAATCCTGGTAATCCTCCGCCGGGGGCGCTTTTTCGCTGTCGCTGCGGTCTTCCTGGCTCGACTTAATGTACCGGAGGACAAGTTCGTTTTCCTGGGTCCTGATGTAGTCGTCGATTTTCGGCAGATGGACCTGCCGCGCGCCGGGGATCAGCTTGTCCAGGTAGCGCTCCATCATTTTGTGGCAGTGGGACAAGATCTCCGTGTTGTCCTTGCCCTTGCTCTTGTGTAGGGGCTCAAACTCCCCGACGAAGTACTGCTCCACTGTCAGCTCCAGCTGCTCAAAGTCGGAGGCCATCAGGATGATGACATTGGGCACCACGCAGTACTTCCGCAGCTCCTCCACGATCCGGTAGGCGTTGCTGGCGTTCAGGTCTGCGTCGTCGATCTGCACCACCAGGAACTGGCTGATGCTCCCCTCCTCCCGAGGGAACATCAGCTGGAGGAACAGGATAACCAGCTCATGAAAGGCTCGCTTCATGTTGGAGCTGTCGCCCAGGTCCGCCAGATACTCCAGGTCGTCATAGCAGTCCTGAAGCTGCCTGCCCTTTTGCAGCACGTCCAGGTTGCGGTAGCACTTCCGGAAACGCTTGAGCAAATCCGGTCCCTTTTCGCTGTGGGCGCTGCGCTGGGCGGAGGGTCGATCCTGCGCCTGCGCATAGCACTCAAACATACGGGAAATGATGACGCGCAGGATGGAATCCTCTTTGTCCATCATAGTGGGGTCGATGGGGTCCAGCACATAGAAGCGGTTGTCGGTGATCTCCTTTTTCCAGAAGTTCTGCTCCGGGGAAGTCCTTCCCAGAGAGTGCAGGGAGCTGGAAAAAGATACCATTGCACTTTCAAAACTGTTATGTTGCCACCACGATCTGACTGAGTGAATAGGTCAGATCCTCCATGCTGATTGCCGACTGGGGGAGGATTGCCTCGGAGGAACGCAGGAAACCATTTGCCATGGTCCACGCCATCGCTTCCCTGGCCCAAGCACTGCACTCCAATCCGTCCAATCTGGACAGATCAGCAGAGGGAGAACCAAAAAAGCGGTAAATCATCACCATAGCCTGTTCCACCGTCATGCTGTCCTCCGGGCCGAACCGCTTATCGCCATAGCCGTTGACATATCCGTTTTGCTGTGCCCAGGCGACGGCCTCGGCATAGGGGGCGTCCTCCGCTACATCATGGAAGGTGCAGTTCCCGGGGTTGGCATGGGCGCGATCTGCGGTATCAAAAAGCATCTGGACAGCTTGACCGCGGGTGACGGCCGGCTGCTCCGTATCGGTCCAGGAAACGGTTATATCATCCAGATAGTAGGAGGTCGTCGCCTCAAAGCCGGAATCGGTGGCGATGATAAGATAGACCTCTCCTCGGATGTCAGCCGCCGCGTCAAGCTCCGCATGGAATTCTTTGAACTCATACTCACCCGGACGGTTGTTCTCTGTTTTGGCCATATCGCCGACAACCATCATATCCTTGCCGCCGTTGCTCTGCCGGCCCGTATCAATATTCATGCGGTGATACGAAAACGCCCCGTTGTCCACAGGCACAGTTGTGGGCCGCGCGGAGGTAACGCCGCACTTCACCGCGACGCTCTCGCCGGGGGAGCCGCCCACGCCCACCAGACCGCCCTCCACATCGGTGGCCAGCTTGAAGGATACCGTAAAGCGGTACGTCCTGGCCGGAGCAAAGCCGTCCAGCATTTTCACATAGCCCATGAACAGATCGTCGCTGTGGTTGTTGCCGGAGATGAACAGCCCGTTCCCAGCTCCAGGGATGGGAACCTCGCCCCAGCTGTGCCGGAACTCGTAGAATTCTTCCACGCCCTCTGTGTTGGGGTAGTCGGCGAAGATGGGGACAAAACCGCTGTCGCTTTGGCTGAAATCGAACTGTACCGACGTGCTGTCTGCGGCAGAAGCCGCCGCCGTCAGCATAGATACGGTCAGTATAGCGGCAAGTCCTGTGGAAATCAATTTCTTCATTTCAAAAACCTCCTTGCTGCCCGGTGTTCCGGGCCTTCACTCTATGAGATGCGGCGGGAGGTATATTTTGTTGGGAATTTGTCGGAAAATTTGAAAAAGAAAATCAGAGAAAGGACCGCCGCCAGGAACAGCCCTGCGCAGATCGGAAGCCAGGGGGACATGACCTGCGGTTCCGGGACAGCCGCTATCCCGATCTCACCCGGTATTTCAGCGGGCTGGAGATACCGAAGCAGCTGCCAAAGGGCCCCTCCGCCGAAGCACAGCGCCAGAGCCGCCAATGCGGCCATGGCCCGGCGCAGCTCCTTAATGGAGGTATTGTAGAGCCATTGCACGGTGCCAATGGGAAGGGAGAGGAGCTTGGCGATCTCTTTGTGGGTCATATCACCCATGATTTTCATGGTGACCACCTTCCTCTGCCGCTCATTCAAGGAGGCGGTCAAGGCACGAAATTCGTCCATATCCACAAAATCGTCCATTTGTTGGTCATACACCGGGAGGTCAAAGCCGTCTTCCAGCGGCACAGTGGGCTTTTCCCTGCGCAGCCGCATCAGTGCCTCATTTTTTACCACCGTCTGGAGCCAGCCCCATTCGTGCGCTGTCGGGAACAGCTCACGGTCCAGCGTATAGAGGCGCAGCATCACAGACTGGATCACGTCGTAACAGTCGTCCGCGTTGTTCAGAACGGTGTAGGCTGTGCTGAACATAAACCGGAAATAGTGCTGATAGAGCAGTTCAAATCCTCCTGGGTCCTTATCCCTGACTTGCGTAAGGATCTGCTTGAGATCATTCTCCTGCATGGCGGATTCCCCCCTTTGGTATCGGCAATATTGTACCATAAAAAGAAGGTGCCGCAATAGGAGGTTTTTTGCTGCCAGGGCACACATTCTGCACACGATTCTATAAAGATGACGGAGCGTATCGGACCGCCCAGGTAAAAATTTGCTGATAAATGGCGGGATTCTCGCAACCCCGCCTTGCAATTAAATGGGAACTGGATTATAATAACATTGGAGACAACAAAAAGCATATAAAGGCAGGACGTGAGGGATGGCCGTCCCCCACGCCCCTATGCAGGACGAGTCAGCGTCCCACACAGCAAGAATAACTGCGCCCAAAATCATTATAGCCGCTTCCCCTTTAATAATCAATGGGGAATTGTCTGCTGATGGTGCTGTGCGTGGCTTCAAGCGGTGTAGGGATTTATTGCCCTGCGCCGCTTTTGTTGTCTCAATGGGAACGCCCATGGGGGCCGGGAAGGTCAGTACCACCCCCAAGGGCAAGTACCGTTGAGCATCATCATCCGCGACAGCGGCAAAACAGGAGGACGATATTATGAAGCACATGAGAAGGTTCACAGCACTGGTTCTCGCGCTGGTCATGGTGTTCAGCTTGACCGTCAGCGCCAGCGCCGCCCCCGCGCCGGAGACAATTCAGGTAAACATCAACTATAGCATGTCCGTGGCGTACAATGGCAAGATCCAGAGCATGAAGGACACCAACGGGAACAGGGTCTACCCCATCCTCAACGGGGGCACCACCTATCTGCCCGTCCGCGCCGTCAGCAATATGCTGGGCCTGGACGTGAAATGGGATCAGGCCACCCAGACCGTCATCCTGAGCGACCCCGCCGACGGCCAGAAAAGTACCGGCCAGAGCTTTGGAAGCTTCCTCATGCCGGAGGCCAAGCCAGACCTGGAAGCGGTCACGGTGTCCCTCAATCCCGGCATCACCGTCACCTACAACGGCGAAGTCCAGACGCTGAAGGATACCAACGGCAACACGGTCTACCCGATGCTCTATGGCGGCACCACCTACCTGCCTGTCCGCGCCGTCGGCAATATGCTGGGGCTTGCGGTGGATTGGAACCAGTCCATGCAGACCGTCCTGCTGGGCGAGCCAGATTACGACGCCAAGTACGGAGAGTATGACGAGGGATTCTTTGCTCGATTTACAGACGGCCAGATGTTCACCCTTGGCGGATACCTTATGTATATGAGCGAAAAGGGGGCCGGCCAAGATGAAATCGACGCGGCTCTCGCCGACGTCCAGATTTCGAAGGAGGCAGAGGCGAAGTTTACCAGCGGAGAGTGGCACGATTATTGGCCTGAGGACTACATCGAACTCGACACTTCAACGGCAACGGCCAATGAGGGCTATATCAGGTTCAAATGGACCAAGCTGGTCAGCGATGGGGTAATCGTCAATGTGGTATTCGGAGGTAAAAGCTACAACTTCAGCAAGGGTTTTAATGAGCAGATGCTCGACACATGGCAGACGATCCCGCTGAGTAAAGGAAGCGGAAGGTATGACTTCACCATTGGCCCGATTTATGATATTACAAAAAACGCCCTGGAAAAATACGAAAAGTACGAATGCCGCGGCAATACATTGATTGGATACGTCACGGCCGACATGGCTGACCCGGACGCGGTGTTCCTGATCTCCAACCTCTATGTGGATTACGAGAACTCGCCCAACGCGGTGGCCAAGGCAAAGGAACTGACCAAGGACTGCAAGACCGAGGCCGAGAAGATTACCGCCATTTACAACTTTGTATCGGGTGCGCTGACGTATGACCATGCCCTATATAATGCCGACAAGGCCGCCCAGAAAACCCACCATGACGCCAGTGCGCGTCAGGCCGCTCGCGACCTGAACCCGGATCATATTCTGGCCAGCGGGAAGGGTGTCTGTGAGCACTACGCCATCCTCATGGCGGCTATGCTTCGTTCGGTGGGCGTTCCGTGTAAAATGGTCTCGGGAGAATCCCACTTTAACGGCGAATGGGAAGGCCACGCCTGGGTTGCCGTCAATCCAAAAACCGGGACGCTGAATATCTCCGGCGCCGGCAAGGACTATGCCAGCTATGATGAAACCGGCAAGCCCACCGACCCCACCGGCTGGATCCGTCTCGACCCAACCAACGCACACGTCCCCAACACAGCATCCAATGACAGCCTTTATCACACCGATTACTATTATTAAGCGATAAACGCACTAACCCGCCGGGGCCACAGGGCACGGGGGCTTTTATCCTCAGCCTCAAAACACGGGGAGGGCCGGAGCGGTAACGCTCCGGCCCTCCCATCATATTCAGGGACAGTTCTGTTTCCATGGTTCTCGTTCCGCAGTTTCCAGCTTTTGATCCTGGGCGGCGGTGAAGGCATAACACCCCAGGAAAAGCGCGATCTGTACCAGAGAGGAGCAGGGCGTGGCCAGTCCCACTTTGAACAGGGACACCGGTTCCAGCCGGCTCATGAACAGGGACACGGGGATACGCACCAAAAACGCCCCCACGATACCCTGGATCATGACGAAGGTGGTGTTTCCCCTGCCGTTAAAATAGCCAATGAAGCAGAACAGGATGGAGGTAAGCAGGGTGTCTATGGCGTAGGCCCGGAGGTAGTCTGCCGCCGCTTTGATAACCGCAGCGTCCCGGGCAAACAGCCCCGCCAGCAGGTTCCCATGGAAGAAGGTCAGCCACGCCAGCATCACGCCGCAGCACAAGGACGCGCCCATACCATATAGCATGGCCTTTTTCGCCCGTCCCCGCTGCCCGGCGCCGATGTTCTGGGCCACGAAGGCGGACAAGGACTGTCCAAAGGCCGAGGGCACCAGCATGATGAAGCCGCACAGCTTCTCCGCCACCCCCACCCCGGCGGAGGCGATGACCCCCAGGCCGTTGACGATGGCAGCGATGGCCAGAAAGGAAACGCTTACCAGCACATCCTGGAGGGCCACCGGGGCGCCCAGGCGCAGAATGCGCCCGGTGCACTGGGGATCAAAGCGGATGTCCTGACGGGAAAACGAAAAGGGCAGCCCCCGGTGGGCAGTGAACACCAGGCTCAGCGCCACACTGACAGCCTGGGCGAGCACCGTGGCCAGCGCCGCCCCGGCTACCCCCAGGCCGCACGCCCCCACCAGCACCAGATCCCCGACGATGTTTACCACGCAGGCAATAGACACGGTGAGCAGGGGTGTTTTGGAGTCCCCGATGCCCCGGAACATAGCCCCCAGCACGTTATAGGCCACGATGAACACCGCGCCGCCCGAGCAGACGCGCACATAGGTCACCGTCTGCGCAAAGGCTTCGGCAGGGGCCTGCATGAGCCGCGCCATGGGGGACGCCGCCCATACCATTGTCCCTGTCAGCAGCAGCGCCACCGCCGCGAACAGGGCGATGGCACTGCCCAGCACCTGTCCGCCCTCCTCCGACCTGCCCTCGCCCAGCTTCTGCCCCAGCAGCACCGTGGCCCCCATGGACAGCCCGGTAACCAAGCATGTGACAGTGTGCATCACCTGGCTGCCGGTGGACACGGCGGACACATCAGCAGGCTGGCCAAACTGGCCCACCACCATTAGATCCACCGCGCCGTACATGGCCTGCAAAAACAGCGCCAGCAGTACAGGGAACGTAAAGCAAAGCAGTGGGGTCAGAATAGGCCCCTCAATAAAGCTCCCAGTCCGTTTCACAAAAGCCGCCCCCCTTGGTTTTGGATCGGAGCAAGAAAAAAGCCCAGATAAGCCGCGGGCATCCCAGCCCGCCAAAAAGCAAACGCGCGGCAAAACTGGATTTACACAGTTACGCTACACATTGTCATTCAGTCTACTCGCTCCGGCGCCATTTGTCAAAGGTGTTTTTCACAAAAGCGCGGGGAGGCGGGCCCCTTTTAGGGTCGGTTTTGGGGCGTTTCTGTGTTATGATAGGGCTGCCTCGACTCCAACGGCCCCGACGGCGTGGCCCGGCATTACGCCCTGAAGGCCAACCAGGGCTTTCTCATCTGCCCGGGGCAGGTGAACACCTACTATGCCACAATATTGTGCCTGCTTTACAGGATGCCCGCCATCCCTTATAATAAAGCAATAAGAAGCGAACGCAATGACAAGCGCGGACAGTTCGACTCGGGCAAACGCCGGTCGGGCGAAAACGAGGAGGGCCGTATGGATCAGCTAGAACAAATCCATTATCTCAACAGCGTCCTGTTGGACGAAATGGAGGAGTACCGGGCCCAGGCGGACGCGTTTCCCGCGGACGCGGCGGCCCAGCGGCTGCTGCTGCGCTCCCTGATGAACGTCCGGCCGCCCAGGCCGCTCCGCCCGGATTTTCTGGCGGCGCAGGACGCGCTGCTGGGCGCCGAGCGGGAGGAGCGGGGCGTGGTGGACGCGGAGGCGCTGTCCGTCACCGAACGGCACCCCCGGATCGCCGTCTGGCAGGGGGACATCACCCGGCTGCGGGCGGACGCCATCGTCAACGCGGCCAACTCCGCCCTGCTGGGCTGCTTCCACCCCTGCCACGGCTGCATCGACAACGCCATCCACTCGGCGGCGGGGCTTCAGCTCCGGGAGGAGTGCGATGCCATCATGACCGCCCAGGGCCGCCCGGAGCCCAATGGGCAGGCCAAGCTGACAAAGGCGTACAATCTGCCCGCCCGGTATGTGCTGCATACGGTGGGGCCCATCATCTATGGCCGGGTGACCGGGCGGGACCGGGAGGAGCTGGCCTCCTGCTACCGCTCCTGCCTGGAGCTGGCGGCGGAGCACGGGCTGGAGAGCGTGGCCTTCTGCTGCGTCTCCACCGGCGAATTCCGTTTTCCCAACCAGGAGGCCGCTGAAATCGCGGTCAGGACCGTGACGGACTTTCTCAACACGCAATCTTCCATCAAAAAGGTGATTTTCAATGTTTTCAAGGACACAGACAGGCAAATCTACCGAAGCATCCTCGGTCCAGACCGGGCGGCTGAAGCGGGCGCTTGAGCAGGCGGACGCCGTGGTGGTCGGCGCGGGGGCGGGGCTATCCACCTCGGCGGGATTTACCTATTCGGGTCAGAGGTTTGAACAGTATTTTTCGGATTTCGCCGCCAAGTACGGTTTTCGGGATATGTACTCCGGGGGTTTCTACCCCTATGAAACGCCGGAGGAACACTGGGCCTACTGGAGCCGGTATATCCTGATCAACCGCTATGTGGACGCGCCCAAGCCGGTTTATCATGATCTGCTGGAGCTGGTGAAGGACAAGGACTATTTCGTCCTGACCACCAACGTGGACCACTGCTTTCAAAAGGCGGGCTTTGACAAACGGCGGCTGTTCTACACCCAGGGCGACTACGGCCTGTGGCAGTGCTCCCGGCCGTGCCATCAGGGGACCTACGACAATGAGGCCGTGGTACGTCAGATGGTGGAGGAACAGCGGGATATGCGGGTGCCGTCTGAACTGGTCCCCCGCTGCCCCCGGTGCGGAGAGCCCATGAGCATGAACCTCCGGGCGGACGACACCTTTGTGCAGGACGAGGGCTGGCACGCCGCCGCCGGGCGGTACGCCCAGTTCCTGCGGCGGCATGAGGGGACGCGGGTAGTGTTTCTGGAGCTGGGGGTCGGCTATAACACCCCAGGTATCATCAAGTACCCGTTTTGGCAGATGACGGCCCGGAACGCCAAAGCGGTGTACGCCTGCGTCAACGCCGGCCAGGCCGCCTGCCCGGCGGAAATCGCAAAGCAGGCGGTCTGCATCGACGGGGACATCGGGACGGTGCTGAACATATACGGGACGCGCACGGGATAAAATGCCCATGCCGGCCCGCATATTGACGTGCCCACGGACAATTTATGGACATTTTCCAGCGGAATCAAATTGACGGATGGGGTGAAGGGTGTTATAATGCTGACAATCAGCCCATGGCGTACCGACAGTGATTGAGGGCGCTGATATTGAAATGGATCGAAACCATAGGAAAGAGGAGAAGCCATGTATCGGATCGTGAAAAAACGGGTGCTCAATCCCACCGTGTCCCTGATGGAGATCGAGGCCCCCGCCGTGGCCCGCAAGGCGGAGCCCGGCCAGTTCATCATCCTCCGGGTGGACGAGGAGGGTGAGCGCATCCCCCTGACCATCGCCGACTTCGACCGCCAGGCCGGCACCGTCACCATCATCTACCAGGTGGTAGGCGCTACCACCGAAAAGCTCAACCACAAGGAGGAGGGCCAGTTCCTCCAGGACTTCGTGGGCCACCAGAGCCGGGCCACCGAGACCGAGGGCCTCAAGCGTGTCGCCGTGGTGGGCGGCGGCGTGGGCACCGCCATCGCCTACCCCGTGGCCAAGAAGCTCCACGACGTGGGCTGCCATGTGGATCTCATCGTGGGCTTCCGCAACAAGGATCTGGTGATCCTGGAGGACGAGTTCCGGGCCGCCTCCACCAACCTGATCATCGGCACCGACGACGGTTCCTACGGCAAGAAGGCCCTGGTCACCGACCTATTGCGCGAGCAGATCGAGGCGGGCGCCAAGTACGACCGGGTCATCACCATCGGCCCGGTGATCATGATGAAGTTCGTGTGTGAGCTCACCAAGAAATACGACATCCCCACCGTGGTGTCCATGAACCCCATCATGATCGACGGCACCGGTATGTGCGGCGGCTGCCGCCTGTCCGTGGGCGGCGAGACCAAGTTCGCCTGCGTGGATGGCCCGGAGTTCGACGGCCACAAGGTGGACTTCGACGAGGCCATGGCCCGGGGCGCCATGTACAAGGATTTCGAGCGGCACGCCCACGAGGCGGCCTGCAACCTGTTCAAGCAGGAGGTAAAGTAAGATGCCGAATATGAGACCAGATAAAAACCCCATGCCCCACCAGGACCCCCAGGTCCGGGCGTGCAACTTCAACGAGGTGGCCCTGGGCTACACCCGCGAGCAGGCCATCGACGAGGCCCAGCGGTGCCTGAACTGCAAGCACCGCCCCTGCGTGTCCGGCTGCCCCGTGCAGATCAACATCCCCGAGTTCATCGCCAAAGTCGCCGAGGGCGACTTCGAGGCGGCCTACCAGATCATCTCCCAGGACAGCGCCCTGCCCGCCGTGTGCGGCCGGGTGTGCCCCCAGGAGAGCCAGTGCGAGGCCAAGTGCGTGCGCGGCATCAAGAATGAGCCGGTGGGCATCGGCCGCCTGGAGCGGTTCGTGGCCGACTGGCACAACGCCACCGCCACCGAGAAGGCCGTCCCCCCCGCCTCCAACGGGCATAAAGTGGCCGTCATCGGCTCCGGCCCGGCGGGCCTGACCTGCGCCGGCGACCTGGCCAAGAAGGGCTATGAGGTCACCGTGTTCGAGGCCCTCCACCTGGCGGGCGGCGTGCTGGTGTACGGCATCCCCGAGTTCCGTCTGCCCAAGTCCATCGTGCAGAAGGAAGTGGACACCCTCAAGGAGCTGGGCGTGAAGGTGGAGACCAACATGGTCATCGGCCGCGCCATCACCATCGACGAGCTGAAGGAGGAATTCGGCTTTGAGGCCGTGTTCATCGGCTCCGGCGCGGGCCTGCCCAAGTTCATGAACATCCCCGGTGAGAACCTGAAGGGCGTGTATTCCGCCAACGAGTTTCTCACCCGCATCAACCTGATGAAGGCGTACAAGGACGGGGCGGACACCCCCATCCAGCACTCCACCCGCGTGGCTGTCGTGGGCGGCGGCAACGTGGCCATGGACGCAGCCCGCTGCGCCAAGCGGCTGGGCGCGGAAGTGTACATCGTCTACCGCCGCTCTGAGGCAGAGCTGCCCGCCCGTGCCGAGGAGGTGGAGCACGCCAAGGAGGAGGGCATCATCTTCAAGACCCTCACCAACCCCACCGAGATCCTGGGCTACCACAACCCGGACGACCCCCGCGACCCCAAGAACGGCTCCGTGGCGGGCATCCGCTGCGTGGAGATGGAGCTGGGCGAGCCGGACGCCTCCGGACGCCGCCGCCCCATCGTCAAGGAGGGCAGCCAGTTCGACATCGAGCTGGACTGCGTCATCATGGCCCTGGGCACCAGCCCCAACCCGCTGATCAAGTCCACCACCGAGGGGCTTGAGACCGAGAAGTGGGGCGGCATCATCGCCGACGAGAACGGCCTCACGAGCCGGGAGAACGTGTACGCCGGCGGCGACGCGGTGACCGGCGCGGCCACCGTCATCCTGGCCATGGGCGCGGGCAAGACCGCCGCGAAGGCCATCGATGAGGCCCTTTCCAAATAAGAAAAGCTGTGCTATAATAACTGCCAGGGTTTTACGGCCCTGGCAGTTATTTTTTGTTTGTGGGGGTTTTTGTTATGATACGAGAGGCGAAACGGGAGGATTTGCAAGAAATATTGGAATTGTACCTGTGCCTTCATGAGACGTCGGTGCCGGAGGCTTCGGAGCATCTGACGGCGGCATGGGAGCAGATCCTGCGGGACGAAAACCACCACCTGATCGTCAATGAGGTGGACGGGAAAATCGTCGCCTCCTGCGTCTGCGTCGTCATCCCCAACCTGACCCGGAATGTGCGCCCCTACGCCTTTGTGGAGAATGTGGTTACCCACTCGGAGCACAGGGGGAAGGGTTATGCCACCCAGTGCCTGGATTACGCGAAAGCTGTGGCGGAGAAGGATAATTGCTACAAAATGATGCTGCTGACCGGCTCAAAAGAGCAAAAGACGCTGGATTTCTATGCCCATGCCGGGTATAACTGCACCGATAAAACCGCGTTTATCCAGTGGCTGTAAAGGAGCGCCACTATGGCAAAAACCACCATACACAGGGAACGGACGGAAAAGCTCCATCAGTTTTTTCGGGACGGGATCATGATTGGAACGTCCCGGTACACGTATGGCCTTTTGATGGATGAAATCGTAGTTTATCAAAATAGCGTCCCCAAATATCAGTTTAAAGAAAATGACCGGTTTATCTGGTTCCTGAGAAACTGCCTGCCGCTTCTTTCATTGGTTATTGCTGCACTCCTAAACGGACGATACGCTATTTTTGAAGATGATATAGAGATTGGATACGCGCGGGAAAAATGGGTAAAGCCCATCAGCAGTTTTGTCATACGCAATGACGTTTACCAATTGTTCATCCATAAAGGCAATCGGTTTTCTCTGATGAAGAATGGTATGCAGATCGCTCTCTATACCAAGCGGTGCGAGGAATGGCTAAAAAGCCAGCCGCTCACCTATGATATCGATTATGACAACAGCGAAGAAATTGAAATGATTGACTTGTTTTGCCTTTTTATTGATGTGTTTTTCTTTACGCCTTACAACGGAAGCTCACATATTAAAGTAATTGTGCCCCACGACCGTTACCCTGAACATACGTTATGGCAACCCAAAGAATAAAATAGGAAAGGCTGATCTCATGTTTTACGCCATCCTCGCCGCTGCCCTGGTGGTCATCGACCAAATCGTCAAATACCTGGTCCGCGCCAACATCCCTCTGGGCGGCTCGGTTCCCTTTATCCCCTTCCTCCTCGACCTGACCTATGTCCAGAACACCGGCGCGGCCTTCTCCATCCTGCGCCGGCACACGTGGCTGCTCACCCTGACCTCCGCCGTGGTGGTGCTGGTGATGTGCTGGCTCATCGTGAGGGGATTCTTCAAAAACCGGCTGGGGCTGTGGTCCGCCGCCCTGGTGCTGGCCGGGGGTGTGGGCAACCTCATCGACCGGGCGGTGTTCGGCTGTGTCACCGATATGTTCCAGACCACCTTCATGGAGTTCGCCGTGTTCAACGTGGCCGACTGCTGCATCACCGTCGGCGTGCCCCTGCTGTTTTTGTATGTGTGGCTGTACGTAGGCAAGGACGGGAAAAAGGAGGGCGGGGCCGATGGAGCCGATCAGCTTCCCCCTGACGGTAACTGAGCCGGGCCGGGCGGACGCGGTGCTGGCAGCCGCCCTGGACGGCCTCACCCGGTCGGCGGCCCAGCGCTGGCTGGAGGAGGGCCGGGTGACCCAGAACGGCAAGGCGCTGAAGAAAAACGCCAAGCTCCAGCCCGGGGACGAGCTGCTCATCTCGCCGCCCCAGCCCGAGCCCATCGACCTCGTCCCCCAGGACATCCCGCTGGACGTGGTGTACGAGGACGGCGACGTCATCGTGGTGAACAAGCCGGTGGGCATGGTGGTCCACCCCGCTCCCGGCCACCCGGACGGTACGCTGGTCAACGCGCTGTTATATCACTGCAAAAATTCCCTCTCCGGAATCAACGGGGAGCTGCGCCCCGGCATCGTCCACCGCATCGACCGGGACACCTCCGGCCTGCTCATCGCAGCGAAGAACGACCGCGCCCACCTGTCCCTGGCCGCGCAGTTGCAGGACCACTCCCTGTACCGGCTGTACCACGGGGTGGCGGTGGGCACCTTCCGGGAGAACAGCGGCACCGTCTCCGCCCCCATCGGCCGCCACCACACCGACCGCAAGCGCATGGCCGTCACCCCCGACGGACGGGAAGCCGTCACCCACTGGCAGGTGGTGGACGCCCAGAACAGCCACTCCCACATCACCTGCCGCCTGGAGACGGGCCGCACCCACCAGATCCGTGTCCACATGGCCTACCTGGGCCACCCGCTGCTGGGGGACACGGTGTACGGGGCCAAAAAACCCGTCCCCGGCCTGGCGGGCCAGTGCCTCCACGCCGCCCAGCTCACCTTCACCCACCCTACCACCGGGGAACGCGTGACGGCGGAGGCTCCCCTGCCCGACTGGTTCAACGCCATGTTGAAGCGCTATGAGCTGCAATAGACGTCGGGCCGAATGATAAAAAGTTTTTTAAATTTTCCCTAAATAATTGTTGATTTTTACCTTGGACGCGTGATACAATATTTGGGCAAAGACCCATGGGTCTTTGTTCGTGCTGCCCTTCAGCACGAACAAAGATACTCCGAATATTATGAGGGGGGGATGCGTATGATCGACAGCCCGCCGCGCAGCGTGCCTGAGGGCGGCGGACCACACGTAAGGCGCGTTGGCAAACCATCGGAAACGATGGGACGCAAAGCCAGAGGCTGTCGGACGGTCACTTTCGCGAAACGCGGGCCCGTCCTATGCTCGTTCGGCTGCACAGTGTGACCCCCTAAAGGGGGAATTGGCAAACCATTGGAAACAATGGGACGCAAAGCCAGAGGCTACGGCGCGGGATTCCGCGCTATGTCCGTTCGGTTGCGTGGCAAACCGTGGGAAACCACGGGACGCAAAACCAGAGGCTACGGCGCGGGATTCCGCGCTAGGCTCGTTCGGTTGCGTGGCAAATCACGGGAAACCGTGAGACGCAAAACCAGAGGCTAAGGGGCGCGCTGGCCTTCTGGCTCCCAAGCGGAGGAAGTTGAAGCGACGCCCTAAGCTCGTTCGGTTACCGGATACCTTTGCGTCCGAAAACTGCAAAGAAAGGAAGAAATGGTTGTGAAAAATATGAAAAACCTGTGCACGCGCGGCTTCTTCATGCCGCTGTTGGCCCTGATCCTGTGCATGGGCCTGGCCTCCACCCCCGCGTTCGCGGCGGATGTGGACGGGACTGACCCGACCACCTCCACCGAGACCGTCGGCAGCGAAGATTCCTATGTGGACGGCGAGACCGACGAGGACAGCGATGCCGACACCACCGAGCCCACCGAGGGCGAGGACGGCGACGAGACCGACGTCCCCGAGTGCACCTGCGGCGCCGAGGGCGACACCCACTCTGAGGAGTGCCCCCTGTATGTGCCTGCCGAGGGCGGCGAGACCGGCGAGAATGTCACCACCGAGCCCACCGAGGGCGAGGACGGCGACGAGACCGACGTCCCCGAGTGCACCTGCGGCACCGAGGACGGCACTCACGACGAGAACTGCCCTCAGTATAAGGAGCCTGAAGTGGACGCCGCCGACGGCGAGGACGACGAAGACCCCGAGCCCGCCGTGTGCACCTGCACCACAAAGTGCGGCGAGACTGGCAACAGCGAGTGCCCCGTGTGCGCCGCCGGTGGCGAGTGCAAGGCCACAAGCAGCAACGTCAAGTGGGACGAAGAGACGGGGACCCTGACGATCACCGGCTCGTCCGATCAGACGCTGACCGCCGACGGCCTGACGGTGAACGGCGAGGCGATCACGAACCTGAAGCCCAACCATCTGGTGATCGACGGGTTTGGCACAGTCGGCAACGGTTTTAGCGAGATGACCGGCGGTCTGAAAGGCCTGGAAATCAAGAATGTCGGAACAATTGGAAGCGGAGCTTTCAATGGAAACGGCAATGACGAGCTGAAGGTCACCATCTCTGACAGCGGGTTCGAGTATTTGCCGTTCTGGCAAACCAAGATGGGCGAGCTTGAGTTGAACAACGTCACCGTCGGTAACGACTTGCGTCCTTTCCTTGACGCCGGCAACGATGACATGAAGGTCACCATCAATGGCGGCANCTTAGGGCTTCAGNCGCTNGCNGGNACTCAAGATGTCCGAGGTCGTGCTGAACAACGTCNACNTCGCTGACAACNCGGCNCCTNTCTATNNGGCCGGCAATGCTNACCTGAAGGTCACCGTCAANGGCGGCAGCTTAGGGACGNNNGCGTTCNACAGCAGCACNATGGGCGAGCTTGTGCTGAACAACGTCACCATNAANGACGGCACGNNGNANCTTTTCANGNNNNCCCACGACNGATGGCCTGAAGGTCACCGTCAATGGCGGCAGCTTTGGGAGTTATGTGTTCAGCGGCGGCAATATGTCCGAGCTTGTGCTCAACGGCGTCACCATCGCTGACGGCACGNTCCCGTTCTTTGGAGCCGGCAGTGATAACATGAAGGTCACCGTCAACGACAGCACCCTGGGATATTGGGCGCTCGGCGGTGTCAANATGTCCGAGGTCACGCTGAACAACACCACCGCCGGCAACAGCGTTTTCCTGTGGGTCAAGGATGGCCTGAAGGTCTACGCCTACAACAGCAATCTGACCGAGTACGCCCTCAGCGACGGCAACGTAACCCTCTATGTGAAGGACGGCGTTATCGTCAAGGCGACCACTGATTCCCTGCAAGACCTCATCGACAAGTCCGAAGGCAAAACCGAGCTGGTCATCAGCGGTGTCATCCACAGCACGGGCGATTCCATNCGNATCGGCAANGACAAGGACATCACCCTGGTCACCAACGGGGANGCCGCCAGCATCGAGGCTGACGANNACTCCAANAACTCCCTGTTCGTCATTGAAGAGGGCGGCAAGCTGACCATCNACGACGANAACCTGACCATCAAGGGCGCGGCCAACGCCAAGCCGANCNATTACACGGCCACGGTGTTCCAGGTCAAAGGAACGCTGGATCTGGACAAGGGCACCATCATTGGCGGCGGCGACNCGCTGAGCCAGAGCAGCATCACCGGCGCGATCGTGCTGAATGCGGGCGCGAAGTTCAATATGCGCGGCGGCAAGATCACCGGNACCACGCTTGGCGGCTTCCACAACGCCCCTGTGGTGGTAAATGCTAACTCCGTGTTCAACATGAGCGGCGGCCAGATCACCGGGAACTACAATTATGGCTCCGGTGCCGCCGCTGGCGCTGTTCTGGTTTGCAACTGGAACACCGTCCGCGAAGGCGCTAATTCGCTCTCCCCCTGGAGTGCCGAAGATCCGTACGCCATAATGAACCTGACCGGCGGCGAAATCAGCCACAACACGACCGAGTACAGCAGGGGCGGCGCCGTCATCGTGATTGGCAATGCTGCGCTGTATATGAATGGCGGCAAAATCACCGACAACACGTCAAGGTCCGGCTACGGCGGCGGCATCACTGTGATGGGGAACTCCCCCAGTATGCGCAATACCTATGACGCCCACTGCATATTCACCATGGATGGCGGCGAGATTTCCGGCAACTCCGCAAGATATGGCGGCGGCATCTATGTCAATTCCAACTATGCGACGCTGAATGCCGGCCTGATCGCCAACAACACGGCCAGCGAGACCGGCGGCGGCATCTATGTGGAGACCCCCGATGTCAACCCCACCTCCGCCCAGCTGAACAACGCCGTGATCCACGGCAACCACGCGACCGTCATGGGCGGCGGTATGTACTTCTGCCCCACCGGTTCCAGCGAGCAGTACGTCAACGGCGGCCCCGCCATCTTTGACAACACGGCTGACGGCGCCGCGGACGACCTGGTGTCTGTTGCGCTCCCGAGCGAGCCCGAGGATGGAAAGTTTGTCATCGTGACCGAGCGTATACTCGGCGGCGGCAAGGTGGACTGGTACCTCGATGGCGAGGTGGAAGAGCTCATCGCCAACGGCTGGGGCCATGTCGTGGAAGGCTCTGAGCGCTATGATGCTGAGACCTATGCCGAGCTGGTGGCGGCCGGCAAGTACCAGAACATCGCCCTGAAGGCGATCGTGTCCGAGAACGCGAAGCAGCTGGCGCTGGCCAGCGGCAAGCTGATCATCACCGGCAACCAGGCCAAGCGCGGCGGCGGCGTTGGTTCCAACGGCAACGTGACCATCGGCGACAAGNATGCCCCCGAGTACGAGCTGAATATCGACAAGGTTTGGGAAGGCGTCTCCGAGGGTGAGAAGAAGCCCGTCATCATCCAGCTGGTCATTGACGGCGTTAAGCTGGATACCATTGAGCTGAGCGCGGAGAACGGCTGGAGCGCCAGTTTCACCGGCCTGTCCGAGGACCTGAGGGATAAGCTCTCTGTCATCGAGCTGACCACCGGCTACACTGTCAGCTATTCTGAGCTCAGCGAGGACGGCGAGACCCTGCACATCACCGTCACCAACAGCCCCATCCCCCAGACCCCCGATCCCGATCCCGAGCCCCCCACTCCCGATCCCGATCCCGAGCCCCCCGCTCCCGAGGAGGAAATTCCCGACGTGGACGTCCCCCTGGGCGAGCCGCCCGAGGAGGAGCCCGACGAGGAGCCCGAGGTGGAGATCCCCGATGTGGACGTTCCCCTGGGCAACGTGCCCCAGACCGGCGACAACTCCGCCATTTGGTATGTCCTGGCGGTCCTGTCCGTCTCTGGCCTGGCGGTCCTGGCGCTCGTTGAGAAGCGCAAGGAACAGGAGGGCTAATTCCCTACAGCAGAGGATGGCCAGGGTTTCATGCCCTGGCCATCCTTTTTCAAGAAGATGGGTGATGTGATGAAAAAGAAACTGCGTCTGATATTAACCGTCGCGTTGGCCGCGGTGCTTGTGGTCAGCCTGGCGGCGATCGTGCGCACGCAGCTGCAATACCGGGAAAACGCGGCGTCTTACGAGGACGCGGCCCGGGTGGCGCGGTTTGAGCCGCCCGAACCGGCCGCGGAGCAGTCCGCCCAGCCCGAGCCGTCCGATGGCCCGGACACCGGGGAGGCGGCGGGCGACCCGCTGCGGGAGGCGCTGGAGGGCATTGACCTGGCCGCGCTCCAGGCGGTCAACCCCGACGTGGTCGGGTGGATCTATATCCCCGATACCCCGCTGTCCTACCCGCTGCTCTATGGAACGGACAATTTTTACTATTTGACGCACACCTGGAACCGGGCCTACAACAGCGGCGGCTCCGTCTTTATTGACTACCGCTGTTCCCCTGGCCTGGACGCGTTTCACACAGTCATATACGGCCACCGGATGAACAACGACTCCATGTTTGGCGCGTTGAGACATTATAGGGATCAGGATTTCTGGCGGGAGCACCCCACAATTTACGTTGTGGACGGCTCCGGCGTACATCTCTATGATATTTTCGCGGCCTGGGAAGCCGGCGTCACCAGCATTGTCTACGAGATGGACCTGGGCACACCCCAGCGGCAGCAGGAATTTCTGGACACCTGCCTGTCCAAAAGCTGGTTGGACACCGGTATCACGCCCGACACAGAGGACCGGTTCCTGACCCTCTCCACCTGCACCGCAAGCGGCGGACGCGCCACCCGCTGGGTGGTTCACGGCGTGCTGACGCAGACGTATGACATCCCCGAGGCGGAGCCGCCCCCCGCTGCATAACCCCTCCCATTTTGGGCAAGCTAACCCAAAATGGAAGGGGTTTTTCTTATGCTCAATCACCGCAAGGCCGCCGTCATCGGCTGCGGGTTCGTGGGCTCCGCCTGCGCCTTCAGCCTGATCCAGCGGGGTCTGTTTTCCGAACTGGTGCTCATCGACGCCAACCGGGACAAGGCCGAGGGCGAGGCCATGGACTTAAGCCACGGCCTGCCCTATATCGCCGCCATGGACGTGTACGCCGGCACCTACGACGATCTCAGCGACTGCGCCCTCATCGTCATCACTGCCGGGGCCAACCAGAAGCCGGGCCAGACCCGCCTGGAGCTCATCGGCCAGAACGTATCCATCCTCAACTCCATCATTCCGCAAATCACCGCCCGGCCCTTTGAGGGCATCCTGCTCATCGTGTCCAACCCGGTGGATGTGCTGACCTACGCGGCCTTCCGCATCTCCGGCTACCCCGCCCACCGGGTGATGGGCTCCGGGACGGTGCTGGACTCGGCCCGCCTGCGCTACCTGCTGGGGGAGCATTTAAACGTGGACAGCCGCTCCATCCACGCCGTCATCGTGGGCGAGCACGGGGACAGCGAGCTGGCGGTGTGGAGCGGGGCCAACGTGTCCGGGGTGCCGCTGGACGATTTCTGCGAAATGCGGGGGCGGACGGAACACCAGGAGGCCCGGGAGCGGATCTACGAGGACGTGCGGGACAGCGCCTACGAGATCATCCGCCGCAAAGGCGCCACCTACTACGGCATCGCCATGGCGGTGGCCCGGATCGCGGAGTGCATCATGAAGGACGAGCGGGCCATCCTGCCCGTGTCGGTGGTGCTGGGCGGGCAGTACGACGGCCTGCGGGACCTGGCGCTCAGCATCCCGTCCATCGTGGGCCGCCGGGGGGTGGAGCAGATTTTGGAAATCCCCCTGGCGGACAACGAGCGGGAGGCCCTCCACGCCTCCGCCGGACAATTACGAAATGTAATTGAGGAACTGAATTTGCCGTAAAGTTGTGAGAAAGGCCCCCGGCATGAGCCGGGGGCCTGGTTTTTAGTGATGGCTTTCGCTGTGGTGGTCGCTGTTTGCAGTGGTGGGCGCAGGCGCGGGAGGCGCGGAGTACCTGTTGTAGTGGTAGAACACCTCGCCGTTATCATGGTGGTGCTCCTCAGAGATGGGGCAGTCCTCTTTGATACAGGTGCCGGCCCCGACTCGGACCTTCATGAACAGATTGCCGTTTTCATCAAATACCAGGCTGTTGCCCTGCTTGTCTACGGGATAGCCATTTTCATCCATGCCCACGATGGTGTAGTCATCAAAGCTCTTGGCAGGCGGGACAACGAGCTCGGCGGAGGGGACGCGAATGGCAGAAGGCGGCTGGGTAGAGCCCGTGTAGGGGTCCTGATAGTCTACCGTGACCACCTCGCCGTTGATGTGGGCGTGGGAACCGATGACGCCGCAGTCCGGGTCAAGGCACAGGGAATAGTGGGTGCTGTCCACGATGCCGCCGTCCGACGAGACCGGGTTGCCGTCCTCATCGAAGGTGGGAAGCTTAACATCATAGTCGTCGACTGTTTTGCCCTCGTCCGGTGTATTCATGGCGCTGCTTGGATCCACATAGGTGGGCTGATCCTCGCCGGCGACTGTAAGGAAGGGTGTCAGGTCGATGCCGGGAACGTCCGGGTTGGTTCCATCGGAGAAGTATCTGACCTGGATTATGGTGCCGTCCATTTCATAATAGATGCTGAGTTGGCGTTCATGGGAGTCGGGGTCGAGTTCATAGGTATCGCTGTAAAGACTGGAGGAGGAGAAAGAGGGCTCCCCCAGAAGCTGATGCACCTCGTCCCGGGTCATACCGGCGTGGAGCAGGGAGGCGTATCTGGCGACATCGCTGGGCAGGGTTCTATCGCCCAGCGTCACAGAGGTGCTGACCTTTACGCTGTCATACTCATCCGGCTGTTTCGGTTCGCTGGCAAAGGCCACGGTGACGGCCAGCACCAGCGCCAGGGACAAAACTGCCCCAACAATGGAGGTTTTTTTGAATTTCATAACAGATAATATCCTTTCTTCGGCCGCTTTCCGGCCGAACGTCTGGCAGAAGGCGGGGCTGTTCCCCTGGGTCGCCAGGGAAACAAGGGTGTTGGCGTACTCCGCCCGCCGATCCGCGCCCAGCTTTTTCACCGCCGCACGGTCACAGGACAGCTCGATGTCCCGCCGCAGGAGGCGGGCCATCAGCCACACCGCCGGATTCCACCAATGAATGACGAGGGCAATGGCCATGACATAGTGCCACAGGTTGTCGCGCCGGGAGGCGTGGACGCCCTCGTGGGCCAGCACGCAGTCCAGCGCGTCCCCCTCCAGGCCTGGAGTCAGCACCACCGTGGGCCGCGCCACGCCAAAGGTCAGCGGCGCGCCCTCCATGGGGCCCTCCCGCAGGCGGGCGTACTTGGGCAGGGGCAGATACCGGGGATCGTCCCGCTTCACGGGGATGGCCCAGGACACCGCCCGCCGGGTGCGCCGCCAACTCAGCACGTACCGCGCCGCCAGCAGTCCGCCCACCATCAGCCACACCGCGAGAAGCACCGTTTCCCAGGAAATGGCCGGGGCGGCGGGGCTGGGGGCCGTCTGGGCGGGGATGTATAACTGTGGCGCACCGGCAACAGGTGCGGGCGCGGGTGCGGATACGGCGGGGGTCTGCCGGGGCCGGAACAGCCCCCACAGGGACAGCACGCTCTCCGGGGCGGCGGGGGTGAGCAGACGGAACAGGCACACCGCCCACAGGGCCAGCCGTGCCCCGGGCATCAGGCGGTCTTTCAGCACCCGGCGCAGGAGCGCCGCCGCTAAAATCAGCGCCGTGCCGTAAGCGGCGTTTTGCAGTAATTGTGTCATGCCGCCCACCTCACTCCCAATGTTTGATCAACTCCCGCAGTTGGGCGGCCTCCGCCGGGGCCAGGTCTTTTTCGCTGAGGAAGGCGGAGAGGAATTGGGCCTTGGAGCCGCCGAACAGCCGGGCGATGAGGCTGTCTGTCTCCAGCCGCTGGACCTCCTCGCGGGTGATGAGCGGGGCGCACAGGAAGCCCGGATCGCTCCGGGACACAGCCCCCTTGTCAATGAGCTTCTTGATGACGGTGTAGGTGGTGTTGCGGTTCCAGCCCACGGTTTCCGCCAGCCGCTTGGCCAGTGCGCCCGCCGTCTGGGGCCCGCTCTCCCAAAGGGGTTCCATCACCTTCAATTCTGAGTCGAACAGCTTTTCCATGGATATGACCTCCTCTTGCGCTCCGGGGAAACACAAAATGACTATTGCAATAGTAAGCCCTAAGAGGATACTACTACAATAGTCACTCGTTGTCAACCCTGTATCCAAAGTTTTTTGGGTGCGGGGCTTCCACGTCTGACCGGGGCCCGCTTGGCTGTCAGGCAACAGCAAAAGGGGCGGCATATGCCGCCCCTTGTTTTTGCTTTGCTTACTTAATGGGCTCGCCCTTGGCTTTCTTCTCCTCGATCTCGCGCAGGGCGTCCTTGTAGGACAGGTTGACCCGGCCCTTCTCGTCGATGTCGGTGACCTTGACCCAGATCATGTCGCCGATGTTGATGACGTCCTCCACCTTTTCTACCCGGCGGTTGGCCAGCTTGGAGATGTGCACCATGCCGTCCTTACCGGGGGCCAGCTCCACGAAGGCGCCGAACTGGAGGATGCGCACCACCTTGCCGTAGTACAGGGAGCCCACCTCGGGGACGAACACGATGGTGTCGATCATCTTCTTGGCGATGGCGCAGGACTCGGCGTTGGGGGAGGCGATGTGGATGGTGCCGTCGTCCTCGATGTCGATCTGCGCGCCGGACTCGGCGGTGATCTTCTGGATGACGGAGCCGCCCTTGCCGATGACCTCGCGGATCTTGTCCGGGTCGATCTTCAGGCTCATCATCTTGGGGGCGTACTGGTTCACCTCGGGCCGGGGGGCGGAGATGCAGGGCAGCATGATCTCGTCCAGGATGGCGAAGCGGGCGTCCTTCGTAATGTCCAGCGCCTCCTTGATGATGGCGTGGGACAGGCCGTCGTTCTTGATGTCCATCTGGATGGCGGTGATGCCCTTCTTGGTGCCCGCCACCTTGAAGTCCATCTCGCCGTGGAAGTCCTCCACGCCCTGGATGTCAATGAAGGTGGTGAAGCCGCCGTCATCGTCCTGGATCAGGCCGCAGGAGATGCCGGCCACGGGGGCGGAGATGGGCACGCCGGCGTCCATCAGGGCCAGGGTGGAGCCGCAGATGGAGCCCTGGGAGGTGGAGCCGTTGGAAGAGAGGACCTCGGACACCACGCGGATGGCGTAGGGGAAGTCCTCCACGGAGGGGATGACGGGCTCCAGGGCGCGCTCGGCCAGGGCGCCGTGGCCCTTCTCGCGCCGGTTGGTGGAGCGGGCGGCCCGGGCCTCGCCGGTGGAGTAGGCGGGGAAGTTGTAGTGGTGCATATACCGCTTCTCTTCCTCCTCCCAGATGGTGTCCAGCTTCTGGGCGGCGGAGAGGGTGTTCAGGGTGCAGATGGAGAGCACCTGGGTCTGGCCGCGGGTGAACAGGCCGGAGCCGTGGACCCGGGGCAGGACGCCCACCTCGGCGGCCAGGGGACGGATCTCGTTCTTGGCGCGGCCGTCCACCCGGTGGCCCTCCAGCAGCCAGGCCTTGACGATCTTCTTCTGGAACTTGTAGGTGATCTCCTCCAGGAACTGGTCCATGTCGGGGTGATCCTCCAGATACTTCTCGTGCCACTTCTCGATCATGGCGTTCCAGCGCTCTTCCCGGACGTTCTTGTCGTCGGTGTCCATGGCGGCCTTAGCCTCGTCCATGAAGTCGGCGGTGATCTTGTCAAACAGCTCCTGGTCGAAAGCGGCGTGGTCGTAGGTCATCTTTTCCCTGCCGATCTCGGTCACCATCTGGTTGATGAGGGCGACCTGCTTCTGGATCTCCTCGTGGGCCTTGACGATGGCGTCATACATGATGGCGTCGGGCAGCTCCTTGGCACCCGCCTCGATCATGATGACCTTCTGGGCGGTGGCGGCCACGGTGAGGTCAAGCTGGGAGCTGTGCTTCTGCTCCTGAGTGGGGTTGTAGACGATCTGGCCGTCCACATAGCCCATCTCCAGGCAGCCGATGGGGCCGGCCCAGGGGATGCAGGACACGGCCAGGCAGGCGGATACGCCGATCATGGCGGTGACCTCGGGGGAGCAGTCACGATCCACGCTCATGACGGTGGCAGTGCACACCACGTCGTTGCGGAAGTCGTAGGGGAACAGGGGGCGGATGGAGCGGTCGATCACGCGGCTGGCCAGCACGGCGGGCAGGGAGGGCTGGCCCTCGCGGCGCATGAAGGAGCCGGGGATGCGGCCCACGGCGTACAGCTTCTCCTCAAAGTCCACGGACAGGGGGAAGAAGTCCACGCCGTCCCGGGGACGGGGGGCCACGGTGACGGCCACCAGCACGGTGGTCTCGCCGTAGGTGACCATGGCGGAGGCGGTGGCCAGCTCGGCCACCTTGCCCATCTGGATCTTCAGCGGGCGGCCGCACAGGTCCATGGACCAGGTCTTTTCGTTGGCAAATTGCTTGTGGGTGATGACAGTTGACATTTGGGTGTGCTCCTTTCGTTTGGTAAAATTGTGTTTGAAGCAGACACCCCTTAGCACTTGAACATAAGCCCCGCCGCTTGGCAGGACCCATGTTCAACTGCTAAAAGTGTGCCTGCTGGTGAACAGGGCGAAAGGGCGGCGCGGGACGCGCCGCCCTTCTTGAAAACTTACTTGCGGATACCGAGTTTCGCGATGATGGCGCGGTAGCGCTCAATGTCCTTCTTCGCCAGGTAGTCCAGCAGCTTGCGGCGCTTACCGATCATCTTATACAGGCCGCGGCGGCTGTGGTTGTCATGGATGTGCACGCGCAGGTGCTCGGTGAGCTCCTGGATGCGGGCGGTGAGGATGGCGATCTGCACCTCCGGGGAGCCGGTGTCGGTCTCGTGGGTGCGGTTGGCCTCGATGACAGAGGTCTTTTGGTCTTTGCGGATCATGGGTAGTTCCACCTTTCTGTTTGATTGCCCTGCCGCTGGGTCATGGGCGGGTGAAAGCCCCGCAGCGCGCGGGCTTTGCCCCAAAACTAAGCAGGCGGGCGGCGTCCTCTGGACGTTCTGCCAAAGCATATCATAGTTTAGCCAATTTGTAAAGAAAAATTTCCCGTTTTGCGCCTTTTTGCTATCCTGTACAAGGCACGCCGCGTAAAAAGCGCTGCCTTAACATAAAATGGACGGAGAAAGCCCGCACGGACACCCCGGAAGGCGTCCGGCGGGCTGCTGTCAGCGGATCTTAGGATAGCCCATGGTCACCGGCGTGACCCCGGGATGGAGGGCGGAAAAGGTATACCCGGCCGCCTGATACCCCTCGATGACGGCGGGGAGGGCGTCCACGGTGGTGCCCCGGGCGGCGCTGTCATGGGTGAGGACCACCACCAGATCCCGGCCGATCCCCCGCAGGCAGTCGGCGGCGATGCTGGCGGCAGGACGGGGGGTGGCGGTGGCGTCCTGGGCGGAGGCGTTCCAGTCGAAGTAGACGAAGCCCCGGCGGGTCATCTCCGCGATGATCTCCTGGTACACCCCCCGGTCATAGCCGTTGATGCTGCCGCCGGGGAATCGGTACACTGACGGGTACACCCCGGTGACCTCATAAATCCACTGGTACAGGCGGTAAAATTCGTCCAAAAACGCCTCCACCGAGGCGTATACTTTTTTGTAGTCGTGGCTCCAGCTGTGCATGGCCAGGGTGTGGCCGCCGGCCACGATGTCCCGCATCCGCTGCTGGCTGGCCGCGCCCGTGGACGTGCTGCCCACGATGAAGAAGGTGCCCTTGACGCCGTACTGCTCCAGGGTGTCCAGCACCCGGTCGGTGTTGGCGGAGGGGCCGTCGTCAAAGGTGAGGCAGCAGACCTTCCCGCCGGTGACCGCCTCCCCCGTCCACTCGGGGGCGTAGAAGTCGGGGTAGAGCTGGGTGTATTCGGGCACCGTGCCGTCCGGCTCGGCCACGGAGTACTCCGCCAAAAAGTCGATGGTGTCCCGGGCCTGGGCCAGCTCCTCATCCCGCTGGGCCAGCGCGTCCTGAGCCGCCGCCAGGTCGGACTGCGCCTGCTCCAGCTGCCGGCGCATCAAGTCTTGGCCCGCATTGAGCATGGCGGCGTCGCGCTCCCGCTCCACGGAGCCGGCATAAAGGAACGCCGCCAGTCCCCCCAGCACCGCGGCCAGGGCCAGGGCGGCGAAAAACAGGGGCTTGAACACGGTCCGGGTGGGTGCCGCGCCCCGCTGGGTATCATTGGTGGACGGGACGGCGTCCTCCGTCTCGTCCGCGTGGGTGTTGTGGTCGATGATTTGCTCCATGTGGGCTCCTCCCCCGCTCTCGTTGGCTGGAACTCAGTATAGGTCGAATTTTGTCGAAAGTCAATGGGGAGTGCTACATTGTAAACCAATTGTAACCAGCAAAGATCTTCCGTTTCCGGTTTGTAATGTGACCAGCCTGGAACAGACGGAAAAACAGCGTGCCGGAGGGATTTCCGGCACGCTGAGGGTTGATTTCTGACATGACTGGCAGAGATTGAGTTCCTGCCCGGGGAAAACGGCTCAGGCCGTTTCAAAATAGGCGTTGATGATTTCTTCAGCCCGCCCACGGCCGAACCAGCCCTCGCCGGGGGCCTCGCGGGGATACAGGCGGTGAAAATCCTCTTTTATGTCCGCCGAAAGCTGTGAATAATCCTCCACAGGGCTGTCAAGGGGAACGGTGACCAGCTTGTTGTCGCCGTCATTGCGGCAGAACACGCCGACCACGCGCACACGCTCCTCATCGCCCAGGGCATAACGGCGCGTACTGACAAGATAAGCGTCCAGATGGGCACGGGGCGGGGCGCCGCTTTCCGTCAGCCAGCCGTAGGGCCAGCGCACATTCCGCTGATAGCTGAGGCTGGGTGCGCCCTCGTCGACAAAGACGCCGGTGTCGGCGATATACTTCATGCGGTTGGGGTGCTCGAAGGTCTGCTCGATCTTGATCGTGTACAGCATAGCTCATTGCCTCCCGTCGGGTTAGTCCAAATTGTATTTTATCCGCCCGTGATACCAGCCTGTTATCCCATTCTTCTTCACCAGGCGGCCCCTGCTGGTTTCCCGAACCAGGGTCAGGATGTCCCCCGGCGAGACGGGCAGGCGGTAGTCGGTGGCGTCCTCGGTGTGGGTCTTGCCGTCCCGCCAGACGCCGACGAAGTCCCGGGGCAGCCACAGCTCCCGGCCAGAGGCGGGGTGGCGGATCAGGGCGCAGTCCCCTTCTTCGGTCAGCACCTCCACCTCGCTGTCCGACCAGCGGATGTTGATCGGGTCTGCCGACGCCTCCTGAGCGTCCAGGGCGGTGACGGTGGGCAGGCCGTCGTACCAGGTATGATCCAGCGTGTCCCCGTACACGTCCGGGATGAGCAGGGCGTTGAGCTGGCCGTCCGCTTTGAGCACGCAGCCGCCGTCGATGGAGACGATATGGCGCTGACGGTCAATGAGGGGGGCGGAGCACTGGATATGGGGGTCGTACAGCGTCACCGGCCAGTGGCCCACCACCACCCACTTTTGGAAGCTGTGGCCCTGGCCCAGGAAGTCGTCGCTTTTCATGCAGGGGTAGGCTTCCAGCTCGTCCAGCCGGTCCTCCCGAGGGATGCCGCCGTGGACGAAAAGGAAGTTCCCCGCCTCCAGGATGGTGGGCAGGTTCAGCAGGAAGCCCGTCTCCTCCGGGAAGCGGTCCAGCAGGGCGGTGCGCAGGGCGGGCATATCGTCCACGCGCTCCGGGAAGGGGAGCCCGGCCTCCGCCGCCATCTGGATGAGCAGGGCCCGCTCCCGCCAGTAGTTTAAAATGGGCCACACCGCTTTGTCGATGCCCGGACGGTCCTCCAGGAAGGCCTGGGCGATGTCGTCGCAGTTGCCGCACAGGGGGTAGACGGTGTGGGTCTTTTGCAGCTCCAGCACGTACCGCAGGGTGGCCAGGCTGTCCTTCCCCTTTTCCAGCAGGTCGCCCACGATGATGAGCGCGTCGGACCGGGTAAAACCGACCTGTTCCAGCACGCCCTTCAGGAAGGGCAGGTTGCCGTGGACGTCGCTGACGGCGATGACGCGGCGGCCCGGTTCGATGCGGGGGCGGATGACCTGGGCGAGATGGGGCATGGAAACACCTTCCTTCAAAAAAGCGCGGAGCCGCCGTGAGCAGGCGCAGCGTGACAATGAATGGTTTTCTAACATTCTACCACAATAAACCGGCCTTTTCCAGTCTGCATTATTATTTACAATTTCCTCTTTTTTCTGCGTCATGCTTGTGGTATACTGTATCGAGTTAAATTGGGTTAATAGGCTGTGGAGAAGCGGACAGTGAGGGAGCTTGGACCGGAGCGAGGGCGAGCGACGGGGCCGAAGGACCCAGAGACCAGCCCGAGTCGGAGGGAAAGCGATCGAACGTCCTGGCCGCTTCGCAGCGCAACTACAAAGCATATAGAAAGGACACACAAGCTATGGGTCTGTTTGCAAAAGTATTCGGCACCCGCTCCCAGCGGGAGGTCAAGGCGCTCACCGCCACGGTGGACAAGATCGAGGCGCTGGAGGACGAGTACCACGCCCTCAGCGACCGGGAGCTGCGGGCCAAGACCGACGAGTTCAAGGGGCGCCTCGCGGGCGGCGAGACGCTGGACGACATCCTGCCCGAGGCCTTCGCCACCGTGCGGGAGGCCGCCATCCGGGTGCTGGGCCAGCGGCCCTTCCGGGTGCAGCTCATCGGCGGCATCATCCTTCACCAGGGCCGCATCGCCGAGATGAAGACCGGCGAGGGCAAGACGCTCGTCGCCACCCTGCCCGCCTACCTCAACGCCCTCACCGGCAAGGGCGTCCACGTCATCACCGTCAACGACTACCTGGCCAAGTACCAGAGCGAGTGGATGGGTAAGCTCTACAAGTTCCTGGGCCTGTCCGTGGGGCTGGTCATCCACGGCCTGGACAAGGCGGACAAGCAGCGGGCCTATGCCGCCGACATCACCTACGGCACCAACAACGAGTTCGGCTTCGACTACCTCCGGGACAACATGGCCATCTACTCCAGCGAGCTGGTACAGCGGGGCCATGTGTTCGCCATCGTGGACGAGGTGGACTCCATCCTCATCGACGAGGCCCGCACCCCGCTGATCATCTCCGGCCAGGGCGAGCAGTCCACCCAGCTCTACCAGCTGGCGGACAACTTCGTGGCCCGGCTGAAGTGCAAGCGGGTCAAGACGGTGGACGCCAAGGAGGAAGAGGACACCAGCGACGACGCGGACTACATCGTGGACGAGAAGGCCCGCACCGCCACCCTCACCGCCAGGGGCATTGAGAAGGCGGAGCAGGCGTTCAACATCGAGAACCTGTCCGACCCGGAGAACACCACCCTGTCCCACCACATCAACCAGGCCATCAAGGCCCGGGGCGTGATGAAGCGGGACATCGACTACGTGGTGAAGGACGGCGAGGTCATCATCGTGGACGAGTTCACCGGCCGCCTGATGTACGGCCGGCGGTACAACGAGGGCCTGCACCAGGCCATCGAGGCCAAGGAGCACGTCACCGTGGCCCGGGAGTCCAAGACGCTGGCTACCATCACCTTCCAGAACTACTTCCGCCTGTATGACAAGCTGTCCGGCATGACGGGCACCGCCATGACCGAGGAGGAGGAGTTTGGCACCATCTACAACCTGGACATCGTGGAGATCCCCACCAACCGGCCCCTGGCCCGTGTGGACCAGTCCGACCTGGTGTACAAGACCCAGGCGGGCAAGTACCGGGCGGTGGTGGAGCAGATCAAGGCCTGCCACGCCAAGGGCCAGCCCGTGCTGGTGGGCACCGTGTCCATCGAGATCTCCGAACTGGTGAGCAAGATGCTCACCCGAGCGGGCATCAAGCACAACGTGCTGAACGCCAAGCACCACGAGAAGGAAGCGGAGATCGTGGCCCAGGCGGGCCGGTTCGGGGCGGTCACCGTGGCCACCAACATGGCGGGCCGCGGCACCGACATCATGCTGGGCGGCAACGCCGAGTTCATGGCCAAGGCGGAGCTGCGGAAAAAGGGCATGAGCGACGAGCTGCTGGCCGAGGCCACCGGCCACGCGGAGACGGACGACCAGGAGATCCTGGATGCCCGGAAGCTCTTTGCCGAGACGGAGGCCAAGTTCAAAGAGGAGATCCGCGAGGAGGCGGATCGGGTCCGGGAGGCCGGCGGCCTCTACATCCTGGGCACCGAGCGCCACGAGTCCCGCCGCATCGACAACCAGCTCCGGGGCCGCGCCGGCCGTCAGGGCGACCCGGGCGAGAGCCGGTTCTTCCTGTCCCTGGAGGACGACATCCTGCGCCTGTTCGGCTCCGAGCGCATCCAGGGTATGATGGAGCGCCTGGGCGTGGACGACGACACCCCGCTGGACCAGAAGATGCTGTCCGGCGCCATTGAGAACGCCCAGAAGCAGGTGGAGTCCCGGAACTTCCAGACCCGTAAGAACGTGCTGGAGTACGACGACGTGATGAACACCCAGCGCGAGGTCATCTACAAGCAGCGCCGCCAGGTGCTGGACGGCGAGGACATCCACGCCGCCATCGAGAATATGCTCACCGGCACCGTGGCCAACCTGGTGTCCGGCCACGCGGGCGAGCAGGCCCATCTCAGCGGGGAGGACTTCAAGGCCGCCACCGCCCATCTGTCCGGGTCGGTGTTCACGCCGAAACAGCTGGAGCGGTTCGGTGCGGAGGCGGACAGCACGCCCCCGGCCAAGCTGTCCGACGAGCTGCTTGCCGCCGCCCAGGAGAATTACGCCCAGCGGGAGCAGGCCATCGAGCAGGCCATGGCGGGCCGGATGGAGCCGGGCAGATCCGCCATGCGGGAGCTGGAGCGGGTCATCCTGCTGCGGGTGGTGGACGAGTACTGGATGGACCACATCGACGCCATGACCGAGCTGCGCCAGGGCATCGGCCTGCGGGCCTACGGCCAGTCCGACCCGGTGGTGGAGTACAAGCGGGAAGGCTTCGATATGTTCGAGCAGATGATCGCCGCCATCCAGGAGGAGACGGTGCGCCGCCTGTTCACCGTGCGCGTTAAGACCAACGAGGAGATCCGCCGGGAGCGGGTGGCCAAGATCACCGGCCAGTCCGGCGGCACCGACGGCACCGTGAAGAAGCAGCCGGTGAAGAAGGTGGCCAAGATCGGCCGCAACGACCCCTGCCCCTGCGGCAGCGGGCTGAAGTGGAAAAAATGTACCTGCGCGGAGTACCATAAGGACGCGTGAGCCAATGCGCCTGGAGACAGACCGGCTGATCATCCGGGACTTTACCATGGACGACCTCCCCGCCCTGTGGGACATCTTCCGGGACGAGGAGGCCATGGAGCACATGGCCCCCATGACCGAGGGGGAGACGGAGGGATTCCTGCGCTCCTTCTGCGTGGAGCGCACGCCGCCGGGGGCCTTCGCCGCCCAGCTGCGGGACGGTGGGCTGGTGGGCTATGTGCTGTTCAACCAGGTGGACGCCCCGGGCATCTACGAGCTGGGCTGGGTGTTCCGCCGGGACTGCTGGGGACGCGGCCTGGCCCGGGAGGCCAGCGCGGCCCTGCTGGAGCACGCCTTTACCGCACTGGACGCCCACAAGGTGATCGCCCAGACGGAGGACACCGTCCGGGCCGCCCCGCTGCTGGAGCGGCTGGGCATGGTCCGGGAGGGGACCTTCCGCCGGCACAGCCTGGGCCGCGACGGGAACTGGAAGGATATTCATTGGTATGGCCTGCTGCGAGAGGAGTATGCAAATGGAACTGACGGAACGCACCCGTAACAGCGTGACCTTTTTCGGCGCCGACAGCATTGACGATGCCGGGGGGGTGGCCCACGGCTTTTCCACCCGCCTGGGCGGCGTGTCGGAGGGGATGTGGGAGTCCCTGAACCTGGGCGTCAGCCGGGGGGACGACCCGGATCACGTCCGGGAGAACTACTGCCGCTTCTTCGCCGCCATCGGCGCGGACGGGAAGCGGCTGGCCACGACCAACCAGGTCCACGGCGGCACGGTGCGCACCGTCACCACCGCCGACGTGAAGGCCGACCCCTATGACAGGCCGGCCTACGAGGCGGACGGGCTGATGACCGACCTGCCCGGGGTGGCGCTGGTGGTCTACTCCGCCGACTGCATCCCCATCCTCTTTTACGACCCGGTGAGGCGGGTGATCGCCGCCGTCCACGCGGGCTGGCGGGGCACCGCCGCCGGCATCGCCAGCACTGCTGTGGAGCGGATGGTGGACGTGTACGGCTGCCGCCCGGCGGACATTCTGGCCGCCATCGGCCCGGGCATCGGCCCGGACTGCTTCGAGACCCACGAGGACGTGCCCAACGCCATGACCGCCGCCCTGTCCACCGCGGTTCTCCGCCACATCAAGATCAAGGAGAACGGCAAGTTTGCCGTGGATCTGAAAAACATCAACGCCATGCGGCTGGAGCAGGCGGGGCTGGACCCGGAGCACATCGCCGTGAGCCATGTGTGCACCTCCTGCGATCCGGACAAATTCTGGAGCCACCGGAAGCTGGGCACCAGCCGGGGCTCCATGGCCGCGGCCATCCAGCTTTTATGAGGCGGTTTTTCGCCCTGCTGCTGGCGGTCTGCCTGGGGCTGACCCTGATGGGCTGTCAGGAGGAGGCCCCCCTGCCCTCCCCCACGGAGACGCCCGCCCCAACCCCTACCCGGACGCCGGAGGCGGTGCGGTTCAGCCTGGGCTATGACCCCGCCGCCACCCTCCACCCCATCGCCGGGGACAGTCAGGTGAACCGGGAGCTGGCGGGGCTGGTGTACCAGGGGCTGTATGAGCTGGACAACTCCTTCTCCCCCCAGCCGGTGCTGGCTGCCTCCGGCGCGCCCAGCGAGGACGGGTACAGCTGGAGCTTCACCTTGAATACGGGGGCGCTGTTCTCCGACGGGACCCCTGTCTCCGCCCGGTACGCGGCCTCATCGCTGAACGCCGCCCGGACGAGCGCCTCCTACGCGCCCCGGCTGGCGGAGATCACCGACGTGACGGCGGTGGATGACGCCACCCTGGTGGTCTATCTGTCCGCGCCCAACGGGGATCTGCCCGCCCTGCTGGACGTGCCCGTGGTGCTGGAGCGGGAGGACGTCCCCGCCCCCCTGGGCACGGGGTACTATCAATACGAGGCGGCGGGCGACCGCCTGTACCTTCAGACCAACCCTTACAATGCCGGGGCGGCGGCCCTTCCCTACGCCACCATCCCGCTCACCCCGGTGAGCGGGGCGGATGAGCGCATCGCCTCCTTTGACAGCGGGGCGGTCACCGCCGTCACCACCGAGTTCTCCGACCCCTACGCGCTGGGCTATTCCAGCAGCTATGAGACCTGCGACTACCCCACCACCGCGATGCTGTTTGTGGGCTTCCGATCCACCGGGGGGCCGTGCCAGTCCGAGCTGGTGCGGCAGGCGTTCTCCCGGGCCATCGACCGGGAGGGTATGGTGCGGACGCTGCTGTCCGGCCACGCCGATCCCGCCAATCTGCCCGTCTCCCCCCTGTGCGGGGACTATGACGGGGAGAGCGCCGCCCTGCTGGACTACGACCTGGAAGGGGCCGCCGAACTGCTGGCCCAGTCGGGGTATGAGCGCAATGAGGAGGACGGCCTGCTCTACCGCCGAAATGTGCCGCTGGCCGTCACCCTGCTGGTGAACAGCGACAACGAGAGCCGCCAGGCGGTGGCGGACACGGTCGCCGCCGCCCTCACCGAGCTGGGAGTAAGCGTCACGGTGAACTCCCTGTCCTGGAGCAATTACACCGCCGCCCTGACCGCGGGGCAGTTCGACCTTTACATCGGCGAGGTACGGCTCACCGGGGACTTCGACCCCTCCCCCCTGCTCACCGGGTCATTGAGCTACGGCGTCGGCGGGAATGGGGGGCTTGTCCAGGCGCTGGAGACTTGGAAAGCCGCCCAGGGGGAGGAGCGCGGCCAGGCCGCGAAGGCCCTGTGGGCCCGGTTCGTCCAGGCCGCGCCCATCGCCCCCATATGCTTCAAGCGGGGCTCCCTGCTGGTGCGCTGGGGGATGGTGTCCGGCCTCCAGCCCACCCGGGCCAACCCCTTCTACCGGATGGAGGAGTGGACCACCACGTCCAATCGTTGATTTTTCCGGCGGAGGTTTCCGCCCAGAGAAGGAGAAATAAACCATGAACCAAAACAAAAGCCAAGTGTTCCGCTGCTTTGTCCGCAAGCGCCCCGGCTTCGATGTGGAGGCCCGGGGCCTGTGCCGGGATCTGCGGGAGCAGCTGGGCATCCAGGGCCTGAACGCTGTCACCATTTTGAACCGCTACGACGTGGAGGGCATTGACACCGAGGTCTATGAGCAGGCCAAGGGGACTGTGTTCTCCGAGCCCCAGGTGGACGCGGTGTACGACGGGGACTTCCCCCATCCTGCCGGCAGCCACAGCGTGCTGGCGGTGGAGGCCCTGCCGGGCCAGTTTGACCAGCGGGCGGACTCCGCCGCCCAGTGTATCCAGCTCATGACCGGCGGGGAGCGTCCCCTCGCTGCCTACGCCAAGGTGTACGTGTTGGAGGGCGTGCTGTCTGTGCCGGAGCTGCAAAAAATATCCGCCTACCTCATCAACCCCGTGGAGTGCCGGGAGGCGTCCATGGACAAGCCCGAGACGCTGGCCCAGAGCTATGACACGCCGAATAAGGTGGAGACGCTGGACGGCTTTACCGAGCTGGACGGCGGCGAGCTGGCCGCCCTATTGGACAAGCTGGGCCTGGCCATGGACCTGGACGATCTGAAATTCCTCCAAAACTATTTCCGAGACTGGGAGCGCCGGGACCCCACCATCACCGAGGTGCGGGTGGTGGACACTTACTGGTCCGACCACTGCCGCCACACCACCTTTTCCACCCACTTGAAGGGGATTCAGATCGACGATCCCCGAGTCAAGGCGGCATATGAGCGCTATCTGGCCGCACGGGCGGAGGTGTACGGCGAGGAGAAAGCGAAAAAGCGCCCCCAGACCCTGATGGACATCGCCACCATCGGCACGAAGGTGCTCAAAAAGCGGGGTCTCCTGCCGGAGCTGGACGAGAGCGAGGAGATCAACGCCTGCTCCATCCACGTCAATGCTGACGTGGGCGGCGAGGAGCAGGACTGGCTGCTCATGTTCAAGAATGAGACCCACAACCACCCCACCGAGATCGAGCCCTTCGGCGGCGCGGCCACCTGCATCGGCGGCTGCATCCGGGACCCTCTGTCCGGCCGGGCCTACGTCCACCAGGCCATGCGGGTCACCGGCGGCGGCGATCCCAGGGTCTCGCTCGGCGAGACCCTGGAGGGTAAGCTGCCCCAGCGGAAGATCGCCCAGACCGCCGCGGCGGGCTATTCCTCCTACGGCAACCAGATCGGCCTTGCCACCGGCCACGTGGCCGAGCTGTACCACCCCGGCTACATCGCCAAGCGGCTGGAGTGCGGCGCGGTTGTCGCCGCCGCCCCCGCCAGCCATGTGCGCCGGGAGCGCCCCGCCCCCGGGGACGTAGTCATCCTGCTGGGCGGCCGCACCGGCCGGGACGGCATTGGCGGGGCCACCGGCTCCTCCAAGAGCCACAACAAAAAGTCGCTGGCCACCATGGCCAGCGAGGTGCAGAAGGGCAACGCCCCCGAGGAGCGCAAGCTCCAGCGGCTGTTCCGCAATGGGGATGTGACCCGGATGATCAAGCGGTGTAACGACTTTGGCGCGGGCGGCGTGTCGGTGGCCATCGGCGAGCTGGCCGACGGGCTGGAGATCGACCTGGACGCGGTGCGCAAGAAGTACGACGGTCTGGACGGCACTGAGCTTGCCATCTCCGAGAGCCAGGAGCGTATGGCGGTTGTTGTCGCTCAGGAGGACGAGGAAGCCTTCATCGCTGCCGCCGGGGCGGAAAATCTGGAGGCGTACCGGGTGGCCGTGGTCACCGAAAGCCCCCGGATGGTCATGACCTGGAAGGGTCAGACCATCGCCGATCTGAGCCGGGAGTTTTTGAACACCAACGGCGCGGTGAAGCACGCCAAGGTCGCTGTGCCGGCGGCACAGGAACCTGAGGAGGAACCGGATTACAATGTGGATTTGCGTAAAACCGCTTCCAGCCTGAAGTGCGCCTCCCGCCGGGGGCTGGTGGAGCGGTTCGACGGCTCCATCGGCGCGGGCTCCGTGCTGATGCCCTTTGGCGGCAAGTACCAGACCACCCCCGCCCAGGCCATGGCGGCGCTGCTGCCCACCATGCCGGGGGAGGAGACCGACCAGGCCAGCGTCATGGCCTACGGCTGCGACCCGGACGAGCTGCCCATAAACCCTTATTATGGCGCTTACGATGCTGTGACCGTCTCCATTGCCAAGCTGGTGGCGGCGGGGGCGGATTACAAGGACGCCTACCTGACCTTGCAGGAGTTCTTTGAGAGGCTCCGCAGCGACCCCCAGCGCTGGGGCAAGCCCTTCCAGGCTCTGCTTGGCGCGCTGGACGCCCAGTTGGACTACGGCGCCGCCGCCATCGGCGGCAAGGACTCCATGTCCGGCTCCTTTATGGATCTGGACGTGCCGCCCACGCTCATCTCCTTCGCCATCGCCCCCATCAAGGCCGGGGACGTGCTCTCCCCCGAATTCAAGGAGGCGGGGCACCCGGTATATCAATTCAGCATGAACTTGGAAGTAGACAGCCTGACCAGCGTTTGGAATGCGTTCCATACGCTTTGTCAAGCCGGGAAAGTCAAAGCCGCCTGGGTGGCAGAGAACGGTAAGGCTGACGCAGTGATAAAAATGTCTTTTGGCAACCGAATTGGATTCCAAGACGTTAACAAGAACAGCTGGAACGAGCCTGCCCCCTTTGTCATCGTGGCCGAGCTGACGGAAGAAGTTGATTTACCCTGCGCCAAGCGTATTGGCGTCACCACCGCCGAGCCCGTCATCACCATCGAGAACGACTCCGCCTCCATCGACGAGCTGCTGAAGCTCAACGAGCAGACCTTGGAGGAGGTCTACGCCACAAAGGCGGGCGATCCTGAGCCGGTGGAGACCATCACCTGGGAGCGCCGCTCCCCCGCCGTGTTCGACGGCGAAATCGCCCGTCCCCGTGTGGTCATCCCCGTGTTCCCCGGCACCAACTGCGAGTACGATTCCGTCCGGGCCTGCCTGCGGGCGGGGATGGACGCGGAAACCGTGGTCATCCGCAACCTGACCCCGGACGGGCTGGCCCAGTCCGCCCTGGAACTGGAGCGGGCCATCAAGAACGCGCAGATCGTATTCCTGCCCGGCGGCTTCTCCGGCGGCGACGAGCCGGAGGGCTCCGCCAAGCTGATCGTATCCTTCTTCCGCAATCCCCGGCTCACCGACGCGGTGCATGACCTCTTGAAGCACCGGGACGGCCTGATGCTGGGCATCTGCAACGGCTTCCAGGCGCTGGTGAAGCTGGGGCTGGTGCCCTACGGCGAAATTCGTCCGGCGGATGAAAACAGCCCCACCCTGACCTATAATCTGATCGGCCGCCACCAGAGCCGGTATGTCACCACCCGGGTCTGTTCGGTGAAGTCCCCCTGGATGCTCCTCAGCCACGTGGGCGATCTGCACACCATCCCCGTGTCCCACGGCGAGGGCCGCTTCGTGGCCCCCCAGGCGGTGCTGGACGGGCTGATCGCCAACGGCCAGGTGGCCACCCAGTACGTGGACGCCCAGGGCATCCCCTCCATGGACATCGCGGTGAACCCCAACGGCTCCCTGCACGCCATCGAGGGTATCTTCTCCCCCGACGGCCGGGTGTTCGGCAAGATGGGCCACAGCGAGCGGCGGGGCGAGTTCGTGGCGAAGAACGTCCCCGGCGAGAAGCTCCAGCCGATCTTCGATTCCGGCGCGTTGTATTTCAGATAATTTGAAGTGATAAAAAGCCCGCCCAGGTATCCTGGGCGGGCTTCCATTATTTGATCTGGTAGTCCTTGCCGAACTTTAGGTCGGAGTAGCGCCGGGTGGCGTCCGGGTCCAGCTCGAGCTCTTCCTGTACCTGGGGAACGAAATCGTCCGGCAGGGGGGGCACATCGTCGTCCGGGCCCACCGCGACAAGGCGGGGCGCGGGCTTTGTCTGTTGAGGCGCGGCTGCCTGCTGCGCCGCGGCCTCTTCCTCCTGGCGGACCTGGGCATCCAGCGCGGCCTTGATGTCAGCGGCGGGGTCGTCGGCCGCGGCCATCATCTCCGGCGGGACCAGGTCGCCCAGGCTGGACAGGAAGAGCATCTCGTCCTCGTGGGCCTGGGCCAGCTTCTTCACGTAGGCGGCGGTGGACTCCTGGGCCTTTTTCAGGCGATATTCCTCGGCGGCTACTGCCTTTTCCAGCTCGGCAATGCGGCCCTGGACGCCCTTTTCCGCCTCGCCCACCAGCTCGTCCTGCTTCCGCTTCGCGGCAGCCACGATGGAGTCCGCCTGCTGCTGGGCGGCCAGCAGGGCCTTGCTCACGCTGGATTCGGCGGCCCGGTGCTCCTCCACCTCGTTGGACAGCACCTTCAGCTTGTTCTTCAAAATGGCGTTTTCGTTGTACAGGGCGGTATAGTCCTCGGTGAGCGCGTCCAAAAACTCGTCCACCTGGGCCAAGTTATAGCCGCCCAGAGTTGCCTTGGCAAAGGAGTGGCTGGCCACCTCCTGCGGAGTCATCATGGATCAGTTTCCCCCTTGTCTCAGAAATACAGGCCGTTGTTTTCCAGCTCGTCGATGAGATCGCCCAGGATCTCCACGTTATAGGGGGTGATGATGTAGGTGGACAGCGCCACCTTCTTGATGGTGCCCTCGTTGGCATAGGCCACGCCGGACAAAAAGTCGATGAGGCGGCGGGCGATGTTCTTGTCCGTCTGCTCCAGGTTGAGCACCACGGTGCGCTTGTCCCGCAGATGGTCGGCGATCTCGGAGGCGTTCTCGAACCGGGAGGGGCTGACCAGCACCACCTGGAGCTGGGTGGTGGTGTGGATGTTGACCACCTTGTTGCTGCGGCGGTCCATGTCCCGGTCACGGTCGCGATCCCGATCCCGGGGCAAGTCCTTGACGTTGTTTACCGGGGTGAAGTCCTCCTCGTAATCGTCCTCATCCTCGTCCTCGTAGGGGCGGGCGAGGCGCTTGAGTTCATCAAATAAGCTCATACAGACGGGTCTCCCTTCAGTCGTGAGTAGATAACATAGGCGGGCGCGGGCCAAACAGGGCGGAACCCACCCGGACGCAAGTGGAACCCGCGGCGACCGCATCCGCGTAGTCGCCGCTCATCCCCATGGAAAGCACGTCCATATCTTCACCATTATGGACTATTTCCCGTCTTATGTCAACAGCCAACTGATGTAATTTTTGAAAAAATGGGAGATTGCCCCCCGAATTGACGGCGGCGGGAGGGATGCACATCAGCCCCCGCAGCCGCACGCCGGGCAGCTCCCCGGCCAGCCTGGCGGCGTCCGGGGCCTCCTCTGGGGTGAAGCCGGACTTGGATCCTTCCCCCGCCAGATTGACCTCCAGCAGAATATCCTGAACCAAGCCCAGCTTGTCCGCCTGGGCTGCAATGACGCGCAGCAGCTTTTCCGAGGAGACGGAGTGGATGAGCGCTACCCTGCCCACCACGTATTTCACCTTGTTGGTCTGGAGGTGGCCGATGAAGTGGACGGCCGCCCCCTGGTAGGCGTTGTCCGCCAGGTGGGCGGTGAATTCCTGGACACGGTTCTCGCCGCACACCGTTATGCCGGCGGCAATGGCGGCCCGGATGGTGTCCGAGCTCTGGGTCTTGGTGGCCGCCAGCAGGGTGACGGACGCCGGATTCCGACCGGCGGCGACAGCGGCGGCGTCCAGCTCCGCCCGGACTTTTTGGATATTTTCCTGTAAATCCATCAGCGCACCACCTTCCCGTTGTAGATGCCGGAGGAGTTGAGGATGATCTCGTCCCCCGGCCGCAGGCGCTTGGCCGCGTCCTGGTTCACAGGACGAACCAGATAATAGGTGTCGTCGGTGTACAGCACCTCCACCTCCTGCCACTCCGCCTGGGAGCTGACCACGGAGAACACGCCGTAGCGGTTCACCTGGCTGGAGACGCCGGTGTCCTCGTCGGTCACCGTCTCCGTAATGACCCGCAGGGCCTTGCGGGGGACGCGGATGCCCTCCAGCTGCTGGACGACCACGTCCACCGTCTGGACACGGAGCATGGCGGTGTCCGCCAGGTTGGAACGACAGGAGAAAATGGCCAGCGTCCGCTCCTCCTCCAGGGAAATCCGCTCCAGGGTCATGTCGATCTGTCCAAAGTAGTCCCCGGAGAAGGTGAGGGTGTACGTCCTGCCCGACTGGAGGCCGGTGTTGGCGCTGTCCAGCAGGGCGGCGAAGTACCAGGTGGAGCCGGTGACCAGCTTGCCCACCGCCAGAGGGTCTGGGCTGTGCTGCTCCGCCAGAAGGGCGATCAGATCGTCGCCGGTGAGCTCATCCAGCATGGCGGGGGTGACGGCCCGCTCCCAGCCGTCCACCCCGGCGGAAAAGACGCCAGAGGTGGGGGCGTATACGGTGGTGGACACCTGGTTCAGCGAACGGTTGAGCTGCGCCAGCTGGGACTGCTTGTCCGAGATGAGCTGGGAGAGCTGGCCCGCGGCCTCGGCGCTGCCGTAGCTGTAGTCCCGCCGGAACACCATGGAGCGCAGGTTGAGGGCGGAGTCCTCCAGCAGGGTCAGATCCCCCCCGGCAGTCAGGGAGCGCAGGGAGACAATGGACGAGATGACCTGGGCGTCCAGTCGGGCGGCGTCGGCGCTCTGGGAGCGGTCGCTCTGGGCGTATTGAAGCTGCTCGATCTCCGCCTCCAGCGAGCGGATGGACTGCCGGGTGGTGAGGGCGGAGGGGTCGCTGTACAGCAGCACCACCGGGTCGCCCCGGGCGGCCTTGGCCCCCTCGCCGATGATCTGATCCATGTAGCCGCCCGAGCCGGTCAGGGGGATCTCGTCGCGCACCAGGATGCCCGTGGCCTCCTGGCCCACGCCCAGAGAGTAGGAGTAGGCGTAGGTGGTGACCAGGTCCTCCTCCCACCCCCGGAAAAAGTAGACGGCCAGATATGCCGCCACCCCCAGGCATAGGATGGCGATCATGAATTTGGTGGCGATGGTGCTCTCTTTCATGGGATCAGCTCTTTTCTATCTCTCGTGCGGTATCTTGGGAAGCGGCCCTCGCCCCGCTTACGCGTCCATTTCGATTGGATGCTCTGGGGCGATGGTGGAAATGGCGTGCTTGTAAATGACCTGCTGCTTGCCGTCGGACACCACCACCACCACGTAGGGGTCAAAGGCGGTGATGACCCCCCGCATCTGGTAGCCGTTCATGAGGAACACGGTGACCCGGGCGGAGAGACGGCGGGCGGCGGACAGGAAGGCGTCCTGGATGTTGGGCTGCTTGGTGACGGAAACGGTGGATGTAAGGCTCATGTAAATACACTCCTCTATTTTATAAATTTGAGCGTATTTATTTTAGCCCACACCCTGTGACAAGTTCTGTCGAAAAAGCGAGGGCGGCGGAAAGATTTGGTATTTTTTCCCATTGGAACCAATAGGCTTGTCTGTTGCGCCGGAACCAGGTGAGCTGCCGCTTGGCGTACTGCCGGGAGCGGAGCTTCACCTCCTCCGCCCCTTCAGACACGGGACGGCCTTCTAAAATGGCGGCGGCCAGCTCCTTGTAGCCGATGGCCTGCATAGCGGTGCAGTCCCAGGGGATGCCCGCGGCCAGCAGGCCCCGCACCTCCCCCTCCAGGCCCCGCTCCATCATCTCGTCCACCCGGCGGTCAATGCGCTCCCACAGCCAGGGCCGCTCCCGGAAGTTCAGGGCGATGGTCAGCGGCGTGTAGCGGGGGGATACTTCCCGGCTCTCCCGGTCGTGCTGGGTGATGGTCTTGCCTGTGGACAGGTACACCTCCAGCGCCCGGATGGTGCGTTTTTCGTCGTTGGGGTGGATGCGGGCGGCGGCTTCCGGATCCACCTGCTCCAACTCCGCGCGCAGGGCGGGCAGGCCCTCTGAGTTGGCCCGGGCCTGGAGCTCCTCCCGCAGGCCGCTGTCCGCCTCAAAGGGGGCGAACCGCCGCCCCGCCACCAGGTGGTCGATGTACAGCCCCGTCCCCCCGGCCACGATGGGCAGCTTCCCCCGGGCCAGGATGTCGTCCACAATGGGGACGGCGTCCGCCACGTACCGGGCCACGGAGTAGTTTTCCGACGGATCCGCCACGTCCAGCATATGGTGGGGGACGCCCAGCGTCTCCTCCCGGGTGGGCTTGGCGGTGCCGATGTCCATGCCCCGGTAGACCTGCATGGAGTCGGCGGACACCACCTCCCCGCCGAGGCGCAGGGCAAGCTCCGCCGCCAGCGCGGTCTTGCCCGAGGCCGTGGGCCCGCATATGACTAAGATGTCAGGTTTCATAAGACCTCCAGGAGCCTAGTGTATTTTAATATTATAACGTATCCCGCCAAAGATTACAACCTCTTAGGAGGCGCTTGACATTTGGTATTGGGAGCGGTTATAATCAAACTATTATGGAAAGAGGGCGGGCCCGCCCGCCGCACAGCAAGCAGGAGGGGTACCTATGGGTTTTTTTTCATCCCTGTTGGGGCGTTCGGATGATTATGAAGAGTACGAAGCGGAGGAAGAGTCCGGCGAGCTGCCTAAGCTGCATACCGGAATGACGCTGGACGTGGAGACGGCGGATGGAGACCCGCTTTTTACCGGGCGGCTCACCGAGTTCGGCGCCTCCACCCTGACGCTGGAGCGCCCGCTGGGCGGGCTGTCCCTGAAGGTCTTGGAGATGGGCGCGTCCGTGGTGCTGGAGGGCCTGGATGAGCAAATGATGCCCTTCTATCTGAAGGGGACCGTCCAGGAGTCCACCCGGGTGGTGTGTAAGCTGAAGGACGTGAAGGTCAAGCCCATGCCGGAGCACCGCCACGACTTCCGCCTGCGTATCCGCGTACCCGTGACCATGTACTACCCCAAGGACACCACCTTCAGCAATCCGGAGGAGTGCGTCCTGGTGGACATCAGCACCGGCGGGGCGTGCATTGAGTCGGAATACCTCCACGGGGTGGACGAGGTGCTGCGCCTGAAGGTGAAGCTGGAGGATTACGCCCCCATGGAGTTTTTGGGGGAGATCATCCGGGTGGTGGAGTTCCAGCCGGGCAAGTTCCGCTACGGCTTCCTGTTCGCCCAGCTGAGGGAGAAGGAGCTGACCGAGCTGACCCGGACGCTGTACAACCTCCAGGCGGGCAACCGGACCGTGTGGATGAGGAGCACCGATCAGGGCCACTGGTGAGCGGGGAAAGCCTACAATCAAGCTGAAAAAAGTATCTATCCGGGCCGGATAGATACTTTTTTTGTCTGAGGGGCCTCTGAGCCTTGCCCCGGAGAGATTTTTTTGGTATAATACTACAATTATGTTCCGCCACATAGGGCTGAGGGGGCGCGGGAATGGACAATATAATCCTCATTGGGATGCCCGGGTCGGGCAAGAGCACCGTGGGCGTGGTGCTGGCCAAGGCCCTGGGCCTGCGCTTCCTCGATGTGGATCTGCTCATCCAGGAGCGGGAGGGCGCCCTGCTCCAGCAGCTCATCGACAGCCGGGGGGTGGAGCGGTTCCTGGACTTGGAGCGGGACGCCATCTGCTCCCTAGGGTGTCCTGACACCGCCTGCCGGGATACCGTGATCGCCCCAGGGGGAAGCTGCGTGTGCCGGGAGGAGTCCATCGCCCATATGCGGCGGCTGGGCACGGTGGTCTACCTCAAGCTGTCTCTGGAGGAAGTGGCGGGGCGCATCTACAATCTGGCCTCCCGGGGCATCGCCCTCTCCCCCGGCCAGACCTTGGCCGATGTGTACCAGTACCGGGCCCCGCTGTACGAGCGGTGCGCCCACATCACCGTCCCGTGCGGGGGCCAGAGCCTGGCGGGTACGGTGGACTCTGTCAAACGAGCTCTGGCAAGAAGTGCGGAGCCGTCGTGAGCAGCGCGGATGGAGCGAAGCGAGACCGAGCGCAGGGGCGCAGTGCGCCCCGGAGACCAGGTCGAGTCGGAGCGAAGCCGCGCGTTGCGAACAGGCGCAGCATGACAACATTAAACGAACGTAGGTAGAGAATTCATGAATTTTCGCGACTTGGGGCTGACCGCCCCCATCCTCAAGGCCCTCACCATGGAGGGCTATACCGACCCCACCCCCATCCAGCGCAAGGCCATCCCCCCCGCCCTGGCGGGGCGGGATGTGCTGGGCTGCGCCCAGACCGGCACCGGCAAGACCTGCGCCTTCGCCACCCCTATCCTCCAGCGGCTGAACGGCCGCCTGCCCAAGCCCAGGGTGATCCGGGCCCTCATCCTCACCCCCACCCGGGAGCTGGCCATCCAGATCCAGGACAGCTTCGTGGCCTATGGGCGCAACCTGCCCCTGCGCTCCGCCGTCATCTTCGGCGGCGTGGGCCAGCAGCCCCAGGTGGACGCCATTAAGAAGGGGCTGGACATTCTCGTCGCCACGCCGGGACGCCTGCTGGACCTTCACGGGCAGGGGCTGCTCGACCTGTCCCACATTGAGATCTTCGTGCTGGACGAGGCCGACCGGATGCTGGACATGGGCTTTATCCACGACGTGCGCCGGGTGCTCAAGCTGCTGCCGGACAAAAAGCAGACCCTGTTTTTCTCCGCCACCATGCCCCCGGAGGTGATGGGGCTGGTGAACGGCCTGCTCCACGACTACGCCCGCGTGGCGGTGGACCCGGTGTCCTCCCCGGTGGAGGTCATCCGGCAGTCGCTGTATTACGTGGACAAATCCAACAAGACCAAGCTGCTGGCCCACCTGATGGAGGAGCGGCACATCACCTCCGCCCTGGTGTTCTCCCGCACCAAGCACGGGGCCAACCGTATCGCCCAGGATTTGGTGAAGCGGGGCATCTCCGCCGCCGCCATCCACGGCAACAAGAGCCAGACCGCCCGGGTGCAGGCGCTCAACGACTTCAAGGCGGGCCGGGTGCGGGTGCTGGCCGCCACCGACATCGCCGCCCGGGGCATCGACATCGACCAACTGCCCTTCGTGTTCAACTACAACCTGCCCGACGTGCCCGAAACCTATGTCCACCGCATCGGCCGCACCGGGCGGGCGGGCCACGAGGGGGAGGCCATCTCCTTCTGCCAGTTCGACGAGAAGGACGAACTGCGTGCCATCGAGAAGCTGCTGGGCAAACCGATCCCGGTGGTGGAAAACCACCCCTTCCCCATGGAGAACTTCGACCCGCCCCAGAAGGACAAACGGGGCCGGCCCATCAATTCGGAGGACGCGGAGGCCCGGGCCGCCGCGAAAGAGCGCCGCCGCCAGAAGGACGCGGAAAACAAAGCCCGCGCCGAGGAGCGGAAAAGGGCGGTGTCTGTGTCTACGGAACCCGCATCCCTTGGACCCACATTCGGGGAACGTTCCGCGGGAGGGGCAAGCCCCTCCCCTACGGCGGAGATGGGCAAGCCCGGAGAGATGGACGCGCCCAACAGGAAAAAGCGCCGCCGCAAAGAGGGCGGAGGTCAAACTGTCCAGGCAGGCGCCCCGGCGGTGGAGGCCATGGCCCCCGTAAAGGAGGAGCCGCTGGTGCCGCGGGATAAGCCGGTTGGCCGGGGTGTGCGCCAGGGCCGATTGGAGGACACCCTGCCAGACGACCCCTCCATGCCCGTCACCGATTTCTACAAGCCCAACCCGCTGGACTCCGATGTGATCATGGACGCCACCGCCCGGCTGCTGGCTCCCCGGCGGCCCGCGCCCAGGCCCCAGGTCCAGGTGCAGGGCCAGCAGAAAACCCAGGCCCAGAAGAAGCGGGAAAAAGCCCAGGCGCAAAAGCCCGCCCAGCCCAAGCCCCGCCGCCAGGGCAAAAAGCAGGGCGCGCCCGCACCTACGGCCAAGGAGCCCGTTCTGCCCCCCTCCCTGTCCGGGAAGAAGAAGCGCCGCCGGGACGACAAGCCCCGGCCCATCGAGGCCCCCCTCCGCTCCGACCGGCAGAAGGACTCCACCCAGCACAAGAGCCTGATGCGGCCCTATTACCTCCATGACGACGACTGAGCGGGAAGGCATGCCCCGCCGCCACAGAAGAAAGCGCTGCCATCCTTTGCGGTGGATTGCCGGCCTGGCGGTGCTGGCCTTGGGGGGCTGGGCCTGGTTCCAGTGGCAGTGCTGGGGGCTTCAGGTCACCCACACCGAGGCGGCGCTGGACGGCCTGCCAACCGAGTTTGACGGATACAAGATCGTCCACCTGTCCGACCTCCACGGCCATGAGTACGGGGAGGGCAGCGAAAAGCTGCTGGCACGGGTAGCGGAGCAGGGGCCCGACCTCATCGTGGTCACCGGCGACCTCATCGACCAGGAGAGCCAGCTCCAGATGATCCCCGCGCTGGCGAAGGGGCTGGCGGCCATCGCGCCCACCTATTACGTCACCGGCAACCACGAGTGGGGGCTGGGCACGGGGACGGTGAAGGAGCTGAAGAACCTGCTGTCCCAGTGTGGGGTGATCCCCCTCTCCAACCAGTACGAGGTACTGGAGCGGGAGGGGGCGCGGATCGTGCTGGCCGGGGTGGACGACCCCAACGGCTACGCCGACCAGACCACCCCGGAGGAGCTGTATGCCCGGATCGAAAACAATGCCCCCGGCCTGTTTACCCTGCTGCTGGCTCACCGGAATGACCGCTTCGGGCAGTATGCCGACGCGGGATACGATTTCGTCATGTCCGGCCACGGCCACGGCGGCATCGTCCGCCTGCCCTTTGTGGGCGGACTGGTGGGGACAAACCGGCAGTTTTTCCCCAAGTGGACGTCGGGCATCTACACACTGGGGGACAGCACCCTGTTCGTCTCCCGGGGATTGGGAAACAACACGGTGCCCTTTCAGGGGTTCCGCGTGTTTAACCGCCCGGAATTGGCGGTTGTGACACTGAAAACGAAATGATTTTGGGAGTGGATCAACATGACTGAGACAGAAAAAATGCTGGCGGGGAAGCTGTACGATCCCACCGACCCGGAGCTTGCCCGGCGGCGCGGTGCGGCCCACAAGCTGTCCAAGCAGTACAACGACACCACCGAGGACGAGGAGAAGAAGCGGGAGGACATCCTGCGCCAGCTCCTGCCCAACATGGGGGAGGGCACCTATCTCCAGGGCCCCATCCAGTTCGACTACGGCATTTACACCACCATCGGCGAGAACAGCTACGCCAACTTCAACTTCACCGTGCTGGACTGCTGCCCGGTGACCATCGGGAACAACGTGTTTTTCGGCCCCAACTGCTCCATCATGACCCCCATGCACCCCTTCCTGCCGTCGGAGCGGAATCAGCGCCGCCGGGAGAACGGCCAGCTGTACGACCTGGAATACGCCAAGCCCATCACCATCGAGGACGACTGCTGGATCGCCGCCAACGTGGTGGTGTGCGGCGGCGTCACCATTGGCCGCGGGTGCGTCATCGGCGCGGGCAGCGTGGTGACAAAGGACATCCCCGCAGGATCGCTGGCGGCGGGCAATCCCTGCCGGGTCATCCGGCCCATCACCCAGGCGGACAGCGTGGAACGCAAGCCCGAACTGCTTTGAGGAGTGACGCCCATGCCCCGTTATAACGCCGGAAGCTTTGACATCGCCGTCATCGGCGCGGGCCAAGGGGTCCCCGCGAAGCGGGGCGCGCGTCAGCGCGTCCAAGTGTTTTCCCGAAAGGAAAACCTTGCTTTTGGGCGGAATTCATTTTCGCCCAAAAGGTTCAATCAACCAAAGGGATCCCGCGTGGCCCGCAGGACAGGAAGCGATACTTGCCATGACGCAGTATAATGCCGGAAGCTTTGACATCGCCGTCATCGGCGCGGGCCACGCGGGCATTGAAGCCGCCCTGGCCTCCGCCCGAATGGGGCTGAAAACCGTGTGCTTCACCATCAACCTGGACGCGGTGGGCAATATGCCCTGCAACCCCGCCGTGGGCGGCACCGGCAAGGGCCACCTGGTGCGGGAGATCGACGCCCTGGGCGGCGAGATGGCGAAGGCCGCCGATCGGGCCTGCATCCAGTATCGGATGCTCAACCGGGGCAAGGGCCCCGCTGTCTGGTCCCTCCGGGCCCAGGCCGACCGCCGCCGCTACCAGGAGGTCATGAAGCACACCCTGGAGCTGCAGGAAAATCTGTGGGTCAAGCAGGCGGAGGTGACGGAGATCCTCACCGAACACGGCGCGGTGTCCGGCGTGGTCACCGCCACCGGGGCCGCCTATCAGGTGAAAGCCGCCGTGATCGCCACCGGCACCTACCTGGGGGGCCGCACCATCGTGGGCGAGGTCACCCGGCAGTCCGGCCCGGACGGCATGGCGGCGGCGCTGCCGCTCACCCAGTGTCTGGTGAGGCTGGGGCTGTCCATCCGCCGCTTCAAGACGGGCACTCCCCCAAGGGTGAACCGCCGCAGCGTGGATTTCTCCAAAATGGAGATTCAGCCGGGGGACGAGGCACCTGTGCCCTTTTCGTTCACCACAGAAACGCCCCCGGACAACCGGGCGGTGTGCTACCTCACCTATACCAATGAGAATACTCACCGGGTCATCCGGGACAACCTCCACCGCTCCCCCCTGTTCTCCGGGGTCATCGAGGGGGTGGGGCCGAGGTACTGCCCGTCCATTGAGGACAAGGTGGTGCGCTTTGCCGAAAAGCCGAGGCACCAGCTGTTCATCGAGCCCATGGGCCTAAACACCGAGGAGCTGTACATCCAGGGGTTTTCCTCCTCCCTCCCCGAGGAGGTGCAGGTGGAGATGCTCCACACCATCCCCGGGCTGGAGCGGGCTGAGATGACCCGGTGCGCCTACGCCATCGAGTACGACTGCGTGGACCCCACCGAGCTGCTGCCCACCCTGGAGTGCAAAAAAGTCCCCGGCCTGTACGGCGCGGGGCAGTTCAACGGTTCCTCCGGCTACGAGGAGGCCGCCGCCCAGGGGCTGGTAGCCGGTATCAACGCCGCGCTGAAGGTGAAGGGGGAGCCGCTGCTGATCCTCACCCGGGGGGACGGGTACACCGGCGTGCTCATCGACGACCTGGTGACCAAGGGCACCAACGAGCCCTACCGCATGATGACCTCCCGGACGGAGTACCGGCTCATCCACCGTCAGGATAACGCGGACAAACGTCTCGCCGCTTACGGGCACCGGGTGGGCTTGGTGAGTAATGAGCGGCTGGCCCAGGTGGAGGAGAAATACGCCGCCGTGGAGCGGGAGATCCGCCGCCTGGAACACACCGGCGTGGCTCCGTCAACCGAGCTGGACAAGCTGCTGGCGGATAGAGGCGAGCCCCCCTGCCCTCATGGGGCGCGGCTCATCGATCTGCTCCGCCGCCCCAGATTGAGCTATGAGGATTTGGCGGCCTTTGACCGGTCGCGCCCCGCCCTTTCCCGGGAAATCAACCAGCAGGTGGAGATCTCCGTGAAGTACCAGGGCTACATCGACCGCCAGAACCGGCAGGTGGGGGAAATGCGCCGCCTGGAGGACAGGCCCCTGCCCGCTGACGTGGACTACCTGGGCATACAGGGCCTGCGGCTGGAGGCAAGGCAGAAGCTGGACAAGATCCGCCCGCTGAACCTGGGCCAGGCGTCCCGCGTGTCCGGGGTGTCCCCGGCGGACGTGACGGCGTTGATGATTTATTTAGAAGCGCGACGATAGCCGCGCAGGGGAGCTTGGACTGTAGCGAGAGCAAAAACCCAGCGCCGTAAAGCGGCGCGGATTTTGCTCGAGACGGAGGGAAAGCGACCCGGCCGCGCGGCCAATCGGAGCGTGACAACTGGAGAGGACGACATGATTTTAAAAGCGGATGGAGAAAATCTGGCCCATGCCGCCGCCTTGGCCTGTGAGCTGTGGCCGGGGCACACGCCGGAAGAATTGCTGGCGGAACTTGAAGCGCTTTCCCGGTCGGAGGGCGCGGTCTTTCTCGCCGTGGAGGACGGCGCTCCGGCGGGCTTCGCCCAGTGTCAGCTCCGGCACGACTACGTGGAGGGGACGGGCACCAGTCCGGTGGGTTATTTAGAGGGCGTTTATGTCCGGGAGGAATACCGGGGCCGGGGGTTGGCAAAAGAGCTGCTGCGGGCCTGCGAGGGCTGGGCACGGGAACAGGGCTGTCTGGAATTTGCCAGCGACTGTGAGCTGGACAACGGGGTGAGCATCGCCTTCCACCTGGGCTCGGGGTTTGCCGAGGCCAATCGGATCGTCTGCTTTACAAAAAGATTGGGAGAGGAAGCATAAACCATGAGATTGTTTTTGGCCGTTGTGGTATGTAAGGTCCTGCGGTTCATCGGCGGGTTGATCGGCAAGGGCAGCTCCCTGCCGGGGCAGTTCGCGCTGAAGGTGTGCCCCAATGTGCTGGGGAGGGTGAAGCTGCCGGAGCACATCATCGCCGTCACCGGCTCCAACGGCAAGACCTCCACCGTGGAGATGATCGCCGCCATTTTGAACGCGTCCGGCAAAAAGGTAGTGTACAACAAGGAGGGCTCCAACCAGATCGAGGGTGTCACCACCCTGATCTTGTCCAACTGCTCCCTGGGGGGCAAAATGCGGGGCGACGTGCTGCTGCTGGAGAGCGACGAGCGCTACGCCCGGCACACCTTCAAGTGGTTCCACCCCACCCACTTCGTCATCACCAACCTGTACCGGGACCAGCTCACCCGCAACGGGCACCCCGAGTGGGTGTACGACGCCATCAAAGACGCCATCTTCCCCGAGACCACGCTGGTGCTCAACGCCGACGACCCGCTGGTGTCCTGCTTTGCCCGCGATCACGACCCGGACAAGGTGAAGTGGTTCGGGATGGACGAGTGCTCTGTAAGCACGAAAGAGCACCACGGCGTCTACCACGACGGGGCGCGGTGCCCGGTGTGCAAGGGCCGGATGGAGTACGCCTGCTGCCACTACGCCCACATCGGGCACTATTCCTGCTCCTCCTGCGGACACCAGCGGCACGACACCGACTTTGCCGTCACCGCCCTGGATTTGAAGGAGGGCAAGCTCATCATCAACGGGAAAACCGAGATGTCCCTGGCTTTCAAGAGCATCTACAACGTGTACAACATCCTGGCGGCATGGTCGGTGTGCGCCCTGGCGGGGGCGGACAACACCGCTATGGCCGGGGTCATCAACAACTATATGTTGAAAAACGGGCGGATGATTACCTTCCGTTTGGGGAACCACCGGGGCACCCTGCTTACCTCCAAGCACGAGAACTCCATTGCCTACGACACCAATCTGGCTTACATCGCCGACAGGTCCGCGCCCTGTACGGTGCTGGTCATCGTGGACGCCATCAGCCGGAAATACTTCACCGGCGAGACCAGCTGGCTGTGGGACATCGACTTCGACCGGCTGGGCTGCGAGCACGTCCAAAAGGTGATGCTGTACGGCAGGTACTGCAACGACCTGGCGGTGCGGTTCAAATACAGCCATATCCCGGCGGATAAGATCGAGGTGGGCGAGAGCATTGCCACAGCGGCGGAATACTTGAAGGGCAACGGGGACGAGGACGTGTACGTGGTCACCTGCTTCTCCGACCGGGATAAGCTGTTGTCGCTAGTCGAACGGGATTAGGGAGGGAATACCATGGAACTGACGATTTTACACCTGTATCCCGACTGTATGTCCCTGTACGGGGAGTACGCCAACGTCATGGTGCTCCGCCGCCATCTGGAGGCCATGGGGGTGTCCATCACGGTGGAGTCCGCCCTGTTCGAGGACACGCCGGACTTTGAGCACGCCGATTTCATCTATATGGGCGCGGGCACCGAGCGCACCCAGAAGGCGGCGCTGTCCGCCCTGCTCCCCCATAAGGACGCGCTGAAGGCGGCCATCGACCGGGGGGCCGTGGTGCTGTTCACCGGCAACGCCATGGAGATGCTGGGCCTGTCCATCACCAACGCCATGGGCAAGAGGTGGCCCGGCCTGGGCCTGGCGGACTTTGCCACCCTGGAGACGGCCCAGCGCGCCCCGGAGGACGTGATCGCCCACACCCCGCTGTGGGACAGCCCGGTGGTGGGCTTCATGAACAAGTGCTCCATGACCGAGGACGTGGCCTCCCCCCTGTTCGACCGGCTGAGCCTGGGCTTTGGCAACGAGGAGGAAAAGGGGGCGGAAGGCTATGTGTCCGGTAATGTATTCGCCACCCATCTGACGGGGCCGGTGCTGGTGAAGAACCCGGATTTCACCGACCTCCTCATCCGGCGCATGTTCGAGGCGAAGGGCTGGAAGCTGCCCGAGGCCCTGCCCGTCCTGCCCTACGAGCGGGAGGCATATGAGGTGACGGTGAAGGAATTGACGGGACGCAACTGAAAAGTTACATTCCGAAACGGAAAATCCCTGGTCAAACGGGCCGGTTTTGGTATTCTGGAAGCATCCAAGGGGGCGCGGCCCCTGTGCTATGAGGTGATTTCATGAGTTTAGGAAACAAACTGGCCGAGGCCCGGAAGAAACAGAACCTGACCCAGGAGCAGCTGGCAGAGCGCCTGGGCGTGACCCGGCAGGCGGTGAGCCGCTGGGAATCGGACGCGGCCTACCCGGAGACGGACAAGATCGTGCGTATGGCGCAGATTCTGGAGGTGAGCTGCGACTACCTGCTCCAGGACGGCGTGGATGAGAAGGGAAAGCCCGTGGCCTCTCCCGTGACCCGGCTGCTGAAGCAGGCCCAGGGCAGGCGGGTGAAGCTGACCTTCTTTGAGGAGGACAGCGGAATGCCCCTCTTCCATGAGTGGTGTGTCATCCGGGACTTTGACGGCGGCTGGGCCAATGTGGAGGTCGTGACCAACAAGCGCAAGCCGGAGAAAAACGAGGTGCGGCTCATCCCCCTGTCCGCCATCAGCTCCATCACCTTCCTCAAGGACGGGGAAACGGCGGACTACGGCCTGTCGGACCTGTTTTAAGGGAGGGCGGAGATTATGGAATACTTTGGGTTAATCGCGTTTTGTATGGCCGCCGGCCTGTACGCAAAGGTACACCGCTTAGAGCGCATTTTGCGGGAGAACGGGATCAGCGCCAAGGGGGCCGTGGGGCTGGGCGACCAGCTGCGCCGCCAGGTAGGCCAGACCGTGGAGCTGACACTGGAGACCAATGACGGCGATATTATGGGCAAGGTGTGCAAAGTGCTGGACACCGACGAGACCTGGGCGCTGGTGCTGGCCAATGAGGGCAAGAAAAACGAGCGGCAGAAGCTGATCCGTTTGGACAGTGTTAAACAAATTAAGGTCAAATGAGGTAGTATTATGAGCGAGCTGTGGTTGGAAGTGACCCTCCCCGTGCCGGCGGAACGGCTGGACCGGGTGTGCGACACCCTCACCGCCAACGGCATGACCGGGCTGGTGGTAGAGGAAGAGGGGGATTTCCTCCGCTTTTTGGAGCAGAACCGGCAGTATTGGGACTATGTGGACGAGGGGCTGGCCCAGCGGATGCGGGGGGCCAGCCGGGTGAAGTTCTATGTGCCGGACAATGAGGAGGGCCAAAAGCAGCTCCGCCGATACCTGGCGGGGCTGGAGGAGTACGAGCCCCAGACCGTCTCCCTCCGGGAGGAGGATTGGGCCACCTCCTGGCAGAAGTACTACCAGCCCATCCCGGTGGGGAAGCGGGTGTACATCGTCCCGGACTGGATGCGGGGGCAGGCGGTGCCCGACGGGCGCGCGCCGCTGTACCTGAACCCGGGCCTCACCTTCGGCACCGGGGCCCACCCCACCACCCAGCTGTGCCTGGAGCTGTTGGAGGAGGTGCTCCGACCCGGCAATAAGGTGCTGGACCTGGGCTGCGGGTCGGGGATTTTAGCCATCGCGGCGCTGGCGCTGGGCGCGTCCCGGGCCATCGGGGTGGACATCGACCCCAAGGCGGCGGACGTGGCCTTTGAAAACGCGGCGCTGAACGGCATCGGCCCGGATCGCTTGTCCGTGTACGCCGGGGATGTGCTGACCGACAAAAGGCTGGCGGCCAAGCTGGAGCCGGGGCAAAACCGGGTGGTGCTGGCCAACATCGTGGCGGACGTGATTATCCCGCTGTCGGCGAAGGCGGGGGAGTTCATGACCCCGGACGGCGTATTTTTGACCTCCGGCATCATCGACGGGCGGCAGGACGAGGTGAAGGCCGCTTTGGAGGCCAATGGATTCACCGTTACAAAGCACCTGGAACGTAGTGGCTGGCACGCATACGAAGCGCGACAGTAAGCAGAGGACTGCAGGCAGTCCGTCGGTGCGAGCAGCTGCTTTGGGCTACGGGGCGCTGGGCGCAGCAGCTCTCCCTCGTGGATTGCCCGCAGTCCCCCGGGCGCCTGGGCCCGTTTTTTGTGAAGTTTTTCTTGCAAAAGCGGTTGACAAATCCGCGCCGCGCCTATAATATAAGAAAGCTATATCACAAGGCTTGGATCAGGACGAGTAGCCGATGTCTCTGCCTCTCAGAGAGCCGCCCGCATGGTGCGAGGGCGGCGGGGCGGCCCCGGCGAATATCACCTGGGAGCCGCGGATCGAACCCGTGTATTCCGCACGGTAGTAGGCTTCGCCGGGGGTGCCCGTTACAGCGCGCATAAGTGCCGCACTTTGTGCGGAACGGGAGTGGTACCGCAGAGGTCTTTTACGACGCCTTTGTCTCCTTTTGGAGGCAGAGGCGTTTGCTTTTTCGTTTGGAGGTGGCCCGATGATTCATGTGACCCGCGCCCAGACCCAGGACGAACTGGAACGCTGTTTCGCAATGCGCCACGCGGTGTTCTGCGTGGAGCGGGGCGTTTCCCCCGACATCGAGCGGGACGAATGGGACGCCCTGTCCCCTGACTGCGGCCACTTCCTCATTCAGGGAAATGGCGTGGACATCGGCGCGCTGCGGTGCCGGTATGCCGGGGACGCGGCGAGCATACAGCGGTTCTGCGTATTGAAGGAGTACCGCGGCGGCGGACGGGGCCGGGCGGCACTGGAAGCCGTGGAGGACTGGTGCCGGGGCACCGGAATAGGCCGGATCGAACTGGACGCCAAATTTGAGGTATGCGGCTTTTACGAGAAGTGCGGCTATACGAAAATATCTGCCCCCTTTGAGGAGGCGGGCATCCCCCATGTCAAGATGGCCAAGGAGCTGTTTTAACCATATTACAAACCCAAAACAGGAGGAAATAACCATGGATTACAACAAGACCGTCCACCTGCCCCAGACCGACTTCGCCATGCGGGCGGGCCTGCCCAAGCGGGAGCCCGAGATGCTCAACGGCCAGTGGGCGAAGATCACCTACCACAAGCTGATGGACAAGAACGCGGGCAAGCCCAGGTTCGTCCTCCACGACGGCCCCCCGTACGCCAACGGCAATATCCACATCGGCACCGCCATGAACAAGATCCTTAAGGACATCATCGTCAAGTACCGCAACATGACCGGGTACTGCGCTCCCTACGTCCCTGGCTGGGACACCCACGGCCTGCCCATCGAGACCGCCGTCCTCAAGGACAAGAGCGTCAAGCGCAGCGAGATGACCACCGCCCAGTTCCGGGACAAGTGCCGGGAGTTCGCCACCCAGTATATCGGCCGGATGACCGAACAGTTCCAGCGCCTGGGCGTCATCGGCGAGTGGGAGAACCCCTATATCACCCTGCTGCCCGAGTTCGAGGCCCGTCAGATCGAGGTGTTCGGCAAGATGGCGGAGAAGGGCCTCATCTACAAGGGCATGAAGTCCGTGTACTGGTGCCCCCAGGACCAGACCGCCCTGGCCGAGGCGGAGATCGACTACCAGGACGACCCCTGCACCACCATTTTCGTGAAGTTCCCCGTGAAGGACGACAAGGGCAAGCTGGGCCAGTACTGCGATCTGTCCAAGACCTTCTTCGTCATTTGGACCACCACCCCCTGGACCATCCCCGGCAACGCCGCCATCTCCCTGAACGCGGACTTTGACTACGTCCTGCTCCAGGCCCCCAACGGCGAAGTGTACGTCATGGCGAAGGAGCTGGCCGAGGGCGTGTGCAGGCAGGCGGGCATCGACTTCGACGACTGCAAGGTGCTGGCGACGATGAAGGGCTCCGAGTTCGAGCTGATGGTGGCAAAGCACCCCCTGCTGGACCAGGATTCCGTGATTTTGAACGGCGACCACGTCACTCTGGACGCGGGCACCGGCTGCGTCCACACCGCCCCCGGCTTCGGCGCGGAGGACTTTGACGTGTGCAAGCGCTATGACGACGCGGGGCTGACCCACATCGGCGTGCCCGTGCCTGTCAACGCCAAGGGCGTGATGACCGACGCGCGCTATAACGGCCAGTTCTATGCCAAGGGCAACGACATGGTGGTGGCCGACCTGGAGGCCGAGGGTTTCCTGCTGGCCAAGGCCCAGATCACCCACTCCTACCCCCACTGCTGGCGGTGCAAGCACCCCATCATCTACCGGGCCACCGAGCAGTGGTTCTGCTCCGTGGACGCCATCAAGGACGCCGCCGTCAAGTCCTGCGACGGCATCTCCTGGCACCCCGCCTGGGGCAAGGAGCGCATGGTGTCCATGATCACCGAGCGCAATGACTGGTGCATCTCCCGCCAGCGGGTGTGGGGCGTGCCCATCCCGGTGTTCTACTGCGACGACTGCGGCGAGGCCATCGTCACCCCCGAGACCATCGCCCATGTGGCGGGGCTGTTCCGTGAGCACGGCTCCAACATCTGGTTTGACAAGACCGCTGGCGAGCTGGCGCCCGCTGGCTTTAAGTGCCCCAAGTGCGGCAAGACCCACTTCTCCAAGGAAAACGACATCATGGACGTGTGGTTCGACTCCGGCTCCACCTGGGCGGCCGTGGCCGACGAGCGGGACTACCTCCAGTATCCCGCCGACGTCTACCTGGAGGGCGGCGACCAGTACCGCGGATGGTTCCAGTCCTCCATGCTGACCTCTATCGCCTGCAACGGCGTGGCGCCCTATAAGCAGATCATCACCCACGGCTGGACGGTGGACGGCGAGGGCAAGGCCATGCACAAGTCTCTGGGCAACGCCATGCCCCCCGATGAGATCATCAAGGACTACGGCGCGGATATGCTCCGCCTGTGGGTGTCCTCCGCCGACTACACCCAGGATATGCGCATCTCCAAGGAGATCATGAAGCAGCTCTCCCAGGCGTATCTGAAGATCCGCAACACCGCCCGGTATATGCTGGGCAACCTGAACGGCTTCGACCCCAATAACGCCGTGGCTGTGAAGGATATGCTGGACTTGGACAAGTGGGCCGTGGCGGCGTTCAACGATCTGGCGAAAGCCGTCCGCGCCGGGTACGAGAGCTACGAGTTTCACACGGTGTACCGCGCCATCTACAACTTCTGCGTGGTGGAGATGTCCAACTTCTACCTGGACATCATCAAGGACCGGCTGTACTGCGGCGACGACGCCACCCGCGCCTCCGCCCAGTCCGCCCTGTTTATCATTCTGGACGGCATGACCCGGATGCTGGCCCCCATCCTGGCCTTTACCAGCCAGGAGATCTGGGCGGCCATGCCCCACCGCGCCGCGGATGATGCCGAGTGCGTGCTGTTCAACGACATCCCGGACTACGACCCCGCGCTGGCACTGTCTGAGGCCGAAACGGAGCGCTGGAACAAGCTGCTTGAGGTGCGTGACGTGGTGCTCAAGGCGCTGGAGGAGGCCCGCGACCGGGGTATCAAGAAGAACCAGGACGCCGAGATCACGCTGACGCTGGCCGACGGGCTGGAGTTCAGCGAGGCCGAGCTGGCCACTCTGTTCATCGTCTCCAAGGTGACGGTGGAGCAGGGCGAGGTTGTGAGCGCCGCCGTGAAGCTGTCCGAGGCCCCCAAGTGCCCCCGGTGCTGGAACCACGACAGCCACATCGGCACGGCAGGGCATCACGCCGAGCTGTGCGACCGCTGCGCTGCGGTGCTGGGCGAGTAAGGGAATCGGCCCCACGCCGCACGTATGAACAAACAAAGAAGCTCCTCCCCGCCATGCGGGGAGGAGCTTCTTTAATTCGCTTGTCCGACTGGAATCAACCGCCGAAGAGCTTGTTCAGCTCATGAAGGGCATAGTGGACTTCGCAGTAGCCGTTCTTGACGGCCTTGTCGTCACAACCGGCCTCCTTGCACTTGGAGGAACAGCCAGCCATGCTGAGGACCATGATCGCGGCGGCAATCAGGGCAGCTAATCTTTTCATTTTAAAATCTCCCTTCTCACAATATTCTCTGGTGCTAGTTCACCTTTGTCACAATATCATGGATTTTGGGAAAAGTCAATAGATTTGTTCCCTACCCGTTGGGCTGGTTGACCACGCCCAGGAACAGCGGCAGATCGCTGTTGCCGGTGATGGCGAACAGGAAGGGCCGGTCCAGGGTGAAGTCCACTTCCTCGTCAGGGGGCATGGCCGCGCCCTCCGTGACCATCACCGTGTAGGCCGCGGCCTCGCAGCCCTCCTCGTCGATGGTTACCCGGGCGGCGTGCTTGGCCTGGGAGACGTAGAGGGACACGTCGGTGCTGGCCCCCAGGGGCCCGAAGTCGGACACGCCCGCGTCGAACACATCGGTGACGCCCAGCGACATCAGGCCCTCGATCAGGTCCAGGTGGTCGGACACGTCGAACTTGGGCATGGACAGGTGGATGCTCAGATGCTTCTGGCCGGGCCACGCGCCCACGTATGCTTGTGCCTTTTCGTCCCACTCGCCGTATTTGCTGGCGAGAAGGAACTCCATGGCCTCGCCGCTCTCCAGCAGCTCGTCCACGGAATACCCCTCGTCGGGGAGGATCAGCCACATGGAGCCGCCCTGCTGGAAATGAAGCTGTACGGCGGCGAAATGCTCGCCCCAGTAGTAGGTGCCTTGCAGGGTCTGGCGCATGAACTCCGTGTCCACGTCGCCGGAGAGGGCGTGGAAGGTGTCGGTGCCGGTGAGGCTTTCGTTGAACTCGTCAGACCACGCGGCCTTGAAGTAGATGGTGGAGGCCAGGGCCAGCACCGTATCCGGGTCCATGGACAGGCCGCCGGCCTGCTCCGCCAAAAGTCCCCGGGTCTGCTCGTTGAGCCAGTCCCGCAGGGCCTGATCGTACTCCTCCGAGCCCATCTTCCCGGAGAAGGAGGAGGCGTAGTAGTCCGCCGCCAGCCGGTCCAGGGTCTCCTGGCTGTAGGTCATGCCGTCCCTGAGCCACAGGGAGTTGGCCAGCAGGGAGGCGGTGGAGCCGTCGTCCTGATAGTTGTCCCGCCACAGGTCGAAGGCGCGCTCCCGCAGGACCTCGATGGACTCCACCTGGAGCAGGTCCAGGATCTGCTGGCGGCTGTCCCCGTCCGTGATCTCCGCCAGCATGGACAGGGCCATATAGACGTTCAGCGGGGAGTAGACCCGGTTGTCCTCCCCCGCGCCGGTTAGGAACTGGGCGGTGGAGCGGGACAGGAACCCGTCCATCAGGCCGGTGTAATCCGTGTCGGAGCGCAGGGCCTGCCGGTCCTCCCACCAGGCGTCCCAGGCCTCGCTGTAGGCGTCGTCGGCCTTCCGCCGGGCGTCATCATCGTCCCCCAGGCCGGAGTAATAGTCCTCGTATTGGGGATAGGGCCGCATCTCCGGCCAGGCGGCCAGGGACAGGGCGTGGGCGCTGTATGTCTCGGGTCGTTCGGCGCCCCTGCCAATGGGAGGGCCGGGATTGTCACCGGAAAGGACGGCGGGGCCGCCTGTCCGCCCCGGCCACAGGGCGATCCCGCCGATGATGGCCACTGCCAGCACCGCCGCCACCGCCCCCATCCAGCGGGCGTGGGAGCGCTTTTGGCTGGGCCGGGCGGCGTTTTCCTTTACTTCCTCGGGGGCGTGGATGCCCTCGTTTGCCTGTTTATATCGCTTCAAAGCTCTACCTCCTCAAGCATATCCCGCAGGAGGGCCCGCCCCCGGCTGAGCTGGGACTTGACGGTGCCCTCCGTCGATTGCAGAGCGGCGGCTATCTCAGCCACCGACAGGCCCTCGAAGTAGTGCAGATGGATGACGGCCCGGTACTTGGGGGGCAGGGAGAGCACCGCGGCGTACACCTCCCGGTAGTCGTCCTCCACGCCCACCTCCTCGGCGGTCTCCAGCGGCACGGTGCGCCGCCGCCAGGGAGAGGCCATTGCGCTCTTGCACCGGTTGATGGTGCAGCGCAGGAGCCACGCCTTGCGGTGCTCGTCGCTTTCAAACCGGTCCTCATGGCGGAAATAGCGCAAAAAGACCTCCTGGAACACGTCCTCCGCGTCGGGGACGCTGGCGGTGCGGGCCAGGGCGAGACGGTATACCATGTCTCCCCAGCGGTTCACCTCCCGGGTGCGCTGTTCCTCTGTCAAGGCCATCGCCTTCTTTCTTCCGCGCCTCGGCCGCGGCGCGTTTTTGCCTGTCACTTACAATACCCCGGAGGGGGGGCAAAAGGTTGCGGGGGACGGGAAAATCCCGCCGCGGGGCGGCGGGATTCCGGCTTAAGATTGGGGCGGCTGGGACGCCTGCCCGCCGCCGGATCTGCGGCGGTGGTGGGGGCGGTAGCGCCGCTTGTGGTTGGGATTGGTCTTGGCCTCGCCCTCGGGGGCGGGCTGGGCCTGTCTTTGGGGCTGGGATTTGGCCTGGGCCTGCTTTTGGGTGGCGGACTGCTGGCGGGATTTTTGCTGTCCCTGCTGCTGGGGGGCGCGCTCCTGCCGGGGCTGGTTCTGGGCGGACTTGCCCTGCCCGCCCCGGTTGCGGCGTCCGCCGCCCTGCTTGGGGCTGTCGGGCTGCGGCTGCTGGCCGCCCTCCCCCAGATAGCGCTCCAGCACCTCCCCCAGGTCGGCGGGGCCGTCCGGCTTGCGGCCGGCGCGTATCCGCTCCCCCTCCTGGGTGCGCAGCTTTTCCAGCTCTCCCTTGGGGGGCGCGGTATAGCCCTCGGGGCGCTTGCCCTTGCCGCTGCGCACCACCCGGATCTCGTCGGTGAGATAGGTCCTGGGCTGCTCGGTGGAGTCCTCCAGACGGACCTTCACCTGCTCCTTGAGGAGGTTGACGGCGGACACGGAGCCCACCCCGTCGGGGCACTCCACAAAGGGCTCCTGTTTGGGGCAGCGCTTTACCGCGTCCTCATAGGCGCCCTGCTCGTATTTCAGGCAGCACATCAGCCGCCCGCAGGTGCCGGAGATCTTGGTGGGGTTCAGGGACAGGTTCTGGGTCTTGGCCATCTTGATGGACACGGGCTGGAACTCGTCCAAAAACTGGGCGCAGCAGAAGGGCTTGCCGCAGATGCCGAAGCCGCCCAGCATACGGGCCTCGTCCCGCACGCCGATCTGCCGCAGCTCGATGCGGGCCCGGAAAATGCCCGCCAGATCCTTCACCAGGGCGCGGAAGTCTACCCGCCCGTCGGAGGTGAAGAAGAAGATGATCTTGCTGCCGTCGAAGCTGTACTCCACCTGGACCAGCTTCATGTCCAGGCCGTGGCGCTCCACCAGCTGCTGGCAGACGGTCAGGGCCTCCTTTTCCTTGGCCCGGTTCTCCTGAACCTGCCGCTCGTCCCGCTCCGTGGCCAGCCGCACCACCGGGCGCAGGGGCTGGACCACGGCGCTGTCCTCCACCATGGTGTTGCGGCGGACGCAGGAGCCGTATTCTAGGCCCTTGCCCGTCTCCACGATGACGCTCTGGCCCTCCGCCACCGTCAGGCCGGCGGGGTCGAAATAATATTGCTTGCCGCCCGGCCGGAACCGGACGCTGATGATTTCCGTCATAAGGGTTGTCCTCCGTATATTTGAATGCTTTTCTCAGAAAAGCTGGGTCAACAGCCAGCCCAGCGTATGCCCCGCGCTGGGGCGGTACACCCCGTTCTCCCGGCAGGTTTTCAAGGCCCGGAGCACCTGGGCCCCCCGTTTTGGGCACCCTGCCAGCCGGCGGGACACCTGATTTTCCGTCTCGCCCAGCAGGGCGGCCAGCTGCTCGGATTTGGGCTTGGACAGCTCCAGCTCCACCAGGGCCTGGGCGCAGGCCAGCTCATCCCCGCCCAACAGCAGCTCCGCCAAAGAGACGGCCCGCTCCACCAGCTCGGGGCTGGGGAGAGCCTCCTCCGGGGGAAGGGCCAGCAGCTCGCACCGGGAGCGCACCGTGTCCAGCAGCATCCCCGGCTGATCCGCCAGCAGCAGGAAGGCGGCGTAGGCCGGGCCGTCCTCCAGCACCTTCAGCAGGGCGTTCTGGGCGGCGGGATTCATGGCGTCCGCCGGGTCGATGACATATACCTTCCGCCTGCCCTCGTTGGGGCGGATGTAGGCGTCGGACCGCAGGGCGCGGATCTGGTCCACAGCGATCTCCCGCTTGTCCGGGGCCGGGGCGGTGTACACCACGTCCGGATGGGTTCCCGCCGCCGCCTTCCGGCAGGGCGGGCACTTGCCGCAGGGAGGACTCCCACCGGGGGGAAGCTCCCCCTGGCACAGATAGGCCGCCGTCAGGCGGCGGGCCAGGGCGGTTCGGCTGTCCCCGCTGCCCCCGGTGATGAGGTAGGCGTGGGACAGGGGATCAGGAAGCTCCATCATAGCCGCTCGAACCGCTCCACGTCCACCACGAACACGGTGGCCCCGCCCACGGTGACCTCCACCGGCATGACGGGCATGAAGCCGTAGCTCATTTCGGTGAGGGCGGGCACCATCTGCTTGCGGCTGTGGGAGTGCTCATGGATCAGGTCGATGACGGCCTGCACCCGGTCCTCCTCCACGCCGATGAGCAGGGTGACGTTGCTGGCCAGCAGGAAGCCGCCGGTGGTGGACAGGCGGGTGGAGGAAAAGCCGTTCCGGGTCAGGTTTTGGGTGACGGCGTTGGCGTCGTCGCGGTTGATGATGGCGATGATGAGCTTCATGGGCAGTCCCTCCTTTTCGGACGGTCAGCGGATCACGTCCGCAGCAGTCCTATTATATCCTATTTCACGCAAATAGGCCAGATGTTTTTTTTCGATCCGCTCCCCGGGGGCGATGACCGGCACGCCGGGGGGATAGGGCGCGATCTGGCAGGCGGCGGTTCGGCCCGCGCTGTCCGCCAAAGGCACGGTCTCCCTCGGGGCGAACAGGGCCTGCCGGGGGGTGAGGATCGCTTCCGGCGGGCCCGGTGGGGGCGGGCAGGGGGCGCAGGGGCCGGTAAGGCCGGTCTCAGACAGGGCCCGCTCCAGGCGGGCGAATTCCGCCTCGCCGTCGGCGCAGGTGAGGATGCACACCACATGGCCCCGGTCGGCCATCTCCGGGTATACACCGTGGGCCCGGAGGGCGTCCGCCAGGGCGAAGCCGTCCGGGCTTTCCAGGGTGAGCCGGGTGGGGTCCAGGGACAGGCCGTCCCGCTCCGTGAGGGACGGCCAGCGGTGGCGCAGGGTTTCCGTCAGGCGGACGGTTTCCCGATAGCGGGCCGTGCCCTCCCCCTCCATGTAGTCCCGGGCCAGATCCAGCGCGGCCATGAGGATATAGGACGGGGACGAGGTGCCGTACACCGAGCCCCAGCGCTGGAGCTGGGCCAGATCGAAGCCGTTGGCAAACAGCAGGGCGGTCTGGCCGGGGGCGGGCAGGGTCTTGTGGGCGGACATGACCACCACATCGGCGGCCTGATAGCCGGTATAGCCCAGGAAGGGCAGGTGTGCCCCGTGGGCGCCGTCCACCATCAGGGACGCGCCATGGGCGTGGCACACGGCGGCAATGGCGGAAATATCCGACAACACGCCGTAATAAGTGGGGGATGTGATACAAACGGTTTTGATTTCTGGGTGTTTTTTGAGAGCTTCCTCCACTGTCTCGGGTAGGATAGGGCCGGTTACCCCCTCTTCCTTCAGCCAGGGGCGGGCGAGAAAGTGGGGCGCCAGATCCAGCAGGGCCAGGGCGTGATAGGCGGAGCGGTGGCTGCCCCGGTCCAGGGCCACCGCGCCCCCCTGCCCCGCCAGCAGGGCCAGCCCCGCGTGCACCCCCTGGGTGGAGCCCCCGGTGAGGAACAGGCAGGAATCAAAGCCAAAACGCTGGGCCCAGAGGCTTTCGGCCGCTTGGATGACGTCGGTCTCGTCCCCAAACAGGTCGCCGGTGGCGCCGTTTTCCGTGAAGTCCAGCTCGGACGGCCAGGAAAAGCCCCCCGGCAGGGGTGTACCGTGGTGTCCGGGCATATCCAGCCGGAGGGGATTTTGCGCGGCCAATGCCCGCAGGCTGTCATAAAGCGGGGTGGGCATGGTTCACCGCCCGCCCAGGAAGGCTTCCGCTTTTTGGAGGGTGTCCCGGTCGGAGGAATGGGTGAGCCGCTCCATGGCCGCGTCAAAGGGCAGGAACCGGGCGTCCGCCACCTCCTCGGGCTGGCAGACGATCCTGCCGTTGTGGGCCCGGGCCAGGAAAAACACCACGTCCTTGGTGCAGTGCGGATGGGGGGAGTAGGTGATGACCTCCCGGAAGCCGTCGAGGAAGTCCACCGTCAGGCCGGTCTCCTCCATGATCTCACGGACGGCGGTCTCGCGCTCCGTCTCCTTATGCTCCACATGGCCCTTGCATAGGGTGAGGTGGCCCTTGGTGCTGGTGAGGATGAGGTAAAAGCGCCTGCCGTTGTCATCCTCGCGGAAGATCACCGCGCCGCAGCTTTTTTCCTGTTTCATATCGTCAAGTCCTCTCTTTGCATTCACTCGTCCGTCTCGTCGCCGGCCAGCTCCAGCAGGCGCATACCCGCGGTGCCGGTGACGGGCAGGGAAAACACGATGGACTGGGCTTTGGTGTTCAGCCCCGCCTTGTCCATAATGGCCCGCATGATGCGGTTCCGGGTCTCCGACTTCACCACGATGAACACCATCTCTTTCTCGTTCACCAGGGAGAAGCCCAGGAATTTCTCCGCCTTCTCCATGCCGGTGCCCTTGGCGTGGAGGACGGTGCCGCCCCCCGCCTGCTGCTCCCGGGCGGCGTCCATGATCAGCTCGGTGTGGCCCTGGTTGGCGATGACCACCAGCAGCTCGTATTTCGTGTCCTTCAAGACGCTCTCCTCCCCTTTTTCAAAGCCTTGGCCGTCGGTGAGAAAGGCCAGCGGCTTCTTGCCGCCGATGCTGGCCAGCGGGATGATGAAGGCGATGCCCGTGCCGGGCACGTCGATCTTCAGCTCCCGCTGCATGGCGGTCTTCACCGTCCGCCAGGTGCTCCGGGTGACCATGGAGAAGGTGACCACCTTCTCCGTCTTTTCCAGGCCGAAGTAGTCCAGCAGCTCGCTGCGCGCCGTCCCCGCCCCCAGGGTGCTCAGGGTGACAGTGACATTATGCTTATTAAACAGCTCCAGAAACTGTTTGGCGGAGCCGCGCTCGGTGATAGTGACCATGAGGTATAGTTCGTTCAAGCCGCTCCCTCCCCGTTATAGTTCAATGATGGCGTCATCGTCCAGCTCGTCGAAGGACAGCGCCGGGGCGGGCTGGGCCTTGGCGGCGGCGTGCTGGCGGATCTGGTAGACCACGCCCAGGATCTGGATGGCGATCAGGGGCGTCATGGCCACCATGGCCACCACCCCGAAGGCGTCGGTGACGATGTTCCCGCCCACGGCGACGCAGGCCCCCTGGGCGAAGGGAAGCAGGAAGGTAGCCGTCATGGGTCCGGAAGCCACGCCGCCGGAGTCAAAGGCGATGGCGGTAAAAATTTTTGGCACAAAGAAGGACAAAATAATGGCGATGGCATAGCCGGGCACCAGGAACCACAGGATGGACACCCCCGTCAGCACCCGCACCATGGCAAGGCCGATGGAGACCGCCACGCCCACGGACAGGCTGGCCCCCATGGCGGAGGAGGAGATGGCGCCGTCGGTGATCTCCTCCACCTGTTTGTTTAACACGTAAACCGCCGGCTCCGCCTTGACGATGAAGTAGCCGATGACCATGCCCACCGGGATGATGATCCAGCGGCAGTCGAGCCCCGCCATGACCTGCCCTAAGTAGTTGCCCGCGGGCATGAAGCCCACGTTGGCCCCGGTGAGGAACAGCACCAGGCCGATGTAGGTGTAGACCAGGCCCACGCCGATCTTTTTCAGTGTCCGGATAGACAGCTTTAGGGATACCGCTTGGAAAACCCCGAACAGGGCCGTGATGGGCAGAAGGGAAATGGCGATTTCCTTCATGTAGGTGGGCAGGCCGCCGCGGAACAGCGCCCACAGCTCCACCGAATCGGTGATCTCCGGCAGGACGGGGGCGGCGTACGCGCCGTCCTCGGGGCGGAAGATCATGCCCAGGATGAGCACCGCCAGAATGGGGCCGATGGAGCACAGGGCCACCAGGCCGAAGCTGTCGTCCGCGGCGTGGCGGTCGTTACGGATGGCGGAAATGCCCACGCCCAGGGCCATGATGAAGGGGACGGTCATGGGCCCGGTGGTGACGCCGCCGGAGTCGAAGGCCACGGCCAGAAAGTCCCGGGGGACGAACAGGGCCAGGACAAACACCGCAATATAGAACAGCACCAGCATGGGGGGCAGGGGGATGGCGAACAGCATACGCAGCAGGGCCAGCACCAGGAAAATGCCCACCCCCGCCGCCACCGCCAGGATCAGTGTCATGTTGGGGACGGCGGGCACCTGCCCCGCCAGCACCTGGAGGTCGGGCTCCGAGATGGTGATGAGGAAGCCCAGCAGGAAGCCCATGGCGACGATGACCGGCAGGCTGCGGCTGCGGGTGACGGCGGTGCCCACCCGCTCCCCCATGAGGGTCATGCTGGCCTCCGCCCCCAGGGTGAAGAACATGATGCCCAAAATGATCATGGCCGCGCCCAGCAGGAAGCACAGCAGGATGCTGGGGGAAATGGGCGCCGCGCTGAAGCACAGCGCCAACACGATGCCCACAATGGGCAGCACCGCGCCCAGCGCCTCCAGCAGCTTTGCCTTTAATTTTGGGAGGGAACCGCGCAACCGCTCCACCGTCCTTTCCATGGCACAAACTCCACCATTTTATCAATATGTAGCAGTATATCAAAAAGTGAGGGGTTTGCCAACACCCGGGCGGAAATTTTTGCCGACGGGGACGGCCGCGGGATAACGAGAAAAAAGCGGTTTGTGGTTGTTTTCGGCGGTGGAATGTGGTATCATAAACCCACGTGAACATATGCAACCTGTCTACGGGCCGGGCCTGCCCGGCGGAGCGGAGGCGCAATGGAACAAAACAGAACGGCCTTTGGCCATATGCCGGACGGGACCCAGGTGGACAAGCTCACTCTGCGCCGCGGGGCCATGTCCTGTGAGATCATCACCTACGGCGGCGCGGTGCGCTCGCTGGTGGTGCCCGACCGGGACGGGAACCCAGTGGATGTGGCGCTGGGGTTCGATACCCTGGAGGACTACATGGCCCAGGACAAGTATATCGGCGCCCTGGTGGGCCGGTACGCCAACCGCATCGGCGGGGCGAAGTTCACGCTGAACGGCGTGGAGTACAAGCTGGCCGCCAACAACGGGGGAAACGCCCTCCACGGGGGAAACATAGGCTTCGACAAACAGGTGTGGACGGTGGAGGAACTGACGGACAATTCCGTCACCCTCTCCCTGGTCAGCCCTGATATGCAGGAGGGCTACCCGGGGACGCTGCGCGTCCGGGTGACCTATGCGCTGCTGAAGGAAGGGCTGGTCATCGACTATTGGGCCAGGAGCGACAAGGACACGGTATGCAATCTGACCAACCACAGCTATTTCAACCTGTCCGGCCATAACAGCGGCAGCGTGGAGGGGCAGTATATTATCCTGAACGCCTCTCGGTACACCCCGACTGTCCCCGGCTCCATCCCCACCGGGGAGATCGCCCCGGTGGACGGAACCCCCATGGATCTGCGCCGCGCCCAGAGGATCGGCGAACACATCGACGACCCCTTTGACCAGCTTGCCATGGCGGGGGGCTATGACCACAACTGGGTCATCGACAAATGGGACGGTATGCTCGTCCCCGCCGCCTCGGCCTGGTCCCCTGAGACGGGCATCGAGATGATCGTGTTCACCACGGAACCAGGCGTGCAGTTTTACGCTGGCAACTACCTGGACGGCTGCCCCGCCGGCAAGGGGGGCGCCCCCTACGGCAGGCGCCACGGCTTCTGCCTGGAGACGCAGCACTTCCCCGACTCCCCCAACCGGCCGGAGTTCCCCTCCTGCGTGCTGAAGGCCGGGGAGGAATACAGCGGCAGGACGGAATACTGGTTTGACATCGGCGACCGGGGGACGTATATCCTGCCCTAACCTGAGAAATCCCGCAAACCGCCCGCGCTCCACCGCGGTCTGCTGAAAGAAAGAAGGAATACCATGACTGCCAGTGAAAAGAAGGCGCTGCAGATCAACGCCTGTAAGGTGCGCATCGGCATCATCGAGAGCACCCACGCCGCCAAGGCGGGCCACCCGGGCGGAAGCCTGTCCTCCGCCGAGCTGTTTACCTATCTCTACTTCAAGGAGCTCAACGTTGACCCCGCCCAGCCGAACAAGCCCGACCGGGACCGGTTCGTGCTGTCCAAGGGCCACTGTGCGCCGGGGCTGTACGCCGCGCTGGCCCTGAAGGGGTTCTTTCCCTGGGAGGATTTGAAAACCCTGCGCCACATCGACAGCTACCTCCAGGGCCACCCGGACATGAAGGCCATCCCCGGGGTGGATATGTCCACCGGCTCCCTGGGCCAGGGCGTCTCCGCCGCCTGCGGCATGGCGCTGGCCGCCAAGAAGCAGGGCAATCGCTGCCGGATCTACACCCTGCTGGGGGACGGCGAGATCCAGGAGGGCCAGGTGTGGGAGGCCCTGATGTTCGCCCACCACTACAAGCTGGACAACCTGTGCGTGGTCATCGACAACAACGGCCTGCAAATCGACGGGCCGGTGGAGCAGGTCATGAGCCCTTACCCTATTTTGGACAAGCTGCGGGCCTTCGGCCTGGAGGCCATGGAGGTGGACGGCCACGACTTTGACGCGCTGGAAAACGCCTTCGACCAGGCCCGCACCGTGATGGGCCGCCCCTTCGCCATTGTGATGAAAACCACCAAGGGCAAGGGGGTCAGCTATATGGAGAACCAGGCGGGCTGGCACGGCAAGGCCCCCAACGACGAGCAGGCCGGTATTGCGCTGGATGAGCTGAGGGCCGAATTGGCCAGACTGGAGGCGGTGTAACATGGCGGACGTGAAGAAGATTGCCACCCGGACGGGGTACGGCGAGGCCCTGAAGGAGCTGGGCGCCATCCATGACAACATCGTGGTGTTCGACGCGGATCTGGCGGGTTCCACCATGACCGGGGTGTTCGGCAAGGCGTTCCCCGACCGGCACTTCAACTGCGGCATCGCCGAGGGCAACATGATGGCCGCCGCCGCCGGGGCCGCCGCCATGGGCATGGTGGCCTTCGCCTCCTCTTTCGCCATGTTCGCGGCGGGAAGGGCCTATGAGCAGGTGCGCAACTCCATCGGCTACACCCGGCTGAACGTGAAGATCGGCGCCTCCCACGGCGGCATCTCCGTGGGCGAGGACGGCGCCTCCCATCAGTGCCTGGAGGACTTCGCCCTCATGCGCTCCATCCCCGGCATGGTGGTCATGTCCCCCGCCGACGCGGTGGAGGCCAAGGCCATGGTGAAGGCCGCCTATGAGCACGACGGCCCGGTGTATATGCGCTTCGGGCGCTCCCCGGTGCCCGTGTTCCACGACGAGGACACGTTCCAGTTCCAGATCGGCAAAGGCGACGTCATGCGGGACGGCACCGACGTGGCCATCATTGCCAACGGCCTGCTGGTGGCCGAGGCGGTGGAGGCCGGAAAGCTGCTGGCCCAGCGGGGCATCCAGGCCCGGATCATCAACATGGCCACCATCAAGCCCCTGGATGAGGAGCTGGTGCTGAAGGCCGCGGCGGACTGCGGGAGGATCGTCACCTGTGAGGAGCACTCCGTCATCGGCGGGCTGGGGGAGGCGGTGTGCTCCCTGCTCGGCGAGAAGCGGCCCACCCCGGTGCGGCGCATCGGCACCAACGACGTGTTTGGCCACTCCGGCCCGGCGGCGGCGCTGCTGGAGGAGTTCGGCCTGTGCGCCGACAACATCGCCCGTGTGGCGGAGGAGTTCGTAAAAGGCTGAGATTGGAATGGAAGGGGGCCCGGCCGGCTGGCCGGGCCCCGTTTTGCGCCCTCCGGGGGGAATGGGATTTCTGTGCCGAAATATCAAAACTGTGGAATTCACGAAGGAAAAATGCTTGACAAGCTTTATGTCAACCGAAAAACGCAGGAAAACCGTCAGGGCAACCTTGCACAGTGGTGTGGAAGTTTCTGTTGAAGTTGTGGAAGCCTTGAAAACAAAGGGGTTGCCATAAAATGGAATGCAGGATGCAAGGAAAAACGGCTGGCTTTAAAATTCTCTGATTTCGCCAAAATGGAGTTATGGGTGGACAAGCAAAAAAGGGACCGTGCGGAACAAAATTCCGGCACGGCCCTTTTGTTTGATTATCGCAGCAATGTGTTCTCCGCCGGGACGGCGTTCAGCGAGCTGCCGGTGGAGAAGTACTGCGCCAGAATGCCGGCGGCGATCTCCGCCAGGCTGCCGCCGGCGTCGCCGCCCTCCGCCACCAGGCACAGGGCGACCTGCGGATCGTCATAGGGGGCGAAGCAGACGAACACGGCGTTGGTGGAGGCCGCCTTGGAGGAGGTCTCGGCGGTGCCGGTCTTACAGCCCACCTCCACGGGAAGGGCGTCAAACCACCGGGCCATGGTATAGGTCTTGGACAGGTCGTACATCCCCTGCTTGACAGCCGCCAGGTGCTCGGGGTCGATGTCGATGGTGTCCACCAGCGCCGGCTCACACACCTGGGTCACCTGGCTGTAATCGCTGGATTTGAGCTCTTTCAGCAGGTGGCATTGGTAGTGGTTGCCGCCGTTCACCAGGGTGGCCACGTAGTTGGCCAGCTGGAGGGGGGTGAACAGGCTGGTGCCCTGGCCGATGGAGGCGTTCATGATGTCGCCCTCATACCACTCCTGGCCGAAATGCTTGGAGGCCTCCGGCCCGGCCATCCAGCCCTTGTACTCGTTGATCTCAATGCCGGTATACTCGCCCAGACCGAATTTGGCGGCGTATCCCTGGAGCCGGGCGATGCCGGTGCGGCGGCCCACGTCGTAGAAGAAGATGTTGCAGGAGTCGGTGATGGCTTTGGTCACGTTGTCGTTCCCGTGGCCCCAGAGGTTCCAGCAGTGGGGCTGGTAAGGGGGTGGATAATAGGTGTATGTGCCGGTGCACTCTACTTTTTCCCGGGTGGTGATGACCCCTTCGGACAGGGCCGCCACGGCGGTGCACATTTTAAAGGTGGAGCCGGGGGCGTACAGGCCCTGGGTGGCCCGGTTGTAGAGGGGCCTGTTTTCCGTGTCGCCCGCCAGCTCGGCGTAGTTTTCCCAGAAGGTGGACAGGTCGTAGGTGGGGTAGGAGGCCAGGGACAGCACCCCGCCGCTCATATCCACCACCGCCGCCGCCATGCCGCCGGGTTCCTCCTGGCGGGCGGCGTACTGGTCCAGCAGGTCCTCCACCGTGGCCTGGAGGGCGGTGTCCAGGGTGAGCACCACGTTGTTCCCCGGCTCGGGCAGCGTCTGCCACTCCTGGCTGATGATGTTGTCGTTCTGGTCCTTCTCGATCAGCCGGGTGCCGCTGGAGCCGTGGAGGTAGCTCTCAAAGGCCAGCTCCACCCCGTCCCGGCCCACCGTGGCGTTCATAGGATAGCCCAGCTCCTTGTAGTACTCCGAGGATTCCGCGGGGATGGCTCCCGTGTAGCCCAGCACGTGGGCGGCGCAGCTGGTGCTGTACTTCCGGGAGGTGGACACCTCCACCCGCACCCCGTTCAGGCCGCGCTCCTTTACTTTGGTGATGAAGGTGATGCCCACCCCACGGGCAAAGATATAGGGGTTGTTGTTCACCTCATACCGGCGCAGGTACAGCTCGTACAGCACCCCGGCCAGATCCCGGTCAGCCTGGGTGACGGAGCCGCTCTCGTCCAGCAGGCCGGAGGCCTGGCCCGCGGCGGCCAGCGTGCCGGCCAGCGCCCGGTTTTTCAGGCGGGGGGGATTCGTTTTCTCGATCAGGCCGAAGGTCTGGCACATGGTGGTCAGCAGCCTGCCCGCGGTAAGCTGGGCCTTGGTGACGTCCTTTGCCCAGCCGCACGCCTCCTTCTCTGCCAGCGAGCCCAGGAAGGTGCGGACCGTTTTGATCTCCACCTCCCCGTCGTCTGTCTCCGCCTTGGACTCATAGAACAGGGGGGTGTCGGTGGTGTAGGTCCAGGGGGCGGTTTTGGAGATGGGCAGGGAGTCCGCCCAGGTCACCCCCTCCTCCCGGCAGATGTCCAGAAGCTGGGCGAGGATGGAGAGGCGGTCAGCGCCCATGGCGTCCCAGTCCAGCTTCACGTTGTAGCTCACCTCGTTGGACACCAGGACACGGCCGTAGCGGTCCAGGATCTCCCCCCGGACGCTGTCCACCCCCTCCCGCTGGAGGAAGCGCTCGTCGGAGTTGGTCAGGTAGTCGTCCCCGTTGACGATCTGGGTCTGGTAGAGTACGGCGGCAAAGCCCAGCAGCACGGCGCAGAACAGGGCGATGAGCAGATTGGAGCGCAGACGGAGGCGGCGGGCCTCCCGCTCCGCCTTTTCCTCCTGGATGTGGGATGGGTCGAAGGGGTTATTCATGGTAGATCCTCCCGTAGTTGACGCAGCAGAACCGGCCCGCCCAGTATACCGGCAGGGCCAGGGCCAGGGTCCACAGCAGCTCCGGCGCCGCCACCCGGAGCAGCACCTGGGGCGGGGCGGTATGGGCGATCAGGCGGCCGCCCACCGTCCACAGCTCCCAGATCAGGGCGGCAACCGCGGAGCAGATGAGGTGGCCCAATACGTCCCGCCGGAGAACGTACTGGGTGGCCAGGCCGGACACCCAGCCGAACAGGGACAGAGAGGCGATGCAGCCCGGGCTCAGGTGGCCCAGGCTGGACATCACCGCCCCGCAGGCCCCGCCGTAGACGGCGCCGAAGGGCGCGCCCTCCAGCGTCCCCCCCGCCACCGCCAGGATGGGCAGCAGCAGGGGCAGGGCGATGGGCAGCGGGCCCAGCACATAGTAGTTGACCACCGCCACCAGCCACAGGGCGAGCAGGTAGGCAGTCCACATTATAATTGTATCACGTCTTGTCATAAAAGCTCACCGAATAATGCCCAGGTGGAACAGTCCGTGATGCGGACGTCGGCAAACTGCCCGATAAGGGCGGGGTCGCCGTTGAGATGGACCAGGCGGTTACCCGCCGTCCGGGCGGTGAGGTTGTTCCGGGGGTCCTCCCCCGCCCCGTCGATGAGGCAGCGCTGGACGGTGCCGATGTAGGCTTGGTGTTTTTCCAGGGAAATGCGGTTCTGCGCCTCCACCAGCCGGTCAAAGTTGGCGGATTTTTCCTCGCGGGTCTGCGGGTCGGGCATTTCCGCCGCCGGGGTGCCCTTCCGGGGGGAGTAGATGAAGGTGAACAGGGCGTCGAAGCGCACTTCCTCAATGAGGGACAGGGTGTCCTCGAACTCCGGGGTGGTCTCGCCGGGGAAGCCCACGATCACGTCGCTGGTGAGCACCACGTTGGGGATGCGTTCCCGGAGGGCGCGCACCTTGTCCAGGTACTGCTCCCGGGTATAGCGGCGGTTCATGGCCGTCAGCACCCGGGTGTTCCCAGACTGGAAGGGCAGGTGGATCACCGGGGCCACCTTATCGCACCTGGCCATCACGTCGAACAGCTTCTCCGTGGCGTCCTTGGGGTGGCTGGTCATGAAGCGCAGGAGGAATTCCCCTGGGATGGCGTTGGCCCGCTCCAGCAGGATGGGAAAGTCGATCCCGCCCTCCAGATCCTTGCCGTAGGAGTTCACGTTCTGGCCCAGCAGGGTGATGTCCTTGTATCCCTGGGCCGCCAGCTCCCGGATTTCATCGAGGATGATTTCCGGCTCCCGGCTGCGCTCCCGTCCCCGGGTGTAGGGCACGATGCAGTAGGAGCAGAAGTTGTTGCAGCCATACATGATGGACACCCACGCCTTCAGCTTGCCCGAGCGGCGCACCGGCAGGCCCTCGGCGATGGCGCCGTCAGAGGGCTCCGTCTCGAACACCCGGCCCCGGCGCAGGTACACCCGGCGCAGGAACTCCGGGAAACGCCACAGGGCCTGGGGGCCGAACACCAGGTCCACATGGCGGTAGGATTGGCGCAGGCGCTCCGCCACGTGGGGCTCCTGGGCCATGCAGCCGCACAGGCAGATGATCTGGTTGGGGTTGCGCCGCTTGCCGTGGACCAGCGCCCCCACGTTGCCGAACACCCGCTGCTCCGCGTGCTCCCGGATGGCGCAGGTGTTGATGACGATGACGTCCGCGCCTTTGTCGGTGTCGGTGATCTCATAGCCCATGTCGCACAGCATCCCCCGCAGCAGCTCCGAGTCGGCCTCGTTCTGCTGGCAGCCGTAGGTGTCCACGTAGGCCAGGGGGGCGGGGGATTTCTGGGCGTTCAGGGCGCGCAGCTCGGCGCAGTATTCCTTCTGCCGCCGGATGTCCTCGGCGGGGATAACGGGTGTGGTTCGTTTCAAGGAAGAGCCCTCCAATAAAAATTTGTGGGATAAGCCGGGAAAGTTTCCCTTGACATTTATTATGTCGCCCACAAAAGCGTGGTGTTGAGATTGTTGAAAACTCGGTGGAAGTTGTTGAAAACCTGGCGGCGGCAGGGATTTGCGCCGTCGGGCTGGGAAACGGCTTGTTACAATTTTGTAACTTTTTGGGGCAAAAAACTGGACAAATAAATTATGGAACGTTGTCCTGTGGTGGGCAGTGCGTGCCCCTACCGGACGTTCAGCCGCTGGGCCACCACACGGGCGGCCTTCACGCCGGAAGCTCCCGCTTGCGCCAGCCCGCGGGTCACCCCCGCGCCGTCGCCCACGGCGAAGAAGCCGGGCAGGGCGGTCTCCAGCTCGTTGGACAGCTTGATGCGGGCGGAGTAGAACTTGACCTCCGCGCCGTAGAGCAGCGTGTCATAGTTGGCGGTGCCGGGGGCCAGCTTATCCAGGGCGTAGATCATCTCAATGATGTCGTCCAGCTGCCGCTTGGGCAGGGCCAGCGATAAGTCCCCCGGCACGGCGGCGGTGAGAGTGGGGCGGACAAAGGACTTGGACATCCGGTGGTCGTTGGTGCGGCGGCCGCCCACCAGGTCGCCGAAGCGCTGCACCAGCACGCCCCCGGCCAGCATATTGGACAGGGAGGCGATGTGCTTGCCGTAGCGGTAGGGCTCGTTGAAGGGGGAGGTGAAGCGGTTGGACACCAGCAGGGCAAAGTTGGTGTTCTCCGAGCGCAAAGTCGGGTCGGAGTAGGAGTGGCCGTTCACCGTGTTGATGCCCTCCACGTTCTCCGCCACCACATGGCCGTAGGGGTTCATGCAGAAGGTGCGCACCTGGTCGCCGTACTGCTTGGTGCGGTAGATCAGCTTGGACTCGTACACCACGTTGGTAATGTGCTCAAACACGGTGGCGGGCAGCTCCACCCGCACGCCGATGTCCACCTGGTTGTTCAGCAGCTCCAGGCCAAGGGCCTTGCACTGGTTGGCAAACCACTCCGCCCCGGAGCGGCCGGGGCCGGCGATGAGATAGGGGGCGGTGAAGCGCCCGCCCTTTTCCGTGACCAGGGTGTACACGCCGTCCTTGGCCTCAATGTCCGTGACGGCGGTGTCGAACAGGAAGGTGTGTTTATCCCGGATGGCCTCATAGATGCTGGTGAGGATCTTCAGGTTGTTCTCCGTGCCCAGGTGCTTGCACCTGGCCTGGAGCAGATGAAGGTCGTACTTCAGCGCCTCCCGCTCTAGCGCCTTCGCCTCGGGGGTGGAGGTGGAGTAGACCTCGGTGGTAGCGCCGTGCTTCACGTTGAGCGCGTCCACGTAGTCGATCAGCTCCATGACCTCTTTTTGCTCCAAAAAGTCGGTGAGCCAGCCGCCGAAGGCGGTGGTGAAATTGAATTTGCCGTCGGAGAAGGCCCCCGCCCCACCAAAGCCGCACATGGTGCCGCACACCTTGCACTGGACGCAGGAGCGCGCCTTGCCCGCCACGATGGGGCATTGGCGGCGGTAGATGTCCGCCCCCTGGTCAATGACCAGAACCTTGGCGGAGGGGCACTTCAACGCCAGCTCGTAGGCGGCGTAAATGCCGGCCTCGCCGGTGCCCAGAATCATCACGTCGTAATTGGTGTTCATAGGGGGGCGCTCCTTTACCATTTTTGCTCTGCCGCATAAAAAGACACTATATTATAACATCAAAGCGCGGGAATGTACAGGCGGATATTTGACTGAACGCATAATTTACCCTTTGTTCAGAAATAATGGGAAGTGCGTAGAAGCGGACAGCGAGGGAGCTTGGACTGGAGCGAGGCAGTCCGAAGGACTGCCAGGGCCGGTTGTTCGCCCAAAGGGCGAATGACGGCCCCGGCGAACCAGCCTATGGGCCGTCATTTGGCGGGAGCGTCATTCGGCTGCGCCGAACGACCGCTCCGGCAGTCTTTGACTGCCTACCGAGCGTCCTGGCCGCTTCGCAGCATGACAACGGAACCAGGAGGCGCGACCATGGGTATTTTCGGAACAAAAAAACAGACGCCGCCGCCCCATCCCAGACAGGAGCCGCGGTATGACTGCCCGGTAACGGCGGATGCCATCGCCAACGTGTTCGACCGGTGCGCCGACTTCAACCGCCGGACGCTCTACCTGAACAACGATCCCCGGCGGCAGGTGGAAATGCTGTTTATCGCCGGACAGGTGCGCAACGAGCGGGCGTGCGATTACGTGCTTCGGCCCCTGACCCAGAACGAGGCCCTGCGGGACGCCCCGGATATGGACGCCGCCTTCGACCTCATGGAAAAGGGCGGGCTGTACTCCCTGGTGGTCCAGAGCCGGGACAAGGCGGATCAGGTGGTCTTCGATATGATCGACGGGTCGGTGGCCCTGTTTTTCCCGGGAAAGGACAAGGTGCTCACCCTGTCGGCGGGGACGGAGGAAAAGCGCTCCGTGTCCGACCCGGAGAATGAGCCCGACGTAAAGGGGGCCCGCGACTCCTTTGTGGAGAGCGTGCGCACCAACACCTCCCTGGTGCGGCGGCGGTTCCGGGCCCCGGAGCTGAAGGTGGAGGAGCAGGTGGTGGGGCGGCAGTCGGTGACGCCGGTGGACGTGCTATATGTGGATGGCATCGCCGACCTGGAGCTGGCGGCCCAGGTGAAGGCCAAGCTGGAGCAGATCGACATCGACGCGCTGCTGATGACGGGGAACCTGGAGCAGTATGTCGTCGATGAGAGCCACACGGCCTTCCCCCTGACGGCCTACACCGAGCGGCCCGACCGCTTCTGCGCGGCGCTGGCGGAGGGCCGGGTGGGGGTGCTGGTGGACGGCATCCCCATGGGGTGGCTGTTCCCCGCCACCCTGGACAGCTTCTTCCGCACCGGTCAGGACAGGAGCACCAGCTGGGCGGTGGCCGGGGCGCTGTCCGTGCTGCGGTACGTGTGTATGCTGGTCACGCTGTTCCTGCCGGGGCTGTACGCGGCGGCGGTGCTGTTCCGCCCGGAGCTGATCCCGGTGAAGCTCGCCCTATCCATCATCGCCGCCAAGGCGGATGTGCCCTTTTCCACCCTGACGGAAATATTGGTCATGCTGCTGGCCTTTGAGGTTTTGCAGGAGGCGGGGCTGCGCCTGCCCTCCTCCATCGGGCAGACGGTGTCCATTTTGGGCGGGCTGGTGGTGGGCTCGGCGGCGGTGGAGGCCAAGCTGGTGTCCCCCGCTGTGCTGGTGGTGGTGGCCATCGCGGGCATCGCCGGCTACACCGCCCCCAGCCAGGACTTCGCCGGGGCGCTGCGCATCTGGCGGTTCGGGCTGACCATTGCCGGGGGGCTGGCGGGGCTGACGGGGCTGGTGCTGGCGGGGCTGGCGCTGGTGTACCGGCTGGCCATGCTGGAGACCTTCGGCGTCGCCTACCTCACCCCCTTCGCCTCCAACGCCGGAAAACAGAAGGAGGGGTACGTGGTGCTGCGGGAGCCGCTGCCCGAGGTCAAGACCCGGCCCGACTACTTGAATACGGAGAACAGGAGGAATCAGGGGTGAGAAAATGGCTGCTGCTGGCGGTGGCGCTGGCTGTGCTGCTGGCGGGCTGGCGGCCCGCGCCCAAAGAGCCGGAGGGGCTGGGCCTGGTGCGGGTGCTGGGGGTGGACGGCCCGGGGCCGGTCACCCTGACGGCGGTGTGCGGCGGGGACGACCAGGGGAACCAAAGCCGGGGGCGGCACGCCGGAGAGGATTTCGCCAAGGCGCTGGCCGGCCTGCCCTGGTCGGGGGAGGAGGAGCTGTCCCTGACCAGTGTCTCCTATATAATAGTAGGGCGGGACGTGGCGCTGCGGGAGACCTTGCTGGCCGTCCTGCGCAACGAGGAGCTGGGGGCGTCCGCCACCGTGTGGCTGGCGGAGGAGGGGGCGGCGGCGCTGCTGGACGCCTGCCGTGACCCGGCGTCCGGGCTGGACCTGCTCAAACGCCGGGGGATCGAGGCCCCCACGGTGGTGAAAGCGCTGGCCGCGCTGGAGCGTGGAGAGGTGCTGACCCTGCCCCTGCTGACCGGGGACGGGCCTGTCCTCATCGATTGGGAAGAATGGAGGGGGTCGGCGTGAAAAGCGAAAAACTATCGACCCGCCAACTGGCGGTGGCGGTCATGGTGGGTGGACTGTCCATCGGCGCCGCCGCGGCGGGCCGGACGGACTGGCGGTGGCTGCTGGCCAGCGTGCCCATCGGGGTGCTCGTGGGCTGGGGGCTGCTGCGCCGGGTGGGGCGCCGGCCCCTGCATCCCATATTAAACGCGCTGTATGGCATTTGGGCGGTGGCGCTCATGGCGGATGTGCTGCGGCGGACGGCGGACCGCGTCCAGGCGGCGTCCGGGAACCGGGAAAGCACCGGCTGGCTGCTGGTGCTGCTGGCCCTGCCGCTGATCTGGATGGGCTGGGGGAAGGCGGCGGCCTTCTTCCGGGCGGTGGAGATCCTCTGGCTGGGGGCGCTGGTGACGGTGGGGGCCATCCTGCTGCTGGGCCTGCCCCGGGTGGAGTGGCGATGGGTGATGGAGCCCGCCGGGAGCTGGTGGGAGTCTATGCTGGCGGGAGCAAATGTGCTGTCCACCGGACTGTTTGTCCTGCCGCATTTATATAAGGTGAAGGAGGAACCGGGCGGGACCCACCGGGGGCTGATGTGGCTGGGGATGCTGGGATTGCTCTCTGCCGCGCTGGGCCTGCTGACGGCGGGGCTGCTCAGTACGGCGGTGGCGGTGCGGGTGGACGCGCCCTTCTTCGCGGCGGCGGGGCTGCTGGGGGACAGCGCCCGGCTGGAGGGGTTGGTATCCGCCCTGTGGCTGCTGCCCGACCTGACGCTGGCGGGACTGCTGGCCCACGCCTGGGGGGAGCGGCGGTGGCCCGCGCTGGCCGCCATCGCGGCGCTGGGGCTGGCGCTCACGGGGATCACGGAGCGGCTGCCGGGGATCGCGGCGCCTGTGGGCTGTTTGGTTCTGGTGATTTTGACTGCCGCGTTTCCCCCGGGAGAGAAGAAGTAGTGGCTAGGCCCGCCGGAAAGTGCAATATTTTGTGGTCAGGAAGGACCCAAGAAAAAAAGATGGAAAAAAGCGAAATTAAGTGTTGACAAAGGCGCGAAGGTCTGGTATAGTAACTGAGCGCTCAGGAGAGAGCAAGGTTTCCAGCGGCGGCAAAAAGTTTTTTGCCGAACAGCGAAAAAACCTCTTGACAAACTCTGAGAAGCGTGCTAGAATAACGGAGTTCCGCATGACGAGGGGAACCGAAGCTCAGCGGACTCGCTTGCACCTTGTAAATTAAACAACGAAGAAACGAGAAAGCACCAGAAGGACAAGAGTCCTTCAGGAAACTGTCGAAAGATAGTGAAATGAAGGGTCTCATCAATTCTATTTTGAAGCT
>JAAVHX010000007.1 GCA_014799475.1 Clostridiales bacterium | reverse complement strand
TTGTGGTGATAAGGTCTGTATTCGGGATTCATGGACATATAGGCGATCATATCGTTCATCCAGCCCATATTCCACTTGAAGTTGAAGCCCAGACCGCCTACATCTGCAGGCTTTGTCACCATGGGCCATGCGGTGGATTCTTCCGCGATCATCAATATATTTTCATGCTTTGCAAAAAGCTCGGTGTTGAGCTTCTGCAAAAATGCTATTGCTTCAAGGTTTTCGTTTCCGCCCTTGACATTTCTCTGCCACTGTCCGTCCTTGCGATCGTAGTCAAGATAGAGCATAGAAGCAACCGCGTCAACACGCAGTCCGTCAACGTGATATTTGTCAAACCAATAGTTGGCATTGGAGATCAAAAAGCTTTGTACCTCGGGTCTGCCCCAGTCAAATACTCGTGTGCCCCAGTTGAGGTGCTCTCTTTTCAAAGGCTCGGAATACTCATAACAGTAACTGCCGTCAAATTCGTAAAGACCTGCCGCGTCCTTGGGGAAATGAGCAGGAACCCAGTCAAGAATAAGTCCGATCCCGTTCTGGTGGCAGTAGTCCACAAATTCCATAAAATCATGAGGAGTACCGAAACGTGAGGTAGGAGCATAATATCCGATCTGCTGATAACCCCATGATCCGTCAAAGGGATATTCCGCAACAGGCATTATCTCAATATGAGTATAGCCCATTTTCTTTACATAAGGGATAAGCTTTTTTGCCAGCTCCATATAGTTGAAAAGCTCGTCCTCGTCCTTTTTCTCCATCCATGAACTGAGGTGTATCTCATATATATTTATGGCTGAATCGTAAATATTCTTCTTTTTACGCTCTTCCAGCCACTTTGAATCCTTCCACTTGTAACCGTCCAGCTCATATATCTTGGAGGCTGTATTGGGACGTGTTTCCATATGAAAACCGTAAGGGTCGGCTTTTAAATTTATGCGGCCGTTGGAGCTTTCGATACTGTATTTATAAATATCGTACTGCTTAAGATCGGGAATAAACAACTCCCAAACACTACCGTCATGCTCGGTGCGGCGCATCTGATGCAGTCCTCTGTCCCAATGGTTAAAATCGCCAACTACGCTTACCGAATTTGCATTAGGCGCCCATACTCTGAACTGAACGCCTTTTTTTCCGTTCTTCTCAGCAAAATGAGCCCCGAAAAAATCATAAGCTTCGGTAGCCTTGCCCTCGTGGAAGAAGTGTAAAGCTACATCATAGTCGTGCATATTTTGTATCGCCATAATTATCAGCCTACCTTTTCTCGTTGAATTAGATAAATTTTCAAAAACCAAACATCAACTTTTTGGTAATTTTTCCTTTGTTAAGATTGTATCATACTTTACAAATTATTGCAAGGGTTTTGTATAATTTTTATTAAAGTTGCTTTATCCACACTTACACTTTTAGTAAATATTACAATACTTCAATGTAATTCTGCTTTAAAGGGCATTATTAATACTGATTTTCGGTTAAAAGTAGACAAATTATTTGCGAGGATATTTTGTGTTCTGCAAGGAAGAGGACGACAGCAGGCCGACGCCTGCCGAGGACAATGACGCAGCAGGGCGCAAAATAGACCGCAAAGAATGTATACTTTTAATCGAAGATCAGAATAAAGCGTTATTTTTTTATTTTCAGAGCAACAACAGATATATCATCTTCCCTCCCCCTCTCGGAATTGAATCTTGCCGCGCTTGCCACAGTTTTTACCAACTCGTCCATATTATGTGAGCTGTCGTGGGAAAAGGTCTGTTCCAACCACTTTTCCGAAAGCTCTGCGCCGTCGCTGGTCATTATGATCACATCATTCTCACCTGCCGTAAAACTGTGAGACGACATGGACAGATTCTCGCATACGCCCACGGGAAGCCCCTTTCCCTTTATTCTCGTTACCGATGCTCCGCTTTTTATATAGCTGTCTGCTCCGCCCGCTTTATATATGGTAGTTTCCCCTGTAAACAGATCCACCTTGCACAGATCCAGGGTCGCAAAGCTCTCATCAGAGGATTTTACAAGCAAGGAAGTATTTAACAGCTCAATAGCAGCCTCGGCTTCTATCCCGCACTCCAAAAGCTTTGTAAGAAGTCCGCAGACAAAGGCGCTGTCTATCCTCGCCCTTGTACCGCTTCCCATTCCGTCAGAAAGAATGCTGTAATAATACCCTTTACCGTCCACAAAGCAGGTAATATAATCGCCGTTAGCTGAATCGTTTTTCTTGCTTAGCTGACAGCTTGCTGACTTGACAAAGTATTCCGACCTTTCAAAGGCGGTTATCCTCACCTTGTCTCCGTATTTCAGAACAAGCGGGAGGTCAAACTCCTTTTGCAAAGTCTGTATCAGCAGATCTCCAAGCTCCTCCGCCGAGCAGGAAATATCTCCTTTTCCGTAGGCTTCCAAGCACATAAACCCGTCTGTAATGTTCACAGCCGCTTTGGGAGCAGAAAGTCCGCATCTTTCCAAAAGTCTTTCCGCCTTAACGGAAGCTACCCTGTCATAAACTGTGTCTTTTTCCATTTCTTTAGCCATGGAAGCAAACAGCTTTTCTGTATTGTCTAACTGTTTGGTGAGAATTCCGCGCATTTCCTTTAAACGCCTGTTCATTTGCCCTGCATAGGAATAGTCCTCATACTTTTTGTTGATGCTGTCGCAAAGCTGCTGTTTTCTCGGACAACGCTCTGCAAGCGCCCCCGTAAAGCTGTCGGGAACGATCCTTTCACCGCATTTCAGAAGCTGTATAAGCTTGTTCATAGTTCTAACAGAATCGTTATACTCGTCTCCCCAGCATTTTATATTAAATCTGCAATTTTTACAAACCGTATCACAGGCGGAATTATATATATTGCTTATATCCCTTTCTTTCTCGCTCTCCAGTGCTTCAGCGGTCTTTTCCACGGCGTATTTCAACTCGCTGAGTGTTTCTCCAACCAATTCAAGCCTGCCTGCAACGACGTCAGAAGCTTTTTCTTCACTTCCGCCAAAGCCTTTTCCGCTCATATTCTTTTTGATGCTGTTCAGTGGCAAGAGCATAAATATCACAGAGCCAACTATTATACTTGCAATAAAGGACAGCATATCTTTATCCATTCCGAAAACCGCCCCGATGATCGCAGAGGTAAAAATCAAAGATGCAGTCAAAGGTATTCTGCCTTTTGGAGCAATGGCTGCTGCCGTTATTCCTCCAACTGCCGTAATAAGTCCGATAAACTGCTTGTCCTCCAGTGCAAGCGCCACACCCAAAGCACAGATAATGCCGACTGCTCCCGCTCCGCTGAATCGGTAACGGTAAGCGGCTATCAGGATCGATATAACAGATAGGATCTGTCCGAAATTGAAAATACCGAAATTAAGGCTTGCCAACGAAGCGATCAGGAAAACCGCCGTAACGGCGATAGGCAGAGCTTTTACAGGATTTGACAGAGTTAAGCTTGATCCCTTATTTACAGCTGTTTTTAGCATAGTAAAACCGTAACAGGCTACCGCGCATACAAAAGCCAGCAAAAAGTCCTCCATAAGCTCAGACGACTTGTCCGCCGTGATAACATTAGCCAGCAATGTACCCGCTCCGCATAAAAACGCGCTGCTCAAGACTGTCACAAACCCCTTTGACCGTCCTATTGCAAGCCTTACAGCAGTGACCGATGCCGCGGCTATGATATAAGGTATTATTTCGGTAAAATCACTGCTTATTAAGAGTCTGAAAGATGCTCCTAAAAACGCCGCAATAGCATTTACTCCCGACAGACTGCCGATAAATGACACGCAAAGCGGCGAAATCCTCCCCAAAACAGTTGAGGATGCCATGATCCAGCTGCCTATAACTATCAAAGCTAATTTTACATAACTATTATTTTTTACCACTATCCCCTTTTTCATTTTTTCTTCCTTTCATTTTGACAATTTATACTAATAACCGAGAAAGTTATGCTCCCTCGCCTTTCCGCTTGCGTCAAGATATTTAAAAAGCAGTTTATCTGCTTTTTTAATGGTTATCAGTATTACAGCAAAGGGCGAATATGTACGATCGCGCATAATACGCCTTTTTATCCGTATATATACTACTCTACAAGGCAAGCAAAAAAGGGCGAAAAAGGAAACAGCGGCAAAAAATCATAATGAAAAATTTCCCACATATAATTTTACCAAAACAAGGACTACTCATTTCAGGATCTTAGAAAGGAGCATAAGATATGAGAAAAAAAACAGGTATAAAATTTATAGCCGCTGCAGCAGCCGTGGCATTAGTTCCCTTTGCAGTAAGTGAAGCAATGGATAATCCGCCCGACGTGAGCAAGATAATGGCAGCCGCAGTTAATTTTACAGCTAACTCGGGCTTTTCAACAGAGACCTCCGAGTTTGGAAACGGCAGTCTGATATTATATAAACCAAATCCGCCTCAGTCAACGGAAAGCAATATGACAGAAACACCTGAGATCACAGAAGATACTGCCTTTGCTGAAACAGAGATCACCTCTCAAGAATCTGCAATTACGGAAAACGAGAACATATCCCAAGAGCCTGCTGTTACTGCCCAGGAAAAAACTGATGACAGCGATAAAAGCTACATAATCACACAAAACATAAGCCACGACACCGAGGATCTCTCGGTTTTCGGTAGCACAGATCTTAAAGTAAGAAAAACTACCTTTGACTCAAACCCCGAAGGTTACAATTTTGTTTCCCTTTCAATGGGCGGAAAAGTTCGCAACTGTACAGAGCTTGACAGCGATTTTGTAAAAGCGGAATCGGAAATACTCCCCGAATTTCAGCTGGAGGCCTATTCCGATCAGCCCCAGGTGCTTATAATGCACACTCACACCACAGAAAGCTATTTACTGGGAAGCGGAGATTATCAGGATAAGGATTATTCATGCAGAACGACCGATCCCACCCAAAGCGTTGTGGCAGTGGGACAGAAGATCTCGGAAAAGCTTGCGGAAAAAGGGATCTGCGTTATCCATGACGGCACTCTCCACGACCGCGCAGATTTTAATAAAGCTTACGCTTATTCAGAGGAAACAGTCGCCGCCATTTTGGAAAAATACCCCTCAATAAAGGTGGTATTTGACGTTCACCGCGACGGCATCGTCGAAGCGGACGGAAGCCCTGTAGCTGCCGTAAACACTATCAACGGAAAAGAAGCGGCACAGGTCATGATCATTTCTGCAGCCACAGACGGATATTATTATGTGCCGAATTACTTACAGAATTTCCATTTTGCCTGCCTGCTTCAGCAGTATATGGAAAGCACAAATCCCGGAATCACACGACCCGTGCTTTTCCAGTACTGCAATTACAATCAGCATCTGACAACCGGTTCACTGCTGCTTGAAATAGGCGCGCAAGGAAACACACTGGAACAGGCACTTTACACGGGAGAGCTTATAGGTGAAAGCATAGGCAACGCACTGCTAACATTGTGTAAATGATTTGACAAATCCTCTCCGATAGATTATAATAAAACGGCAGCGTTCAGATGAATGTGATTTCACCCGAACACTGCCACAAATTTTATTGGAGAATATAGTATGAAACTTACCGATTTAGGAGTTATAAAGGATCTTTTTACCCGTCACGGATTTTCCTTCACCAAGTCATTGGGACAAAATTTTCTTATCAATCCCTCAATATGCCCCAAAATAGCGGAAATGGGAGGCTGCGACAGGGAGATCTGCTCTCTTGAGATCGGTACGGGAATAGGCGTTCTCACAAAGGAGCTGGCAATAAGAAGCAAGAAAACTGTTGCAATAGAGATCGACAGAGGACTTGAACCTATTTTAGCGGAAACACTTGCGGAGATTTCAAATGTCGAGGTCATTTTTGCAGACTTTATGGAGATCGACCTGAAAAAGCTGTTTGAAGAAAAATTCAAAGACGAAGAAGTGGTAGTATGCGCAAATCTGCCCTACTACATAACCTCCCCTGTCATAATGCGGATCTTAGAGGAAAAGCTGCCTGTAAAATCCCTTACTGTAATGGTTCAGAAAGAAGCTGCCGAGCGTATCTGCGCAAAAGTGGGAACCCGTGAATGCGGTGCGCTGACTGTTGCCGTCAACTACTACAGCGATCCCAAGAAGTTGTTTAACGTCACAAGAGGAAGCTTTGCCCCTGCTCCAAATGTGGATTCCTCAGTGATCAGGCTTGATATTGCCAAGGAGAAAAAATATGACGTTAAGGACGAAAAGCTTTTTTTCAGAGTGATCAAATCTGCTTTTTCGCAGAGGAGGAAGCAGATGATAAACCCGTTGTCGGCAGAACTTGCCCTCTCTAAGCCGACTTTATCGGGAATTGCGGAAAATTCCGGAATAAAGGCGTCTGCAAGGGCGGAAGAGCTGAGCATGGAGGATTTTGTGCAGCTTTGTAATGGAATATATGATCATTTTAATGATTGAGCGTTTTTTGAATTGACAAATTTGGGATTGTGTGGTAAAATGAGTTTTGTTGGTTGTGATAAATTTGGAGTGGCAAAAATGGCAAAATACAAGATGGAATATTGGTTTGAATGGGGCGGCACCTGTCTTTGGTCAGCAAATGATGCCGCAAAAAAAGAATTCGGCTATGCTGTTGATGAACAGAAACTTCCGATTTCAGCAAAACTAAAAAACCTTCTTTGGTATTTGCAGGCATATCACGAAAACATGATGGATATAGACAATGCTCCGAGCGATTCTCCATGGTGGACAGAAGAAGATAGCATTATGTTTGAAAAAAGAAGAAATTCGCCTATGAACAGCTCTGTCAGGAGCTTGGTGAAGAGTTTGAAATTGTTTATGCAGATTGAGAACGGCAATAATTGTAAATTTCGATTTGTTATGTATATAAAATAACAGTAAATTAAATATGCGCCCGTGGCGGAACTGGCAGACGCGTTGGATTTGGGCAGCGTTACTACAGTGGAATTATTTTTGAGATTGATAATTGAGAAAATACAGATAAAAATTTAATAAATTATGCACCTGTGGCGAAATTGGCATACGCGATAGATTTAGGTTCTATTTCCGAAAGGAGTGCAGGTTCGATTCCTGTCAGGTGCACCACAAACCGTATTACAAAGCCTTTTGAGGACTGTGTGATGCGGTTTTGTTTTTAAGGAAGTAACAATTCATTACATGCTTCTTAAGTATCGGAACGGTAATTTTGAAGGACACCCTGTTTTAGGGCGGGTGTTTTTTCTCCTGCCGTATTCTTTATTTTATGCAGTTCAATTTTTGAAATTATGGAAGGGTGTACTTATTCGTATTCCTATCTATGTGGTACCTCGTAAAACACAAAGTACCTATTTTGATTGTATCGGCTGCACCGCCTGCTTGCAATGAGATAATTTCCTCTGCACACAACACGATCACCTACGGAGACTTTCGATTATGTTTTTGTGAGGTGGAGTACTCATCTGTATCCCCATCTATAATGCAAGCCCATGTATTTCTCTGTTAAATAGGCTTGTATTCCTCACTTTTATGACTGGATATTGTATTGTAAAGCCCTCCGCTTTGCGGTATCATAGTATCAAACAATGGAACCGCGGAAAAGGAGCCGATCATGAAACATGTAAAATGCTATATTCCCGAATACCCCAGACCGCAGTTCGTCAGAAAGGATTGGCTGAACCTGAACGGTGAGTGGGATTTTGCTTTTGGAGATGAGGCAGACGCCGAAGCCGCGCTTGCAGGCAGGCTTGAACGAAAGATCAATCTTCCGTTTACATATGAGACCGAGCTTAGCGGGATCCATGATACCGCACAGCATAATACGGTATGGTATTCCCGAAAAATTTCGGGAAAGGCCGGCAAGCGGACGATCGTCAATTTTGACGGCGCAGACTACGTTACCGAGGTTTATGTAAACGGCAGACTTGCAGGAACTCACAAGGGCGCTTACACCCGTTTCTCCTTGACTTCACAGCTTCTTCATGGAGAAGAAAAAGAAGTATAGGGAACCTCTAAAACCCCCTGTGAGCAAAAACGAACAGGGCACACCGTCTACTGCGTCAATCCTGCTCGACAGGCGCCAAGCCTGCCTTCGTCGGATTTCCTTTATTGTCGGAGTACTCCGAAAATCATAGTATCACGGCGCACCCTGTCCGTTTTTGCTTTTCACAAGGGTTTTTAGAGGCTCCCTTATGTTTGCTTTGGCAAATCTGATTTTAGCTGACAGAAAATTTCGGGCAGTTTAATTTAGTTTGCCCTGCAAACGAATTTTAGGGCAACTGCTGAATTGTTTTGAACTCGATTAACCAACTGTTTGTTTTTTAGGTATTATGCGGTGTTGCCTTAAGAACATATTCTAAGTGTTTATCATGACCGGGAGCTAACTGAGATGATCGCTAATTATAATGGAAAGCTATTTAATTGGGTGTCAGTGAAATTTAAAAACTATATTATGACATATGATAAAGAAAAGATTGATGATTTTTTTGAAGCGCAGAGAGGTTATTTTATAAAAAGGGTTGAAATAGACGACGAAGGCTTGATCAGCATACGGGAAGTTCATTTTATAGTGGAGTATGACGACGATGTTGAATGTGAAAAAGAATGGATAGCAGATGAAGGACGTCCGTNATATGAAGTTCCGGATATTGAAAAAGGAGAGATAGGGATTTCTGTAGGTCATGACAGCAGAGGCGAAGGGTGGGTGCAGCACGACAAAAATGCTTCAAGTAAAATGATTCATTTGGCGGACTGTAAAAGGTTTACGGTGGAGACGGTATATCTGTTTGAAAATGGCAGGTATTTGGCAAGTGCAAGAAAAGAAAGACTTAATGTGTCCATGAAAGACTTTCAACAGATGATGATCGATTGCAGGAAGGAAAATTTGTAAGTGTNTTATGACAAAACACAAAAGCCCTAAGCCCTGTTTGAAAAATAAAAGTTGCACAAAAAGGCAAGAAAATGGTAAAATAAAAGCATGAATAGATATGAANTTACAAACGAGCAAGCCCATGTACTTCTCTGTTAAAAAGCTTGCATTCCTCACTTTTATGACTGAATAATGTATTGTAAAGCCACCCGGTTTACGCTATCATAGTATCAAAAAAATGAAACCGAAGGAAAGGAGCTATCATGAAACANGTTAAATGCTATATTCCNGAATACCCCAGACCGCAGTTCGTCAGAAAGGANTGGCTGANCNTGAACGGNGAGTGGGATTTTGCTTTTGGAGATGAAGCNGACGCNGNTGNCGCNCTTGCNGGNANACTTGACCGAAAAATCAATGTTCCNTTTACNTANGAGACCGAGCTTAGCGGGATCCANGATACCNCACAGCATAATACGGTATGGTATTCCCGNANAATTTCGGGAAAGGCNGGCAAGCGNACGATCNTCAATTTTGACGGTGNGGACTACGTTACCGAGGTTTATGTNAACGGCAGACTTGCGGGAACNCACAAGGGCGCNTACACCCGTTTCTCCTTTGATGTGACCGATCTTCTTGNNNACAANGCGGGCATACTTACCGTAAAGTGCACCGATGACGATCTGCCTGTCCAAGTAAGGGGCAAGCAGCGCTGGGAGGCTCAGAGCTTCGGCTGCTGGTATGTGCAGACTACGGGNATATGGAAAACNGTATGGCTTGAATATACANATGATATAAGNCTGACAAAGCTTAAAATAACNCCCGATNTAAGCGANAGCTCCGTTACATTNGANNTNGCNGTNAATAAGCCCGCNNATGATGTNGANGTGAAAATAGCGGTAAGCTTTGACGGCAGACNNGTGCANACNGTATCNGTAANTGCGGGAGATATTGACAACACCGTNAAGNTTCGNCTTGACAGCANNAGCATTACTTATCAAACGGAGCANTGGTGTCTTTGGAATCCNGCNCTGTATGATNTTGANGTGACCGTAAGCAANGGCGGCAGAGAAGTNGANAGAGTAGNCAGCTATTTCGGGNTNAGGGAGTTCACNGTTAAGGACGGAAAAATACTGCTCAACGGCGGACCGTTCTATTCAAAGCTTGTACTCGATCAGGGATATTGGAAAGAATCGGGAATGACCCCTCCAAGTGAGCAGGCTATAATTGACGATATAAGACTTGCAAAGGAAATGGGCTTTAACGGCGTTCGCAAGCATCAGAAAAACGAGGACGAGCGTTTTTACTATTACGCCGATATTATGGGCTTTGTTGTTTGGTGTGAGCTTCCCTCAAATCATTGGTTCAGCGACGAGGCTGTAAAGGATATTTCCGCAGAGTGGCTTGACATAGTTACGCAGAACTACGATCACCCGTCGTTGGTAACATGGGTTCTTTTTAATGAAAGCTGGGGCGTTAGGGGTATTGCTTCAAATCTACGCCAGCAGAATTTTGCAGAGGGTCTTTACTATATGACAAAAAGTATCGACACCATGCGTCCCGTTATCTCAAACGACGGCTGGTATCATGCAAAGAGCGATATTCTCACGCTCCACCACTACGAACAGAACAGCAATTGGCTTACACACCTTTATGACACAAAAGAAAAGCTTACCGACGGCTACAGCGGAAACTCGCAGCTCCTGCCCTTTGCCGACGGATTTAAGTATGAGGGGCAGCCTATAATTTTCACCGAGTTCGGAGGAACTCATTACGCCCGTGACGAGGGCTGGGGCTACGGCGCTTCGGTACACTCGGACGAGGAATTTCTGGAACGCTTCCGCTCGCTGATAAAGGCTGTTGAGAATATGGATATAAGCGGCTACTGCTACACACAGCTGACAGATGTTGAGCAGGAAACCAACGGTCTGCTGACAGCCGGCAGAACACCCAAAGTGCCAATAGAAAAGATATCGGAGATAGTTAGTTAATACGGAGTGAGATTATGAGTAACAGAATTTACATACCTGTAAATCCAAATGCACAGGAATGCGTAAAAAATGTGCTGAAATATCTGTCCGATATATCCTTTGATAAAGTCATAACGGGACAGCACACTCAAACCATGGCCATGGAGGAATATCATCAAATCAAAAAAATAACAGGCCATGAGCCTGCTTTGTTGGGATTTGAGCTTTTATCCTATTCCCCGAACATCAATTATCTTGATACCGATGAGGAATGTATGACCGAGGTCACAAACAATTACGGCACTCTGAAAAGGGCGTGGGAATGGGCTGATAAAAAAGGACTTATCACCTTTACATGGCATTGGTTTTCGCCGCTGGGAGGGCGTTCAAAATCCTTTTTCACCGACAATACCGATTTTGACGCAAGCAAGGCGGTTATTGACGGAACTCCCGAAAACAAGGCGCTTATCTCCGATATGGACATGATGGCGGGACTGCTGAGACCGTTCTGCGATAAGGGCATACCGATACTTTGGAGACCGTTTCACGAGGGAGACGGAAACTGGTTCTGGTGGGGCGTAAAGGGAGCGGAGGTCGTGAAGAAATTGTACCGTATGATGTATGAAAGGTACACCGATCTGCACGGTCTGAATAATCTCATATGGGTGTGGAATACCGCTGAACCCGAGTGCTATCCGGGAGATGATGTTGTAGATATTATCTCAAAGGATATGTATCCCCCCAATCACGTTCACACAGCCTGCACAGAAGAATACGGCAAGCTGATAAAAATAACCGAACAACCGAAGATAACCGTAATCGGCGAGATAGGCAGTCTGCCCGATCTGAACGAAATACACGAGCTTGGGCTCGGCTGGTCGAGCTATATGACATGGTCGGGTGTATTCTGCCTTACAGAGGACTTCAACAGCTTTGAGTACCTGAAAAAGCTTTATGAAAGTTCTTATGCTGTAACAAAGGAAACGCTGCCCGAGTTATATTAGGTTTGTTATCAATACTTCTTGGGGCGCACTCCTGTTTTTTGCAGGAAGATATTTGAGAAATAGTGTTCGTCCGCAAAATTCAGACGGTAGGCTATTTCTTTTACCGACAGCGAGGAATTTTTCAGCAGCAGCTTTGCGGTTTCTATTTTGCGTGTGAGAATGTAATCGTAAGGCGTTATGCCGTAGACTTTTTTGAATACGCGGTTGACCTGAGAAGATGAAATATTTACGTGTTTCGACAGCAATTCTATGCTTAGTCTTTCATAAATATTACGGTCAATATATGACTTGATCTCAGAAGCGGCACCTTTTGAGCNNTGCTCNGNATCNGGTATTATGCTGTCGNGTATCTTTATTATNAGCTTATGNAAAACAAGNGCGCACNGNGAATNTATTTCATTCAGAGCNAGCTCTTTATTTTCGCATATNTCAAGAAATTCGCGGAAAAANGGAAAAGCNTCTATNCCATTAACNATCANNGTGCCNGTAATGCCATAAACATGTATAAGCTCATCGCACAGCGTACCGCTGATGTTGAACCATATCTTTTCAAAGGGGTCTTCGTGCGCAGAGCGGTAGTCGTGATCCGCGCCTTTTGGAAGTACNTANAGGTCGCCTCCNGANGGGTAATTNGTTANACCGTCCACAGTAACGATGCCGCTGCCCCTTATTACATACTCGAAGCAGTGAATATACGATTTTTTTCGGGTTATATGATAATTAGGGTCGGGATAGGTTATACCCGCCATTTCGATATAAAACGGCCTGTTTTGATCGGCAAAGGTCTCGCCGAATGAGATTATATGCTCCATGAATGTATTCCTCACTTTTTGAACCATTATTGTTTTTAATTATATCATAAAAAGAGCGTAGCAAAGCGGAGNGATACCTCTAAAACGATAAAATGTTCTCAAACATTTAAATAATTTCTTCCTCTTTCCGCAGTTTGAGGTTATTATATCATACATTGCAATGTTTTTCAACGAGCCGAGGTAATCTGATGAAAAACTTNCTTAAATATGTCAATATAAAGCAGGGCACTCTTTCCGANNCGAGATTTTCCGTGGGAAACACTTTACCGCTGANCTGTGCTCCCTTTGGAGTGAACAGCTTTTCAGTTCAGACAAGAGCAAGCNGCGGGGGCTGGTTTTATTCACCTCTTCACAGACAAACGGAGGGAATACGGCTGACGCACCAACCGAGCCCATGGGTAAGGGATTATGCGCATTTTGTGCTTATGCCGCAAAGCGGAGAGCCGTATGTTACCGAGGACAGACGCAGCTCATCTTTTGACGAAAAGGAGCTTTCTCCCGCCTGNACGGAGATATATTTCAAACGGTATTTTGCGCAAATGGGTATTGTTCCCGCCGAAAGGGGAGCAATAATAAAAATACACTGGGATACCGNAAANACNCCNAGNNTTGCGGTGCTGCCNTTTGATTTTNCGACAGAGCTTGTTCTTGACCCCGACAGNCAAATGCTTACGGGCTTCACCAACGCTTANGGCGACGGCACACGAAAGGATTTTAAGTTTTATTTCTGNATGAAATTTGATAAACCCGTAAATGCTTCCGAAACCGTTATTACAAAAAATTCNGGTGAAACGGAACAAGGGCTTTCATGCAGCGGCATAGGCGCGGGAATGAATATTGCCTTTAATATTCCGCAGGGCGGGGAGCTTACCGTTCGGCTCGGTACTTCGTATATTTCGCCCGAATATGCTGTAAGAAATCTCGGCGAGGTAAACGGCAGGACATATGAGCAGTTAAAAGCCGAAACCGAGGATAAATGGAATTTACTGNTGTCTAAAATAGAGATAAATGATTCCNAAGAGCGTATGCGCACCTTTTATTCCTGCTTATACCGCTGCTTTATTTTCCCGAGAATTTTTTATGAGTATGACGAGCTTGGCAGAGAGGTACANTACAATACAAAAAGCGGAGAGATATGCAAGGGCAAAATGTTTGTTGACAACGGTTTCTGGGACGTTTACAGAACCCTTTATCCTCTGCTGACGCTGATAATTCCCGAGCATATCAGCGAGATCATGGAGGGATATCTGAATTTCTATAAGGAACAAGGGTGGCTGCCGAAATGGCTTTCTCCNGGCGAAAGGGGAATTATGCCCGGCACATTGATAGATGCNGCTCTTGCGGACTGTGCCGTAAAAGGCTTGCTTACGGAGGAACAGATGAANCTTGCCCTTGACGGTATGCTCAAAAATGCCAATACGGCAAGCGGCACGCACCTTTGCGGGCGTATCGGNGTGGAGGACTATGTAAAGCTCGGCTATGTGCCCAATGACAAATACGGTGAAAGCGTAAACAATTCTCTCGATGCTTATTACTGCGATTGGTGTATCGCTAAGCTTGCGGAAAAGCTGAATATTANGGATATATGCGNCANATATNTGNCAAGNTCGCAAGGATATAAAAAGCTGTTNGACANCGANACGGGCTTCATCAGAGGGTTAAGTTCCAAGGGAGAGCGAAAACCTTATTTTTCACCTTTTGAATGGGGCGGCGATTACTGCGAGGGCGGCGCATACCAAAACGGTTTTGCCGTATACCATGACATAAATGGTCTGTCGGAGCTTTACGGCGGNNNAGAAAAATTTGAANAAAAGCTTGACGAGCTGTTTAATGCTCCCGCATTTTTTGAAACAGGCACATACCCTTGCGAAATACATGAAATGACGGAAATGGCGGCCNCCGATTTCGGGCAGTGCGCAATTTCAAATCAGCCGAGTATGCATCTGCCATACCTNTATTCGGCGATAGGAAACATAGGCAAGACCGCCNGCCATGTGCGNCNTATNNTNANAGAGGGNTATAATGAAAATGTTTTCCCCGGNGATGAGGACAACGGCTCAATGAGCGCATGGTATATTTTGGGTGTGCTTGGTTTTTATCCNGTCTGCCCGGGAAGCGGCGAGTATNTTTTNGGNGTNTGCAATGCACGGANNATNACCGTTANGCTTGGCAGNGGGAATATTCTCAATATTATAAATGAAACNGACGGCAGCAGCGACTTCAAAGTGAGCTTCAGCGGCGCGGATATTACGGAAAAATTCATTGCCCACCATAAGCTTATGCGGGGCGGTACTCTTAGATTTTATACNNAGGTGTGATTATGAATCCGATAGTAATCGGCTGGTACGCCGACCCCGAAGCACGGTATTTTGAAGGAAGATATTATATTTATGTTACAAAATCCTTTACCTCCTATAGCGAGCAGATGAACATTGACTGCTTTTCCTCCGAAGATCTGATACACTGGGAAAANCACCCGNATATTATAGATATGAGCGGTTACGGGTATGTTTACAGAGCGGTCTGGGCGCCCACTGCCATAGAAAAAAACGGAAAATATTATCTTATTTTTGCAAGNAACGATATTCAGAACGACGANGAGATCGGCGGATTGGAGATCGCCGTTTCAGATTCACCGTCGGGACCGTTCAGAAACCTGACGGGAAGGTCTCTTATCGATCGTTTCATTAACTATGCTCAGCCGATAGACGCGCATCTCTTCAAGGACGACGACGGAAAGATATATCTTTATTACGGCGGCTGGCAGCACTGCAANGCGGCTNTGATGAATGANGAAATGAACGGATTTGTACCTTTTGAAAACGGCGAGCTTTTCAAGNCTGTCACACCCAACGGCTACGTNGAAGCTCCCTGTATGCTTAAACGCGGCGGAGTGTATCATTTTATGTGGTCGGAGGGCGANTGGGTCAANGGNACNTACCGCGTCNGTGAAAGCANNGGCAGTTCTCCNTTGGAAATANATCCNNANGGNAANNTNATANTNAGCAATTCGGANATTGCNGAGGGGGCGGGACATAACNGNTATATAAATATTCAAGGTACNGACGATTGGCTGATAGTTTACCACAGGCGTATCATCGGCGACAGCGAAGCGGGGCACAGAGTTTTGTGCATAGATAAATTGAATTTTGACGGCAATGAAATGCTGCCTGTTATAATGACATGACGGAGGTTTTATTATGAGTACNGTTCTCAGCAGACTTAATATNGAANGCTATGAAAAAAACGAAAACAAAATCACGGTACAGACGGATTCTGACTGTGTGATATACATAAAAGCGGTTTCCCCAAAAACTCTTGAAGTTTGGNCGGATTTTGACGGAAGCGGTATTGAAGCACATTCCTACAGCATTGAAGATATGNCGGAATATGGAGCCGAAATTCACTGTGCCGATAAGAATGAGCATTTGTTTGTTTCGGCAGGAACTGCGGCGGTAAGGATACGAAAAAAGGGGATAAANATANGTCTTGTTTCTTCCGATGACAAAACCGTTATCTGTGACGGGAAAGAAATCGGAAAAAACGACGACGGCTCTGTCTTTATGGAAAACCTTATTGCCGACAATGAACATTTTTACGGTCTTGGCGAAGATAACGACGGACATCATGGCAGCCTTGACCGCAGAGGGCAAACCCGTGATATGATAACGGAGCAAAGGATAAATGCGGGGCATGTTACTGCCGATATACCCGTGACTTTCTATATGAGTACAGGAGACGGTCAGCCTTACGGTATTTTTACCGATAATTCCTACCCTATGACATATGACATAGGCAAAACAAATTCCGACATTATTTATCAGTCCGCCCTTGGCGGCGATATGAAATTTTACTGTTTTGTCGGAAACAACTTCGGCGACATTCTAAACGAATACACCAACCTGACGGGCAAGCCGCCTATGCCGCCGCTGTGGGTTCTTGGCTATACGCAGTGCCGCTGTTCCTATTGGAGCTGGGAGCAGATAGACGAGCTTGTTTCAAAGCTGCGTGAACACCGCTTCCCGCTGGATTGTCTGGTATTCGATTATGACTGGCCTGACAAGCTTAATAATTACAAATGGAACGAACGCTGGGGCGAAAGATCTCCCGAAANGCTTGCGGAATACAGAGCGCAGGGACTGCACTTTATGGCTTCAAATTCGGGACCGATGCTGAAAAAGGACAGCGACACCTATCAGTCCGCTCTTGATGAGGGAATACTTGCAAGGGANNCCGAGGGCAANACTATTACCTGCGGTCACTTCGGCGGCGATCTGATAGATTTTACAAANCCGAATACAAAGGAATGGCTGCGTCCGCAGCTTGAGCGTATTCTCGACGACGGTATCGAAGCATGGTGGCTCGACCTTACAGAACCCGAGGGCGATCCTGAAAACACTGTATATTTCGGCGGCGANAGAAANAAGATACACAACATATTTTCNCTGCTCAATACTAAGACCTACACCGAAATAACAANGGAACATCTTCCGGAAATGCGCACGTTTGTATTGACAAGAACGGGTACGGCAGGGATACAAAAATATTGTACGGCTATTTGGTCGGGAGATGTTTATTCCGACTACGATACTTTCGCGGCGCACATTCCCGAGGCGCTGAATACCGGAATGTCAGGAATACCTATGTGGACAAGCGACGCNGGCGGATTTATTTCCGAAACAAGCAACGCAAAGGANACCCGTCANCTTTACAAAAACGATATTGCNCGTCATGCNAANCTNTATGANCGCTGGGTNCAGTTTGCGGCNTTTTGTCCTATGATGAGAGTTCATCACGCGGGAGAATCGGCACCGTATATGTTTAACGGNCTTGTCACCGACAGNGTTTCTCATTATGTGCGTTTGCGNTANCGACTTTTGCCGTATATCTATTCATATNCNTACAAAACNCACCTTACGGGTGNATCAATAATGCGNCCGCTTGTATTTGAATATCCGAATGACAGTAATGTGTACGATATAAAGGACGAGTTTCTGTTTGGCAGTGAGCTGCTGATCGCTCCTGTTCATGAAGAAGAGAAGTGCAGCCGACGGGTATATCTTCCCGAAGGAAAATGGTACGATTATGATTACGGTTATGAATANGAGGGCGGCAGGAGCTATGATATTTACGCNCCGCAGAACCGTATTCCGGTGTTTGTCAAATCGGGAGCTATAATTCCAATGACAGAGCAGATTTACAATACATCGGAGCTTGACAACCGCATTACTTTCGCAGATATATACCCATGCGGAAAAAGCGGCTTCATGCTTTATGCGGATGATGGCNGGACTTATGCTTATGAAAAGGGTGAATTTACTCTTACCGAGATATTATGCGATGAGGAAGAGTCCGTTGTTGTTATCACCACCGCGGCTTCAAACGAGCTGTTTGCGGCGAAGCGTCTGAATTTGAAAATACATGTTGATGCTATCCCAAATTCCGTCATTGTAAACGGAATTGACTGCAAACGAATGTGGCATCAAAGTATGTTGAAGGCTGCCGAAAACGGTTGGTTCTATGATGACTTTAACCGCGTGCTTTACATATCCGCCNGTCTTGATGGACTTTATGGCGAAGTCGTTGTGGAGTATGGCGAGGAAAAGGTATACAAGCCGCACAGGGATAAGACTACAGAAACAGGCGAACAGGATATACCGAGTTTTATTTTTAAAAACAGTTTAAATTGATAATAAAAGGGCTGCTTTTTTACAGCCCCTTTATTTAAGTATACTCAAAACATTTTTTCAAGCTCATGCTGAATTTCCTCCGCACANGCGATCTGCTTATTTAAATTCCATGCGCCGATATTTTNNCCGTCACGTATAAACANACTTCCGCATTGGTGGAAATAAAACTCGATATTGCGCGCTTTTGCCTCTAAATAAAGATCTCTTACCCATTCCCACCGAATAGGACGCACAACATTTTTCGGGGCCATTTCGCCGCCCACATTTACGCATTTTATAAGCCCTGTGTCAAGATATTCTCCAAGAGTGATAGGCGCTATCAGAGGCGAACAAAAAACCTCACGGTGCTTTAAGGGAGCGTCTAAAAAATATCGGAGGCGTTTATCCGCCATTTCCTGATTTTCTATTGAAATACTCATATGAACGTGTTCCCAGCCGCCGCCCCAATCGGACGGCAAGCTTTGTTTTATGCGCTCGGGTCTTTTGGTGGTAAGGACGAAAATACAGTCGCTGCGCCGGCGTATGGTGTCCCAAATACCGCCGCGCCATTCGTCCGCTTCCTCCAAAAAGAAATCGGAAGAAAAACAGAGCTTCACGAGAGAGTTTTTCGGACAGTCCTTGTCCTTCAGCTCATAAGTGGTTTTGCCCTTTGTTACTATNGTGGTATCTCTTCCGTAGCGTTTATCCATATTGAANACAAAACAATTCTGACAGCCNGGACTGCATTTGTGACAGCCGTGCCACGGGTTCCATGGTATTGCTTTTTCGACTTGAGCGTTTTGCATATTCCGGTACCTCCCCGAAAATTTTGTCTGATTTTACAAAGTTTATTTATTATAAGGACTGTCGAATTCTCTTTCCGCCTTTGCCACTGCCTCTTCAAGAGTAAGCCCCGTAAAATGCGGTGCATTGAGATAGCGTCCCGATTTTTTATCATCGACAAACGCGCCTACGGCAATTCCCGGTATTGCGCTTTCGGGAGCATTGGGAGCGTTTGGGCCGCCCAAATCCGTTCTGCACCAGCCNGGGTCGGTAAGNTTTATCATAACGTNCGTTCCCTCNACCCTTGAGCCTAAATCTATTGTTATCTTATCAAGNGCNGCCTTGCTTGCNGAATATCCCGCNTGCTCGGGTTCGAGACGTATNCCGCTGGTGGTGTTTACGATTCTGCCAAATCCNCTTTCTATCATTTTGGGCAGAAAATGATAGCATATCATTGCAGGGGCTATGGTGTTTATTTTAAAGCTTTCGGTGTAATCCNATACGGGAGTTTTNTAATAATCCGTGCGGTAAGCTATNTGCATACCNGCATTNTTAAGTACAATATCCACATTTANNCCCAANCGGTCGATNTCGTCAAGCATAGCCTGTACGCTGTCCAAATCGGTAAGCTCCGCTTCAACGGNGTANGNCTCNNNTCCCATTGCCNTNACTTCNTCAAGCAGNTTTTCGCAGTGNTCCTTTTTTCTGCTGTGNAGTATNAGNTTGCANCCCTGTTCCGCNATAAATTTTGCNGTAAGATANCCTATTCCTCTTGACGCGCCTGTNATAAATGCCCATTTTCCTTTTACCTGTACCATTATANAATCTCCTTTTTNGCNTTTTCCAGTGCGGNAATAACCTTNTCNCACCATTTGTCNAATTCTTCNTCNTCTGTNTGACATTCCTTGTGNGAAAGCACATNATNCANTGTGTTTCTTATACCCTCCTCAAANCTGATCNTCGGTCTGAAANNGGGTACNGCTCTTTTCAGCTTGCTGTTGTCAAAAACCACCGAATTGGCCTTNTCNCCNATAAGNCTTCCCGTAAAATCATAATCGCTTACCGCCGACAGAAATTCCGAGGATACATAGTAGGGCTTAAGCTCGACTCCNANACAGCNNGCTATNGTCTGATAGATCTGATTCCACGTAAGAGTTTCATCNGAGGTGATCTGNAATGCNTCGCCNATNGCGTGAGGATTTCCNAGCAGNCCGATAAANCCCTCGGCAAAATCTNTGCTGTCNGTCATTGTCCAAAGAGANGTACCGTCTCCGTGNATTATAACGGGTTTTCCCTCAAGCATACGTTTTATNACCTGCCAGCTNCCTTTTCTTCCGTGNACNCCCAGCGGCACNGANNTNTCANNGTANGTGTGNCTGGGTCTTACTATCGTAACGGGAAAGCCCTCGTCNCNGTACAGCTTCANNAGGTATTCNTCGCACTGTATTTTGTTTCTTGAATACTCCCAAAANGGGTTTGCGAGAGAAGTNCCCTCGGTAATNACGTAATCGGAAGGAAGCTTGTTATAAGCGGAGGCGGAGCTGATATAAACAAACTGTTTNGTTTTTCCNGCGAAAAGNCGNAAATCACGTTCAAGCTGAGGCTTAACAAACCCGATGAAATCGCATACCACNTCNAATTTCATATCACCNAGACTNTCCGAAGCGGNTTTTTCATCGTTTATNTCCGCTTTGATAAACTTAACATTTGGCGGAAGNNNGTTGTTGGNNTTTCCGCGATTNAGAAGNTAAAGCTCATNTCCGCTTTNNGCAAGNCGNCGGGAAATAGCGGTGCTTATCGTTCCCGTTCCGCCTATTATCAGTATTTTCATTTTTTCTGTTTTCCTTTCTTAAAAGAGAATTAAGCTTAAAATAAAATATAGCGTTTTATTTTGGTATATGATATAATATAATTGACAACTCAACAATGTCTATTTAACATACAGCNCAGCTCTAAACGTAACATTAGGGTGATGGTCGTTTCCCGGAAGCGGGTCTCGAATCGCTGCGGGATAAGAGTAACCGGGACATGCGCCGCCCATAAGATTGTATCCGCCGCTGCGCATAACATAACTGCCGCTCCCGTACCGCTCCTGTGTCCATTCCCAATTGTTTCCCGCAAGGTCGTATATATTGTTGGATTTCGTTTCTTCCCATTTTCCCGTAGTGTTTCCATCGGCTCCCNGTGCAAAGGAATTGTTGCTGTAATTGCCCCAATCGCTACTGTTCCTTTGAAACCTCCTCCGCCGTCCTGTTNCCTGTATCAATGATCCATTGAAGCACGGTATCATAATTTATCCCCCATGGAAAGAAGCCCTGAACGGTATCGTTATCGGTGTAGAGCTTCTGACAGACAAGAGCAGTATCCTGCGGTGAGAACCGCACCCATATTCGATTTGAGCTGTCACCCGTTATTCGCTTGCTTGCGGGGATATTATCGTTCNCGTCCTTATCAAGACTCGCTTCAAATCTCCCCATATAAAACCCGCCGTACAGCTCTGTGCTCTTTACCATATCCCGATAGAGTTCCAGCTCTGTTTCGTCATAATATCCGTTAATGGTCCCTNCNNAAAAGTAGCTCCCGAAATCACGTACCGCAAGGGAAGTTTCTGTTGTCGGTATCCAGACAAATTCGCTTCCGTNCGCTCCTATGACGACTAAACCCGTATCAANAGTCTGTTCGTCTTTATTTTCNGATACCGTAAACTCTGCCGGAATTATCACAATATCGCCGTTTTGNTCGGTGTATCTGCTTTTTGTCGGCAGAATTTCGCCGGGCACAATATCGGGCAGCTCCATATCGGATACCGTATTGCTCGGAGCCGTTGCTGACTCGGTATACGAACTCTCTGTAGAGGTCGCTTCGCTCGGCGTTTCCGAATAAGAATCCTCCGAAGAAACGGAGCAGGCGGTAAGACTTAAAAACAGGCTCACAAAAATTATAAGCAGTGTTTTTTTTCATAACAAAACGCGCTCCCTTTTTCATTTTGCCAATGCCATTTGTCCGTCGGTGAACACGAAATTCCGCATACCTTTTCCGCCTATTTTATCGGCGGNAACGGCGGATTCAATGGCGTTGATATCCGTTTCGCTGAGCTCAATTCTCAGTGCGTCCACGGACTCTTGCAGATGTTCGGGGTTTGTTGTGCCTATAAGGCTTTGCACATTATCGTATTTTGCCAGCGACCAAGCCAGTGCGAGCTGAGACATGGAAACACCTTTTTTGTCTGCTATATCTTTGAACGCCCGAAGCATTACGAGATTTTCGTCCCTGAATTCCGAAGCGAGAGGCCCTCGGGAAAGACGGGAATCCGATCCGCCGTCAAATACCCTTTCCGTCAGAAGTCCGTGCCCTACCGTGCCGAATGCGAGAACCTTTACGCCCAGCTCTTTTGCCGTATCGATAAGCTCGTTTTCTATCCCGCGTTCAATTAAAGAATACTCCATTTCCACCGTGTGAATAGGGTGAACCTTGCAGGCACTGCGGAGCGTCTGCGCGTCTACCATAGAAAGACCGATGTGCTTTACATATCCCGCCTTTACCTGTTCGGCAATCGCTCCGACAAGCTCTTCCACGGGAACGGTAGTATCCTGCCGTGCGGGTTGGTACAAATCAATGTAGTCAAGGCCAAGACGGCGCAGCGAGTAGGCAAGATGTGCCTTAACATTGAACGGCTTCACGTCAAGTCCGTAGATACCGCCCTCCGGTGCGGGAAGCACGCCGAACTTCACGGAAAGGAAATACTTATCTCTGTCAACACCGCGGAGCGCCTCGCCGGTCACCATTTCACTCTCGCTGCCGCAGTAAAACTCGCCTGTATTCAGAAGCGTGATACCTGCGTCCAATGCCGCATGAATAGTTTTAACAGATGTTTCATGGTTGCCAAAATGCATACCCATTGTACCAAGCCCGAGTCTGTTTATATCTGCCATATTTTCCTCCTATTTTATCTCAATGTTTTCGACTATTACCCTGAACATCAGAAAGTGCTCCGCTTCTGCGGAAGGATGGTGTTTTTGCAGGATCGGATTTTCATCGTACATCTTTTGCTTCAGCGATTTATCGCTGCATTCCTCTGCCGTTCCCGTGATACGTATCCACTCCGTTGAGTGCGGCTTTTTGGCGATGATTTGAATGTGACCGTTTGTGCGCAGCTGCTTGTGAGCCTGATTGAAATCGTTGGTTGAGATGTACAAGTCCTCTCCGACCTCCATCACAACGCCGAACGACCGTCCGGCGGGATAATCACCGTTAATCGTAAGCACATAAAATATCCCACATTCCTTAAGAAACTCATATGTGTTGCTCATTATTTATTCTCCGTTATCATTGTATTTACTGTTCTTCGTGCTTTTTTATAACTTTCAGCAAAAGCTCGGACAACACCGCTGTTTCCGTTTCGGATAAGCCGTCGGTCATTTCATTTTCAATGCTGTCCGCCAAAGAGAGAAACTCGTTCCTTCGGCTTTCGGCGTATTCCGTCAGCGCAAGAAATCTGCTGCGCTTATCCTCGGGATTAGTGATCTTTTTCACAAGTCCGTTTTTTTCAAGGTTGTGGACCAGCCCCGTAACAGTAGGGTTTGTCATGGAAAAAGCGGCTTCAATATCCGTTTGCCTTACCGAGCAGTCGGGCGATTTGTAAAGCATCATGAGAATACGGAACTGACTGCCTGTAAGATGATACGGCACAAGAAGCTGATTGACATACTTGTCAAAGATCAGCGAGCTTTTCTTGATCAGTATGGAAACTTTACTTCTTTCCACAGTGAACCTCCCAAACACAAAGATATTTTCTTATGTATTATAACATAGGTTCCTATGAAATGTCAATAGCCGCACCGCATTTATTCTGATGACAATCCTTTTTGTGTATATGCGCAATAGCTATTGACATTGTTAGGAGATATGTGATATAATATATAGGTACCTATGGATTTTTAAGGCAGAATATGAAATATGGAGGGAGCGTAATGCGTATTACCAAGATATTTGTTGGTGTATTATGTTTATCATTGCTGTTTTCCGGTTGTTCTAAAAGCGACGATACATCGGGAAACGGCGATACGTTGGGAAGCGTCGATACATCGGGCGGCACAGAAATCAGTGGAACCGGCAGCACTGCTTCAAGCACCACTTTAATCGCCGCACCACCGCCTGCGCCCAACGCGTCTGCAAACAGACCGACACGCCCCGTTACCGCAACGGCAGTATTAGCTGACGGCAATATCCGGATCGAGGGGGACGGTATGAGCGCCGACGGAAACACTCTTACCATATCCGCGGACGGCGTTTACGAGGTCTCTGGTACGCTTACCAATGGGCAGATAATCATTGACGCACCCAAGACGGCGATCGTTGAGTTGGTGCTGTCAGATGTGGATATTTCGAATGGTAAAAATGCAGCAATCTATTATCCGATAAGCAAAGTGAGAAGGACATCGAACCACAGGTCTATGGCGAGTGGAGAGATAAAGTGCTTGATGCTATGCGGCTTTGGAAGGGTAAGAAAATTTCAGATGAGGAGTTTTTGAGGGTGGTTAGGGAGTTGGATTGAAAATCTCAAAAACCCTTTCTTAATCGGTTATTTTGGGTATGGATTATAAATGCACTGTCGTGACGCTGCCATTAGGTTCCAATGCCGCAAGGCGTGCAGGTTCAAGTCCTGTTACCCGTACCAAGAAAATTTTGGGGCGAGGAACATCTCGCCCCTCAATTTTCGTCCAATAATGCTTTGCGGACACCGTCCGCAAAGCATTATTGGACACGTGCTGCGCCTACAATGCGTTGGTTTTAAGAAATCTTTTTGGTAACGATCTTACATTGAAAACCCGCATAACAAAGCCTTTAGGCAGAGTTAAGCGGTTTTCTTTTTCCTGTGAAACTCCAAGGGTCACAAAAGCAAAAAACATTACTCCTTTATCTGATAGATATTTTTAATCAACAATAGGTTTGTTTATATTCTATATATCGATAGGAATTAAATTTTGTAAAAAACTCGTAAAAAATATAAAATGATAAAATAAAAACATGAGTAGATATGAGATAACAAACCAATAGAAGATCTATTCCACCAATCTCACAAAGATAAAGGACAACAGGTAAAAGATGCCTGTTCCTCCGGAAAGCAATTCGTTTTTATGTGAACACGCTCTATAACATTTTTAGTATGATTA
>JAAVHX010000006.1 GCA_014799475.1 Clostridiales bacterium | reverse complement strand
GACAACAGCCCCCTGCCCTGGACTGCCTGCGCCTTCATCGCCTACATGACCGAGACCGTGGACGGCTTCTCCGCCTGGGGCAAGGACATGGGCGGCTACTCCTCCAACCCCACCGTGGCCGAGGGCACCGAGGCCCAGTACGGCCACTCCAAGGGCGGCATGGCCGAAGACGGCACCACCGTGGAGTTCGAGGCCAAGAACGACCGCGGCTTCGACTGGTGGACCGGCGAAGGCAAGCTGGTGCTGGAGGATCCCGAGTACTGCGCCGACGTGTCCTTCACCGTGGGCAGCTGGGTCGAGATGCTGACCAAGTACGCCGGCTGAGTCGAAAGAAATTCCGCTCTGCTGCGCCTCAGCCTGACGGCTAAGGCTTCGCCCGCTCCATTCCTTTCTCCTTTCCCCACCGCACCCGCTCCGCTGGGCCGCGGCGGGGACCCCGGAGAAAAAACGCTATTTGACCATTTGTCTATCATACACAGCGCACTTACGCGCCCCCGGCCGCCCCGATCGGCGGGGCCGGGGGCGCGTGCCATCCCGGTCATAAAGGAGTGATCTCATGGACCAGTCAACCACCCTCCAGGCAAGCCGCGCTACCATCCTGCTCAACAAGGTCAAGACCTACTTCTCCAAGCCTCACAATGTCATCCTCCTGCTGATGGGCATCGTGCTCACCTTCAGCACCGTGGCCCCCATCGTCGCCATCGTGGAGGACACCTTCAAGATCCACCCCGGCACCATCGACGCCCATCTCACCGGCCAGGTATCTGGCTATACCACGGTGAACTACATCGACCTGTTCACCAGCAAGCTGGCCAAGACCAACCTGTGGACGCCGCTGCTGAATACCGTGTGGCTGGCGGTGGGCACCTGCGTGGTGGCCATCCTGTTCGGCGGTGTGTTCGCCTTCCTGGTCACCCGCACCAACCTGGCATGGCGGAAATACCTCAGCTCCATCTTCATCTTCCCCTACATCATGCCTCAGTGGACGCTGGCGGTGGTGTGGCAGAATATGTTCAACTCCAACGCTGTCACCGGCGGCTCCAACGGCCTGCTGGCCGCCATGTTCGGCATTAAAATGCCCCTGTGGTGGTGCAAGGGGCTGTTCCCCAGCCTGGTGGTGCTGGGGCTGCACTACGCCCCCTTCGCGTACATCCTGATCGGCGGCATTTTCCGCAACATGGACGCCAATCTGGAGGAGGCCGCCACCATCCTGGACACGCCCAAGTGGAAGACCATGTTCAAGATCACCCTGCCCATGGTGAAGCCCGCCATCCTGTCCACCATCCTGCTGGTGTTCGGCAGCTCCATGGGCTCCTACCCGGTGCCCCACTATCTGAACCTGACCACCCTGTCCACCAAGTACGTGTCCATGAACTCCAAGTTCACCGGCGAGGCCAGCATCCTGGCCATCATCATGATGGTGTTTGGCGTGGCCATCATGTTCCTCAACCAGATCAGCCTCACCAGCCGGAAGAGCTATACCACCGTCACCGGCAANTCCGGCCAGATCTCCAANATCAACCTGGGNAAGGTGGGCAANTACGTNATCGCCCTGGTGCTGGTCATCNTCACNTTCTTCACCAGCATCTTCCCCATCGTGTCCTTCGCCTTTGAGACCTTCCTGCCCAACCCCGGCGATTACTCCTTCCTGTACACCGGGGACACCAGCAACCTGACCACCAAGTGGTGGGTCACCGACGAGAACGTATCGGAAAACGGTATGTACGGCCAGGAGGGCATCCTCCACAACGANACCATCTGGCGGGCCTTTAGGGGCACCATGCTGGTCAGCGTGACCTGCGCCCTGCTGGCGGGCACCATCGGCACCCTCATCGGCTACGCCGTGGCCAAAAACCGACGAAGCAAATGGGCCAATTACGTCAACAGCATGGCGTTCCTGCCCTACCTCATGCCGTCCATCGCNGTTGGCGTGGCNTTCTTCATCCTGTTCTCCAACCAGTACNTCAACCTGTTCAACACCTACACCCTGCTCATCATCGCGGGCACGGTGAAGTANATCCCCTTTGCCAGCCGCAGCTCNCTNAACTCCATGCTCCAGCTGTCCGGCGAGATNGAGGAGGCNGCCATCATCCAGGACATCCCCTGGATCAAGCGCATGACCCGCATCATCATCCCCATCCAGAAGTCGTCCATCATCAGCGGCTATCTGCTGCCCTTCATGACCTGCCTGCGGGAGCTGTCNCTGTTCCTGCTGCTGTGTACCCAGGGCTTCATCCTGTCCACNACNCTGGACTANTTCGANGAGATGGGNCTGTANGCCTTCTCCAGCGGCATCAACCTGATNNTNATCGTNACCATTCTCGTTTGCAACACCCTGGTCAACAAGGTCACCGGCGCCAGCCTGGACAAGGGAATAGGAGGTTAAACCATGCCTGAAATCAGATTAGAGCATATCACCAAGCGGTGGAANAAATTNTACGCCGTGGACGACCTGGACNTGGTCATTGNGGACAACGCNTTTGTCACCCTGCTGGGCCCCTCCGGCTGCGGCAAGACCACCACCCTGCGCATGATCGCNGGNNTGGAGACCCCCACCAGCGGCCGCATCACCATCGGCGACAAGGTGGTGTTCGACAGCGCCCTGGGCATCAANGTNCCCGCCAANAAGCGNAAGGTGGGCTTCCTGTTCCAGAACTACGCCCTGTGGCCCAACATGACGGTGTANCAGAACATCGCNTTTGGCCTGTCCAACATCAAGGAGCCNATGCCCAAGACCGACTTCGAGGCNAANAACGCCGCCCGNCTGGCGGAGATTTTGANNAACCCCGCCGANGTGGCCAAGGTGGTGGAGGAGTGCCGGGACAANAAGGGCAAGATCGACGAGAAAAAGGCGTATATCAAGCTGATCGACGCCTTNACCATCTCCCNGTACACCGCCAAGAAGCTGTACGGCTANCANCTGGAGGACGGCAAGAAGGANATGTCCGGCGAGATCGCCGCNCTCCAGNCCAAGGTGGACGCCGNNCGCAAGGCCCAGACCCTGAACGACGAGTTCCAGGTGGTNCAGAACGGNCAGGTNGTNATGGAGACCCGGAAGCTGACGAAGGAGGAGATCGACCTNTCCGTCCGCCGGGTGTCCCGCANCGTGAAGATCGGNATGTTCATGGACCGCTANCCCGCCGAGCTGTCCGGCGGCCAGCAGCAGCGCGTGGCCATCGCCCGCACCCTGGCCCCNGAGCCCTCCGTGCTGTTCATGGACGAGCCGCTNNNCAACCTGGACGCCAAGCTNCGCCTGGAGATGCGCTANGANCTCCAGCGCCTCCACGTGGAGACGGGCTCCACCTTCGTCTACGTCACCCATGACCAGATGGAGGCCATGACCCTGGCCACCCAGATCTGCCTCATCAACAACGGCGTGCTCCAGCAGTACGANGCGCCNCTCACCGTCTANAACCGGCCCAACAACCTGTTCGTGGCCGACTTNGTGGGCAANCCCTCCATCAACTTCATCGAGGGCAAGGGNAAGCAGCGCCCCGACGGCGGGATCGANCTCACCGTCCTNGGNGGNAAAAAGGCCGTGTTCNAGCCCGCCNAGNCCCTGGANCTGCCCGCCTGGTTNAAGGANCGGGACGCCNGGGAGGCNCANGCCGCNGAGGNNCACAAGAAAAAGGCGGCGGAAAAGGGCNTNGTGGAGAAGGCCAACAANGACGAGACCTTCCGCTACCANATTGATAANGTGGANGANGAGGACTTCTCNCTNCAGGAGGAGCCNGTGCTCACCAACGAGGATCTGGTGCTGGGCGTNCGGCCCGAGTTTATGGACATNGTGGAGGGCGGCGCNCTGGAGGGCGANATCTACGGCGCCATGCCCACCGGCATGGAGTCCACCATCAAGGTGCGCGTNGGNGANTNCCTGCTCACCGGCGTGGTGTTCGGCAGCACNCTGTTCACCATCGGCTCCAAGGTGCACATCGATGTGTCCGGGAACGGCGTGCTGCTCTTTGACCGCAAGAGCGGGAAGTGCATTGCCCAGGGCAGCTTGAAATTCTGACCTGGGCGGCGGGGATCCAATGTCCCCCTACATTGCACGCTCCCGTGGTTTTGTACTGCGTCCGCAAATAGGCCGGACCACGGCCGAACCCCCCGCCCTTCCGCCGCATAGGATGCCATATGGAACGTTGATCACAAGGAGCATTTCATATGAGCAAACCATCATCCTGCGGCCATTCCAAACTCCATCTCCTCTCCGCCCTGCGGGAGGGAGCGCGGGCGGCCGCCCATATCACAGGCGGCGAACACTATCCGGAGATAACGGGCGCCGTGCGGTTTTACCAGACCCGCGAAGGTGTGATCGTGCTGGCTGAGATCAGCGGCCTCCCCCATGACGGCCTCCCCTGCCATGGCCGATTCTTTGGATTTCACATCCACAAGGGGGGCGACTGCGGCGGCAATATGGACGATCCGTTTGCGGACGCCATGTCCCACTATAACCCGGGCGGCTGTGACCATCCGTACCACGCCGGGGATCTGCCCCCGCTGCTGGGAAACGGCGGCTCCGCCCTCTGCCTGTTTTTGACCGATCGGTTTTCCGTCGACGAGGTGATTGGCAAAACAGTCATCATCCACGACCATCCCGATGATTTTACAACTCAGCCATCGGGCAATTCCGGCACAAAGATCGCCTGCGGCGTGATTCGGAGGACAGCGGGCGCGCTCCCGCGCGGGTGTCAATGATCCAAGCTCATAAAGCGATCCGGGCAAAAGGGGCGCGTCCCCTTTGTCCGGGTCGCTTTTCCGTTATCATACGGACTAAGCATAATAGACAATTCGCAACAAGTATTTTACATTTTGCGGAGATGCTGGTATAATAGATTTACAAAGTTGAAGGCGTAAACGGCCTAGGACAGAAAGGATGGTCACTATGGCAGTCAAACAGACAGCGGGCAGAGAGGCTTTAGGAAAATTTGCCCCGAAATTTGCCCAGCTCAACGACGACGTACTTTTTGGCGAGGTGTGGAGCAGGGAGGAACAGCTGTCCCTGCGGGACCGCTCCCTGGTCACGGTGACGGCGTTGATGGCCCAGGGGCTGACGGATTCCTCCTTCCAGCACCATCTGATGGCGGCGAAGCAAAACGGCATCACAAAGTCGGAGATCGCGGAGATCCTGACCCACGCGGCCTTTTACGCGGGCTGGCCCAAGGCTTGGGCGGCCTTCCGCATGGCCAAGGAAATCTGGACGGAGGACGGGACCGATGAAAGATCCGCCCACGCCAACGCCATGATCTTCCCCATCGGACAGCCCAACGACGGCTTTGCCCAGTATTTCATCGGCCAGAGCTACCTCGCGTCCCTCTCCACCCAGCAGGTGGGCATCTTCAACGTGACCTTTGAGCCGGGATGCCGCAACAACTGGCACATCCACCACGCGGACAAGGGCGGCGGACAGATCCTGGTCTGCGTCGCCGGGCAGGGCTGGTATCAGGAGTGGGGCCAGGAGGCCCAGGCGCTGCGCCCGGGGGACGTGGTCAACATCCCCGCCGGCGTCAAGCACTGGCACGGCGCGGCGGCGGACAGCTGGTTCTCCCACCTGGCCATCGAGGTGCCGGGCGAGAACGGCCGCGCCGAGTGGCTGGAGGCTGTGGATGACGCGCAGTACGGAAAATTGGGCAAATAGAGAGGTTTTACCATGGAAATCATTGAAAATCAACGCTTTGACCAGGAACGGGCGCTGTACGGCAGCAGGGACCTGACGGTGCGGGGCTGCGCGTTTGACGGCCCCGCAGACGGGGAAAGCGCGTTCAAAGAGTGCAGCAACATCGCGGCGGAGGACTGTTTCTTCAACCTGCGCTATCCCCTCTGGCACGTCCACGGGCTGGCCGTCCGCCGCTCGGAGATGACCGAGCTGTGCCGGGCCGCCCTGTGGTATTCGGACCACATCTCCATCGCCGACAGCCAGCTCCACGGCATCAAGGCCCTGCGGGAATGCGCTGACATCTCCATCACCGGCACCGACATCCGCTCCCCGGAGTTCGGCTGGTCGTCAAAGGACGTGGAGCTGCGGGACTGCGACGCGGAGAGCGAATACTTTTTCATGCGGGCGGAGAACCTCTCCTTTTCCGATGTCCGCTTTAAGGGGAAGTATTCCTTCCAGTACATCAAAAACGCCCGCTTCGACCACTGCACATTTGACACCAAGGACGCGTTCTGGCACGCTGAGAACGTCACCGTCACGGACAGCGTCGTGAAGGGCGAGTACCTGGCCTGGTACTCCCAGGGGCTGACCCTGATCCGCTGCAAGATCATCGGCACCCAGCCGCTGTGCTACTGCAAGGATCTGAAGCTCATCGACTGCGAAATGGAGGGCACCGACCTCTCCTTTGAAAAATCGGAGGTGGAGGCCACCGTCACCACCCCCATCGTCAGCGTGAAAAATCCCCGCTCCGGCGCCATCGCCGCGCCCGCCGTGGGTGAGATCATCATGGACGACCCGGAGGCGCGGGGAAAGGTTGTAACCCCATAACCCGGACAAGAGCAGCTGTACATTAAGAACGGCGGGAGCTGAACCCCGCCGTTCAAAAATAGAGCTTGACAAACCAAGCATCCGTACTATAATAAGAGTACGGATGTTTGATTTTGCGTGGCCCGCCCACTGAGCGGAAAGGGGAGAATCCTGTGGATGTCATGGACAAGCTGACCATCCTGGCCGACGCCGCCAAGTATGACGCCGCCTGCACCTCCAGCGGGGTGACCCGGGGCGCCAGGCCGGGCACCATCGGCACCGCCGCCAGCTCCGGCTGCTGCCACACCTTTTCCGCCGACGGGCGGTGCGTGTCCCTGCTGAAGGTGCTCTACACCAACCACTGTTGCTACGACTGCGCCTACTGCGTCAACCGACGCTCCAATGACGTGCGCCGGACGGCCTTCACCCCCCGGGAGCTGGCGGAGCTGACCATCCAGTTTTACCGGCGCAATTATATCGAGGGACTGTTCCTGTCCTCGGCGGTGCTGAAAAGCCCCGATTACACCACAGAGCGGATCATCGAGACCCTGCGCCTGCTGCGCACCGAATACCATTTCAACGGATACATCCACGCCAAGGCCATTCCCGGGGCGGACCCCGGCCTCACCTATGAGCTGGGCCTGCTGGCGGACCGGCTGAGCGTCAACATCGAGCTGCCCTCGGAGGGCTCCCTCCGGCTGCTGGCTCCCGACAAGAGCAAAACCGCCATTTTCAAACCCATGGCACAGATCCGGGACGGGGCGGCACAGTCCAAGGCGGAGCTGAAGCTCTACCGCCACGCCCCTCGGTTCGCCCCGGCGGGGCAGTCTACCCAGATGATCGTGGGGGCCACCCCGGAGAGTGACCGGCACATTTTGTCCCTGACAGAGGGGCTTTACCAGAAGTACCATTTGAAGCGGGTATTCTACTCCGCCTATATGCCGGTGTCCGACCACAAAAATCTGCCCGCCCCCGTTGGCTTCAAGCCGCCCCTTCTGCGGGAGCACCGGCTCTACCAGGCCGACTGGCTGCTGCGGTTCTATGGCTTCACCGCTGGGGAAATCCTGGACGACGACCACCCCAACTTTGACGAGGCCCTGGATCCCAAGAGCGACTGGGCCCTCCGCCACCCGGAGTTTTTCCCGGTGGAGGTGAACCGGGCGGACTACGAGGCCATCCTGCGGGTGCCCGGCATCGGGGTCCGGGGCGCCCAAAAGATCATCGCCGCCCGGCGGTACGGCCCCCTCTCCTTCGAGGGGCTGAAGCGGCTGGGCATCGTGATGAAGCGGGCCCAGTATTTCATCACCTGCTCGGGCCGGATGCTGCCCGGGCTGCGGTTCGGCCCCGACAGCGTCTACCGCCGCCTCACGGGGCTGGAGCGGATGGAACTGGGCGGGGATGGCTGGCAGCAGCTGTCCCTGTTCGGCCAGGAGGTGGGCTGAGATGACGGCCTACCGGTATGACGGCACCTTCGCCGGCTTTTTGACCTGCGTCTGGGACGCTTTGGAGCACAAAAGGTCGCCTGCGGAGTTCCTGCATTTCGACGATGAGGCCAGCCTCTGGGAGGCGCTTGAGATGGCCACAGACGAGGGGCGCGCCAAACGGCTCTATGCCGCGCTGGCCCGTCGGGTCTCCCCCGCCTTTCAAACGCTCATCGCCCGGGGGTTTTTGACCTGCCTGCCCCAGAAGGAGCTGGCCCTGCTGAAGCTGATCCGCCGGGGGCTTCGGGAGGGAGACCGGGTGCGGCAGGACCTCAGCGACCCGGTGGTGGCCAGGGTCAATCTGGCGCTGACCAAAATGTGGACGGAGTGGGATCATTTGAAGGGCTTCGTCCGCTTTTCCGACCTGGACGGCATCCTGGCTGGGGAGATCGAACCCAAAAACCGGGTGCTGCCCCTGCTGGCGCCCCACTTTGCCGCCCGGTACTCCGGGGAGCGGCTGGCCCTCTATGACCGCACCCACCGCGAGATCTTCCTCTCCGACCGGGGGCGGTGGAAGATCCTCCCCGCCGAGGACTTCCGCATGGGCCCCGCCGGCACAGAGGAGCGGGCGTTCCGGGCCATGTGGCGGAAATACTTTCAGACCATCGCCATTGAGGGACGGATCAACCCCAAATGCCAATCCACCCATATGCCGAAACGGTATCGGCACGTGATGACCGAGTTTCTCACCGACGAGGAGATGGAGACGGGCCTGCCGGGTCAAACTGCCAAGGCGCTGGGAGAGCGCCCCACAGGCTGAACACCAGACTGCGGGGTGTGAAAATCTGCTGGAAACTGAACAAATCCACGGACCATGATAATTTGACATGGGCCGTGGATTTGTCGGCAATGCGGTTTCCGCCTTGACGGACGGGAAGCGGTGAGGTATGCTATATCCATGCGAGAAAACGCGGGGCCCAGCGGTCCCATAGGATGCAAAGGAGAGGAACGCGTATGTCACAGCCAGTCACATTTGCCATCTGCGGCTGCGGGGCCCGGGGCCTGGAGGCCTATGCCCCCTACCAGGAGCGGCACCCGGACGAGATGAAGGTGGTCGCCGGGGCGGATCCCCGGCCCGAGCGCCTGGCCATGCTGCGGGAGCGGTACGGTGTGCCGCCCGAGCGGTGCTTCGCCTCCGACGCGGAGCTGCTGGCCCAGCCAAAGCTGGCCGACGTGATGATCGTGGCCACCCAGGACCGGCAGCACGTCGCCGATGCCCTGGCCGCCCTGGATAAAGGTTACCACGTGCTGTTGGAAAAGCCCATCTCCCCCAATTTGGAGGAGTGCCGCGCCCTTCAGAAGAAGGCCCACGAGACGGGGAAAACGGTGGTGGTGTGCCACGTGCTGCGCTACACCAGGTTCTACTCTGTGCTTGAGGAGCTCCTGCGCCAGGGGGAGATCGGCAAGCCGGAGACCATCGACGCCATCGAGCACGTGGCCTACTGGCACCAGGCCCACAGCTTTGTCCGGGGCAACTGGCGAAATGACCTTGAGACCAGCCCCATGATCCTGCAAAAGAGCTGCCACGACATGGACATTTTGCGCTGGCTGGCGGGGGAGCCCTGCCTGAAGGTGCAGAGTTTCGGCGCGCTGGACTATTTCACGGCGGAAAACGCCCCAGAGGGGGCGGCTCTGCGCTGCCTGGACGGCTGCAAATGCAAGGAGGACTGTCCCTACGACGCCGAGAAAATTTACATCACCGACCCCCGCACCGGCGTACACGGCGGCGGAAAGGGGTGGCCCTGCGGCGTACTGGTCAGCGACCCCACGGAGGAAAAGCTTCGGGAAGCCCTGCGCACGGGGCCTTACGGGCGCTGTGTGTTCCACTGTGACAACAACGTGGTGGATCATCAGACGGTGAACCTGGAGTTTGCCAACCACATCCATGCCACCTTTACCATGACCGCCTTCACCCAGTCCTGCCACCGCACCATCAAGGTGACGGGCACCTTGGGGGAGATCGAGGGGGACATGGCGGAAAATACCCTCCATCTCCGCCGGTTCGGCCGGCCGGAGCGGATCATCGACCTGCGGGAGGAGGGCGGCCAGTACTCCGGACACGGCGGCGGAGACTTCGGCCTCATATCCAGCTTCTGCAAGCTTATCGCGGACGGCGGCTCCCAGGGGCTCACCGACGTGGACGCCTCTGTGGAGAGCCACGTCATGGCGCTGGCCGCCGAGGCCTCCCGTCTGGCGGGGGGCAAAACCATCACACTGGCTGATTTTTAAGGAGGTCTTTGACGTGGAATTGACGGAACAAGCCATTCTTCTCCAGGCGCCCAACCCCGCGGCGGCGGAAAACGGCAGGAAGCTGTCCAAAAAGGGCAGCTTCTCCGCCCACCGCAGGACAGAGGACGGCACCCTCTACTGGTGCGAGTGCGCGGGCAGCGGCAAGAACCCATACCGCGTGTCCATCGACTTCACCAACGCCGACGCGCCCACCTGCCGTTGCTCCTGCCCCAGCAGGCAGTTCCCCTGCAAGCACGCCCTGGGGCTGATGTTTGAGATTTTGGGGAACGCCCCCTTTGAGGTGGCGGAGATACCCCAGGACATCGCCGACAAGCGGGCCAAGCAGGCCGCCCGGACGGCGAAGAAGGAGGCGGCGGCTGAGGAGGGCGGAGGCCCCGCCAAGCCCAAAAAGCCCAACACCGCCGCCCAGAAGAAAAAGCTGGCGAAACAGTTAGAGGGCCTGGACATGGCGGAGAAGATGGTGGACGAGCTGCTTACCTCCGGCCTTGGCACCCTGGCGGGCAGCTCCGCCCAGACCTTCGACAAGCTGGCCAAGGATCTGGGGAGCTGCTACCTCACCGGGCCCCAGACGGCGTTTACCCGCATCGCCCTGACGGTTCGCACCGTGCAGAAGGATCCCGCCCAGGCGGACGCGGCATACGCCGAGGCACTGCGGCTTCTGGTGGCGCTGCGCTCCACCATCAAAAAGGGCCGCGTATTTTTGGAGGGCAAGCTGGAGGCGGGCGACTATTCCGCCGAGGATTCCGCCCTGTTCGAGGCGCTGGGCGGCGTGTGGAAGCTGGAGGACCTGAAGGCCATCGGCTCGGTCAAGGAGAACGTAAAGCTGGTGCAGCTCTCCTTCGACGTGTCCTTTGACGAGGCGAAAAAGGAGTACGTGGAGCGGGGCTGGTGGCTGGATATTGACAGCGGGGACATCTGGCAGACGCTGAACCTGCGCCCGGTGAAGGCGCTGAAATACGTGAAGGGGGACGACAGCCGGTTTGGAGTGCTGGAGGTCCCCGCCCTGTACATCTACCCCGGCGAGGGAGATCGCCGGGTGCGCTGGGACAGCGCGTCCACCCGGCCCCTGACGGCAGAGGAGCAGGCCGCCCTCCCCGCCCTGGCCCAGCCCGATCTGGCGGCCGCCACCAAGCTGGTGAAGGGGAAGATCAAGAACACCCTGGCCCCGAAATTCCTGGCCGTACTGGTGCCTATCGGGCAGGTCGGCACAGTGGGGGAAACGGGGATTGGATCCGGCAGCGCCAGCGCTGCCTATGTCCTGGAGGACGCCCAAGGAGGCCGCATCCTCCTCCGAAACCGCCCCGAGGACGGCGCGGATCACGCCTGCACCGCGCGGCTGGGGATGCTGCCCCGCGCCATCCCGGCGGGCAGCGCCCTGTTTGGCCTGATGTTTTACGACGGGCGGGACAAGACCCTGTGTCTCCACCCCTATAGCGTAGTGACGCCGGACGAGATCATCCGGCTGCAATATTGAGGAGGTGCTCGCATGAATTTACAGCCTCTTTATGACGTGAAGGAGCGGTTGGAATACGCCGCCATCGCGGGCGTGTCCCTGCTGGGGGAGGACTTCCGCCTCCAGCGGGCGGCGGAGGCCCTGAAGCCCCTGGCCGCGGCCAGCCCGGTATTTGGAAAGATCGACGCGGGGCTCACGAAGCTGCTGGCCGCGCCCCCGGAGCAGCGCTCCGGCCTGCTGCTGGACGTGCTGGCACTGGTGGACGCGGTGGCGTACACCCAGGCCGGGGCCGGGTTTGAGGGGGAGTTGGAGCCCCTGCCCGTAGGCGGCGGGGTATATCACCAGATTTCTTACGGGCAGATCAGCCCCCTGCTCACCGCGCTGACCACCACCGGCGGCGGGCGGATGGAGATCGTCAAATCCGCCTGGGAGAACCACCCCGAGTTTTTTGAGGACTACCGGGTGCTGCCCGCGGTCATCGTTGGACTGGGGGACGGCTACGGCGAGATGGGGGAGCTGTGCGCCACCCTGCTGAAAGAACTGGGGCCGTCTGTGATCCCCGCGCTGAAGCAGGGCTTTGACCCCGCCGGCAACAAGGAGATGGCCCGCCGGGTGGAGGTCATCGCCGCGCTGGACGGCAAAGCCGCCACTCCTTGGCTGCGGGAAATTCTGCCCGAGGCGAAAAAGGATGTGCGCTCCGCCGTCATCACCGCCCTGGGCGGGGACGGGGAAAATACCAGTCTCCTGCTTGATTTGGCGAAATCCGAGCGGGGCAAGAACCGGGAGACGGCGCTGGAGGCCCTGGCCAAGCAGGACGGGGACGAGGTCAGCGCGTTCTGGGAAAGGGAGCTGGGCAAAAACAGTCAGGCCGTCGCCTTCCTGCGCCCCACCCGGGCGGACTGGGCCTCCGACCTGGTGGCCCGGGGTCTGTGGGACCGGGTGGAGGCTGCGGTGGAGCAGGGCGGCCAGATCGGCAAGGAGACCCATGCGGATGTCTCGGCCTGGCTGGCCTCCGCCAAGGGAAAGTCCTCCCCCTCCATGCTGGACTTCTGGCGCTGGGCGGACGCCGAAACGGAGGCCATCGGCAAGCTGCAAAACCACACCGGCCAGCCCCTGCGGCTGGGGGCGCAGCTCGCCGAGCTTCTGCTGGACAGCCTGTGTACCGCCGGGCCGGGGCCGCTGTGCGAGCTGTGCCTGGAGCTGTGGGGGAAGCACAAGGACGAGGCCCGCTGGCTGCCCCACGCAGTCGTAGCGTCGCTGCTGACCCGCTCGGCCAGCGAGGTGTACGACCAGTTCTCCCCCTATGTACCCGTCGTCAAACCCCTTCTGGGCGGCGCCCAGAAGCAGGCGCTCCACAACGCCGTCCTCGAAGGGCTGGGGCGGCTGGCGTGGAAGGAGGACACCGGGGCATGTCTCATCAACGGCGTCTGGCCCACCGCCCAGCCGCTGGACAAACGGTGGATCAAGCGGCTCACCCATGCCGTGTGGAAGACCACGGGAAAGAATGGGAGCGGCTCAGCCTATGCCTACTGGGAGCCCATTGAGGAGTACGATTTGACCTTGATCCGGCTGTCCGACCCGTCGGACGAGGAGACACGGGCGCTGCTCGTCCCCTACCTCCGGGAGCGGATGGCGGAGAACGGGCAGCCATACAGCTACAGCCATTATCTGTTCCGGTTCGGCGGCAGCCCCAGGGGCGTGCTGGGAAAGGCGATGGCAAGGAACTCCAAGAGCAACCGCCTTGGCGTATTATGGCGGCTGATGAACGACGCAGCCCAAGTCCTGCCGCCGGAGGAGACGGCGATGCTTTTGGAGGAAGTTCTGTCCTCCGGCGGCATCAACAAGGAGGCCCTGCCGACGGCCCAGAAAACCATCCCCTGGACCATTGAGCAGCTCCGGGCGGGCAAACCGTTCCCGGACTGGGACGACTGGATCGCACTAAGGTAAACGGAGGAATGTGACATGGCAGACAAAAACGTACAGCGCCTCCCGGCGGAGGAGCTTTATCAGAAGGAACTGGACGCCCTGATCTCCGCGGAGACCGACACCATCCCCACCGGGTGGCGGATGTCCCCCCGGTCGGTACTGACCTACCTCACCGGGAACGTGAAGGTGAAGGGCGTGGACATCACCCCCAAGTACATGGGCAATCGCCGTTTGGTGGAGATCGCCATCGCTACCCTGGTCACCGACCGTGCCCTGCTGCTCATCGGCGAGCCGGGCACGGCGAAATCCTGGCTCAGCGAGCACCTGACCGCCGCCGTCAACGGCGACTCCACCAAGGTGGTGCAGGGCACGGCGGGCACCACCGAGGAGCATATCCGCTACTCCTGGAACTACGCCATGCTCATTGCCAAGGGCCCCTGCCCCGAGGCTATGGTGAAAAGCCCCGTCTACCGAGCCATGGAGACGGGCTCCATCGCCCGTGTGGAGGAGATCTCCCGCTGCGCCAGCGAGGTGCAGGACGCGCTCATCTCCATCCTGTCGGAAAAGCGGCTCAGCGTCCCCGAGCTGGGCCTGGAGGTGCCCGCCGCCAAGGGCTTCTCCGTCATCGCCACCGCCAACACCCGGGACAAGGGCGTCAACGATATGTCGGCGGCGTTGAAGCGGCGGTTCAACATCGTGGTGCTGCCCACCCCGTCGGATATGGAGACGGAACTGGACATCGTTCGCACCCGGGTGGCCCAGCTGTCCAACGGTCTTGATTTGAACGCCCGCCAGCCCGACGAGGACACGGTGGAGAAGGTGGTCACCATCTTCCGGGAGCTGCGGGGCGGCGCCACCCTGGACGGCAAGCAGAAGCTGAAAACCACCTCCGGCGTGCTGTCCACCGCCGAGGCCATTTCCCTGCTGGCCAACTCCATGGCGCTGGCCGGGAGCTTTGGGGACGGCCGGGTATCCGACGGGGATCTGGCCGCTGCCCTCCAAGGGGCCGTGGTGAAGGACGAGGAGAACGACAAGGTCACCTGGAAGGAGTATCTGGAGAACGTGATGAAGAAGCGGGGCCACGAATGGCTGCCGCTCTACCGTGCCTGCCGGGAGCTGAACGGGTGATGGGTACTCCCATATTGTTTGGCGTGCGCCACCTGTCCCCGGCGGCGGCGTACCATCTGCGGCGGGCGCTGGACGCGGCCCAGCCGGAACTGGTGCTGGTGGAGGGCCCCAGCGACCTCAACGACCAGATGAAGTGGCTGTGCCACCCGGACACCCAGTTCCCCGCCGCCATCATGGCCTACACCAAGGAAGCGCCGGTGCGGACGATTTTGTGGCCCTTTGCTATCTATTCCCCGGAGGCCCAGGCCATTTTGTGGGCAAACGAGCACAAGGTGGAGTGCCGGTTCATGGATCTGCCCTCGTCGGTGTTTTTGGGGATGAGGCCGGGCAGTGGCGAAGCCACTGCCGGACCGGTCGTTGACGGCGAAGCCGTCAATGACGGTCCAGACGACCACGAGGAGCCTGCCCAGACAATGGAAAGCATCTACCGTCGTCTGGAGACCCTCACCGACGAAGATCACGACACTTTCTGGGAGCGCACCTTCGAGCAGATCGAGGGCGGGCCGGACTTCCATCAGGCCAACAACACCTTCGGGCGGCAGCTGCGCACGGCTTCTGTGGACGATAAGCGGCATATGGCGGAAACCATCGTACGCGAAGCGCACATGAAACGGGTCATGCAGCAGGCTGTTGACAGCGGCATTCCGGAGGAAAAGATTTTCTGCGTCTGCGGCTCGTTCCATGTGGCGGGGCTGGAGGAAAACCAGCCCATGACCGACGAGGAGGAAAAGGCGCTGCCCCGGGCCGACTGCTGCGCCACGCTGATGCCTTACTCCTACTACCGCCTGTCCTCCCGTTCGGGCTACGGCGCGGGCAACAAGGCCCCGGCCTATTTCGAGCTGCTGTGGGACGCCCTCAACAGGGGCGGCCCGGGGGAAACGGCGTACCTCTATTTGACCCGTCTTGCCGCCGCCCATCGCAAGGCGGGCAACCTCACCTCCTCCGCCGAGGTCATTGAGGCGGTGCGGCTGGCGGACACGCTGGCCGCCATGCGGGGGAGCAAATACCCCACCCTGTCCGACCTGCGGGACGCCAGCGTTACCACCATGGGCCACGGCAGCTTTTCCGAGCTGGCCCTGGCCGCGGCGGACACGGAGATCGGCAAGAAGATCGGCTTCCTCCCAGAGGGGGTGGCCCGCACGTCGGTGCAGGAGGACTTTTACCGGCAGCTCAAGGAGCTGCGGCTGGAGAAATTCCGCACCGCTGAATTGCAGCGCCTTGACCTGGATCTGCGGGAAAAGCTGAACGTGAAGTCGGAACAGGCCGCGCTGGGCGATTTGCGGCGCTCCTTCTTCCTCCACCGCCTGCGGGTGCTGGGGGTGCACTTCGCCAACCTCCTCCCCTCCCGGCAGGACGGGGTCAACTGGGGGGAGTACTGGGAGCTGCGCTGGACACCCGAGGCGGAGATCGAGATCGTAGAGTCCGCCCTCATGGGGGAGACCATCGAGGGCGCCGCCGCCTTTGCCCTCAAAGAGCGGGCGGACAACAGCGGCTCCATCGCGGAAGCCGCCGCCATTTTCCAGGACGCATTTTTGTGCGGGATGCCCGCCGCCGCGGCCCACGCCCTGTCCGTCTTGCAGGGGCTGAGCGTGGACTCCGCCGCCATTTCGGAGGTGGCCGAGACGGCTTCCCGGCTATCCCTGGTGGTACGGTACGGCGATCTGCGGCGGTTCGACCCCGCGCCCGTTATCCCGCTCATCAAGCAGCTCTATCTGCGCTCCTGCCTGACGCTGACGGACGCCTGCGTGTGCGACGCCAAGGCCGCCCCCGAGGTGACCCGCGCCATGGATCAGCTCAACGCCCTCCAGCTCAATCACGACTTTTTGGAGGAGGCGCGCTGGCTGGATCTGCTTACCGGTATCTCCGACCGGGACGATTTGAACACCCGCTGCTCCGGCTTCGCCATGGCCATCCTGCTGGAGCGGGGAAAGGCGGACGAGGCCCTTCTCTCCCGTGAGGTGGCCCGGCGGCTGTCCCCCGGCGTGCCCGCCGATCTGGGCGCGGGGTGGTTTGAGGGGCTGGCGGGCAAAAACCGCTATGCCCTCATTGCCCGGTTGAGCCTATGGCGGCAGCTGGACGACTACCTCAGCGGCCTGGACGACGAGACCTTCCGCCGGGCGCTGGTGTTCCTGCGGCGGGCCTTCGCCGACTTCTCTCCCAGCGAAAAGAACGACATCGCAGAGAATTTGGGCGAGATCTGGGGCGTCAGCCCCCAGCAGACGGCGGAGGTCCTCATGAACGACATCACCGAAACGGAACAGACGGTGCTGGACAGCCTGGACGAGTTCGACTTTGACGACATTTAGGGGGAGGACGCTATGGCACAAACAGAACAACTATCCCGCTGGCGGCTGATCCTGGGCTCCGAGACGGAGCAGTCCTTCACCGGCATGGGGGGCGGCGCGCTGTCCCAGGAGGAGCTGCTGATGGACGGCGCCCTGTCCGCCATCTACGGTGGGCCGGGGGAGGGCTTCAGTGGCGGGAGCGGCCCCACCGGAGGGCGCGGCCCCTCCTCCCCCGTCATCTCCAAGTGGCTGGGCGACCTGCGCTCCCTGTTTGACCCGGAGATCGTGGCGGTGGTGCAGAACGACGCCATCGAGCGCAAGGGGCTGAAGCAGCTTCTGCTGGAGCCGGAGCTGCTGGAGGGGCTGGAGCCCGATCTGAACCTGGCCTCCACCCTGCTGATGCTGAAGGACCAGATCCCCAAAAAGTCCAAGGAATCGGCCCGGAAGTTCATCCGCAAAATCGTGGAAGAGATCAACAAGATGCTGGAGAACGACGTGCGCCGGGCGGTGACGGCGGCGCTGAACCGCCGGGCCCACTCCCCCCTGCCGTCGGCATCCGCCATCGACTTCCCCTATACCATCCGGCGGAACCTGCAAAATTATAACCCTGAGTTGAAAGCGGTCATCCCTGAGCGGGTGTATTTCTTCGACCGCTCCAGCAAGATCAACCGCTGGCACATCATCCTGGACATCGACCAGAGCGGCTCCATGGGGCAGTCCATCATCTATTCCTCGGTGCTGTCCTGCGTGCTGGCGTCCATGTCCGCCGTCAAGACCAGCGTGGTGGCCTTCGACACCCAGATCATGGATCTGACCCCCCTGTGCGCCGACCCGGTGGATCTGCTGTTCGGCTTCCAGATGGGGGGCGGCACCGACATCGCCAAATCCATCGCCTACTGCCAGGAGCTGGTGGAGTCCCCGGCCAAGACGCTGTTCTTCCTCATCTCCGACCTGTACGAGGGGGGCAACCGCGCCGCCCTGCTGCGCCGGGTGGAGGAGCTGAAAGCCTCCGGGGTGACGGTGGTGGTGCTGCTGGCCATTGCCGACGGCGGCAAGCCCTTCTATGACCCCGAGACCGCCCGGCGGATCGCCGCCATGGGGATCCCCTGCTTTGCCTGCGCCCCGGAACGCCTGCCCGAGCTGCTGGAGCGGACGCTGAAGGGGCAGAGCCTGGAGGGGCTGGCCAGCCAAAAGGGATAGCGCCCAGCGTGATCCCGCCGCTCCGGGCGTCTCGTCTCCCAAAATACGCGGGAAATTGATTTGCGAATGTGAGGTTACCATGAACCAAAAAGAGATCAGCGAGCTGCGCCGCCGCTTTCGCCTGAATAAAAACGCCATCAGCCGCGTCTATGGCTGCTATGTCAGCTGCCGGAAAGAGATCATCTCCTCCCTGGACGAATCCCTGGGGATGATGCCCCAGGAGGAAGCCGAGCAATACCTGGGTTTCTTGAAAAAAGCGCTCTCCGGCGCCCTGGGGAGAAATCTGCTGGACGTCGAATTTTCCACCCAGCAGGTGGCGGACAGCGAGGAACACCGGCTGCTCATGGCCCTGCGGAACTCCGGGCTGAAGGACGGCGAGGTGCGGCGGCAGTTCTATCAAAAGGTCATCGACTCCCTGGACATGGGGGACAGCAATTACCTGATCCTGCTGGCCCACGATACTTACGACGTCCCCTTCCGGGGCAAGGACGACGAGCTCCAGGCGGACGCCTCCGACCAGGTGTTTTCCTACATCGTCTGCTGCGTGTGCCCGGTGAAGGACGGCAAGCTGGAGCTGCGCTACTGTCCCGATGAAAACGGGTTCCACAACTCCCTCCCCAGCCAGCTCGTGGCCCCGCCGGAGCTGGGCTTCCTGTTCCCCGCCTTTGACGACCGGGCGGCCAATATCTACAACGCCCTGGCCTACACCCGCAAGCCGGACGAGCTGCATCAGGAGTTCCTGGACGCCGTCTTTCACACCGAGCCGCTCATGTCCGCCGGTGAGCAGCGGGAGGCGTTCCAGTCCGCCCTCACCGAGGCGCTGGCAGGAAATTGCGGCCTGGAGGTGGTTCAGGCCGTCCACGAACAGCTGACCCAGCAGATCGGGCAGCACAGGGAGAGCCGGGACCCGGAGCCGCTGACCCTCACCGCCAACGATGTGGCCGACATCCTCCAGGACTGCGGGGCGGAGGAGGCTCAAGTCACCGCCTTTTGTGAAAAGTGCGCGGAGCGGTTCGGCGAGGGGGCGGCGCTCAGCCCCGCCAACCTCATCGACAGCAAGCGCTTCGAGGTCAAGACCCAGGACGCCGCCATCACCCTCGACCCGGAGCACAGCCATCTGGTGGAGCTGCGGATCATCGACGGCAAAAAGTATCTCCTCATACCGGCCAGCAAGGGGATGGAGGTCAACGGGATGCCGGTGGACTGGACATAAAGGGGGATGCGCCCCCGGATCGCGCTGAAAAAGCTCACCCCCTTTCGAGCGTTTCGCTCGAAAGGGGGTGCCTGTTTTGTCATAAACGTTCCGGCGCGGGGATCAGGCCAGGTATTTGGCCCGGATAAAGGCGGCGATGCCGCTCAGGCCCCGGGCCAGCACCTCAGTCTCCTCCGCCGTCAGCGTCTCCACGGTGGCCGCCACCAGCTCCCGGTGGAAGTCGGTATGGCGGCGGTCGGCCTCCCGGCCCTTTTGCGTGGGGCAAAGGCGGACGGAGCGCTTGTCGCTGCTGTCCCGCACCCGCTCCAGATAGCCCTTGGCCTCCAGCTGGTTCACCGCCGAGGTCAGCGTCCCCGCCGTCACCCCCTGGGCGGCGGCGATGGCGGAAGAGCGGTTGTCCCTCCCCTGATCCACCGCCCGGCACACCTCCTCGATCAGGTGCATCTCCCGCACGGACAGGTCGGCGCAGCGCTCGGTGACGTATAACTCCTCCGTTTTCAGGATGTCGTTGAACACCTCCACCAGGAAATCGTTCAGCTCCTTGGCGCAGTGATCGTGCTCCATGGTCTCCCCCTATTCCGCCGCGATGTAGGCCACGCCCACGGCCCCCGGGCCCACATGGGTGCCCACCACCGCGCCGATGGAGCCCATCAGCGGGGGCTTGTCCTGGGGCAGCGCGTCCTTCAGCGCCTCCATGCACACCGGCACCCGATCCGGGGAGTTGGAGTGGCCGTAAGCCACCAAATGCTCGGGATCCGCTGGGGCGTTTTTGATGTGCTGGGCAATCCAGTCCAGACCGGAGGCGATGGAGCGGGCCTTGCCCAGGGCCTCCACCGTGCCCCGGCTGTCCACCCCCACGATGGGCTTGATGCCCAGCAGCCCGCCCACGGCGGCGGTGGCGGCTGAGACGCGCCCGCCCTTCTTTAAGTAGGTCAGCGTGTCCACCACCGCCAACAGGTGGGTGCGCTGGGCCAGCTTCTCCACTTCGGCCGCGATTTGGGCGGCGGACAGCCCCTGATCCCGCATACGGGCCGCCTCCTCCACCAGCAGGGCCAGGGCAAAGGTGACGGTGCGGGAGTCCACGATGTGGATCTCCCCGCCCTCCACCATCTCCCGGGCGATACAGGCGGACTGACAGGTTCCGCTGAGCTCTGTGGACACAAAGATCCCCACGATCTCATCCCCCTGGGCGGCGTACTTCTGGAACAGCCCCAGGAAATCGTCCGGGGTGAGCTGGGAGGTGGTGGGCAGCTCCTGGCTGGAGGCCAGGCGGGCAAAGAACTCCTCCCGGGTGATGTCCACGCCGTCCAGGAAGCTCTCCTCTCCAAACAGGACCCTCAGGGGGATGACGTCGATATTCAGCTCCGCCGCCCGTTGGGCGGACATATCGCTGGTGCCGTCGGTGATGATGCGTACCATAGCAGACAACTCCTCGCAGATATTTTGACGGTCAAATAGTTTGGTGTTCAAATAGTTTGACTTTCAAAGTATCATACACGGACAGCACCCGTTTGTCAATTTCAATTTCTCCAAAAAAGAGGATAAAAACACCGCCGGACCGTGACAGTTTCACGATCCGGCGGCTGTTTGGCACGCGGCCCGTCAGGGCTGAGCCGTTACCGCCCCGCCGCCAGGCTTTGGAAATAAGCCCGGTTATGCAGGACCGAGGCCGCGTCCGGCTTGAAGGAGGCGGCCAGCTCGTTCATCCGCTCCGCCCGCTCCAGATCGCCCAGGCGGCTGTAGCAGACGCACAGCTGGATGCAGGGCAGGTAACCGTAGCAGTCGGGGGAGATAAACCCGCCCCGGCGGTCGTCCCGGGGGCAGGTCAGGGCCAGCGAGTACCAATAGGCGGCCAGGGACATCTGCTCCCGCTGGAAAAACCAGCGCCCCAGCTCGCAGCATACCTCGGCCCTGGGCCGGTCATAGGCAAAGCTGCGCAGCAGCGATTGCAGCGCCCGCTCCGGCTGCTCCATGCGCTCATAGCAGTAGGCGCAGTGGCAGCAGGCGTCGATGTTATTCTCCATCCAGCCCCGGCCCTCGTCCAGAAAATCCTCAAGGACCTGGACGGCCTGGGCGTAGCGCTGGTGGTAATACAGCTCCCGCCCGTAATAAAACTGCTGCCGGGGTTCCAGCTTCACGCCCTGCTCCAGCTGCGTTTCGTAGATCAGCAGGTTCCTGTCCGGGTCGGAGGGGCGCAGCTTGCGGTGGGTGACGGCGAACTGGCTGTAGAGCACCCGGCCCACCGGGGCGATGGCCTCGTGCACCGCGCCCTCCCAGCGCATCCCGGTGTGGTTTTTGATGAGCCGCTCCCGGAAATAGGAAAAGGTCACGTTCCCGTTTTCATCGAACCCCGTGTCGTATTTGGCCATGACCACGCAGACGTCGGGCTCCAGCGTCTCCTTTAACACCCGGAGCGCGGCCCGGTCCGCCTCTAAGATCACGTCGTCCGCGTCCAGCCACATACAGTAGTCCTTCTCCGCCAGGGAAAAGGCGTAGTTCCGGGCGGCCGCGAAGTCGTTGATCCAGGTGAAGTCGTATACCCGGTCGGTGAACCGCCCCGCGATCTCCCGGGTGTGGTCGGTGGAGCCGGTGTCAACGATGATGATCTCATCCACCAGATCCTCCACACTCTCCAGGCAGCGGCTCAGCACGTCCTCCTCATTTTTTACGATCATGCACAGGCTGACCGTAATCATAGGCATCCTCCTTTTAAGTTTGGCTTCCCCGCCGGTTGGGCGGGGAAGCCATTGCACTGTCAGGGGCGTTCCGGTCAGCTCAGCCGGATGATCATCAGGGATGCGCCCGCGCCGCCGCTGATCAATGCCGCCACCCCGGCCAGCACAAGGGGGTAGAGCTGGAGAGAGACGGTGGAGCCCGCGGTCAGGTTGACCTCGATCTCGTTCTCAAAGTTGGAGGTGGACAGCACCGGCGCGATGGTGGACGCGGTGTTGTTCACCCCGTTGATGACCAGCCGGCTGCCCATCAGCAGGGCCACCGTGGTGTTCACATGGTAGGAGATGCGGTATCGCCCGGCGGTGGCCACGGTAAACACGGTGTTCCCCGGGTTGGGGGTGATGTCCGCCGAGAGCACCTGGGCGCTGGGCAGGGGGATGGGAGTGCCGCCCAGGGCTATGGTCAGGCTGGTGCCCACCGTGTTGGCGGCAAAGCCCGCCGTTGCCGTGGGGTTGGGGCCGGTGGGCCCGGTGGGGCCGGCGGGGCCGTCCGGGCCGTCCGGGCCGGTGGGCCCGGTGGGGCCAGTCGCCCCGGTGAAGGATCCGGTGGGGCCGGTGGCGCCCGTCGCCCCGGTGGGGCCGGCGAATACCGGCGCGGCCAGGGCCGCGTTCAGCTTTGTGGCCAGCAGCATCTGTTGCTGACCGACCTCGTCCAGCATCCGCTGGACGCTTTTGTTGACGTTCAAAACATCCTCAATATCCGCGCCGCCGCTGAGCCCAGGCAGGGTGCCCAGGACGAATTGCAGCTTTTCGCCCTCGGCGTTCAGAATGTGGCTCAGGCTCAGCTCCTCGGCGGCGATGGAGGCGATGATCTCATTGACGCTCCCGTCCCGGGTCAGGGGAGGGTCGATAATGGGAAAATTGGGCTGCGACATACCGGTGCACCTCCTCAGCTCAGGCGGGTGATCATCAGGGAAGCGCCCGCGGAGCCCGGAAGCAGCGTGGCGGCGGACACGATCCCGAACATACGCAGGGATACGGTGGCGCCGGCGGCCAGATCCAGCATGATCTCATTGGAGAAGTGGCTGAGGGACACCAGCGGCGCGATGGTGGACGCCGTGTTCGCGGTGCCGTTGATGACCAGGGCGGTTCCGGCGGCCAGGGCCGCGGTGGTGTTCACCTCATAAGACAGGCGGTAGCGCCCGGCGGTGTTCACCGTGAATACGGTGCTGCCGGGATTGGCCGTGATGTCGGCGGGCAGCACCTGGGCATCGGGCAGGGGGACGAGTACGCCCGCCACCACCACCGCCAGCACTGTGCCGCTGGTGTTGGCGGCAAAGGCGGAGGTGGCGGTCACGTTGACGCCGGTGGGCCCGATGGGCCCGGTGGCGCCGATAGCACCGGTGGCGCCGGTGGGGCCGGTGGGGCCGGTGGGGCCGCCCGCGGGGCCGGCAGGGCCGGTGGCGCCGGTGGCGCCGGTGGCCCCCTGCATCTGGGACGCCTCCAAAGCGCCCTGCATCTTCGCCCTCAGGAAGAGCTGGTTCTGGACGGTGGTCTCCAGCAGGCCGCGCACGCTCTCGTTGGCCGCCAGCACGTCGCTGACGGTGGCCGGGGGGCCGCTGAGCCCGGGCAGGGTGCCCAGGATATATTGGAGCTTCTCGCCCTCGGCGTTTAAAATATGGCTGAGACCCAGCTCCTCCATGGCGATGGAGGACAGGATCTGATTCACTGCGTCTTCCCGGTCGATCTGGGGGTCAACAGCGGGAAAGCTGGGCATAGACATGGACATAACTCCTTTCCAGACGGCGCCGGGCCGGACGTCAGGCCGGAGGTTCCGGCCCCGGCAGGCGCCTGATATATGGTATGTGCCCACGGTTTGACGGGTTCCTGATTTCGACATTCCCCAACAGGGGGCCGGGCGCATAAAATGGACTGGCGGCGCGGACAGCCGCGCCGTACGTCCACCGCTTGAAACGGAGCGGTGATGGGAGTCAAGAACTATGTCTATGCCTTCATTTCCCCCCTGCGGGGCGGATATGACAAAAGATGAGGCGCTCACCATGATCATCGCCTCCATCGCCATGGAGGAGCTGGCCCTCAGCCACATCGTCAACGCCGAGGGCGAGAAGCTGCAATACATCCTGGGCACGCTGCCGGGAAGCCGCGGGCCCTGCGCCAGCACCCAGGAGATCCTGGCGGTCAACAAGAGCGCGGCGGCGCTGCTGGACACCGTGATGCAGAGCCAGATGCTGCTGAAAGGGAAGCTGGAAAAGGCATTGGAGGCCAGCGGCCGCAAGCCCGCGCCGGAGCCGCCCCGCCCCTGCCCTCCGGGCCACCCCGGCGAGCCGCCCTGCTGCCGGGAAAGCGCTATACATCTTGCCAGCCGGTGCGAGAGGTTCACCTGGGACGACGGCTATCTCCTGTCCTGGCGGTGCCAGGGCCAGCGGGGCCGCGGCATCCGTTTGGATGAGGAAAACCCGGCGCTGGTGGAGCTGGATCCGGTCAAAGCCTATGGGCTGAATTACACCATAAACGTCCGCGGCCCTTACTGCGGGGACAGCGCGGGGGCCGTCCGCGTCAGGCTCACCCCCTGCGACGCCTTCTCGGAGGTCCTGCCCCTCTATTTTTCGGTGAACGGACTGGAGTGTGAACCCTTGACGCTGCATTGCTCCGCCGTGCTCTTTCCCCAGGCGTGCCCGCCGCCCCGCGCCGGCCTCTCCCTGCTTCTGGATTACGGGGACAGCCTGCTTGTGGAGCAGGCGTCCCTCAGCATTTTTGAACTCTAGGGCAATGGACGCGTTCAGCAGAGCTGGCAGCGCACGGCAGGCAAACGAAACGTCCCGCCTCCCGGCGGGACGTTCTCTTGTTAGCATATGTGCCCTGACGCAGGCCCTGCTTTGAGACGCGGGCTTCCTCCGCTTTCTTAAAAACCCCCGGCATATTTGATTACGCGTTCAATTTGTTCCGTATTCTGTCGATACCGCCCCCGATGATGAGGAGGACGTCATCTTACAAAAGGCCACGGGAAAGGCAGTAGTGATAAACGCCGTCCTCCGCCACATGGCCGCATATGTCGTCCGCCACCGCCTTCAGCCGCTCCGAGGCGTTTCCCATCGCGACGCCGCGGCCTACGGCCTGGAGCATTTCAATGTCGTTGTCCCCGTCCCCAAAGGCAAGGGCGGAGGACCTGTCCAAGTGATAATGGGATAGGATCTGCCGGACCCCGGCGCCCTTACCTCCGTTGGCGGGGATAATGTCTGCCGCCCGATCCCACCATGCCGCTATCTTGGCGCGGCGGGTCCCCCGGAGCAGCAACGGATAGTCGGTTTTCCGGCAGCCCAGCATGATCTGATATACCTCGCCTTTTACCGTCTCCGCAAACTCGTCTGACACCTTCACCTCACACTTGGCGAAGGAGTAGTATTCGATCAAATCCTTATCCTTCCCGTTGGCGACCATTTTGTCCTTTGTGGCAATGGAAACGGGTCTGTGGATGGACGCGGCATTTTGCAGAATGGTTTTGACATCTTCTGCCGGGAGGGGGGTGCTGAAAATCGTCTGCTCCCGGTCATAACAGTAGGAGCCGTTAAAGGTGAGGAACGCGTCAAATTCCACGCCGTCAAAATGGGGCAGGGTCAAGGGCCCTCGGCCCGTGGCCATACAGAGGATCACATTCCTCTCCTTGAGCCGCCGCAATGCCTCCAGCGTTTTTTCGGAAATTTCTTTCCTGTCCATATCGACCAGCGTTCCGTCGATGTCAAAAAATACGATTTTGACCTCCATGCCGCATACCTCCGCAAAGCAATATCAGATTCGCCCCTTGGCTATCATTTTAGTATAAGGTCCGCCGGAAAGCTATCTGATTTCTGCCCTCAATTCTCAATATCCCGCCATTTCCGGCGGTACTCCAACGGTGTGAGCCCCATGGCCTCCCGCAAGGCGGGCCTTTTATCCCATTATACCAAGGCGGAGCGGGAATGTAAATGTGTGAAATATGTTTTGAGTTGAAGCGCCACGGGCAGCCGAAGGCTGCCCGTGGCCGCTTTATGCCGGCGGTAGGCTGTCCTCACAAAAAGTTTCCCAAAAACGGGAAACAACAGGCCGCGTGACGGGGGAGGGCGAAGGAGCTGATGTTATGCCGGAAAGCTGCAATGACGGCGCCTGCCCCTACCTGCACCGCATCGAGGCCCTGGAGCGCGGCCAGAAGCGGGAGGAGGCGTTCCGCAAGACGTACTATGAGGAGCGGGAGTCTCACATCGAGAGGAACGCCAGGCTGGACGCCAAAATCACCGCGATGGACGAAAAGCTTGATAAGGTGGTGGCGTGGCAGGAGGCCCAGCAGGCCAAGCCCGCCAGGCGCTGGGAGGGGCTGGTGGAGCGGGCGGTTTGGGCGGTATGCGCCGCTGTCATCGCGTTCCTGCTGGCCAGGATCGGACTGTAAAGAAAGGAGATTTACCAATGAAAAGCAACGAATACATGAAGAAGTGGCTACGGGCGGCGGTCATCCGGGCCGTCAAGACCATGGCACAGACCGCCATCGCCACCATCGGCGCGTCGGCGGTGCTGTCCGCCGTGGACTGGCCCGTGGTGGCGTCCGCGACGGTGCTGGCCGGGGTGCTGTCCCTGCTCACCAGCGTGGCGGGCCTGCCTGAGGTGGAAATGTGACCGCTCCGGGAGGCAGCCTGGCGGCTGCCCGGGAAAGTAGCCTACCGGCTGCCCGGCTCATCGCCACCGCCCAGGCCCAGAACGGGTATCTGGGCAAGAAGAGCAACGCCCAGCTGGACGACCCCCAGGCCAACGCCGGGGGGAAGTACAACAAATTCGCCCGGGACCTGGACGCCCTGGGGGACTTCTACAACGGGCGCAAAAACGGCTTCGACTGGTGCGACGTGTTCGTGGACTGGTGCTTTGTACAGACCTTTGGGCGGGAGCTGGCCCAGAAGCTGCTGTGCCAGCCGGACAAGTCTCTGGGAGCCGGAACAGGGTACTCCCTGAGCTATTACAGGGCCAAGGGGCGGTTCTTCACCAGCCCCCAGCCGGGGGATCAGATCTTCTTCGGCGACGCCAAGAGCACCTGGCACACCGGCATTGTGACCGAGGTAAAGGGCGGCTATGTTTACACAGAGGAGGGCAACGCCGGGAACCCCAGCGCGGTGCGCTCCTGCAAGTATCCGCTGAACTATTCCACCATCAAGGGCTACGGGCGGCCTGACTGGTCGCTGGCGCCCACCGACAACGAGAAGGAGGACGACGACATGACCGAGGAACAGGTGCGCAAAATCGTGCGGGAGGAGTACGCCAAGATCGAGGCGGAACGGGCGGCGCTGCCCCCGTCCGCCTGGGCGGAGGATGAGCTGGCCGCCGCCGTGGCGGCGGGCGTCACCGACGGCAAGCGTCCCCAGAGCTACGCCACCCGCCAGGAGGTGGCCATCATGGTGGGGAGGAAACCGTGAGACAACGAGAAAAGCCGGGGCGCTGAGCCCCGGCTTCTTTCGCGCGCAATTTTGTGCGTTCCACTGGCGCTGGTTTTCGTTCGCCCCTTTAAAATGCTGATCATCGTTCAGTTGGCCGTTGCATACGCCGGGAGATTGGGGTATCATAGTGCGTAGATGATGGAAATAAAGGAGCGGCTGAGAGATGATGTTGTTTCAATGGCTGAAAAGGTTCTGCGCGGAAAACCAGCCGCCTGTTGTCCACGTCCCGGACGGCCCCCGTACGCCGCCGGTCCGAAGGCGGTATCACTTTTCCGGTACTGTCCAAGGCGTCGGCTTCCGCTACGAGGCCGCGATGCTGGCGGGCCAGCTGGATTTGGTGGGCTGGGCCCGGAACGAAAATGACGGGACCGTCATCATTGAGATCGAGGGCGAGGCCCGCTGTATCGACGAGTTCCTTCGGGCCATGCGAGCGGTCCGGCGCTTTGACATTACGGAGATACAGACAGAGGAGCTGCCGGTTTCCGGAACCGAAACCACATTCCAGGCGCTGTACTGACAGAAGGGTTCCGCTGGCATTGGCGGCAGGGCGCGCCATAGATCAGCGGGAAGCCGCCTTCTTCCAGATGCGGGCCTCATAGCCCCGCATCTTTTTTTGATCCCCGTCCTGGGGCTCGGAAGCGTAGACTAGCTCCCACCGGCCCTCCAGAGGAAACGCCTTGCGGGGGGCGGCGCCCAGGTTGCAGTCCACCAGATAGCGCTCCCCGTCCAGCTCCCGCTCGTAGACGAAACGGTCCTTCTTCCTGCCGCGGACACAGAACGTCCCATAGACCAGGGCCTTTGCCCCGTGGCGCAGGCGGATCAGCTCCCGGTACGCCTCCTCAACCGACCCCTTGGGCTGCTGGCGCAGGCCCCTGTGCCAGGGCGGCAGCTTCTCATTCCAGGGCAGGAGAACTCGGGCGTGCTCCCGCGTCCCCGCCAGGATGGTGGCAAATACCTTGTCCTCGGGCTCCTTTTCAATATGCTCGGCGTAGTAGCCCTTGGCCTCCACATCGGTGATCTGCTCCATGGAGGTGAAGGGATAGTTGGCCAGGCCCATCTCATCCCCCTGGAACACAAAGGGGGTCCCCTTCAAGGTCATCTGCATGACGGCCAGCAGCTTGGACAGCGCCGTGTGCCGCGAGATGTCCCCGGTGATCTTGCTGATCATCCGCGGGTTGTCGTGGTTGTTATAAAACAGGGACATCCAGCAGTTGTTCCCGTAGTGCTCCATCCAGTCGATCATATAGTCCCGGAAATAGTTCAGATCGTATTCGTAGTCATCAAACCGGGTGTGCCCCGGCGTCTCCAGGTGGTCGAAGGAGAAGATCATGTCCAGTTCACGCCGCTCCTCCCCTGTCACCAGCTGGGCCATCTTCATCCCCAGGCCGGGGGTCTCCCCCACGGAGAACGCGCCGTGGGGCTCGAATGCTTGTTCCCGGATCTCCCGGAGATATTCATGGAGATGGGGGCCGTAATAGTAGCGCTCGATGCCCGGAAAGCCCATCAGCGCTCCGATGGTCTCGTTGCCCTGGGGAAGCCCGTCCTCCTTGGAGATGTAGTTGATGACATCCATGCGGAAGCCGTCCACTCCCCGGTCCAGCCAGCGGTTCACCATGGCGATCACGTCCCGGCGGACGTCCGGGTTATCCCAGTTCAGGTCCATTTGCTTCTTGGAGAACAGGTGCAGCGCCCAGCTGTCGGATTCCTCCACATAGTTCCACGCGGGTCCGGAGAAGAAGGAGGTCCAGTTGTTGGGCGGGGTGTGGCTGCCGTCATCCTTCCGGAAGAAGTAGTACGCCCGGTAGGGGGAATGCTCGTCCGCCAGCGCCTGCCGATACCAGGCGTGCTCGTCGGAGGTGTGGTTGACCACCAGATCCATGATGAGGCGCATCCCCCGGGCGTGCACCCCGTCCAAAAGGCGCTCAAAATCCTCCATGGTGCCGAATTCCGCCATGATCTTGTCGTAGTCCCGGATGTCGTAGCCGTTGTCGTCGTTGGGGGAGTCGTAGATGGGGGACAGCCACAGCGCGTCCACCCCCAACTCCTTCAAATAGTCCAGCTTGCTGAGGATGCCGGGCAGGTCGCCAATGCCGTCCCCGTTGCTGTCGCAGAAGCTCCGGGGGTAGATTTGATAGAACACCGCCTCCTTCCACCACTTGGGGGCGGTCTCCCCGGTGGCGGCACATGGCTCATCCTTCTCTAAATTGACCAGGTGGAGCAGCGCGTCGAAGAAGTCCGTCCCCAGCTTTTTCTTCGCCAGCCCCGCCACCGTGCGCAGCTTCAGGTTGGCCACCGCCGGGTTGGTCACCGCCGCTTCCGGCAGACCCAGCTGGAGCAGCACCCGCGCCAGCGCGTCATGCCCCACGGGGTTCCGATACAGATCCTTGATCCGGCTGTCATAGGTCAGGTTTTTCCGCTCCATATGGCTGCTCCCCCTGCCCGCTATGCGGGCGTTTATTTTTTACCCAGTTCCCGGCAGATCCTGTCGTACTCCGCCTCGTCCAGCTTGTACTTTTTCTTGTAGAGGAAGTAGGAGATCAGCATCAGGACCCAGGGCAGCACGGTCATGGTGACCAGCAGGCCCATGCTCTGCCCCCCGGACACGCCGCCGCCCCCGAACAGCACCTGCTCGATGGCGGACAGCTTCTCCTCCTCGGAGAGCAGACCCTGGGCGCACCGCTGCTCCAGGTCGGAGATCTGGTTGGTGTAGCCGGTGACGCCGAAGATGAGGTAGGTGGCGGAGGTGGCCGCCACGATGATGGCGGAGCTCATCTTGGTGATGAAGGGCCGCAGGGAGGTGATGATGCCCTCGTCCCGCTGGCCGAATTTAAGCTCATTGTATTCCACCGTGTTCATGATGGAGATCATCATGATGAGGTAGAAGCTGTAATACCCGAAATTGGCGCACATATAGCCCCCGGTCAGCAGGCCGAACCGGACCATCCCCGTGCCCGGAATGGCGGCGGAGGCCAACATCAGGGCGTATCCGGCGGTGGAAAGCACCACCATATACCCCATGAGCTTCTTCCGGGAGAGCTTCCGGGAAATGGCGGGGTAGAAGATCATCAAAAACGCCGTGGCCATCATGCCCACCGTGTTGAACAGGGAGTACAGCCCGCCGCTGTAGCCGAAGGTGAAGTAGATGTAGGTGGAGCCCAGGCCGCCGATCACCAGGCCGTTGCCCACCTGCTGGATGAGGAAGATCACCGCCACCCAGACCAGCTGGTCATTGCGGGCGATGGTCTTGAACACCTGGATCAGGGAGAATTTCTCTTTAGGACGGTTTGCGGGGGCGGCCTCCCGGTGCTCCCTGACGCCGAACACAGTGAACAGCAGGAACAGCGGCGCCGCGACGGCGATGCCCACGGCCACCCAGCCGTAGGCGGTGGTGGTGCTGCCGCCGATAGCCCCCGCCCCCGTGGTGAGCATGGGGATCAGCATAGCCGCCAGCGTGCCGCCGATGCCGGCGCACAGCGTGGCCCGGGAGGTGAACTGGTTGCGGGTGTCGGCGTCCGAGCCCAGCGCGGGGATCATGCCCCAGTAGGAGATGTCGTTCATGGTATAGGTGATGCTGAAGGCAAAATACATCACGCCGAAGAACCAGACGAAGTTCCAGCCCTGGAGCTGGATATTGAACATCAGATAGATGACCACCGAGGTGGACAGCGCCCCCGCCACCAGCCAGGGCTTGAATTTGCCGTATTTCGAGCGGGTGCGCTCGATGATGTTGCCCATGATGGGGTCGTTCAGCGCGTCGAACACCCGGGCCGCGATCATGATGCCGGTGATGGCGGCCAGTTGGGCCGCATCCAGCGTGTGGGTGAACAGCACAAAGGTCAGCAGGTAGCTGTTGATGAGGGCGTACAATGCGTCCCGCCCAATGGTCCCGATGGGATAGCAGATCAGGTTTTTCTTGGTGATTTTGTCGTTTTCCATATGTTTCACACCTTCTCCATGAAATAAAGCCGTGAGCCAAAGTCCTGGTAGACCCTGGTGTCTTTGCCGAAGCCCACGGAGCCGAAGGCCTGCTTCAGCTTCACCCCGTGGTACATCAGCTCGTCGCCGTAAACCAAGCAGTCCTCCGTCTCGCCGCCCAACTTGACCAGTTTGGCGGCCACAGACTCCATCAGGGAGTCCTGTTTGATGTGGACGGGGGAGATCATATTGACCAGCCCGCCGAATTCCCTAATGTCATATTTCAGAGGCCGGTTGTAGAAGTGATACAGCGCCTCCTCGTCCAACCCCTTCGCCCGGTAGCAGGCATAAAAATCGTTGGGCACCGCCAGCTTTTGGAACAGCATCCCCACCGCCTTTTTCCGGTCCGGGGAGACGCAGGTCCACTCCATGACGTTCTGGGCGCCGGTGACGCCGATGGCGCTGTGGCTGCCGCCCCCGCTGCCAAAGCTCCGCCCCCGGTAGAACTCCCCAAATTGGAGGACCTCCCGCCACTTTTTGTACAGCGCGATCTGCTCTTTGACGGCGGCAAGCTGCTCCCGGCTCATGTCGCAGAGGTTGCACTCATACCCGCACACGCCAAAGGCCGCCACGTGGAAGCGCGTCTCCAGCGGCGTATTGCGCAGCGTCTGGTGGTTGGGGCAGGAGGAGATATGGGCACTGAGGGTGGACATGGGGTAGCCGTAGCTGTAGCCGTTCTGGATCTCCACCCGGCACAGAGCGTCCGTGTTGTCACTGGCCCAAATCTGGGGGAAATAGCAGAGAATGCCCAGGTCGAACCGGTTTCCGCCCGAGCTGCACCCCTCAAACAGGATCTTGGGGAACCGCTCCGTCAGCGTTTTCATGCAGCGGTACAGCCCGCAGACATAGCGGTGAAAGACCTCCCCCTGCCCCTCCGGTCCCAGGCTTTTGGAGTATACATCGGAAAAGACGCGGTTCATGTCCCACTTCACGTAGGAGATGTCAGCGCAGGAGAATACCCCGGTCATGGCCTCGATGATGTAGTCCTGCACCGCGGGATCGCTCAGATCCAGAATACGCTGATTGCGGCCCTCCGAGTGCCCCCGGCCCGGAATATCTATGGCCAATTCCGGGTGGGCGCGATACAGCTCGCTGTTTACATTGACCATCTCCGGCTCCACCCAGATGCCGAAGTCCAGCCCCAGGGCCTTCACTTTGTCGCACAGGCCCTTCAATCCGTTGGGCAGCTTCTTCGGGTTTGGCGCCCAGTCCCCCAGGGAACGGGTGTCGTCCGTCCGATTGCCGAACCACCCGTCGTCCATGACGAAAAGCTCCACGCCGACCCCCTTCCCCGCTTTGGCGAGGCTGAGCAGCTTTTTCTCGTCGATGCTGAAATAGGCCGCCTCCCAGCTGTTCAGGAGAACGGGGCGGGGCTTCCGTTTCCACTCTCCCCGCACGATGTGCTCCCGGACAAAGGCGTGCATATGGCGGCTCATGGCGTTGAAGCCCTCGTGGGAAAAGGTCATCACCGCCTCCGGCGACTCAAATGCCTCCCCAGGGGCCAGGTTCCAGGAAAAGGACTGGGGGTTGATCCCGGTCACCAGCCGGGTCTTGCCCCATGGGCTGACCTCCGCCGCCTCATAGTGGTTCCCGCTGTGATCAGATTGACCCCGAAGCAGTCCCCCGCGTCCTCGGTGGTGTGTTCCCCGGAGAGCATCACAAAGGGATTGGCCCGGCTGGAGGAGACCCCCGCGTAGGAGGAATTCACGTGCTTTCCCGCCCACACCTGGGTGTCCGTCCGCTTCATCTCCCGGGCCCAGCCGCCGGTGAACGTCGTGAACACATAGCCGCAGTCGGGCAAGTCCAGCTGGGCGCTCATCAGGCGCTTGACCGTGATCCCGGCCTCCCCGGTGTTGATGAGCTTTGCGCTTCTCCCAATCACGTCGCACTCCGGATACACATAGTAGTGCAGCTCAAGCTCCGCGTCTTTGGCCTTTTCCTTCAATCGGACGCAGAGGTGCTCCACCCTGCCGTCCTCGCTGTAGGAGCCGGGCAGCGAGGCAAATTCCGGCTTTGTGTCGCTGATCTCGTAAGAATCAAACACAAAATCGGAGGTAAAGCTGCCGTCCGGGTAGACCACCTCCAGGAAGGGCTCCCGGAGGTCCCCCTTCCCGCAGGAGGACAGCTCCAGGCAGGCGTCCTCCAGGCTGAAGTTTTTGTGGGTATCGTCGTAATAGATCCCGTTTCCCGGCGCGAAGGAATGCTTTTCCGTGAGCGCCGAAGCGTCCCAGAATCGGATCCTCCGCCCGTAATACAGATGCTCCAGGTGCCCTGTGTCCGTTACCCGGAACAGGTAGGAAGTCTGCTCCGTTTCCAAGGCAAATACACTGTCTTGTTCCGTGATCATATCTGAAAACAGCACCCCTTTCTTCCGCGTATCGCTCGGCCTTGTCTGCTCCCATTATCCGGGATGGGACACGGAATGTCAAGCAAAACAGGACGCGGCGGCGCGTTCTGCCCTATGGAGCCGGCGCGCAAGCGGGACAACCAAAATCACAATGCCCCCGCCGGTCAAGGCGGGGGCATTGTGATTGAACTCAAAAATCAGCCGTCTAACGTGTCAACGGGCCGCAGCTCCAGCTTTATTGTCAATACTCCATTCAGCGCAAATATAATATACGTTTTGCACCGCGCGGGATCAATGACGCCGGAACACTTGGCGCCAAGGCGCCAAAAGTTCATATGGTATTGGATGTCTATGCTGGTGGGCTGCACAAAAGAGAGCTCCGCCACGTCGCCGGCGCGCCCCTCCCAAATGACCTTGCCATTGGACGATATGGACACCTTTTGATCCCCTGGGCCTATTGGAGCATCCCCGATCGTCCACCCGAATGTCCGTTCTGCCCAGACTACGGGTAACGGCTTTATCTTTACCGTTTCGCCTGATTTCAGCAACTCGCTGATGGGGCAGCCGCAAAACGGGCAGGTCCCCGCCCGGTCGGAAATCTCCTTGCCGCAGTCAAAGCATTTGATAAGGGCCATAACCGTCATCTCCTTTTTTGTCCATCATATCACAGGTCATTTCAAACGTCAATCGCTTTGACTCTGAGCCCCCGCGCCCCAGCTCAAAACCGTCTCCCGCAGCCCGTCCAGATCCAGCACGCCGTAGGCGAAGCCCTTCTTCACCAGCTCCTCCGGGAGATACTCGTCGTACTTGTCGAACAGGGGCAGCTCCTTGTCGTAGACCAGCTCCAGCGGGTCGATGGGCTTGCGGATCTCCTCGGACACCACCTGGAAAAAGGTCTCCTCGTCCGCCTTCATGGTGAACTGCATATAGTAGGGCCGGGCGGAGTCGAAATTCTTCAGCCCCAGGCGGTCGGCACACTTGATTTTCAAAAACCGCTCCATGGCGAGGAACGGGTAGGTCCCCACCCAGGGCAGCAGGCACCACATATTGCCCCCCAGGTTGAGCAGGGGGGTCTCGGTGGTGCCGGAGCGGCTGGCGGTGAACCGGGCGTTTTCCAGCCGGGCCACCGCGTTTTTCATGAGATAAGGATACTGCCTGTCCTCCCGGAGCACCTGCCGCATCCGCTGCAAAATTTTGGTGTGCAGGTCGCCGGCCACCAGCCCAAAGTAGGCCGGGACGGTGCCCTTCACCTGCTCGCAGTACACCAGATGCCGCTTGTGGTCGACCTCCAGCACGGTCCAGACGTGGCCCGCGATGGCCAGCTTCTCCCCCACCGGGGGCGGCAGCACCACCGTGCCCAGCTCCTGGGCCTCGCTGCGGACGGTATACTCCTCGTTTTCCTGGAACACGCCGTAGAATCGGTAGGAGTTCACCACCCGCTCCCCCGCCAGGCCCACGATGAGCCCGCCCTGCTCGGTGCGCTGGATGTGGTCGGTCTGGATGAGGTGGCGCAGCAGGACCTTGTAATCCTCCTGGGTCACCCGGTGGAAATAGCGCAGATTCAGCACCCGGTCCGCCAGCGCACGGGGGGACAGCTCCCCACAGGAGGCCAGGGTGGACATGGTCTGGTGGTACAGCAGGCTGTAGGGCAGGCGGTCCAACCGGGGCGGCTCCACCCAGCGCTCCTCCAGATAGAGCTGCACCAGCGCGATGCCCTGGATCAGCTCCCAGGGGATGGTGGCGGGCAGGGTGGTCCGGGGCTCCTGCTCGTCCTCCCGCATGACGAACCACATCTCCGGCGGCAGCTCCCGCCGCCCGGTGCGGCCCATGCGCTGGAGGAAGGAGGACACCGTCCAGGGCGCGTTGATCTGGAAAGCCCGCTCCAGCCGTCCGATGTCGATGCCCAGCTCCAGGGTGGCGGTGGTGACGGTGGTCATCCGCTGGGACTCGTCCTTCATCACCTCCTCCGCCGTCTCCCGGTAGGAGGCGGACAGGTTGCCGTGGTGGATGAGGAATCGGTCGGGCTCATGGGCCCGCTCGCAGTACTGCCGCAGGGTGGTGGTGACCGTCTCGCACTCCTCCCGGGAGTTGACAAAGACCAGGCACTTTTTACCCCGGGTGTGCTCAAAGATATAGCCCAGGCCGGGGTCGGCATTGGCGGGGGCCGTATCCGTCTTTTCGTCCAGTGCGGGCAGGGCGTCGATGTCCGTCCGATCCTCCCCGGCCTGGACGTCCTTCACGAAAAAGTGCTCCATGCTCAGCCGCCATTTGACCCCCTTGGCCTCGATTTTGGGGATGACGGTACCCCGCCCCGTGCCCAGGGCCAGGAATTCCCCTGTCTTTTCCGGCTCGCCCATGGTGGCGGACAGGCCGACGCGCCGGGGCTCCACCCCCGCCAGCCGGGACAGCCGCTCAATGAGACACAGGGTCTGCCCGCCCCGGTCGCCCCGGAGGAGAGAGTGCACCTCGTCGATGACCACGAAGCGCAGGTCGCCGAACAGGGTGGGGACGGCGGCGTGCTTGTGCAGCAGCATGGCCTCCAGCGATTCTGGGGTAATCTGGAGGATGCCGGAGGGGTGCTTCATCAGCTTGGCCTTGTGGCTCTGGGCCACGTCGCCGTGCCAGTGCCAGACGGGGATGTCCGCCTCCTCGCACAGGTCGTTGAGGCGGGCGAACTGGTCGTTGATGAGGGCCTTCAGCGGGCCCACATAGATGCAGCCCACGGAGGACGGCGGGTTCTCGGAGAACAGGGTGATGATGGGGAAAAAGGCGGCCTCGGTCTTGCCGGAGGCGGTGGACGCCGTCAGCAATACGTGGTCGTCGGTGTTGAAGATGGCGTTGGCGGCGGCCACCTGGATGGCCCGCAGGCTTTCCCAGCCGTTGCGGTAGATGTACTCCTGCACAAAGGGGGCGTAACGGTCAAAAATGCTCATGGGGCGCTCCTTTTAGAATCTCTTGACAAATTGAAAGTTTATGCCGAGTTGAATTAAATCACATCATGGGAAAGTATCCCAAATTCCAGGGGATCGTTCAGCCTCTCAAATTCGGCCTCCAGATCCAAGCCCATGTAGTCGTCCTCTTTGCCACCCTCGTCGCCGGTAAGGCGGAGACTCAGAAGAATCTGGTAATACCGAGTAATTTCCGGGCTGTCCATAGGGAGCCATTCCGATATCCACTCCTTGCCGTTGTGGTGCTTATGCCGCAGACGCCCCTCTTTGATGTGGTAGGCCCGGTGCTTTTTGTCCCGATAAATATAGCCATAGGAAACATCGCCCACATAATAATTTCCAGTAAGGTATCGGATATCTGGGAAAGAATCCACCTCAGACATGAGGCCATCGCTTTTAGGGTTCAGGTAGTTCTGCCAGATAATCGTCTCGGCCAAGGACAGCATTTCTTCCCAGCGAGCGGCCAGGGTTTGGTACTCTTCCGTGGTGATACCGTCATCCAGCTTGATGCGGGGCTTCATCCTGTCCTCCCAGGTGATATAAGTGTTTTCGACGTTCTCTTTCTCAAAGATGATTTGATGGGGATGAACGCCAATCTTCTGACGCTGAAAATGCTTCAAAAATTCCATGGTGAAGTGACCTCCTTATCCCAATTTATCCTCCTGTGTCAATCCGCCTACAGCTCAAACTCCGCAAACTCCTCCTGTGTGGCCGCCTCCTGCACCGCGTTTTGAGCATACGTAAACTCCCCGCTGCCCAGCAGTTCCCGCACCTTCACGTCCGGGTTCTGGTAGACGATATCCAGTACCTCAATGAAGTCCCGGATGACCTCCCGGGGGGTGATGTGGGCGTCCGCGCCGATGCGGCCGAACTCGATCTCGATGAAGTCCGCCATGTCCTGCTGGGTGACGATTTGGGTATATTCGTACAGCCCCGCGTGGATGTCCGCCAGCTTTTCCACCAGGATGAGCATCTCCTCCGGGGTGAGGGGCTGGAGCCGGATCACCGGGGACAGCAGATCCTTGTGGGTGCCGGAAAAGCGGCCCTCAGCCAGCCGGGAGCGCAGGGCCTCGTAGCTGTAAACGCCACGGCGGGGATCCTCCATGCACTGGGGCGTGCCGCACAGGATGATGCCCAGGTGCTGGGCCTTGCCCTGCATGGTGTCGTTGTACATGGTGAGGATCTTCTCGTAGTTATACTGCCTGGTGATGGCGTTGGGGATCTTGTAGATGTTCACCAGCTCGTCGATGAGGATGAGCATCCCGGCGTAGTTCGCCTGCTTCAGGAAACAGGCGAACAGCTTGAGGTACTCGTACCAGTCGTCGTCAGTGATGACGATATTCACCCCCAGCTCCTGCCGGGCCTCGGTCTTGGTGGCGTACTCCCCCCGGAACCATTTCAGCACCTTGGCTTTCGTCTCGTCATCCCCGGAGAGGTGGGTCCGGTAGTAGAGCGTCAGCAGCCGGGCGAAGTCAAAGCCGTGGACCATTTCGTTCAGCGAGCCGATGACGGCGGAAATCCGCTTTTCCACCAGCGGGGCCAACCCCGGGTCGGTGACGCCCAGCCCGGAGGAGGCCACCACCTCCTGCTGCACCCCGCTGATCCAGCGGTCCAGGATCAGGGACAGCGCGCCCCCCTCCGGCTTCGTCTTGGTGGACATATTGCGGATGAGCTCCTTGTAGGTGGCCAGCCCCTGGCCCCGGGTGCCCTGGAGCCGCCGCTCCGGGGAGAGGTCGGCGTCCACCACCACGAAATCCTTCGCCATCACATAGTTTCGGATTGTCTGGAGCAAAAAGCTCTTGCCGCTGCCGTACTTGCCCACGATGAAACGGAAGGACGCGCCGCCGTCGGCGATAATGTCCACGTCGTGGAGGAGGGCGTCGATCTCGGCCTTCCTCCCCACGGTGACATAGGGCAGGCCAACACGGGGCACCACGCCCCCTTTCAGGGAGTTCATCAGGGTTTGGGCGATTCGTCTGGGTATTTTCATGGGTGTACCATCTCTTTCAACTCGTCAATATAATCTTCGATCAACTGGGGGCCGTCGTCGATCACGGTGTCCAGGAAGGTATCGTACAGCTTTTCGTTGATGCCATCCACCAGGACAGACAGCAGATGGCCCTCAACCTGCACCCAGCCGGTGTCCCCGCCGTACAGCAGGCATTGCAGCAGGCGGTATTCCGGGGGGCTCAGGGGAGTATCGCCGCCCTGAGCGGCAGAGGGCGCGGCCGGGGCGGCTTCCACCTGGGCCGGCGGGAGCATAGAACGCTGCTCCTGTGCCAGCCCCTCCAGGGTGAACTGCACCGGCTCCTGTTCCTGCGGGGCGGGCTCCTCGGGGAGGTCCATCTCTTCGTCCACGATGAGCTTCTCCCGGGTCACGGCGGCGTCCCGGCGGATCTGGGAGAGCCGCCCGTAGTCGATGGTGATCTTCCTCTCCTCAGCGGCCTTTTTCTCCGCCAAAAGCCCCTGGACCTCCTCCTGGATGAGCCGGAGGAGCCACTTGGTCTCCGTTTTGGATTTGACCGGGTGGCGGTAGTCGAATTCCTGGCGCATGGCGGAATCGATGGTTTTCAGCAGGTCGTCCAGCTTCCCGCCGGAGCCGGGAGAGGCCACGCGCTTCTGGACGAACCAGAGGCCGTTTTTGCAGGAGTAGACCCACCGCTCATCCAAGGCGTATTCATAGCTCCGCCGCTTCAACGGATCGCAAAAGACGGCGGTGTCAAACAGGCTCACCTGGCACTGGCTGTAGCCGCCAAAATATTGTTCCGCCATGGTCTTTTTGCACCGGGCGGCATAGTGAGCCGCCACCCGCCGCAGCACCCGGACGATCACCGTGTCCATGTCGTCCCGGTATGACCCATAGAATTTGGAGCGCTCCAGCCAGCCGGAAAGCCCCTTCACCGCGTCCATGATCTCGGCGGCGTCCCGCTCCTGAATATGTTCCAGCACAGCGATGCTCCGCTCCCGGATCACCTGGGGCGTGCCGGACAGAAGCTCCCGGTCCAGCCCGTAATAGACCACATAATCCGAGATCCAACGGTTCAAATATGAGAGGATACGGCTGTCGATCTGACCGTAGGCATCCCGGAACGCCTCCAGCTTGCGGAAACCGTCCATGGCGTCCACGGCGCCGATCTGGTTGATCTGCTCGTAGATATAGAGGAACGCGAAGGACAGGGGGGCTTCGTGGACATCGCCCCGGCGCAGCTTTGTCCGCCAGGAGAAGTAGCCCCGCAGCTGCCGGTCCGTCAGGGACTGGTAGGTGGGGTAGTAGCATTGCACGCTGCCGCCATATTCGTAATCGTCCTCATAACCCGCCAGCAGCTTCCCCTGCTTCATAAAAACAGTTTCCCGGGACTGCCAGCTCTGATAAGTCCCATTCCCCAGGGAGCGGGCGGCGCGGATCACCTGCGGGACGCGTTCGGCGGGCTTGGGGGCCCAGGGCCGGATGGCCTCCTCCTTGAACACGGTGCCGCGCAGCCATTCCGCGGCGGTTTTCCTTGGATCCATGTTCGAGCTCCGCCCCCTTTCGTTCAAATGTTCGGTATCATTATATCGGATTGAAAACAAGCCGTCAAGCCTCCAGTGCCGCCCCACACTCCGCAGCTGAAATATTGCCCGCAAATCCGCATGGATTTTTCGTGCTTCCACCTTGAAAGTCCAGGCAAAAAATGCTATGCTGGACTTGTCACGATCTTTGTGAACAACAGAAGAAAAGCAGAAAGGTGGAATTCAAATGAAAGCAAGCAAGAAGCTCCTCTCGCTGCTGCTGTCGCTGGTCATGGTCATCGCCATGGCTGTCCCGGCTATGGCGGCTCCCGCGTCAGAGGAGGCGGAGGGCGGCGACATCGTGGTGCTGTACACCAACGACGTCCACACCTACCTCGACAAGGATCTGACCTACTCCCTGGTGTCCGCTTACCGGGACACGCTGGACAACGTCCTCCTGGTCGACGCGGGCGACCACATCCAGGGCACCGCATTCGGCGGCATGGACAGCGGCGCCACCATCATCAAGCTGATGAACGCCGCCGGCTATGACCTGGCCACCCTGGGCAACCACGAGTTCGACTATGGGATGCAGGGCTGCATGAACGCCATTGACTGGGCCGAGTTCCCCTATGTCTCCTGCAACTTCTACCATGAGAAGGACGGCAAGGTCGGTGACAGCGTGCTGGACAGCTACAAGGTCTTTGAGGTAGCCGGCACCAAGATTGCCTTCATCGGCATCACCACCCCCGAGTCCTTCACCAAGTCCACCCCTGCCTACTTCCAGGATGGGAACGGCAACTACATCTACGGCATCGCCGGCGGCAATGACGGCGCCGCCCTGTACGCCGCCGTGCAGGCCGCCATCGACGCCGCCTCTGAGGAAGCCGACGTCGTGATCGCCCTGGGCCACCTGGGCATCGACCCCTCCTCCCAGCCCTGGACCTCCGAGGAGGTCATCGCGAACACCACCGGCCTGGACGCCTTCATCGACGGCCACTCCCACAGCACCGTCCCCATGAAGGAGGTCAAGGATCAGGCCGGCAACACCGTCGTCCTGACCCAGACCGGCTCCTATCTGGGCGCCCTCGGCCAGATGACCATTTCCGCCGACGGCGCCATCACCACGCAGCTGCTCTCCTCTGACGACTTGGCCGACGTCACCCCCGACGCCGACGTCAAGGCCATCGAGGACGCGTGGATCTCCGAGGTGAACGAGCTGCTGGGCAAGCAGGTCGCCACCAGCGAGATCGACTTCACCGTCAACTTCCCCAACACCAGCGACCGCGCCGTGCGTATGGCTGAGACCAACCTGGGCGACCTGAACGCCGACGCTTACTACTGGTACTCCAACGAGGTGGCCGGCCTGGACTGCGACCTGGCCATCATGAACGGCGGCGGCATCCGCGCCAACGCGGCCGCCGGCGCGTGGAGCTATCAGACCTGCAAGACCATCAACACCTTCGGCAACGTCCTGTGCGTGGTCAAGGTGGACGGTCAGGCCGTGCTGGACGCCCTGGAGTTCGGCGCCCGCTTTGTCTCCGCGGACAACTCCATGGAGAACGGCGGCTTCCTGCAGGTGGCCGGCCTGACCTATGAGATCGACCTGTCCGTGCCCAACACCGTCCAGACCGACGACAAGAACGTGTGGCTGTCCGGCCCCGACGCGTACCGCGTGACCAATGTCAAGGTCTACAACAAGGAGAGCGGCACCTATGAGCCCCTGGAGCTGGACAAGACCTACACCATGGCCGGCACCAACTACACCCTGCTGAACTGCGGCGACGGCTTCAATATGTTCGGTAATGCCGAGAAGGTGCTGGACGGCACCTCCGAGGACTATCTGGCCATGGCCGCCTACGTCGGGGCCTTTACCGACACGGTCATCGCCAGCGCCAACAGCCCCCTGGCCGCCTACGAGAACTATCTGCTCAACTACGAGGATCCCACCGGCGCCGGCCGCGTCAAGGTCCTGAACGCCGAGGTTGAGCCCGAGCCCGCTCCTGTCGAGCCCACTCCCGCTCAGCCTGAGCCCGAGCCCGTCAAGCCCGTTCCCGCCGAGCCTGCCGACTCCACCACCTATGTGGTCATTGCCGGCGACTCCCTGTGGAAAATCGCTCAGAAGCAGTACGGCTCCGGCTCCCTGTGGCGTCAGATCTACGAGGCCAACAAGGACACCATCCAGAACCCCAACTTCATCCAGGTCGGTCAGGTTCTGAATATCCCCGCGAAATAATCGCGCGGCGCTCAAAACATAAAGTGGAGCGGGATAGGCTGCTATCCCGCTCCACCTTTTTCATTTCAGCCATTCGTTTCACAGCGCCCATGTTTATCATACAAGGACAAGAAGGGCGGGGCAAAAACGCCCCGCCCTTTCAAATCGCCTGTTTTTACCGCAGCACCGCGCCGCAGTCCTTCTCCAGCGTTTCCAAAATGGACTTCACGTCCGCGTCCGCCTCCTCGCCGGTGAGGGAGCGGTCGTCCGCCCGCAGGGTCAGGTTGAAGGCCACCGACTTCTTGCCCTCGGCCACGCCCTTGCCCCGGTAGATGTCGAACAGGGCCGCGTCCTTCAGCAGGCCGCGGGCCCCCTTGCGGATGGCCGCTTCCAGCGCGCCCACGGTGACGGCCTCGTCGCACACCACGGCGATGTCCCGGGTGACGGCGGGGAACTTGGGCAGGGGGGTGTACGACTGGTCGGCGCCGTGGGTGACCAACAGCACGTCAAAGCTCAGCTCCGCGCAATACAGCTCCACGTCCACGCCGTAGTTCTGGGCCGCCTGGGGGTGGATCTGGCCGAACACGCCGATGCACTTGTCGCCGCTCCACACCTCGGCGCAGCGGCCGGGGTGGTAGGAGTGGTCCTCGGCGCAGGGCTCAAAGTGGATGTCCTCCGCCCGGGTGTCCCTCAAGATGGCCTCGATTGTCCCCTTCATGGTGAAGAAGTCCATGCCGTTCCCGTAGGCGCCCAGGGTCAGGATCTTGGTCTCGTTGGCAAGGCCCTCCTCGCCGCCGGGCTGGTAGATGCGGCCCAGCTCGTACAGCCACGCGGACTTGTTGCGGTAGTTGCAGTTGCGGGTCAGGATCTCCAGCATGGAGGGCAGGGTGGTGGTGCGCATGATGGAGGTGTCCTCCCCCAAGGGGTTCAAAATCTTGAAGGAGTTCCGGCGGAAGTCATCCTCCGGCCACAAAATCTTGTCATAGTAGGAGGGGGAGATGAAGGAATAGGTGATGATCTCGCTGTACCCGCAGGCGCGGCACAGCCCGCCCAGCCGGTTCTCCAGCTTCTGCACCGGGGAGTAGCCCCCCTGGGTGGTCTGGCCCCGCATGAGGGTGTTGGGGATGTTGTTGTAGCCGTGGAACCGGGCCACCTCCTCGGCCAGGTCGGCCATGCGGCGCACGTCGCCCCGCCAGGAGGGGACGGTGACCACGTCGGGGTCTTCCTCCACCAGGAAGTCCAGCTTTTTCAGGATGGAGAGCATCTCCTCCCGGGACACATCGGTGCCCAGCAGGGCGTTGATCTTGTCCGGCTCCACGGGCAGCTCCACGGGATGGGGGACAAAGTTGAGGATGTCGATGCAGCCGTCCACCACCTCGCCGGCCCCCAGCAGCTCCACCAGCTCGCAGGCCCGGTTGACGGCGGGCAGGGTGTTCATGGGGTCAAGGCCCTTCTCAAACTTGGCGGAGGCCTCGGTGCGCATACCCAGGGCCAGCGCCCCCTTACGGATGCAGGTGCCGTCAAAGCAGGCGGACTCGAACACCACGTCGGTGGTGTCGTCCACGATCTCGGAGTTCAATCCGCCCATGATGCCCGCCAGGCCCACGGCCCGGCCCTCGTCGGCGATGACCAGGTGGTTGGCGGTGAGTCGGTGTTCCTTGCCGTCCAGGGTTGTGAGGGCCTCCCCCTCCTCCGCCCTGCGGACGATGATCCTGCCGCCGTTCACGTAGCGGTAGTCAAAGGCGTGCATGGGCTGGCCGTACTCCAGCATGACGTAGTTGGTGATGTCCACGATGTTGTTGATGGGCCGCACCCCCATGGCGCGCAGCCGCTCCCGCATCCACTTGGGGGAGGGGGCGATCTTCACG
>JAAVHX010000005.1 GCA_014799475.1 Clostridiales bacterium | reverse complement strand
TTTTTCTTCCGCAGCGGACAATGGACTTATACCACATATGCGGAAAACGCTGCCACACTGACGGCGGAAACAGCGGAGCAGTATCGAAATCACTATGAAGCCTGGATGAAAGAAAATGATCTGCTTCCTGATAATGCTGTATTTTCCGTCCAGAACAACAATACCCTGCGGTGGGAAACTGCGCCAGGTCAGAATGGTTCCGCAGATGACAGGGCGTTTCAGAGCGGCTCGGTTATGATGCAGCTTGATGAAAATGGAACGCTAATCGACCTTTCCTATCAGATAAGCTGGAATGAATATGTTGCCACCGAGGACGTTATTTCTCCGAAGGAAGCCTATGCTCAGGTGGAGGACGGCAATTTTGAACAATATGTGCCATTCCAGCAGGGCGATGTGCTGCATATCGAGAAATGTGAGCTTGACTATATTTATGATACGAAAGGATTTTATCAGCCGGTATATCAGTTCACAGGATATATCAACAGCACGGAAAGCCTATGGGTTTGCCAAATTCCTGCGCTTAAAAAATAGAGTAATTGTCCCATAGAGTGCTGTCACCCCATGCTTCTGTTAGATTAAAACCTTTTCTGACAGGGACAGGAGATTACGGCGAAAATCTTACATTCCCCCTTGACAACATCTTTAGAATTACAGCCAAACTGGGCAGTGACTACAAGAAGCCGGACGCCATCACCCGCATTGAGGCAGACAATTACAAAGAGATAGCCTACCCCCTGCCGGTGCGCGACCTGCTGTACGTCGGCCCGGCCACCGAACGGAAGCTGAACGGCCTTGGCATTTATACCATCGGACAGTTGGCCCAGTGCCCAGTGAACTGCCTGACCTATAAGCTGGGCAAGATGGGCACTGTCCTCCACACCTTTGCCAACGGGAAAGACCCATCCCCGGTGAAGCGCACCGACTATGCCGCCACCGTCAAATCCGTGGGCAACAGTGCCACCACTCCCCGCGACCTGGTGTGCGATAGTGAAGCATAGCATAAATCCCTAGTGCCGATTCTATGGATCAGCAGCCATAACCCAATCATGACAGTAGATTTTGAAACAGCGAAAGAACATTGTGGTTGATTTTTCCAGTCAGCGCTCCGCTATAATTACATAAAAACAGTCCTGCAATTAGTATAATCAGCGCCTCAGCCTCTTGCTCACCTACACGTTCCCCATAGACTTCTTTTATACACCGTTCCAATGTTTCACGCCAAAAAGCGAACTCTTCCGCAATCACCGTTTGGAGCTCCTGGTTATATCTCGCCATGATACAGGTTTGTATTGCGGCCTGTGGACGGCTTTGAAGGGGATATTCCTCCACCATATATTGCAAAAATGCGTTCATATATGCCAGCTGAGATGGATATGCACTGAGGTCATGGCTGGAAAACCAGTGAACGCATTGTTCGGCTGTGTACTGCTTGGTGTAGCTGCAATAAGCAGAAAAAATTTCTTCTTTGGATGAGAAATAATTCAGCAGCGCTGGATGTGTCATATTCGCTTTTGCCGCAATATCCCGCAGGGTGATTTGAGAAATATGCTTGTTCTGGACGCACGCCTCAAAGGCAAGTAGAATTTTACTCTGCATCTTTTCCCGGTCTACAATTTTTGGCATGGTATACCCTCGATTCTTTTTTGAAATAGACTGCTTGACAAAAGTGGAGAAGCTGTGATAGTTTTATTTACCAGATGGTAAATAAAACTGGCGCATTACCTGCAGCCTCTGGGAGGTGCCCTATGTCACAGTCAAATGACCCCCGAAAAGTAAGATTTCATGTCTTTGAAGATGAGCGGTTTGTAGACCTGAACCTGTATCAGTTTGGGTGGGAACGGTGTACGCCGCTGTACTCCTTTGGGCCTTATGTGCGCAACCACTATTTGTTCCACTATGTGATTCAGGGCAAAGGCGTTTTGATCGCCAACGACCAGCAATATCCCGTTCAGGCGGGCCAGGGATTCCTGATTTGTCCCAAACAGGTTACATCCTACATGGCGGATGAAACAGATCCCTGGGAGTACACCTGGCTGGAGTTTGACGGCCTTTGGGTAAAGGAAAGTCTGACCCTTGCGGGAATCGGCATTAAGAATCCCATTTGGCAAGCCGTCAGCCATGAAGCGGCTGAGTTGCTGCAAAAGCAGATGCTCTGTATTGTGGACCTGGCCGAACAAGCGCGTCCTTCCCAAAGGTGTGACCGTCAGGTGCGGACGCATCCGCTCCAAATCCTTGGCCATGGCTTTCTGTTCCTGGACCAACTGATTCAGTCCTCGGCGCACCGGGATGACAGTACAGATAAGCGGCTTCGCAATTTTTACATCAAGGAAGCACTGTCCTTTTTGGAGCAGAATTACCAGCAGGATATTTCTGTGGAAGAGATCGCCGCTGTGTGCGGCTTGAATCGTAGCTACTTCGGTCGGATCTTCAAAGAAAGTATGGGAGAATCGCCCCAGCAGTTCCTGATTCATTACCGCATGGCAAAAGCCGCACAGCTCTTAAAGGCCAGCAAGCTGCCAATCAGCAAGATTGGCGCCATGGTGAATTATCCCAACCAACTCCACTTTTCCCGTGCATTTAAAACGATTTATGGGATTGCTCCCCGGGAATACCGGCAAAGACATTTTATTACAGACAGTATGACATAGCCTCCTGTTGGGAGCGGATACCTCATTTTATCGGTGAGGTATCCGCTCCCGCTTTCATCCCGGCTATTATATACCGTTGTGCGACTTGATTTCAATGATTTTAAAAGTATTGTACGAAATTGATATATCGGAAGTCGAATGGCGATATTTACAATCTNTGGTTAAAATCATATTATTATTGTGAAATTGCGAGGAAAAATTGTGCATTATAACAAATGCACAAAACCAGCCTCGAAATTTTGGCGAATCCGCCAAGCATNTGGTAATGTCCTTCCGGCCGGACAGACATACCGTGTTCCGCACCACAGCAGTTCTATTTTTAAGGAGGATGATCTACATCATGCGTATNAAAAGAATTTTGGCGGGCGTTTTATCTGCGGCGCTGGCCCTGGCTTTGACGGCCTGCGGCAACCAGTCCAACACCCCTGGCAGCGGGTCCACCGGTACGCTGGAAGTGAAGATCTGGGCTGGCGAGCAAGTGGATGGCATCCAGCAGATCTGCGACCTTTGGACAGAGCAGTCCAACATCAAAGTGAATGTGCAGGCCATGGGCTGGAGCGAATACTTTACCCTGTTGGAAGCCGGTGCCTCTGGCGGCCAGATGCCTGATGTGTTCTGGATGCACTCCACTGTCGCGGATCTGTATATGTCCAACGATATGCTGCTGAACCTGGACGANTACATCAAAAACGACGGTGTGGATGTAAGCAATTACTATGACGATCTGGTCGAGCTTTACAGCTACAACGGAAGCCAATACGCGCTTCCTAAGGATCACGATACCATTGCGCTTCTGTATAACAAGGCAATCTTTGACCAGTATAANGTGGAGTATCCTGCCGACGACTGGACCTGGGATGACTTCTACACTGCGGCGAAGGCCATCACCGATGCCAGCGGCGGCAGCGTATATGGTTATTCCGCCAACACCATCAACAATCAGGACAGCTGGTGGAATCTGGTCTATGATTTTGGCGGTTATGTGATCAGCGATGATAAGAAAGCCTCCGGAATGGATGACCCGAAAACGCTGGAGGCCATGAGCTACNTGGGCAAGCTAATCGATGATGTTATGCCTCCCCAATCCGTGATCTCTGAAACCGGAAATCCGACTCTGTTCAATTCCGGCGTTGTCGCAATGATCACAGACGGCAGTTGGAACATCAACACGTTCTATTCCAACGAAAACTCGGACAATTACGGCTGGGCGCTGCTCCCCTATCAGGATGTAAACGGCAACGGTCAGGCTGACGAGGGCGAGCGCTGCTCCATTTATGCTGGTATCGGNTGGGCCGCCGCCGCCAACACCAAGGATCCCGATGCCGCTTGGAGCCTCATCAAGTGGCTGTGCAGCGAAGAAATGCAGATCAAGCAGTCGGAGCTGGGTGTTACAATGGCCGGATACAAGGGCGCTTCTGACGCTTACGCCAGCGCGTTCCCCGGCATGGATATCAGCGCCTTCCTGCGGATGGAGAGCGAAGCCACTCTGATCCCTCGTCCCTGCAGCAAGTACACCAACAACTGGGAAACTAAGATGGGCGAGCTGCTGGTGACCGCCTGGAATGACACCAGCAAAATGGAAGAGATCTGCCGTCAGATTGCCAGCGAGATGAACACACTGCTTGCTCAAGAGTAAAAATGTTGATGTAAATAGGAGGGGTTCCTGTGAAGCAGAAGAAAAAACTGTCCCCTNCGCAAAAATCGGAGTCCATGTGGGCTTGGCTGTTCATCGCCCCCACCATGTTGGGACTGCTGATCCTGAATTTCTGGCCGATCCTCAATACCATCTGGCAAAGCCTGTGCAAAACCGGCGACTTTGGCCGGGGTAATCAGTTTGTGGGCCTAAAGAACTATATGGATGTGATGCAGACCGGTGAATTTTGGGGCAGCCTGTTCAACACATTCAAGTATGCCATTATCGAAGTGCCCTTATCNNTNGNATTTGCTCTGGTGCTGGCTGTGCTGCTCAACCGGAAAATGCGGGGACGCGGGATTTACCGCACCGTGTTTTTCATGCCCATGGTCGCCGCTCCGGCCGCTGTGGCTATGGTGTGGAAATGGCTCTATAACCAGCAGTACGGTCTGCTCAACCACGTCTTTGGGCAGCAGACCGCTTGGATTTCGGATGCNAATATTGCCTGGATNTCCATCGGCGTCATCGGTGTGTGGTCGATCCTGGGTTACAACATGGTCCTTCTCATTGGCGGNCTCCAGGAGATCCCACATGACTACTATGAAGCATCCTCCATCGACGGAGCCACTGGGATCAAGCAGTTCTTTACCATTACAGTCCCTCTGCTCAGCCCTACCCTGTTTTTCATTATCCAGACNCGTATCATCGGNGCNCTCCAGCAGTTCGACCTAATCTATATGGTAATGGATGACAGCAACCCTGCCATGAGCAGCGTACAGACTGTGGTGCCGCTGTTCTATCGGTATGCATTTACTTATGGCAACAAGGGATATGGCTCGGCAATCGTAATCCTGCTGCTGGTGGTCATTATGGTGCTGACCGTCATTCTGCAAAAGAGCGAGAAAAAATGGGTCTATCACAATTGAGGAGGTGCAGTTTGGATGGAAAAGCATGAAAAGAATATAGCCGTCCTGATCCATGTGATCTTGATCATCGNTGCGTTNATTATGGTCATCCCCTTCCTGTGGATGGTGCTGACTGCGTTTAAAACAGTTACAGAGTCCACCAGCATCAACCCCTTTGTGATCTTCCCCTCCAGCTGGAAGCCGGACAACTTTCTTGACGTTTGGAACAGTTACAATTTCCTAGTGCTCTATAAGAACACGCTGCTGATGATTTTCTTCCGGGTGGCCTGTGCCGTAATTACCGCAAGCATGGCCGGGTTCGCCTTTGGCCGGTTGGAATTTGTAGGAAAGAAGCTCATGTTCTCCCTNGTTTTGGTGCAGATGATGGTGCCNGGACAGATCTTCATCATTCCNCAGTACGTTATGGTNTCCAAGATGGGTATGCTCAACACCATGTTTGCGCTGGTCTTCCCCGGTATGGTGACAGCCTTCGGCACGGTCCTCCTCAAGACGGCCTACGAGGGACTGCCCAAGGATATGGANGAGGCNGCTGCCATNGATGGNTGCAACTGCTTCCAGCGCTTCCTNNTGATTCTGTCNCCTCACACCCGCAGCGCAATGGTNTCCTTGGGNATCTTTACCGCTGTGTTTGCNTTCAAGGANCTGATGTGGCCTATGCTGGTNTGTCCGGACGCTTCCACNACCACGCTGTCCGCNGCGCTGGCGAAGCTCCAGGGGCAGTACGCTTCCAATTATCCCAACCTGATGGCGGCCGCTCTGATGGCCTGTCTGCCTATGCTGGTGATCTATATGTTCTTCCAGCGCCAATTTGTGGAGGGCATTGCTACCTCCGGCGGGAAGCTGTAATTTTCTGTATTTTCTTTTGGTAGGAGGACGCAAATGAGCATCCTTTTTGACAGCAAAGCTATGATCATAACCATCCATACCGCACACACCAGCTACCAAATGCAGGTAGACAAATGGAATCGTCTGCTGCACCTGTATTATGGGCGCCGGCTCGGCCAGGATCACCTGGCCGGGCTGTTCCCCCAGGCCGACCGGGGATTTTCTCCGGACTACTATGAAACCCGGCATCAGCGCGGTATGGCCTCACCGGATACTTGCCCCCAGGAATACACCGGTTTTAATGTGGGAGATTTCCGTCTGTCCTGCTTGGAAGTAGCAGACAGCAATGGTGCGGCGGGAGCCGATTTCCGATATGTGGAACATCGGATTGAACGGGGCAAATATACACTGGAGGGGTTACCTTCGGCTCATGACGAGGGCAGCGAGGCGGAGACGTTGGTAGTCACACTGGAGGATCCCATTAAATAAAAGAACGGAGTGAGAGCAAATTGAGTTCCTGTCAGGATTTATACAACAATGTATCCGCCGGCATCTATGACACAGCATTATCCCAATTATACAGGTTGGATGGCTTGGAGCAGGGAAGGAGACGTGCCCTCCAAAGCATAGAGGCTTTTCAATCATGTTTTTCCAACCATGCAGATGCTGCTTTGTTCAGCGGCCCAGGCCGCACCGAGATAGGCGGCAACCACACCGACCATCAGCACGGCCATGCGCTGTGTGGAAGTGTGGACCTGGATATGATGGGGTGCGCTGCCCCCAATGGGACGAATGTAATTCGGGTCCAATCCGAGGGCTATCCCCTTCTTGAGGTTGGTCTGGATAGTCTGCTCCCCCAGGAAGGAGAGAAAAACACTACAACGGCCCTGATCCGGGGCATGGCCGCAAAGCTCCAGGAGTTAGGATATCCACTGGCTGGCTTTGACGCCTATGTGACTTCCACGGTGCTGTCCGGCTCCGGACTGTCTTCCTCTGCTGCCTATGAAACCTTGCTGGGGAATATCTTAAATCATCTGTGCTGCGCAGACACCTTGGGTGCCATTGAAATTGCAAAAATCGGTCAACACGCCGAGAACATCTATTTCGGAAAGCCTTGCGGCCTGCTGGACCAGATGGGTTCCTCGGTGGGGGGAGCTGTGGCCATCGATTTTGCCGACCCGTCCAACCCCATTGTGGAAAAGATAGACTATGACTTTGCACGATCCGATCATGCCCTGTGCATTGTGGACACCGGTTCCTGCCATGCAGACCTGACCGATGACTACGCCAGCATTACCAGAGAAATGGGCGCGGTGGCCGCTTACTTCCATAAAAGGGTTCTGCGGCAAGTGCCGGAGGGAGATTTTTATCAAAACGTTACGGAACTGCGAAAGAAGTGCGGCGATCGGGCGGTCCTGCGGGCGATGCACTTTTACGAGGATGACCGTCGGGCCGTTCTGGAGAAGCAGGCACTGGAAGCGGGCGATTTTGACCGCTTTTTATCCCTGGTGAACCAGTCTGGATTGTCATCTGAGCTGCTGCTGCAAAATATCTGGTCCCCTGCCGCACCCCAAGCCCAGGCGGTATCCATCGCCTTAAATATTGGCCGTCAACTGCTGGGCGGAGCCGGCGCAATCCGAGTCCATGGCGGCGGATTTGGCGGAACAATCCAGGCCTTTGTACCGAATGAGCTGTTAGATGGCTTCAAAATCAGTATGGAAAGGGTCTTGGGGGAAGGTAAATGTCATATATTGCGTATCCGCTCTCAAGGCGGCTGCATCGTTGCGGAATAAAAAGGAGGAGCTTACAATGGCAATTCTTGTATTGGGTGGAGCTGGCTACATCGGCTCTCACACAGTTTATGAACTGATCGACGCCGGCCAGGACGTGGTGGCAGCCGACAACCTCCAGACCGGCTTTCAGGCCGCTGTCCACCCCAAGGCCCGTTTCTATCAACTGGACATTCGGGACCGTACCGCCCTTGATGTGCTGTTCCAGGCGGAGAAGATTGACGGAGTGATTCACTTTGCGGCCTCTTCCCAGGTGGGCGAGTCCATGTCAGACCCTCTGAAATACTATGACAACAACCTCTATGGCACGATGGTGCTCCTTCAGGCCATGGTGGCCCACGGGGTGGATAAGATCGTGTTCTCCTCCACCGCCGCCACCTATGGGGAACCGGAACAGGTGCCTATCCTGGAAACCGACAAAACCATTCCCACCAACTGCTATGGCGAAACCAAGCTGTCCATAGAGAAGATGATGGCTTGGATCAGCCAGGCTCACGGTCTTCGGTATGTGGCTCTGCGGTACTTTAACGCCTGCGGCGCTCATCCCTCCGGCAAGATCGGTGAGGCCCACAACCCCGAGACCCACCTCATCCCCGTCATCCTCCAGGTGCCCAACGGCCAGCGGGAAAAACTGTCCATTTTTGGCGGCGACTACCCCACCAAGGACGGCACCTGCGTCCGGGACTATATCCACGTCACGGATCTGGCCCAGGCTCACATTCTGGCACTGGACTACCTGCTGAAGGGTGGGGAGAACAACGTGTTCAACCTGGGCAACGGCGTGGGCTTCACCAACAAGGAGGTGGTGGACGTGGCCAGGAAGGTCACTGGCCACCCCATCCCTGCCGAAATCGTCCCCCGCCGGTCCGGCGACCCTGCCCAGCTGGTGGCCTCCTCGGAGAAGGCAAGGACCGTTCTGGGCTGGAAACCTCAGTACGCCGACCTGGAAGTGATTGTGTCCTCCGCCTGGAACTGGCACAAGAGCCACCCTCACGGCTTTGAGGAGGAAACAAGATGATTGACAACGCTGTCTCCAAGCTGGCGGCCTATGCCCTGCAAACCGGCTTGATTCAGGAAAACGAGTACACCTGGGCCATCAATACCATCTTGGATACCCTGAAACTGGACAGCTATACCGACCCCGGTCAGGACTGGGGTGAGCTGGAGTTGGCTCCCATCCTGGAGGAGCTGTTGAATGACGCGCACCAACGCGGCGTGCTGGCAGAAAACTCGGTGGTCTATCGGGACCTGTTTGACACCGAGCTGATGGGGCGGCTCACCCCCCGGCCCGCGCAGGTGATTGAAAAGTTTCAGGCTCTCTGTGCAGAAAATCCACAGAACGCCACCGATTGGTATTACAAATTCAGCCAGGACACCAACTACATTCGCCGGGACCGCATTGCCAAGGATATGCAGTGGAAGGCCCCCACAGATTACGGCGACCTGGACATCACCATCAACCTGTCCAAGCCGGAGAAAGATCCCAAGGCTATTGCGGCGGCGAAACATCTCCCCGCCTCCGCCTATCCCCGGTGTCAGTTGTGCGCAGAGAACGAGGGCTACGTCGGCCGGGTCAACCACCCCGCCCGGCAGAATCACCGAATTGTTCCCATCGAAATCAACGGCTCTCCCTGGTTCCTCCAGTATTCCCCCTATGTCTACTACAATGAGCACTGCATCTGCCTGAACAGCGAACATGTCCGCATGAAGATCGACCGCGCCTGTTTTGCAAAGCTACTGCACTTTGTCCGCCAATTCCCCCACTACTTTGTGGGCTCCAACGCCGACCTGCCCATCGTGGGCGGCTCCATCCTGGCCCATGACCACTTCCAAGGTGGACACTACACCTTCGCTATGGAGAAGGCCCCGATTGAAATCCCCTTCACTTTCCCGGGATTTGAGGATGTAGAGGTGGGCATTGTGAAATGGCCTATGTCGGTAATCCGGATATCTTCCGATCATCCAGAGCGGCTCATCGACCTGGCGGACAAAATTCTCACCGCATGGCGGGGCTACACAGACGAATCCGCCTTCATTTTCGCCGAGACGGAGGGTGAGCCCCACAACACCATTACCCCCATCGCCCGCCGTCGGGGGGAGAAGTATGAGCTGGATTTGGTACTCCGGAACAACATCACAACGGCGGAGCATCCTTTGGGTGTCTACCATCCCCACGCCGAGCTGCACCATATCAAGAAGGAGAACATTGGCCTGATCGAGGTGATGGGTCTTGCCGTCCTCCCCGCCCGGTTGAAGGAGGAGTTGGCCGCTGTGGCCGACTGCTTGGCTACGGGCAGCAATCTGCGTACCAACAACCTTACTGCCAAGCACGCTGACTGGGCGGAAAGTTTTGCTCCTAGATACATTGTTACCAGAGAGAACGCTCTGGATATCGTCCAAAAGGAAACTGGCCTTATCTTTGCCTCAGTACTGGAACATGCTGGTGTATATAAGCGTACTATGGAAGGACAAGCGGCTTTTTTGCGGTTTTTAGAGAAAATTTCATAGGACATAGCAACCACGGGGCGGCGTGACGATTCAAAGTCTCACCGCCCTGCATTTCTATATACGAACAGAAAGAGTGAGAGAATGCAGAATATTTTGTTTGGTGGAGGTAATTGAAATGAAAGTTCCTTTTGAAGTTCGGCTGACCCGGCACATAGACGAGTTGCGGTGGCTGTACATGGAGTTGTATGGAAATGACACCATGTTTGCCGAGCTGCTGGACAACCTGCGCCGTTTCTCGCAGGAGCGTCCTGCCGCCCTGAAAAAGCGTGACCTGGAGCGGGAGGCTGATCCAGAGTGGTACAAGTCCAGTGAACTCACCGGCATGATGCTATACATTGACAACTTCGCCGGGGACCTGAAGGGCGTGCGAGAAAAGCTGCCCTACATCCAGCAGACCGGAGTAAACTTGCTTCATCTGATGCCTTTCTTGGACACGGTACCCGAGCGCAGCGACGGCGGCTACGCAGTGGCCGACTTCCGAGCTGTCCGTCCCGATCTGGGGACCATAGCGGACCTGGAGAAGCTGGCCGCCGCCTGCCACAAAAAGGGCATCAATCTTTGCATGGACTTTGTAATGAACCATACCAGCCAAGACCACGAGTGGGCAAAGAAAGCCCGTCAGGGTGATGGAGAGTACATGCAATTTTTCGCCCTCAGATATTTTAATTTGCTGTAAAAGCGCAATATTCAGCCGTATTCAACTATTTTATTTTGCGGCATAACAGTCAGAGCAGCAGAGCAGAGCTTTCCGGCCAGCTTCCATGCCTTGTTGGGACTGGCTTTTTTCTTTGCGCACATGGCTGTCACCGCTCTATCTTTTTTGAACAGTATACCATAGTTGGGCAACGTGCGCAAATCAAGTTCATACACGATAAAAGCACCGATTGCCGATTAGGCAGCCGGTGCTTTACTTATGAGAAAGTGAGGAAGTATACCATGTCAACTGTACCGAAAACCAATGCAGGCAAGAAAATGACCACTACAATCCAGGGCCATGAGGTGGTTCTCTATTTTGCCGATGAGCCCAATCCACAGGTTGCGGCGCAGGTTCAGCAGGCCCTCCTTGGTGCTTACTTTCCGTCAAAGCGATAAAATCTCGGCACTAAAAATTGTTGGGTATTTTCCGTTGTTTCAGTAGCTATATTGGCCGTAATGTGAGATAATGGCTACAGCAAAGCCACCGTACCTCGACAATTAAATAGGGATCGAATGACTGACCTCTCACATTACAATAATTAATAGAGAGGACAGATCATAATGGCTGAAAGAGTTCATTGTTTATACCGGGTATCCACAACTAAGCAAGTCGATCACGATGAGTTGAACCAAGCGGACATTCCCGTCCAGCGGAAAGCCTGCCGGGAGTTTGCGAAAAAGATGGGATGGGTCATTGTTGGCGAGGAACAGGAAACCGGCGTATCCGGCTACAAGGTGAGCGCCGATGACCGGGACAAGCTGCAGCTTATCAAAAAGCAGGCAGAGCAGGGCAAGTTCGACATCCTTCTGGTGTTCATGTTTGACCGCCTGGGCCGCAAGTCCGATGAAACGCCCTTCGTGGTAGAGTGGTTCGTGAAACACGGCGTCAGGGTGTGGAGCGTCAACGAGGGCGAACAGCGCTTCGAGTCCCATACGGATCGTCTCACCAATTACATCCGCTACTGGCAGGCAGATGGCGAGAGCCAGAAAACCTCCATCCGCACCAAGACAGCACTGAGCCAGATGGTACTGGAGGGACGGTTCCGGGGCGGCAAAACGCCATACGGGTACCGGCTGGAAAAGAGCGGCATTCTCAACAAGCGGAAGCATGAGGTGAACCGGCTGGTCATTGATGAGGAGGAGGCCGAGATCGTCCGCATGATGTTTGACCTGTGCGTCTCCTCCGGGTATGGGAAATTCCGGCTGGCCCACTTCCTCAATGACCACGGTATCCGCAACCGCAAGGGCGAGACATGGCATGACGCCACCATCGGGGCCATCCTGCACAACCCGCTCTACAAGGGCATCCTGCGGAGCGGTGAAACCTACTCGGAGCCCTTTGAGGAATTGCAGATTATCAAGCCGGAGTTGTTTGACATGGCCCAGTCCCTGATGACACAGCGCACCAATGAGAACAAGGAATATCGAACGCTCCCGCTGAACACCACTGGCCAGTCCCTTCTCTCCGGCAATGTGTTCTGCGGTCATTGCGGCGGCAGGCTGACGCTGACCACCAACGGAAAGGTCTACCGTCAGGCGGACGGTACCCCGGCCAAGAAAAAACGTATCCGCTACGTCTGCTACAGCAAGACCCGCCATCGCGCGGACTGCGATGGACAGACTGGATACACCATGCATATCCTGGACGATATGATCATCAAAATCTTGCACCAGGTCTTTGATAAGATGAAAACTGCCACCTCCGACATGATTGTCGGAAACGCCTGCCAGAAGCAGATGGCGCTTCTCCAAGGGGATCTGAAGCGGGCCAAGACCGAAAACACCAAGGCTAATACGGACTATGAGTCCCTCAAGGCTGAGGTGCTGAAAGCGGTGCAGGGGAAAAGTGCGCTGCCCATGGAGGTGCTCAACGAGATGCTGGAGGAAACCCGCCAGCGGGTGCTTGACACCAGCCGCAAGGTCACCGAGCTCACGATGGAGTTAGAGGATGAACACAGCAAGATGAATGAGATGCAGTCTGAGTTTGAGCGTATCGCCACCTGGTCCGAAATCTTCGACAGCAGCGACATCGCCACACAGAAGATGATCTGCGGGTACATCATCAAGCGGGTCTCAGTCTACCGTGACTACCAATTGTCGGTGGAGTTCAACATTAACATTGAGCAGTTCTTAAACGGCATCGACAGCGTGGAGCAGACTGACTGCTTCGAGCAGGCGATGGCGCAATAGTCACTTGACAAACTCTTTCAGCTGGGGTATACTCTCTCTAATCAGGTTACGAGCTTTTGTTAGTTCATAGTTGGTGTGGCCGTTCATAAAATGAGCGCTCTCTCGCACATCTGGGGTAGTACACCGGATGAAGCGGGAGAGCGCTTGAATGGCATTCAAGAGGTCAGCGGTTCGATCCCGCTTATCTCCACCAACGAAGTCGACAAATTCCGGCAAGGAATTTGTCGACTTCCCCTTTTTGCTGGCTTTTCGTTCGACGCATTTTTTCGTCGACGTAATACATTTTGAGAAGTCGGAAAAGATTCATTTTGAGTGCTCAGAATGAATCTTTTTCTTTGCCCGGCGTAGGCCGGGGCAGAAAAAAGGTAGGTGCGTAAGCATGGATACCATCTCCATTATTGTGCCGTGCTGCAACGAGGAAGCGACCCTTCCGTATTTCCGGGAGGAACTGCAAAAGACGGCGGACAGTATGTCCGCCGCCAACGACCTGACCTTTGAATTCCTCTTTGTGGACGACGGATCGACGGATCAGACCCTGGAACTGCTCAGGCGGTTCGCCAGGCAGGACAGCCGGATCCGCTACCTCTCGTTTTCCCGCAATTTCGGGAAGGAGGCCGCCATCTACGCGGGCCTCCAGAACTGCGCCGGGAACTACGCAGCGGTCATGGACGCGGATCTGCAGGACCCGCCGTCGCTGCTGCCGGAAATGTACCGGCTGCTGCAAAGCGGGGAATTCGATTCGGTGGCCACCCGGCGGGTGAGCAGGAAGGGCGAGCCGCCCATCCGCAGCTTTTTCGCGCGGGGCTTTTACAGGCTGATCAACAAGATCTCCGACGCGGACATCGTGGATGGGGCGCGGGATTTCCGTCTGATGAAGCGGCGGATGGTGGACGCCATCGTCTCCATGGGGGAGTATAACCGCTTTTCCAAGGGGATCTTCGGCTGGGTCGGGTTTCGGACGAAGTGGCTGCCCTATGAGAATGTGGAACGGGTGGCGGGGGAGACGAAATGGTCGTTCTGGAAGCTGTTCAAATATTCCCTCCAGGGGATCGTCGCGTTTTCCACCGCGCCGCTGGCCATCGCCTCGGTGGCGGGCATCGTGCTGTGCTTCGCGGCGTTCGTCATGATCTGCTATATCGTCATCAAAACGCTGATCTTCGGAGACCCCGTGGGGGGCTGGCCCTCGCTGGCGTGCATGGTCATGTTCATGGGCGGGATCCAGCTGTTCTGCACGGGGATCTTGGGGCAATATCTGGCCAAGACCTACCTGGAGACGAAACGACGCCCGATCTATATCATTGCCGAGACCGATCAGGACGCTTTGGAATAGGCCCGCCAGATGAAACGCCGGGAAGGCGAGGGACTTGCTTTTTTGGCGAGGTATCGTATAATTTGCATATGGACAGCTGATACAGCGGGGTATATCCCGAACCGAAGCAGGACGCTTATCTATGAGACGCAGAATTTTTAGCATGATCGCCGCCCTGGCGCTGTGCCTGAACCTTTGCCCCGCCGCGGCGTTCGCGGCGGAGGGGGAAGGCTCAGGCACGGGGGGAGGAGTGTACCCATGTTTATAGCTATTCGCATACACCAGGCGAGTTTACGCATACGCAGACCTGCGCGGCCTGCGGCGCGGCAGAGGAAGTGGACTGCTACTACAGTGAGTTTGTGGTGTCCGATGGTCAATTGCGCACACGCACAAAAGCTTGCGCCTGCGGGGCCACTCTCACCGCTTCCCTGACCAATGCGGATAACCTGATTTATAACGGCACAGCGCACAAGCCCAACGGAGTTGCCTTCACGGTGGACGGCGTAACCCCGCGAAATGATGTGGCAAACTTTAATACATACGCCAGCAACAAAGACGCCGGAACTGGAACCGTTGCTGTTTTAGATGCTGGTGAAGTGTTTTGGGGAATATTCCAGCTGACTTTTCCCATCGCCAAAGCCACCCCAGTGGTCACATGGAATGGCGGAAGTACACAGACGCTGACCTACACGATCGACCCCAGCCTGATTGGAGACGACCAACTGACCGTCCCCGCCTACACCACCCCCGGCACCGTGGCTGTGCTGATTTACGACAACGGCGCACGGGAGGTCGTGCGGAAATCCGTGGCGGGCAACGGCAGCGTGACCATCCCGCTAAACGGTTCCGCCAGGCTGGAAATCGTGGACAACAGCAAGTATTTTGTCGATGTGCCCGCCACGAGCTGGGCGGCGGACGCTGTGGCCTTCGCCAGCGCCCATGAGCTGTTTATTGGCACCGGCGCGAATCAGTTCAGCCCCAACCTGCCCATGAGCCGGGGGATGCTGGCAACCGTTCTCCACAACCTGGAGCGCAACCCGTATCAGCCCGTTACCGGCGCATTTGCCGATGTGAACAGCGGCGCGTGGTATGCCGAGGGTGTGGCTTGGGCCGCGGCCAATGGCATCGTGACCGGCTACGGCGGTGGGCAGTTCGGCCCCAACGACAACATCACGCGGGAGCAGCTGGCCGTCATGCTGTGGCGGTACGCCGGACGTCCCGCCGCGACGAGCCGTGAGCTGCGTTTTGCCGACGCGTACCGGGCCAGTGATTGGGCATTGGAGGCCCTGCGCTGGGCCACTGAGAACGGCATCATCAACGGCAAGGGCGGCGGCATCCTGGACCCCGCCGGGCAGGCCACCCGCGCGGAGACGGCGCAGATGCTGAAGAACTTCATGGAAAACCGGTAAGCCGATGAAAGTGGGGCGGAAACATGGACAGGGATCTGACACGCGGGCCGGTGATGGCCTCCATGCTGCGCTTCGCCGTCCCCATGATTTTGGGCGACCTGCTCCAACAGTGCTACAACGTGGCGGATACCCTGATTGTGGGCAATTACCTGGGCAAGAACGCCCTGGCGGCGGTGGGATCGTCCTTCACGCTGATGACCTTTTTGACCTCCATCCTGCTGGGGCTGTGCATGGGCAGCGGGGCGGTGTTCTCCATGCGGTTCGGCCAGCGGGACGAGGCCGGCCTGCGGGAGGGGGCGTTGGCCTCCTTCGCCCTGATCGCCACCCTCACCCTGGTGCTGAACATCGCCGCCTTCGCCTGCCTGGACTGGGTGCGGGTGTTCCTGCGGGTCCCGGGAGAGGTGTGGGGGATGATGCGGGAGTATCTGGCGGTGATCTTCTGCGGCATCGCCGCCACGTTTCTGTATAACTATTTCGCCTCGTTCCTGCGTTCGGTGGGCAATTCCGTGGTACCGCTGGTCTTTCTGGCGGTGTCCGCCGCGCTGAACATCGGGCTGGACCTGTGGTTTGTGCTGGGCCTGGAGTGGGGCGCTGCGGGGGCCGCCGCTGCCACCGTGGCCGCCCAGTATGTCTCCGGCCTGGGCATCATGGCCTACGCCCTGGCCCGGTGTCCCCAGCTGCGCCCGTCCAGGACCGTCCGCCTGCGCTGGGCCCGGGTGCGGGAGATCGCCGGATTTTCCATCCTCACCTGCGTCCAGCAATCGGTGATGAACCTGGGCATTTTGATGGTGCAGGGACTGGTGAACAGCTTCGGCCCCACGGTGATGGCGGCCTTTGCCGCGGCGGTGAAGATCGACGCCTTCGCCTATATGCCCGTCCAGGACTTCGGCAACGCCTTCTCCACCTTCATCGCCCAGAACTACGGCGCGAAAAAGGCGGAGCGTATCCGCGCCGGGCTGAAGGGCGCGGTATGCTCCGCCATGGTGTTCTGTCTGCTGATCTCCGCTTTGGTATGGGTGTTCGCCCAGCCGCTGATGGGGCTGTTTGTGGAGGGCGGCGACGTGGACACCATCCTGGCGGGCGTGGGCTATCTGCGCGTTGAGGGCGCGTTCTACTGCGGCATCGGCTGCCTGTTCCTGCTGTACGGCCTGTACCGTGCGCTGGGCAGGCCGGGGATGTCGGTGGTGCTGACGGTGATCTCCCTGGGCACCCGGGTGGCGCTGGCCCACATTTTGTCCGCCGTCCCCGCTATCGGCGTGGCGGGCATCTGGTGGTCGGTGCCCATCGGCTGGTTTTTGGCGGACGCGGCCGGACTGGGATATTACCTGCTGCGCCGGAAGCGGCTGCTGGACTGGGACAGCGGAGCTCAGGCCGTGTGATGGGAGAGAATGGCCGCCGCGATCCCCTCCACAGAGGTGTCCTGGGCGACAATCGGGGTCCCGCCCCAGCTCCGGGCCAGGGCGGCGGCGGTCACCTCGCCGATGCAGACGCACTGGGCACGCGGGGGGATGCCACCCTGCTGTTCCAGGAACATCTTGACCCCGCCGGCGCTGGTAAAGACGAGATAGTCCGCCCGCTCCAGCCACTCCGCCGCGTCCTCTGTCAAAGGGGCGGGCACAGCGTCATAGAGGTGGAGGTCCCGCACGGTGCGGGACGCCGAGAGGGTCTGGAACAGCTCATCGGAGCCCAGCCGGGAGCGCAGCAGGACGATCTCCCCCTGAGGCGGGACGGTGTCCAGCAGGGCCTGGGCCAGGGCGGCGGTGGTGTAGGTCTTCGGGCACAGGTCGGCTTGGAAGCCTTGGGCGGACAGCGCCCTGCCGGTGGCCGCGCCGATGACGGCGAAGCGGCAGGAATGGAGACGCCGCAGATCCACCCGCTCCGATTTCAGCCGCCGGAAGAATTCCTTGACCCCGTTGGCGCTGGTGAACACCAACCAGCGGGGTGCGCCGTCACACAGGCTGTCCAGCTTGATGGGCAGGGGCAGCTCCTGGATCACAGACTGCTGGGCGATAAAGGTCCTGGCCCCCAGGGGCTCCAGGGCCGCGCTCAGCTTTTTTGTCATGGGCTCCGACCCGGACAGGCCCACCGTGACCCCCTCCAGCGGGGCGGCCATGGGGGAGGACAGATCCAGGCCGGCCACCTCCCCCACCACAATGACCGCCGGGGGTTGGACATTTGCCGCGCGGGTCTTTTCCCCGATGTCCGCCAGCGTCCCCCGGACAGCGGCGGGGTGGGGGGAATTGCCCCCGGACAGGACGGCGGCGGGGGTATTTTCCGGCTTTCCCGCGGCCGCCAGCCGCCGGGCGATGGCCTCCAACCGGGACAGGCCCATAAGGAACACCAGCGTTCCGGGCAGACGGGCCAGGTCGTCCAGATATTCCGGCAGGCCGTCCCCGGTGTCCGCTGTGTGGGCGGTGACGATGTGGACGCTCCGGCTCAGCCCCCGGTGGGTGGCGGGGATGCCCGCCATGGCCGGGATGGCCAGGGCGGAGGTGATGCCGGGCACCACCTGACAGGGGATACCCGCCTCCTCCAGGGCCAGCAGTTCCTCCCCGCCCCGGCCAAAAACAAAGGGGTCGCCCCCCTTGAGGCGCGCCACCGTCTTGCCCTCCCGGGCGCACTGGACGAGCTTGGTGCAGATGTCCTCCTGGCTGGCGGAGTGCTTGTCCCCCTGGCGCTTGCCCATGCAGATGACCTGGGCGTGGCCGGGAACCTCCCGCAGCAGCGCCTTGTCGATGAGGTCGTCGTAGATGACCACGTCGCAGCTTCGCAGCAGCCGCAGCCCTCGCAGGGTGATGAGGTCGGCCCTCCCGCAGCCTGCCCCCACCAGATAGACTTTACCCGCTTTATCCATGGCCATCCGCTCCTTCCTGATACCGCTTCAAAATGTCCTCCGACTCCTCCCCGCTCAGTGGCCCGCCGCGCTCCAGGCAGACGGCGAACAGGGCGGCAAAAAACCTGCTCCGAACCGCCTCGTCGGGGAGCGCCCCTTTGGCCAGATCCCGTGTGCCGTCCAAATAGGCCAGGATCTCCCCAAACCGCTCCGGGATCATGGCGTCGATCTGCTTTTTCAAATAGATCGCGCCGGTAGGGCTAGCCCCGCCGGTGGAGATGCCCACGCTGAGACTGCCCCGCTTGACCAGGGCGGGGAACAGGAAGGAGCAATAGTCCCGGTCGTCTACCACATTCACCGGGATCCGCTGTTCCCGGCACAGCCCGGAGATGCCGTGGTTCAGCGACCGGTCGTCGGTGGCGGCGATGACAAAGGCTTTGCCCTCCAAAAGCTCCGGGGTGAAGGGACGCTCTAGCAGCGACAGGCCGGGGATCGCCCGGATGGCCGGGGAAATCTCCGGGGCGCACACCGTCAGCCGGGGCCCATAGGGCAGCAGCTTTTCGATTTTACGCTGCGCCACGGTGGAGCCGCCCACAATGAGGCCCTCCTGCTGGTCCAGCTCCAAAAAAAACGGGAAATATGCCATACGCGCTCCCCTCCGTCACTGATAATAGTATTGCCAGCCGCCCTCCGTCATGACCCGGGCCAGCCGGACGCCAAAGACCCGGTCCAGAATGCCCGATTCAAACGCCTCCTCCGGGCTCCCACGGAAGGGAAGCGTACCATCGACGGCTACCGCAATTTCATCCGCCCAGCGCAGGGCAAGGCACAGGTCGTGGAGCACCATGAGCACCGCTCTGCCCTCCCTCGTCAGACGGCGGGCGGTGGCCATGACCTCCAGCTGGTGGGCCACGTCCAGGAAGGTGGTGGGTTCGTCCATCAAAATCGTCTCGGTGTCCTGGGCCAGGGCCATGGCCAGATAGACCTTCTGCCGCTGGCCCCCGCTGAGCTCCTCCATGGAGCGGTCGGCAAAGGCGGCGGCGTCCGCCCATCGGAGGGCCTTCTCCACCATCTCGTAGTCCTCCCGCCGGTAGCGGCGGGGATAGGAGAGATAGGGAAAGCGGCCATGGAGTACCATCCGCCGGGCGGAGATGTTGGGCGTGTTCCGGGACTGGGCCAGATAGGTCACCTTCTGGGCCAGCTGCCGGGGGGTGATCTGGTCAGAGGGCGTCCCATCCACCAGGATCTCCCCGCCCAGCCTGAGCTGGAGGCCCAGGATGGTTTTCAGCAAAGTGCTCTTCCCGCAGCCATTGGGGCCAAGCAGGGCCAGCACTTTCCCCGGCGTCAGCTCCATGGACACGCCGCTCAGCACCACCTGCCTGCCGTAGCCCGCCGACAGGCCCTTCAGCTCAATCATGGATGCGACCTCCTCTCTGCTTCAGCAGCAGAAAGATGAAGAAGGGCCCGCCCACGAAGGACAGCACGATGCCCACCGGCAGCTCGTAGGGGGCGAACAGCACCCGGCCCAGCAGGTCACAGCCGGTGAGCATGGCCGCGCCCCCCAGGGCGGAGCCCAGGATGAGGGTACGGCTCTCCTCCCCCAGCAGGCGGCGCATGATATGGGGCACGATGAGCCCAACAAAGCCCAGCAGGCCGCAGAAGCTGACGGCGGCCCCCGCCAGGGCGGCGGCCAGTGCCAGCAGGAGCAGCCGCATAGGCTTCACCCGCAGGCCCAGGCTCTGGGACACGTCCCGGCCCAGCATGAGCACGTCCAGCTCCCCGGCCAGGGACAGCACCAGCACAAAGGCGGGCAGGATGACCCAGAAGGCGGGGGCCAGCTTTGCCATGGTCAGGTTGGCCAGACTGCCGATGCGGAAATCCGAGTAGCCCAGCAGGGCGTCCGGCACGAAGGTGACCACCGCGTCGATGCCGGCGGAGAAGATGGCGGACACCGCCATGCCCGCCAGGATGAGGGTGAGCTTGGAGGCCCCGGTGCGCTCGGCGATGAACAGCACCAGCATGACCCCCGCCAGCGCCCCCAGGAATGCGGCCAGCGGGATGAAGGCCGCTGTGGTGGGGGCTATGACCCCTGCCACGGCCACCGCCAATCCGGCCCCGGCGTTGACACCGATGATGTTGGGGGCGGCCATGGGGTTGCTCAGCACCGCCTGGATCACCGTCCCGGCCACGGCCAGGGACATTCCCGCCAGCAGGCAGCCGCAGGTCCGGGGCAGCCGGGCGTAGAGGATGATCTGGGCCTGGGGCCCCTGTCCCTGTCCCAGCAGGGTGCGCAAGGTGTCGCCCAGGCTGACGGGCACCGCGCCCAGGCCCAGGCTCAGCACGGCGGCCAGCGCGACCAGCCCGCCCAGGGCCGCCCAGACCAGCGTTTTATTGACCTTGTGGGTAGAGGATGTCCGCAAGCTTTTCATAGGCTTCCCCCCAGCGCGCGTTCGGTTTCAGGTTGTAAAGGGCCTGCTCCATGGTGAAAAACCGCCCCTCTTTGACGGCGGTCAGGCTTTCCCAGGCGGGGTTGGACAGCAGGGTGGCCTCCAGCGTGGCCATGGCCTTGGTGGGGTCGGAGCCCTGAAGGGCCACGAAAATATAGTCCGGGTCGGCGGCGATGATGGCCTCCAGGCTCAGCTCCTCCAAGAGAGAGGTGTCACTGTCGGCGATGTTGACGCAGCCCAGCGCGGCCAGCATCTCCCCCAGCACGGTGCCCTCGCTGCCCTTGACCTTGCAGGACGAGCCGGTGGAGCGCATACACAGCACCCTGGGGGCGGAGCCGTCCTGGCGGGCGATGGCCCCTTCCACCTGGGCGGCCACGTTTTCCCCATAAAGGGTATAGTTTTCCGGGCGCCCGGTGAGGCGGGTGCAGATCTCCAGCATCCGCAGGTAGTCGTCAAAGCCGTCCACGTCGAAATAGGCCACCGGGATGCCCGCCTGTGCCAGGACGGGTTCCAGCTCCAGGTCGGCCTCGGTGGACACGCTGCCGATGACCAGGTCAGGCTGTGCGGCCAGCAGCATCTCCAGATTGGGCTCTTTGACGCCCCCCAGGTCGGCCACATCTCCGCTCAGATCCAGGTCGAAGGAGGTCCAGGCGTCGTTGGCGGCGGCGACCAAAGCGTCTTTGCCCCCGGCCAGGCACCAGATGTCCGCGAAGCTGCCGATGAGGGCGGCTGCCCGGGTGGGCGGGGCCACCTCCACCTCCCGGCCCAGGTCGTCGGTGAAGGAAATGGTTTCCGGGGCGGAGGGGGCGGTCTCCTCAAGGCTTTGGGAAGAGGTCACCTCGGAGGCTGGGGGGACGGTTTGCTCCGCCCTCTGCCCGACGCAGCCGGTGAGCAGGATGAGCAGCGCCACAAGGATTAAGCTGAATCGGTTTCGTTTCATACTATCTCTCCACGGTTCAAAAAGGGCGTCCCGGTTCTCACTGGGACGCCCTTGCAGTCACAGAACGCTATGTTTACGCCTGGGGCCCGGCGGTGTGATGCTGCTCGATGGGCTTGACGTTGAAGTTGGAGCGGTACTCGGTCTCGTGCCAGAACATATCCTCGGCCACCAGACACTCGGGATTCAGCTCCACGCCCTCCAGGATGAGTTCCTTGAATTTCTTGTACCCGGCCCGGTCAATGAGGTGTCCGCCGTGGAGGTACTCGGGCTTGTAGTCCATGACCCAGGCGGAGAACTTCTGCCAGTTCTTCAGCACGCCGATGATCACGTCCTCGCTGGCCCAGTTTAGGAACATTTTGCCCGTGCGGGGGGTCTGCCGGCCGGTACGGCCGCCCAGGATCACCCGGTACAGGGGCTTTTCGCTCCGAGTCCACGCGCTGGTGGGGCAAGCCCTGACGCACTCGCCGCAGCCCACGCAGCAGCAGGGATCCTTGTCGACCTTGGCGATGCCCTCGTTGAGGGACAACACCCGGGTGGCTCCGTGCTCACAGGCCCGGACGCAGGCGCCGCAGCCGATGCAGCGCTCAGCGTGGTAGGTCATCTTGGACACGCCGATGATGCCGAAGTCGCACATATGGGCCTTGTTGCAGTCGTTGGGGCAGCCGGAGATATTGATCTTGATGTGGTAGTGGCTGGGGAAGATGATGGGCTCGATCTTCCGGGCCAGCTCAAAGGTGTTGATGTTGCCGCAGATGCAGTGGTAGTTGCCGATGCAGGCGGTGATGTTCCGGGCGCCGATGGTGGGATAGCCGGACTTGGGATCCCAGGGCTGGGGCTCGTGGGCCACGGTGTCCATGTTCACGTCGCACAGCTCGGAGTCCACCTCTTTGATGTACTGCTCCAGGTACTCGTTGACGGCGGGGATGTTCTCGTACTTGATGCCGGCGATGTCGAAGGTCTGACGGGTGCCGAAGTGGAAGTTCCCATCGCCCCAGGTCTTGGCGATGTGCTTGACGTTTTCCAGGTACTTGGCGTCTACCATGCCGCCGGGAACACGCATCTGGAGCATGAACTCGCCGGGAACCTTGGACTGGCGGAAGCAGTTCAGACGTGTCTTTTTGACGTTGATGTCATGATTCATCGTTCATTGCTCCTTTCTCAGTCCACCAGGTCGCGGGCCACGGTGTAGGGGAACACAGGCCCGTCCAGGCAGACATAGGTCTCGTCGATACGGCAGTGGCCGCACTTGCCCACGGCGCAGGACATCTTCCGCTCGAAGCTCATCCAGATCTTCTCCGCGTCCACGCCGTTCTTNAGCAGCTCCAGGCCGGTGAACTTCATCATGGGGGGCGGGCCCACCACGACCACGGCGTANTNGCCCTNGAAGGAATCCCAGGGGATCTCCTTGACGAAAGCGGTNACCATGCCGGTGCGCCAGCCGTCCTTGGTGTCGTTGTCCAGGGCGTAGATGGTGGNGAANTTCTCCTTCCANGCCTCCAGNTCCTTGTGGAACACGATGCCCTCCTCGTTCTTGAANCCGGAGATCAGGTGAACGCTCTTNNCCNTGTCGGGCTNNGNNGCNAAGCAGGTTNAGCATGGAGCGGACGGGGGCCAGGCCGGTGCCGCCGGTGATGACCACCACGTGCTTGCCCTGGAACTGATCCACGGGCCAGCCCTTGCCGTAGGGGCCGCGGAGGAACAGGGTGTCGCCGGCGGTCTTTTCAAAGATNACGTTGGTCACCTTGCCCACGTTGCGGATGGTAAACTCCAGCCANCCGTCCCCCTGGGCGGAGACGNAGATGGGGCACTCGCCGATCTTGGGGATGGAGAGCTGCATNAACTGGCCGTGGCTGACCTTGGCGTCGGTNNCCACCCGGAAGGTCCACTCGTGGGCGCTCTCNTTATGTACNTCTAAAATCGTGCAGGGCTTGGGCTGAACAGGATTCATCATANTCNCGCGCCTCCTTACTGCTTGGCCTGGCCGGCCTTGATCTCGTCTACGGCGGCACTGACCTTGTTGAGTGTGGCGGAAATGGAGATCAGCTCCGGGCAGCGGTGGGTGCAGCGGCCGCAGCCGACGCACATATGGCTGTCCTCAAAGCGNGCCTTGTANTCGTGGAACTTGTGGAGCACCTTGTAGCGCATCCGNTCCCCGGCGGTGGAGCGGAACTCCCGCTGGCCGGCCATCTGGTCGAAGCCGGCGATCTGGCAGGAGGAGGTGACCCGGCGGCGCTCGCCCACCTCGGGGTTGTCGCCGTAGATGANGTCCCGGGTGGTGAAGCAGGTGCAGGTGGAGCAGGCCACGGTGCAGGAGCCGCAGGAGATGCAGCGGGNNTNNTANTCCTTCCACATGGGATGGTTCTTCAGGGCCTTGCGCACTTCCTTGTCCTCCAGGTCGGGCAGGGTCACCTTCAGCTCGTTCTCCTCCACNAANGCGGGGGTGTAGNCGGCCTCNGGCTGNCCCNCGAAGTAGGNGGCGAAGGCNTCGTCGGTGACCTGNACCTGNACCCCGTCNTCGGAGAACTTCAGGGCCAGGGAGTAGTCGTCGGTCTTGTTGGTNCCCATGGANACGCAGAAGCAGGTNTCGTCCCCGCCGNNNCACTCCATCANGGCGAACTTNACCAGCTCCCGCATNCGCTCATAGTACAGGTCGGTGTAGCCGCCGTTGCCGGCGTANATCTTGGCCTGNACGTGCTGGGCGTTGATGTCGCAGGGACGGGCCAGNANCAGGATGGGCTTCTTGGGGCCCTTGCTCTCCCGGTACTCATCCTCGGTGAAGTAGAAAATGGCCTGCTGNATGGGGGTCAGGACCTCCTTGGCNGGGTANTCGGACTTGACATCCCAGACGATGTCCTCCCAGCGCTCCACCTNGTCATANCGGATGANNTCCGTGNCGGAGTANCGCCCCTGGTTGCGGAACCGCTTCGGCGCGTAAACCGTGTAATCCTTGCGCAGNGCGGCAAGNACNTGGTTGGCCTGNGCGGNATTCAGGGTGTATCCCATGTTCGAACCTCCTTNTTTCTCTTANTTTGTTTTTCTTCACAAAAAACAGCNNAGCTACCACCTTGATTTTGCCACATTATTCTGATAAAATCAAGTCATCATTTATAATAAAGNGATAAGCTTTGNTTATNNGNGNGTGNCGGATATGCAGGATCACCGNATGGAGACCTTCNTGACCTTGTGCGAGACCATGAATTACCGGCAGGCGGCCGAGCGGCTGCACATCACCCAGCCCGCCGTCACCCAGCACATCCAGTATCTGGAGGCCTACTACGGCTGCAAGCTGTTNTCCTACGACGGNAGNAAGCTGNCNAAAACGGANCAGGCGGAGCTNTTGGAGCGGGGCGNCCACGCCATGAANTACCAGGAGGAGCGCCTGCGGGCGGACCTGCTCCTTCGGCGGGCACCCAGCCTCTCCATCGGGGCCACCAAAACCATCGGGGAATTTGTCATTGCCGAGCACGTTTCCCGCTACCTGGAGGCGCCGGGAAACCGGTTGTCGGTGGATGTGGACAACACTGCCCGGATCCTGGAGCGGCTCAGCCGGGGCAAGCTGGATTTCGCCATCATCGAGGGCTATTACAGCCGGTCGGAATACGAGGACCTTCTCTATCAGAAGGAGCCCTTTGTGGGGCTGTGCGCCAAGGATCACCCCCTGGCGGGGCGGACCGTCCCCCTGGACGAGCTGTGGGGGGAGGACCTGCTGCTGCGGGAGAAGGGATCGGGCACCCGGGAGATCTTAGAAAATTTTCTCAACGAGCGCAACCACACCGTCACCGACTTCGCGCGGGTCACGTCCATTGGGAATCTGGGCCTCCTGGGGCGGCTTTTGGCAAAAAGGAGAGGGATCACCTTTGCCTACGCGGCGGCGGGAAGCGACCGGCTGGCCCAGTTCTTTGTGGAGGGCCTGGAGCTCCAGCGGGAGTTCAACTATGTATTCCTCCGGGACACCGGGGCCAAGGCCCTGGTGGAGCTTTTTGACAGCTATCGGCCGCAGAGATAGCGGGAAATGAAAACCGGGCGCGTCAGCTTAACGCGCCCGGTTGATTTTACGCAATGACTTCCAGCTCCTTGGACACGTGGTTCAGGCTCACCGCTCCGTCCGGGGTCATGAGCATCAGATCCTCGATGCGCACGCCCAGTTCGCCGGGGAGATAGATGCCCGGCTCGCAGGAGAAGATCATGCCCTCTTTCACGATGTCCTGGTTGGTGGCGGACACGTCCCCGGCGTCATGGACCTCGATGCCGATGCAGTGGCCCAGCCGGTGGGTGAAGTAGGGGCCGTAGCCAGCCTCCGTGATGATGTCCCGGGCGATCTTGTCCACTTCGCAGAACTTCATGCCCGGCTTCATGGCGGCCTGGGCGGCCAGGTTGGCGCGGAGCACCGTCTCGTAGACCTCCCGGCCCTTGTCGCTGACGCTCTTGTAGAAGAAGGTGCGGGTCATATCGGAGCAGTAGTCGTCCTTTTTGCAGCCCACGTCGAAGAGGACGCAGTCCCCCGGCTTGAGCACCGTGTGGTCGGGCTTGTGGTGGCCGATGGCGGCATTGGCGCCGAAGCTGACCAGGGGGCCGAAGGAGGGGCCCTGGGTGCCCAGCTCGGCGTAGATGGCCTTCATGCCGTCGGACACCTCCAGCTCGGAGACACCCTCCCGGATCAGGCCGCGGAAGCGCTCCATAGCCTGGTCATTGAGCTGGGAGGCCACGATCATCTTCCGTTTCTCCTCCTCGTCCTTCACCCGGCGGGCGGCGTCCACGCACTCGGAGCCGTTGCGATAGGCACTGCCGGCCCCCAGCTCCATCAGCTCCAGCAGGAAGCGGGCCGCCATTTTCTTGTCGATGCCCAGGGGCTTGGAGTGGTCGGTGTACCCGGCGATGATCTGGCAGCCGGGGTCGGTGTCGGAGAACCACACCTTCTCGATGCCGATGTCGCCGTCCACGGTGAAGAGCTTGTTGACAAACAGCTTGTGCCCGCCGTTCTTGTTCAGATACAGGGCCAGCAGCCGCTCGTTGGGCAGGATCCACCGGCCGGTGAGGTAGAAGATGGATGGGGGGTCGCTGATGAGCAGCTGCTCCAACCCACGCTCCTCCATCTGGGCCAGCACGGCGGCCACTCTTTGATCGTACATATTGTATGCCTCCTTTGAGTTCCATGTTCAGTGAAATAAGGGCAAAAGCCGCCGCAAACAGGGATGCGGCGGCTTTTGTGTGAAAATCAGCCCATGACGTAGGTGATGGGGGCGCCGGGGCCGAGAGGAAGCCCGATGAGCATCCACACGGCCAGCAGGATGCACCAGCCCACCACGAAGGCGATGGAGAAGGGCAGCATGGAGGAGACCAGAGTGCCCCAGCCGGAATCCTTGTCGTACTTCTTCATGATGGTGAGGATGTAGGGGATCCAGGCGATGACGGGGGCGATGATGTTGGTGGAGCTGTCGCCGATGCGGTAGGCCACCTGGGTCAGCTCGGGGGACAGGCCCAGACCCATGAACATGGGGACGAACACGGGGGCGAAGATGGCGTACTTGGCGGAGGCGGAGGCCATGAACAGATTGACAAAGCCGGACACCAGCACGAAGCAGATCATCAGCACCACCGGGTTGGCGTTCATGCCCTGGAGGAGCTCAGCGCCCTTGAAGGACAGAATGCGGCCAATGTTGGTCCTTCCAAAATAACTGGTGAACTGGGCGGCGACGAAGGCCATGGCGACGAAGCCGGCCACAGAGGCGATAGCCTTGTTGAACGCGCCCACCACGTCCTTATCGGTCTTGAAGGTGCCGCACAGCTTGCCGTAGACGAAGGAGGGGATGAAGAACAGCAGGGTGAACAGCGGGATGATGGAGTTGATAAGGGTGGAGTCCTCGATCAGGCTGCCGGTCTCGTTGTTGCGCATGAAAGAGTTCTGGGGAATGCAGCAGATCACATAGATGACGATGATGCCCAGGAACACCAGNTTGGCGATCTTCAGNGCCTTCTCCTCCTGCGCGGTCATCTCACCGCTGGGCTCGACCAGGGTGCCGTCGCCGTTCTCCTTGTACTCGCCCAGGCGGGGCAGGATGACCTTCTCGGTGATGAGGGTGCCGATGATGGTGATCAGGAAGGTGGAGACGATCATGAAGTACCAGTTGGACAGGGCGCTNACGCTGTAGCTGGGATCCAGGGTCTGGGCGGCGGAGGTGGAGAAGCCGGAGAGGATGGCGTCGGTGGAGCCGATGACCAGGTTGGCGGAGAAGCCGCCGGACACGCCGGCAAAGCCCGCCGCNATACCGGCCAGGGGATGCTTTCCGTACGCTTTAAAGATCATGGCCGCCAGGGGGATGAACACCACNTAGCCCGCGTTCTCAGCCACGTTGGTGAGCACGCCGATCAGAACCACCATGGGNGTGACCAGCCAGACGGGGGTGACCTTGACCACCTTGCGGATCAGGCCGTTGAGGTAGCCGGAGCTCTCCGCCACGCCGATGCCCAGCATGATGACGATGGTGACGCCCAGNGGGGCGTAGCTGGTGAAGTTGCTCACNGCGTTGGTGAGCATATACTGAAGGCCGGACTTGCTGAACAGGCTGACNACNTTGACGGTNGTCTCCTCCACCATGCCGGTGGCGGAATTGTACATCTGGCCGGTGGCGCTCCAGCCCANGGCCGCGCCGATGCCGGAGATGATGACCACNGCCACNGCCAGGTAGAAGAANATGGTCANCGGCGCGGGCAGCTTGTTGCCCACCGCTTCGATCNTGTCCANNAAGCGGAGATACCANGAACGCTTCTGGGCNGCNGCCTTCTGNGACGTNGNTTTTTTNCTCATNNTTTTTCCTCCTTGNNNTCGCTCTCTTTTGCNTNCNTTCTATCGCCAGCGCCNTGNNNCNGCGCNTGACTNCATTTGACCGCCNCTCCGTTATTTCGCGCTGTTGGAGGCGATGAGGGCGGCGTCCCACACCCCGGAGAAGGGGGGAGAATANCACAGATCCATNAAGCCCATCTCGTCCACCGTCAGCCCGGAATAGATGGCGATGGCGTAGTAGTTGGCCCGGGGCACCACGATGCCCTGNCCCCAGGTGGAGGCCCCCAGGATGACCCGGGTCTTGGCGTCGTANATGAGCTTGATGTTCAGCTTCTCCTTCCCGTAGTAGGAGGCGTAGCTGTTGCCGGTGATGGTGTGGGCCTTGTAGTCCAGCCCGTTGGCCTTGGCGTCCCGCTCGGACAGGCCCACCTTGGCNGCGTCCAGGCCGAACAGGCGCAGGGCGGAGCTGCCGATGAGCTTGAAGGGGNTGGGGGNGGCCCCGCCCAGGATGTCGCCGATGATGCGCCCCTGCTTGTTGGCGTTGGTGCCCAGGGGNGCNTAGCTGTACTCCCCCGTNATGGCGGACTTCATGATGCTGCAGTCGCCGGCGGCGTACACGTCGGGGANGCTGGTCTCCATCCGCTCGTTGACGTAGATGGCGCCGTTGCGGGCCTTCTCCACGTTGGGNATGAANGCGGTNGCGGGGGCGATGCCGGCGCTGTTGATGACCATGTCCGCNGGGATCTCNGTCTCCNTGTCCCCCTGCTTNAGCACCGCCTTGACGATCTTCCCGTCCTCGNCNANNAGNCGGCTNACNGCNGTGTCCGTNAGGACGGTGACGCCGTTGCGCTCCAGCTCGTCCCGGAGGGCCTGNCTGGCCTCCGGCTCAAAGGCGGCCAGGATCTGGGGGGCCAGCTCCACCACNGTGACCTCCTTGCCGTAGTGGCGGCAGGCCTCGGANACCTCCAGNCCGATGAAGCCCGCGCCCACGATGACCACGTGCTTGACGNNNTCGTCCAGCAGGGCCTGCTTGACCCGGGTGCCGTCGGCCACGTCCCGCACCTCGAAGAGGTTGTCGTAGGGCTGGTCGAAGGGNGGNAAGTGCCGCACGGAGGCGCCGCTGCCGATGACCAGCTTGTCATAGGTGTCGGTNAACTCCTCGCCGGTTTTCAGGTTNTTCACCGTCACGGTNTTGCTGTCCGTGTCCACNGCGGTGACCTCATGNNAGGTCTTGATGGGGATGCCGTTTTNNGCNAACTCCTCCGCCGTGCGGGCGATCAGCTCCTGGCCCNGCTTGATGTGGTCGGAGATGTAGAACGGGATGCCGCACGCGCCGTANGACACGTCGCCCCCCTTTTCNTACACCATGATCTCCGCCTNGNCGCCCAGACGGCGCTTCAGCTTGGAGGCNGCNGACATACCGGCCGCCACNCCGCCAATGATGATGACTTTCATTCCTTTACCCTTCTTTCCACAATGATAGCGTTTGTCATGCAGCCGGTCACNTTGATGAGCGTGCGGAACACNTCCGCGATGGGGTCAATGGCGATCATNGCNCCCAGGCCGGGCAGGGCNTCGGANGCGCCNANGCCCATGANCAGGCCNAACTCCGACATGGTGGCGGTGCCGGGAAGCTCCGTGATCCCGTANGAGACGATGACCACCAGNATGAGGTGGGCGGCGANNAGCCCGGGGGTCATGGNGNTGCCGAAGAGCCCCAGGGCNAANAGGACGGANAGNGTGGGGAACAGGGCCGCGCAGCCCTGNGCGCCGGAGGCGATGGCGTAGGCGGNCACCGGGTCGGTGACCTCACGGCGCAGGCCCAGCCCNTCCGCCAGCACCTGCTGGGCGTCGGGCAGNCAGCCGGANCCNGAGCGGGTCTTGAGGGCCTTGACCATCACCGNCNNCCCCTTGCCCCANAAGGCGGCGGGGCNTACCCCGGACAGNGCGCACAGCAGGGTTTGCAGNANCAGCATNNCCGCCATGCCCAGNATGAGNACCAGCAGCATTTTGGCGATCATCANCAGGATCACCGGCCCGCAGGANGNCNCCAGCCAGGCCATGATGGCCCCNGCCCCCATGGGCTTGTAGGCGATGACGGTCTTNCACACGCTGACGCCCACNGAGAANGCCCCGTCCAGGATGNCGATNAGGGACTTCACCGAGTCCGACTTGGCCTGCATCCGCCGGGCGGCGATGCCCACNTAGATGCCGAACACGAAGATGCCCGCCACNTTGNCCAGCACCAGNTCCCGGCCCAGGCCGGAGGGNANCANGGAGGACAGGTGGCTGACAAGCTCATTNCCNTCGGCGGTGAANNCCGGNGCGCCCTGGTCGGGGACGNCCCCNACCTNNAAGANCAGNCCCAGGNCCANGGCCACNCCGGCGCTGAGCANCAGCATCAGGGTGTTGACCCACTTTTTCCACCGNGTCAGCTTGGANACCGTCTTTTCNGCCGGGGTNTTGACCACCAGCCGGATGGANGCCAGAAAGACCATGGGGAGGATCAGGCAGGACAGCAGGGCCACNTAGCCCTTGGCCACCAGNGNNAACCAGGGGATCAGNTCNNTGGCGTAGGGNCNGGNNGCCNACNNCGGCTGGAAGAGNGACAGCCCGGAGGAAACGCCCCCGGACAGNGCCCAGACCAGCAGGCCCAGCAGGGTGCCCGCGCCGCTNCCNATCAGGACNCGGGNGGCGAAGCTGANCTTCTTCTTGGGCAGNTGGCCCAGAATGTAGAGCANGACAAAGAACAGAACCACGCCCACCAGGCTNGNCCAGTGGGAAAGGCTCAGAAATTGCANNANNTCCCAATNNNNCANNTTCAANGTNTACCGCNCCTTTCCNCNNACNNTCAGCANATNTCGGTCATGATGCGGATGATCTCCTTGTCNGTCTCCCGCATCCCGTCCCGGCTGAGNCGGCCCACGTTGAGAATGGTGTTCTCCACGCCCTTGGAGATGATNCCGTCGCCGCCCGAGAACTGCTGGCCGTTGATGTACATTTGATAGCCCAGNATNCCGCAGTCCACGGCGGCGGCGATCTTNCCGGCGCAGGAGGGCTTNGCCCCGTCGCAGATGATGCCCGAGACNATGGCCAGGGAGTTGACCAGCGTGTGGGCGANGCAGTTGTAGTCGCCNCCCAGCAGGAAGGCGATGCCGCAGCCCGCGCCGCAGCCCGCGCTCACCGCGCCGCAGTAGGCGGACAGGCGNCCGATGCCGGTTTTNTGGTGGATGGTGANNAGGTTGGACAGCAGCAGNGCCCGGTGGAGCTCGTCCNGGCTGGAGCCCAGCTCCTTGGCGTANTCNATGACGGGCAGCGAGGCGGTCATGCCCTGGTTGCCGCTGCCCGANTTGATGATGACGGGCAGCTCACAGCCGCTCATGCGGGCGTCGGAACCCGCTGCAGCGGCGGCCCGGGCCCGGGTGCGCACGTCGTTGCCATAGCTCTGCAGGAGCACGCTGCCGATGTTGGCGCCCCAGTTGTTTTTCAGGCCCTCGGCGGAAATGGCGCTGTTGTAGGCGATCTGCCGCTCGATGATCTCCCGGGTGTCGTCCAGGTCGGCGGTCTGGGCGAACTCCACGATGTCCTTTACGTTGAGCAGGCTCCGGTCGGCCATCTCGGCGGCCTTTTCCGCCTTCACGCCGATCTGATAGAGGACCTCCCCGTCCTTCTCGATGAGGACGATGTTGGTGTGGTAGTTGGCGATGCGCACCCGGGACCAGGAGTCCCCCTTGTACAGGGTGACCACCATGTCCAGGATCTCGTCGGTCTCCAGGGGGCTGATGCGGATCTCGGTGTGATCCATGTACTCCTTGATTTGGGGCTTCTGATCTTCCGTGACGCCGGCGATGACCTCCAGCACCCGGCCGGCGTCCCCCACGGTCACGCCCGCGGCCACGGCGGCGGCGATGCCCTTGAGTCCGCCGGTGTTGGGGACGATGACGCTTTTTACGTTTTTGACGATGTTCCCGCTGACCGCGACCTCACACCGGTCGGGGAGCGCGCCCAGCACCTCCCGCGCTTTGGCGGCGCAGTAGGCCAGGGCGATGGGTTCCGTACAGCCCATGGCGGGGACCAGCTCTTCCTTTAGGATCTGCACATAGGTTTGATAGCGCGCATCCGATCGTTCCATCTCAATGCCCTCCCATCTCAAATTGGGGCAGCGGACCGGGAGACTCTGACCGGCCGCCCCGCCGATTGGTGATTTTGCATGATTACACCCGGCTTTTTATTGCTCTATACTATCACATTGCAACTATAAAAGCAAACAAAATCACATAAAACCACATTATTGATTATAATTGGACGATAAAGAAACGTTATGAGATGCTTGAAGGAAGGGACAATATATTGTGTTCCCTTATGGGAACGAGAGAACCCGTCACGAGCAGATCCAACTGCTATTTCAATTGTATTTTAAATGCCCCTTGACACTGTCCCCGCGCCATGGTAGAATCTATTTAAAGAAAAATTGAAATAGATTGGAGGCCCGTCCATGCCTGTCCCCGAGATTTTGGCCGCACTGGCCGACGAGAACCGCCGCAAAATCCTGACCATACTGAAAAAGGGCCGCATCACTTCCGGGGCGCTGGCGGAGGCGGTGGGTATGACGCCCCAGGCCCTGTCCTATCACTTGAAGAAGCTGAAAGAGGCGGAGCTGATTTACGAGACCCGGCAGAAAAACTTCATTTACTATGAGCTTGACCTGACGGTGCTGGACGAGGCCATTTTGTGGCTGGACGAGCTGAGAGGAGGCGCAGACCATGAAATCCAAGGTGAAAACCCTGTACACGATCTCCATCCTGCTGACGATCCTGTCTCTGATCGTGCCGCTGGCGGCGCTCCTTTTCCTTCCTGACGCCATCCCCGCCCACTACAATGCCGCCGGGGTGGTAGACCGCTGGGGCAGCAAATACGAAATTCTGATCTTTCCCGCCTTCATCATCCCCTGTGGTGTTATCTGGACAGCCTGCGGCCGTCTGCATTGGCGCGGCCAGGAGGAAACGGTCTCCGAATTGATCTGGATCATCGGCGGTGTGGTACAGCTTGTTGTCTTTGTCGCCTTGCAGCTGTATTTCCTGTATGCCGATTTCCGGCAGGTGGATCGCCTGGACTTCCTTCCGGTAGACATCCACAGGTTCCTTTGTGCCCTGTGCGGTCTGGGGCTCATCGCCCTGGGCAACTATATGCCAAAGCTGAAACAGCCCGGCCCCATGGGCCTGCGCACCCCGTGGAGCATGAAAAACGAGACGGTCTGGCGCAAGTGCCAGCGGTTTGGAGGCTGGGCCATGGCGGCGGCGGGGGCGGCGTCCATCGCCGCGGCCATGCTCGTGGGCGGCGCGTGGTGCTGGGTGTGGATGACGCTGGCCCTGATCGCGGCCGGGGCCGCCGGGGTGGTTTACTCCTACTGCATCGCCAAGACCTCGGCTTGATCGATCCCTTTACTTTAATAAGGAGGCGCACAAAATGCTTTTGTTTTTTGGTTTGGCCACTACGGCCCTGTTCATTGTGCTGGGGTTCGTTTTTCTGTGCGGAAAGGGCGCGTTTCTCATTGCGGGCTACAACCCCCTGTCCTCAAAGGAGGAGGACAAAGTCGACGAAGCGAAGCTGACCAAATTCATGGGAAAGCTCATGTTCGCCCTGGCCGCCTGCTGGCTTGTCGTCGCGTCCAGTGAGGTGTTCCAAACCATGCTGTTGTTTTGGATCGGTTTTGGGCTTTTTAGCATCACCGCAATAGTTGGCGCTGTCTACGCTAACACCAGGGACAGGTTCCGGCGCCATTGACTGCCCTGCCGCAAAGCAAAGCACCCTCCCCCACATGGGGGAGGGTGCGTTCTGTTTTACTCGATCCCGCTCAGGTCGAAGCTGTCCAGCCATGCGCTGGCGGCCTCGCACACGCCCCGCAGGCACTTCTCCTCGAAGGGGCTGTCCAGGCCGGCGTTCTTCAACAGCTCGGTGAAGACGCGGCTGCCGCCCTGGCGGGTGTAGGCCATATACTTCTCCCAGGCCGCCTTGCTGTCCTTCTGGAGCAGGGCCCAGAACTGGAGGGACACCGTCTGGGCCAGGCAGTAGTCGATATAGTAGAAGGGGCTGGAGTAGATGTGATGCTGGCGCTGCCAGCCCTCGCCTTCGGCGTAGAAGGGGATGCCCCCGTCCAGCTTCATCCAGGGCATATACACCCCCAGCAGCTTCTTCCACACCCCGTGGCGCTGGGCGGGGGTCATGTCCGGGTTGGCGTACACCTCGTGCTGGAAGTGGTCCACCATGGTGCCGTAGGGGATGAAGGTGAGGGCGCCGGACAGGTGGCTGTATAGGAACTTCCGGGTATCCTTGCCGAAGAAGCCCTCCTCCCAGGGCCATGCCATGAACTCCATGGACATGGAGTGGACCTCGCAGGCCTCCATGCTGGGCCAGACGTATTCCATGGGCACCCGGTCCCGGTTGAGCCAGGCGGCAAAGGCGTGGCCCGCCTCGTGGGTGACCACCTCCACGTCGTGCTGGGTGCCGTTGAAGTTGGCGAAAATGAAGGGCACCTCGTAGTCCGGGATGGAGGTGCAGTAGCCGCCGCCGGCCTTGCCCTCGGTGGACAGCACGTCCAGCAGCTCGCCGTCCAGCATGGTGTTGAAGAACTCGGCCGTCTCGGAGGACAGCTCCTCATAGAACTTCTTGCCGTTGGCCAGGATGTCGTCCGCCGTGCCCTGGGGGCGGGGGTTGCCGGAGCGGAACTGAAGGGCGTTGTCCGCGAAGCTCATGGGATACTCTTTGCCCAGCCGGCGGGCCTGCTCCCGGTAGACCCGGTCGGCCACGGGTACCAGGTACTTCACCACGGCGGCGCGGAACTTCTCCACGTCCTCCTTGGTGTAGCAGTTGCGGCCCATGCGGTAGTAGCCCAGGGTGGTGTAGCCCTCGTAGCCCAGCTTTTTGCCCATCTCGTCCCGCAGATGGGTGAGCTGGTCGTAGATGCCGTCCAGCTTCTCCTGGTTGTCCTTGTACCACCGGCCCTCCGCCTTCCAGGCGGCCAGGCGGCGCTCGTCGTCCGGGTCGGACTTGAAGGGGGTGAGCTGGGACAGGGTGTAGGTCTTGCCCTCGAAGGGGATCTGGGCGGAGGCCAGCAGCTTTTCGTACTCGGTGCTCAGCTCGTTTTCCTGCTGGAGCTGGGGGATGATTTCGGGGGAGAAGGTTTTCAGCTCGATCTCCGCGTTGACGAACATCAGGTCGCCGTACTCGCGCTCGAAATCCTTCCGGAAGGGGGAGGCCAGCATGGCGGCGGTCCACGCCTGTCCGTACTCCTGGAGCTGGGGCCCGGCGGCGTTCCAGAACTTCACCTCGTTGTCGTAGAACTCGTCCCGGGTGTCGATGGTGTGGCGGATGTGGGCCAGGCTGCGCTGGGTCATCAGGTGCTTCTGCTCCTGTTCCTTCTCCAGGAAAACGGCCTTGGCCTCCTCATAGCTGGCCGCGTCCTTCAGGCGCTGGATCAGGCCGGCCATGGCCTGCTTCAGTCCCTCCAGATTGGGGCGCTGGTAGGGCATCTCGGAAAATTTCATTGGGGATCTCACTCCTACATTAAGATTACAATTCACAACGGCTCAGACGTTCAAATCTTTGCCATTCAATACGGCCCGGATCAACTTGTCGTTTCCGCTTCTGTAGTCCAGGGTGAGCAGGAAGGGCGGGGCGTCCTCCGCCAACAGCTTGAGGAAGATTTCGTCCCCCTCCCAGATGGGCAGCGACCGCACCTTCTCCCGGGGCACCCAGGCCAGGTCGCCCTCGTTGCAGTCCGGGTTCAACTCCCCCGTCCAGCCCGTGGCGGTGAACAGGTACATGAACTGATCCGCCTTGCTGTCGTTGCACAGGAAGGTGACCACCCCCCGGAATCGGAAGTCGGTCAGGGTCAGCCCGGTCTCCTCCCAGACCTCCCGGCGCAGGCACTCGTCGGGGCTCTCCCCCTCCTCGAAGCCGCCGCCCACGCCGATCCACTTGCCCTTATTGATGTCCTCCTTTTTCTTGACCCGGTGGAGCATCAAATATTCGCCCTGGGCGTTTTCCAGGTAACAAAGGGTGGTGTTGTACATACGCGCCGCCTCAGAACGGCAAATTCAGCCCGCCGGTGAGCCTGGACATCTGGCTGGAGGCGTCGTCGGCTGCCTTGCGCAGCGCCTCGTTGACGGCGGCCACGATCAGGTCCTGGAGCATCTCCACGTCGTCCGGGTCGACGGCCTCCGGGTCGATGGTCACGCTCACCAGCTCCTTTTTGCCGGACACCGTGGCGGACACCACGCCGCCCCCCGCCCCGGCCTCGTAGGTCTTGGCCTCCAGCTCCTCCTGGGCTTTGAGCATATCCTGCTGCATCTTCTGGGCCTGACGGATCATGTTGTTCATGTTGCCGCCGCCCATGCCGCGGCTGTTGAATCCCTTTGCCATGTTTTTTACCTCCTATGTCGTCGGGGCAAGCTGCGCTCATTCGCCGCCCCGCCTCTCCCCGGTTTTCCGGGTTATTCTACGATGATGTTGTCGCCCGCCTGGGCCAGGAATGCGTCCAGCGCGTCCATCGCGGGGGCCTCCGGGGCGTCCTCCGGCGGGGCCGTGCCCAGCTTTACCTCCACCTGGTGCGCCGCGCCGGTGAGCCTCTGGCAAAGCGACCCCATGGGCCGGGTGATGGCGGGGCGGTCCAGCATATCCCGCAAAAAGTCGTTGGCCGCCCACAGGGTGAGCCGGCTCCCGTCAAAGCGGCCTTCCGCCATGGCGGGGTTGCTGAGGAAGCTGTAGTCGCTCACCGCCAGCACGCCCTTCAGCTGCTCCCGGAAGGCGGGCCAGCCCGGCCAGCCGGTTCCAACCGTCTGTGGGGCGGGCGTTTCCCTCATAACGGGCTGAACTGGGGGCTGGGGAGGGGGCGCCGGTTCCGCCTTCGGGGCGGGACGGGGCTTCGGTTTTGCCTCCGGTTCCACATCCCAGGGGGGCGCGTCCTCGTCCCGGAGGGGCGGCTCGTCCGGCAGGGGCGGCTCCTCCCAGGGGACCTCGTCCGAAGCCGGGGGCGGCGTCTCTCGCTTTTGGGCAGAGGGTATGCTCGGCGGCGTCACAGCGGCGGGGGGCGGGGCGGTGACAGCCCCCTGCTCCAGCCGGGCGATCCGGGCGGACAGCCCCGCCGTGGAGCCGTCCAGCGTGGGGTCGCACAGGGTGATCAGGCACAGCTCCATATCCGTGCGGCGGTTGGCCGACCGGGCCAGGTCCGCCGCCGTTTTTTGCAGCAGGGTGAGCATCTGTGCCAGCCGGGGCACGTCGAACCGGGCGGACAGCCGTTTCAGCGTCTCGCCGTCAAATCCGCCGGTCATCAGCGCCGCCCCGGCCTTGGGGGCGGTTTTGCGCACCAGCAGGTCCCGCGCCAGGGCGGACAGCTCCCCCGCCAGGGCGGTCATCTCCTTGCCCCCGGCGTACAGCCTGTCCAGCCGCGCCAGGGCGGCGGCGGCGTCCCCGTCGGCGGCGTTTTGCAGCAGGGCGGCGGCCTCCAGGTTGCCCGCCAGGCCCAGGGCGGACAGCACCCGCTCCTCGTCCACGGTTCCGGTCCCGCCCGCGCCGGAGCACTGGTCCAGCAGGGACAGAGCGTCCCGCATACCGCCGTCGGCCAGCCGCGCGATGAGGGCGGCGGCGCTGTCGGTGAGGTCGATGCCCTCCTCCCCGGACACGCGGAGCAGGTGGGCGGCGATGTCCTCGGCGCGGATGCGCTTGAAGGCGAACTGCTGGCACCGGCTCTTGATGGTGGCGGGCACCTTGTTCACCTCGGTGGTGGCCAGGATAAACATCAGGTGGGCCGGCGGCTCCTCCAAAATCTGCAAAAGGGCGTTGAACGCCTGGGTGGACAGCATATGGACCTCGTCCACGATGTAAACCCGCTTTTTTACCGCGGCGGGGGTGTACACCGCCTCGTCCAGGATGGCGCGCACATCGTCCACCCGGTTGTTGGAGGCGGCGTCCAGCTCCAGCACGTCCAGGATGGAGCCGTTCTCGATACCCAGGCAGGCGGGGCAGGCGTTGCAGGGATTGCCGTCCTGGGGGTTTTCGCAGTTCACCGCCCGGGCCAGCAGCTTGGCGCAGGAGGTCTTGCCCGTCCCCCGGGTGCCGGTGAACAGGTAGGCGTGGGACAACCGCCCGGACTGCACCTGCCGCTTCAGGGTCTGGGTGACGTGTTCCTGGCCCACCACCTCGTCAAAGGTGCGGGAGCGCCACTTGCGGTATAGGGCCTGGTACATCCAAATCACCTCGAAAAAATAAAAAACTCGGCGCGAAACAAGACCGCGCACCGGCCTTTGAAGCACAGAATATGCCCGTTACCCATACAGCCGGCTCAGGATCGGCGGGCCCGCGGCACACGCCCAGGTCCGCTTAGTGCTGCTCGGTTCCCCGCCTGACACGGTTCACGGGTGAGCGTTGCGCGGGACCGATCCATCATCGCTGCTTATATGGGGCAGACGGCACAGTCTGCCTCCGGGGGCCGGGATTCATCCCTGCTGTAGCGGGTTGCAGGTACAGGGCACCGCTAACTCCCCAACTAGCGCGGCCTTGTTCCGCGCCGAGGCGCTGACAAGCCTGGATTATTTTATCACGCTCGGGAAAATTTATCAACTGTAATTTCAAAAATACTGCGGGGCGGCTCAGCGCAGGATGTGCCACACGTCGTCCCCCTGGAACCCGCAGGCGCGGTAGACCGTCTCCGGCTGGGTGGGGTTGTCGCATTCGCCGGATACCGTGGCGAAGTCGGCGAAGGGAGCCATGGCCTCCAGCGCGCGCAGCACCAGGGCGGCGGCGATCCCCCGGCGCCGGTATTCGGGCAGAACCTGGAGCCACTCGATGACCGCCTCCTCCGCCTCCGGGTCAAACTCCCCGATGATAGAGCCCACCAGCGTCCCGTCCGCGAAAGCGCCTATCCACAGCTCGGGGCGGTATACCCGGGCGTCTGCCCAGCCCCGTACTTCTTCCTCTGTGATCTGGATGCCGGAATGTCCGTAAGAGCGGTTTATCAGGCCGGCCAGCTCCCCGGCCTGTTCGGCGGAGATGGGGGCAAATGTGATGCCGGAAGGGGCGGCCCCTGGCTGGGGGACGGGGCGCAGATGGTGGATCAGCCGGAAGTAGCGGCTATGGTGGCGGCCCGCCGCCATTTCCTCGCGGAACCGGCTGTGGTGGACGATCTCCATCTCTGGGGGCACGGAAATTTCCTTGGCTTTCCAGTAGGGGATGGAGAGGGTCCCGCAGGGGTTCGCGCAATATTCCTGGAGGATTATCATGCTGTTTCAGCTCCGTTTTGTTTCATTTTCCCAATGCCATGATATAATATCCGGGAACAGGCTGTCAAGGAGAACCCTCCTTTTCAGATTAAGGTTGCTAATGCTCTATTTCCTATAATTCTTCGTCAAAGTACCGGGACGGGGAGCTATCCATAACGGATAACTCCCCGATAAACAAGAATTTATCGTTTTTTCGGTCTCATCAGAACAATGCTATATATGCCTAATAGAGTATATATCATAACAAGTCCAATTAGGCTCATTGTTTTATATCCGCTGAATGTAGTGAAGCAGTATGGCAGGGCACATATATCAATAAAGCCATGCAAAATAATCGGCATCCACAGATTATTAGTCCTTTTGTATATTGCCCCAAAGTACAAACCCATTCCGATAGTCGAAATTACTTTAAATAGAATTACAAGTGGCTCCATGCCAATCATACCGGGAATATGTCCCAATCCGAAAACGACTGATGATACCCATATGGCAATGGCCGCATGACGCTCATTTTTGTAAGCAATTTTGTCAACAATGTTAAGGAACAAACCCCTAACATATAACTCCTCAATAAACGCTACACCGAAATAATACAAAATGCCTTCAATCAGGATTTTCCATACACTCGGCTTATAATCAAAAGGCGCAAGCCCTATGATAAATGCAATGCATGATAAAATACCCGCCACCACGCCTGCAAAAGCATACTTGTTTAATCCATCAATCAATCCAGGAGTATGAAGTCCGAGCTCCCAATCTTTTCCAAACAGTTTCAGGGCAGACCACGCGAAAAATCCTATGATTAGAAAATTTACCAGCAAACTAATGATATATGGCGTCACATCAGATAAACTGCAATTTACAAACAATATCGCAGGCAAGCCAGATATATCCATAAAAGCTAAAACCAATGTTAAGATTGTCATAGCAGTTATTTGTTTTTTATTCATGATCTAATCCACCCCAATACCGATTTGTTGCGCTGTATATTATCATACGCCTCCAGAAAATTCAATATGAGTTGGTGAAATTGCTGGAGTTTTGTCCTAGCGACCGTTATCTGAAAAGAGACGAGAACCCCTCCGCCCTTGCAATCCGCCGCCCGCTTTGTTATAATATCTGCCAATGAATTTAAATGAGGAGGGTCGGCTATGGCCACCGCTGTCGTCACGGATGGGAAATACCGCACCTCCATCGCCGCCGTCCGGGCGCTGGGCCGGGCGGGATACCAAGTCGTGGTCACCCAGACCAGGGGCGACTCGGCCCTGGAGCCGCCGGTGTTTGCCTCCCGCTATGTGAGCGAAAGCCGCTGGCTGGACGGCTCCGCGGCCGACCCGGACTACCCGGACAAGCTGTACGAATTGTTGGCGGAATACGACCACCCGGTGCTCTTCTGCGCCGGGGCGGCCACCCTCAACGCCGTGGCAAAACAGCGGGAGCGGTTCGCCCAGGTTTGCGGTTTCCTCATCGCCTCCCCGGAGGCGCTGGACGCCCTCAACGACAAGGAGACGGTCCACCGCCGCTGTGAGGAGCTGGGCATCCCCGTCCCGAAGCAGTACGAGGGGGAGCCGGAGGGCTGGCCCGTCATCATCAAGCCCCACTGCGGGGAGAAGTTCGGCCTAAAGGCCAAAGACCGCTACGCCATTGCCAATAACGCTGAAGAGTACGCCGCCAAACGGGCGGCCATGGTGAAATACGACCCCAATCCCATTGTCCAGCAGAAGGTGGAGGGCACGGGAGCCGGGGCCAGCCTGCTGCTGGACCGGGAGGGGCGGCTCATCTCCGCCATCTGCCACCGGCGGATCCGGGAATACCCCGCCGCCGGCGGACCGTCCACCTGCTGCGAGAGCTTTTATGACGAGCACATGATCGACAGCGCGTACCGCCTGCTGTCCTCCTTCGGCTTCGTGGGCATGGCCATGGTGGAGTTCAAGGGCGAGTATGTGCTGGAGGTGAACCCCCGGGTGTGGGGCAGCTTCCCCATGACCGAGCGGGCAAGCAGCCCCTTCGTGTCCCGCTACGCCCGGGCGGCGGCTGGGGAGCGGCTGGAATATGTCCCTCAGGACTATCAGACCGGCGCGCGGATGAGGTTTACCCTCAACGACGGGGCGGCCATGCTGGACTACCTGCGCCACGGCAGGCCGGGCCCCTTTTTCCAGGGGATGGCGGATTGGTTCCGGGCCAGGGACGCGCTGTCCGCCAAGGACGACCCCAAGCCTCTGCGCCGCTATGTGCGCGGGATGCTGCTGAAACGATGAGTATGGAATTGAAGCTTGATCTGCACGTCCACTCCGAGCGCTCTTTTGACGGGGTGATGGGGCTGGACAAGATCGCGTCTTTGGCCCGTGCCAAGGGGCTGGACGGCGTGGCCGTGTGCGACCACGGGGTAGCCCTCACCGACGCGCCGGAATACCCGGATTTCCTGTTCATCCCCGGAATAGAGCTGGCAACTCAGTTCGGCCATGTGTTGGGGCTGTTCGTCACCGGGCCGGTGGAGACAACGGACTTTTATCAGGCGGCGGAGCGCATACACGCCCAGGGGGGGCTGACGGTGCTGGCCCACCCCTTTGAGCACAACCGGGACGATACCCGCCTGCTCCCCGCCGTGCCCTGCCTGGATGGGGTGGAGGTATGGAACAGCCGGGCGGACCGGAACATCCGGGAGGCCAACGCCCTGGCGGCGGAGTTTGCGGAGGCCCACGGCCTGCTCCCCTTCGGCGGCAGCGACGCACATGTGCCCCAGGAGATCGGCAACGCTGTGGTGACGGTTCAAGTGAAGGAACGGACATTGGAGGCGGTGAAGGCCGCCCTGCTGGAGGGCAGGGCGGAGATCCGCGGCCGGCGGGGGCGGGCATGGTACGTGGCCCAAAGCCAGCTCACCCGGCGGAGGAAAACCGGAGCGGGGCCGGCAGATTACGCGCAGTGGGCGGCGTTCGCCGCCAAGTGTCGCTTACAGGATATGTTTAGAAGGGATTGAATGGTATGTCGATGCTGGTAAAGCTGGGCAAAAAGGGAAAAAAGATCGTAAAAAAGTTTATCACTCCGGCGGAGAAACACCACCTGAGCTACACCCGCCGCATTGAGCGGATCAAGACGGACAAGCGCATCTGCGCCATGACCTTTGACGACGGGCCCATGGATATGCCCGCCGCCCCGGATCAGTTTGGTGGGCGCTCCCTCACCGACGTGATTCTGGACGTCATGGCGGAATTCGGGGCCAAGGGCTCCTTTGACGTGGTGGGGGACACTAGCGAGAACTACCCGGACAAGGCGGGCAAGGTGGGCAGCGCCGCCTGGGGCGGCACCAAATTCGACCACTACCCGGACCTGGGCCACGATGACAAGGGGGGCGCGGTCCACAACGAGCGGCTCATCCGCCGGATGCTGGACGAGGGCCACCAGATCACCAATCACAGTTACCGCCACATCATCTTCGGCAAAAAGCCCTTTGTGTATGGGGCTCGGGAGTACCTGGGCAGCGTGGACAAGGCGGTGGACGACCAGCTGCGGCTGGACAGGCTGATGGAGGAAACCTACGGCTACAAGCTGACGCTGGGCCGTCCGCCCCACTATGTGGACAGGATGCAGGACGGCTTCACCAGCTATGACGTGTACGACAAGGTGGGATACCAGTATATGGCCGCGTCCTTTGACGGGGCGGGCTGGCTGCCCTCCACGCTGTCCGACCCGGACGCCGCCCTGGAGGCGGAGGTGAACGCCATGGTGGAGCCCATGAAGAAGGCGCTGGAGAAGGACCCCGACTTCTTCCGCGGCCAGATCATCTTCCAAAAGGACGGCTACAACATGGCCAAGCGCACCCCGGTGGCCTTCGGGCTGCGGAAGCAGCTGGAGCTGCTGCGCGAGTACGGCTACCAGGTGGTGACGGTGGGGCAGCTCATGGAGGAGAGCCCCTTTGCCGACCTGGGCCGGGACGACCCGCTGTTTGACAAGCTGTGCCGCCTGCAAACGGACCGGGCGGTGGCCTACTCGGACAACCGCCTGCGGCTGGACGCCCCCATGACCTTCGGGGAGCTGGCCATGCTGCTGTGCCCCAAGGAGGAGGCCATGGCCCGCCGCTGGGCGAAGATCCGCAGGAGCGGCAAGCACGAGGACGCCTACTGCGGCGCGCTGGAGTGGTGCGAGGAGCAGGGATTGCTGCTAAACGTGGTCAAGCCGGACGATCCCATTCACGCCCTGCCCCTGCCCGGGCGGTTGTTTGGCCCGGCGGACGGCTTCACCCGGCGGCAGGTGTACGCCGCCTATCTGGAATAAACGTCAAAAAGCCCCGGCGTCCAGCGGACGCCGGGGCTTTTAGTTGCTTTAGTCGCACTCGATGACGGCCCGCTTGACGGCGGGGATGGAGGCGGCGGAGACGGACAGCTCGTCGATGCCCACCGACATATAGAAGGCGGTGAGGGCGGTGTTGGCGGCGGACTCGCCGCAGATGCCCACCCAGATGCCCGCATCATGGGCGGCCTTGGCGGTGCGCTCGATGAGGCGCAGGATGGCAGGGTGGCCGGAGTCGAACAGGTTGCTGATGTTGGCGTTCATCCGGTCGGCGGCCAGGGTGTACTGGGTCAGGTCGTTGGTGCCGATGGAGAAGAAGTCCACCTCTTTGGCCAGCACGTCCGCCATGACGGCGGCGGCGGGGGTCTCGATCATGATGCCGTACTCCACGTCCTTGCTGTAGGGGATGCCCTCCTTGTCCAGCTCCTGCCGGACCTGGTTGACGATGGTCTTGATCTCCAGCACCTGCTCCAGATGGGTGATCATGGGGAACATGATGTTCAGCTTGCCGTACACCGACGCCCGCAGCAGCGCCCGCAGCTGGGTGCGGAAGATCTCGGGCTGCTTGAGGCAGATGCGGATGGCCCGGTAGCCCATGGCGGGGTTCTCCTCCCCCTCGATGCCGAAGTAGGGGGCCTGCTTGTCGCTGCCCAGGTCCAGGGTGCGCACCACCACGGGGCGGGGGGCCAGCCGGGAGAGCACCTCTTTGTAGATCTCAAACTGGGCCTGCTCGGTGGGGAAGTCCGGGCTGTCCAGGTAGATGAACTCACTGCGGAACAGGCCCACGCCGGCGCCGCCCCGGGCGATGACCGCGTCAATGTCCTTCAGGCCGCCGATGTTGGCACACACCAGCACCTTGTGGCCGCTCTTAGTGACGGCCTTGCGGTCCTTGTACGCCTCCAGCGCCGCCTGGTCGGCCAGGAACGCGTCACGGCGGCGGGTGAACTCCGCCCGGGTGGCCTCGTCGGGCTGGGGGGCCACCTCGCCGGTGGAGCCGTCGATGGCCACCAGGCCGGACCTGGGCAGCTTGTCGTAATCGTCGCCCATGCCCACGATGCAGGGGATGCCCAGGGTGCGGGCCAGGATGACGGAATGGGAGGTGGAGGAGCCCAGCTTGGTGACAAAGCCCGCCACGTGATCCTTGTCCAGCCGGACGGTCTGGCTGGGCAGCAGATCCACCGCCGCCACGATCACCGGCTCGTCGGGGAAGTCGGCGGCGTCGGGGATGCCCTTGAGCACCCGGATCAGACGGTTGCCCACGTCCATCACATCGGCGGCGCGGGCCTGCATATACTCGTCGTCCATGGACTTGAACATGGCGGCCAGGGAGTCGGCGGTCTCCCGCACGGCATACTCGGCGTTATATCCCTCGTCCAGCAGGCCGTCGATGCCGTCGATGAGGTCCGGGTCCTCCAGCATCATGCGGTGGATGTCAAACACCTGGGCCACGTTCTCGTCGGTGGCCCGGGCCTTCTCGTACAGGGCGTCCAACTCGCGGATGGCCTGGGACGCGGCTTGGTCATAGCGCTGATGCTGCTGGGCGGGATCCAGACCGGTCTCACGGGTGACGGACAGGTCGGGCTCCTCCAGGTAAAACAGCTGGGCAACGGCCGCTCCGGCCGAGGCGGCGATTCCTTTTAACATGACAGTTCCTCCGTTCATTTGGCAATTTCGGACAGGCGCGGCAGATGCGCGCGGTTCTTCTTTGTGTATATCATATAATTTGCGTTCCTGCAATGGGTTAGGCGAAATTTTTTCAAAAAATTTTTATCCGGCGGCCTTTTCGGATTGTTCTTGAAAAGAGAGGCGGGCCGTGCTATAATACGATAAAACGTTTGTTTGGATTGGGGGGCCGGTCATGCCCGAGGAGATTGCCGAGATGACGGGGCACAACCAGGTGGAGGGCACGGTGTCCGCCGTGCTGTTCCGCAATGAGGAGAACGGCTACACGGTGCTGAAGCTGGACTGCGGCGAGCGGGGGGAGATCACGGCGGTGGGCTGTATGCCAGGCGTGGCTCCCGGCGAGAGCCTGGAGCTGGAAGGCTCCTGGGGCCGCCACCCCAGCTACGGCGAGCAGTTCAAGGCGGAGGCGGTGGCCCGCCGTATGCCCGTGGGGGAGAAGGCGGTGTTCGAATACCTGGCCTCCGGCGTGGTGAAGGGCATCCGCATGGGGCTGGCCCGGCAGATCGTGGACCATTTCGGGGAGTCCGCGCTGGAAATCATCGAGAACGACCCGGATCGCCTGTGCGAGCTGCGGGGGGTGTCCCCCAAACGGGCCCGGGCCATCGGGGAGGACTTCCGCCAGAAGATGGGGATGCGCCGTCTGGCGGAGTTTTTGTCCGAGCACCGGCTGCCCCTGGCCGCCGCTATGCCGCTGTACAAGCGGTTCGGCGACCTGGCGGCGGACGTGATCCACGACAACCCCTATCTGCTGGCAGACCGCTCGCTGGAGATCCCCTTCGCCCAGGTGGATGCCCTGGCCATCGAGCTGGGGGTGGCCGGAGACGATCCCCAGCGGGTGGAGTCCGCCCTGCTGTTCGAGCTGGACCACAACGCCGACAACGGCCACGTATTCCTGCCGGAGAACAAGCTGCTGGGGGCCACCGCCGCCCTCATTGGGGTGGAGGGGGACTGCCTGACCGAAGGTTTGAATGCCCTTATGGAGCGGGGCGAGGTGGTGCGGGAGGACATCGCCGGGGTCACCGCCTGCTACCCGGCAGGGCTGTACGGCGCGGAGTGCTACGTGGCCATGCGGCTGGGCGAGATGTGCCGCAATGAGATCGCCCCGCCGGAGGGGCTGAGGCGGCTCATTGACGCCATCCAGCGGGAGCAGGGCATCACCTACGCCGCCCAGCAGCGCACGGCCGTGGAGCTGGCCGCCAGCCGCCAGGTGATGCTGCTCACCGGTGGGCCGGGCACCGGCAAGACCACCTCCCTGCGGGGGGTGCTGGCCCTGTTCGAGACGCTGGGGCTGGAGACGGCCCTGGCCGCCCCCACCGGCCGCGCCGCCAAGCGGATGGGCGAGACCTGCGGCGCGGAGGCGCTGACCATCCACCGCCTGCTGGAGACCAAGCTTGACCCCTTCACCGGCCAGCTTGCCTTCACCAAGAGCCAGGACGACCCGCTGGAGGTGGACGCGGTCATCGTGGACGAGACGTCCATGGTGGACGTGTCCCTCATGGCGGCGCTTCTGGCCGCCCTGAGGGGGGACTGCCGGCTGGTGCTGGTGGGCGACCCGGATCAGCTCCCGTCCGTGGGGCCGGGGAACGTGCTGGATCATCTCATCCGCTCCGGGGTGGTGCCCGCCGTCTCCCTCACCGAGATTTTCCGTCAGGCCCGGGAGAGCGCCATCGTCATGAACGCCCACGGGGTGAACCGGGGGACGGCGCCGGAGCTGACCAATAAGGCAAAGGATTTCTTTTATATGGGCCGCCGGGACGCCGCCCGCACGGTGGACACCATCGTGGAGCTGTGCCAGACCCGTCTGCCCAACAACATGGGCATCCCGCCGGAGCAGATCCAGGTGCTGACCCCCACCCGGAAACGGGGGGCGGGCACCGCCGCGTTGAACCGGGCTTTGCAGGAGGCGCTGAACCCCGCCGCGGACGGCAAGGGGGAGCGGGCCTTCGGCCCCTTCATCTTCCGGGAGGGCGACCGGGTGATGCAGGTGAAGAACAACTACGACCTGTTCTGGGAGGATCCCAACACCGGCGCCAAGGACATGGGCGTGTTCAACGGCGACATCGGCACCATCCTGGAGGTGAACGCCGGGGGGATCACCGTGTCCTTCGACGGACGGCTGGTGTCCTATCCCCCGGAGCTGCTGGGGGAGCTGGAGCCCGCCTACGCCGTCACTGTCCACAAGGCCCAGGGCAGCGAGTACCGGGCGGTGATTTTGGCCCTCAGCGACGTGCCGCCCTCCCTGCTGGCAAGGGGGGTGCTGTACACCGCCATCACCCGCGCCCGGGAGCTGTTCATCCTGGTGGGCAGCGGCGAGCTGATGGCCCAGATGGTGGCCAACGACCGGCAGGCCCGGCGGTACTCCGCTTTGCGCACCCGGCTGCTACGGGAGACGGGGCAGGAGGCGTAAAACCCCGGATTCGCTGTCTGTGGGGAGTGACTCCCTGGGCAGATCGTGGTATATTTTGCCCAAAGGAGGGATCGTCATGGATCAAGCGAAGGTGGGCAAATTCATCGCGGCGCTGCGCCGCGAGCGGGGGCTCACCCAGGAGGCGCTGGGACAGAAGCTGGGCGTCACCAACAAGACCGTCTCCCGCTGGGAGAATGGCAATTATATGCCGGACATCGAGCTGCTGGTGCCCCTGGGGGAGGCGCTTGGGGTCAGCGTCAACGAGCTGCTGGCCGGGGAGCGCCTGAGCGACGAGCGGTTCCGCAGGCAGGCGGACGAAAACCTGGTGGCGGCGGTGCGGGAGAGCAGCTTTTCGGTGAAAGAGCGCACAGAGTTTTTCAAAAAGAAATGGCTGCGGGACAACGTTTGGCTCATCGCGTTATCCATTGCGGCGGGCGTCGCCGTGTCTGTGAAGCTCTCTTTTGACGAGCTGTGGGTGCTGATCTCCCCCTTCTGGCTGATCGTGTTTTGCTGGCTGCGCAACCGTATGATGGCCTATGTGGAGGGCAGGGTATACGGCGACCCGAAACCGCCAACGGACGGTTGACAACCGCCGAAAAATCTTATATGATAGCCTCTGTGAATTTACCGCAAGGAGACACAGAGAGATGAAGAAGCCCTTCCTCACCCTGGCCCAGGCCCGGGAGATCATAAAGACCTATCCAACCCCCTTCCACATCTACGACGAGCGGGGCATCCGGGAAAACGCCCGGGCGCTGAAAGCCGCCTTCGCCTGGAATCCGGGATTCAAGGAATATTTCGCCGTCAAAGCCACCCCCACCCCCGGCATCCTCAAGCTGCTGCGGGAGGAGGGCTGCGGCGTGGACTGCTCCTCTCTCACCGAGCTGATGATGTCAGAGAAGTGCGGGTTTTCCGGCGGTGAGATCATGTTCTCCTCCAACGAGACCCCGGCGGAGGAGTTTGAGCTGGCCGCCCGATTGGGGGCTAACATCAATTTGGACGACCTGACCCATGTGGATTTCCTCTACAACACCCTGGGCCGCGTGCCTGAGACGGTGTGCTGCCGCTTCAACCCCGGCGGGGTGTTCACCCTGGGGGAGAGCAAGGAGGGCTTCCAGGTGATGGACAACCCGGGCCAGGCCAAGTACGGCATGACCCGGCCCCAGCTGGCCCAGGCGTTCAGCCGCCTGACAGAGCTGGGCGCGAAGCATTTCGGCATCCACGCCTTCCTGGCCTCCAACACCATCTCCAACGACTACTACCCTGCCCTGGCCCGGCTGCTGTTCCAGACCGCCGCCGACGTGGCGGCGGAGACGGGCTGCCATGTGGCCTTCATCAACCTGTCCGGCGGCGTGGGCGTGCCCTACCGCCCGAGGCAGAGCGCCAACGACATCGCGGTGATCGGCGAGGGTGTGCGAAAGGCCTATGAGGAAATCCTCGTACCCGCCGGGATGGGGGATGTGGCCATCTACACCGAGCTGGGCCGGTTCATGCTGGCCCCCTTCGGCCACTTGGTCACCACCGCCGTCCATGAGAAGCACATCTACAAGGAGTATATCGGGGTGGACGCCTGCGCCGCCAACCTGATGCGGCCCGCCGTGTACGGGGCCTATCACCATATCACCGTGCTGGGCAAGGAAGGGGCGCCCTGCGACCACGTATATGACGTGGTGGGCTCCCTGTGCGAGAACAGCGACAAGTTCGCCATCGACCGGGAGCTGCCCAATATCGAGATCGGCGATATTCTGGTCATCCACGACGCCGGGGCCCACGGCTTCTCCATGGGCTACAACTACAACGGCAAGCTGCGCTCGGCGGAGCTGCTGCTGAAAGTGGATGGCTCGGTGGAGCTGATGCGGCGGGCGGAGACGCCGGACGACTATTTTGCCACCCTGGTGTGGTAAACAAAACAGCAAACGACGGCGGGGCTTCCGCCGTCCATACGCGGGTATGGCGGAATTGGCAGACGCGCAGGATTTAGGTTCCTGTGGAGCGATCCGTGTGGGTTCGACCCCCACTACCCGTACCATGTAAGGACGCATATTTTGATACAATGGGTATCGAGATATGCGCCCTTGCTTTTTGCCCAAAACCGCTGAAAACAGCAGATTTTATAACACTTTTGAGAAAAGCACCGTCTTTGACCTGGCAGAAAGCCGGCCCAGAGGCGGTGCTTTTTTGCCCTTTAGAGGCCATCAGGGGCTGGGGTATCATTGATTTATTGGGTATCATTATTTTATTAGGGCTATCATTAAACCACGCAAATAATAGCGGCGGAGATTGCCCCGCGCAGGCAAAAGGCTTGTCCGCTACAATAGGTTTGACCAAATCTATTGTGGGGGTATACTTCATGACTTACGGCTACATCCGGGTATCCACCCGTGACCAAAACGAGGACCGCCAGCTTGCGGCCCTGGCCGTTTTTGACATTCCAGAAAAAAATCTGTTTCTGGACAAGCAGAGCGGCAAAGACTTCAACCGTCCAGCCTACCAGCGGATGATAAAAAAATTAAAGCCGGGCGACCTTTTGATAATCAAAAGCATCGACCGGCTGGGACGCAACTATGAGGAAATTCTGGAACAGTGGCGCATCATCACCAAAGAGAAGCAGGCCGACATCCGTGTGTTGGATATGCCCCTTCTGGATACCAGCATTCACCGCGATCTGACCGGGACACTGATTGCGGACATTGTACTCCAACTGCTGTCCTATGTAGCGCAAAGCGAACGGGAGAACATACGCCAGCGGCAGAAGAAAACCGACTTCACTGGCCTCTCCGAGTTCGACCAGGTGTTCATTTCAAAAGTGTTCACCGATACGCCGGTGCCGGAGGATGTGCTGTCTCTGCCGAATATCCAGTACGGCGGGACAGGCTTTTTCTATGACCGAGCCGCTCCTTTGCCAGAGGCGGTCGAACACCACAGGCCCGATTACCACTTGTACGACCCTTGGGTGGAGCGGCAGCTCTCGGCGGGCGGCAAAGCGCGGGACTTCATCTACTACACCGATTATTCCATCGGCTTCCTGACCCGTGGATGCTTTCGCAAGTGCAGCTTCTGCGTGAACCAGAATTACGACTGTGTGTCTGCCCACAGCCCGCTCTCTGAGTTCTTTGACCCGGAGAGGCCCAAAATCTGTCTCCTGGATGACAACTTTCTGGGCCACCCCAACTGGAATGGCCTCCTGACAGATCTTCAGCAGACCCAGCGGCCCTTCCAATTCAAACAGGGCCTGGACGAGCGGCTGCTGACGGATGAGAAATGTGCGGCCTTATTTTCAAGCCGGTATCTTTGCCGACTACCTCTCCGGCATGGGCATCGAAGCCATTATGAAAAAGCTGAACGCCCAGGGCAGGCCCTCCCGCAACGGTCACGCCTGGTGCCGCTCCAGCGTTCGGAAGGTGCTGGGCAACTACTCCTACACCGGGAATCTGCTCCTCCAGACCACTTTCAGGGAGAACCACATCACAAAAAAGACGCTCCCCAATCGCGGTGAGCTGCCCATGTACCACGCTGAGAACACCCATGAGGCTATCGTCAGCATGGAGGATTACCAGGCGGTGCAGGAGGAGATCCTGTTCCCATTCGTTCCCCTGTATCACTTGAATTAAGGGACAAGTTTTGCTGTGCTGCAAGAAGCGCCGGGATCAGGGGTGCCATAAAGCAGCAACGCAAAGCAGAAAAAGAGAGAAAGAGAAGGTGCGCCTTATGAACCAATTTTCCGTCCCCATGGCGCTGGTAGACTTTATCCCCGTGATCCTTTTCGCTGTTTCTTCCATCGTGCTCCAGCGGGATCTCTACAACAAGATGAGTAAGGGGGCCTTCGCCCTCTTTGCCGCCGGCACCATCGACATCATCGCCGCCGGCGCCCTCAAGGCCCTCTACAAGCTGGCCCGCATATTTTTTATGCTCATCTCTCCCGGGCAAGGCCGGCCTTGTGGAGAGCCAGGACACCCAGGAGCAGCGCGCCCTGCCCCACCACATTGATGCCCTCGGCCATCCAGTTCATGTAGGCTTGGGTGAAGTCCCGGCTGGACAGATAGCCCATGGAGAGACAGCAGAGGAACGCCACGGCAAAGAGGACGGAGACTCCCTTCTTTTTCATCCGCACGGCGATGACGCCCAGCCCCGCCATCATGCCGCCCAACCCCAGCACCATCAGCCCCACAAACAGGAATGTGCCGCTGTAGACGGCGGGAACGGCCACGGCGTAAGCGGCGGTCTTGCCCTGCTTCCAGCAGAGCATGGCCACGATGCCCAGCCCCGCCAGAAGAAAGCCCAGGGACTGCACCGGGAAAAACATGGCGTTCAGCCGCTCAAAGTCGCACACTTCCGCGGCATAGAGCATCCTGTGTATTGCACAGGATGGCCATTTTGTCGTCATAAAGGCTATGTACAGCAGGGTGTTGTAAAGAATATATCATTTGTAAAGAAATATATTGCATTTTGCTTTACATATGGTATAATAAAAATGCGTTAAAAGGGGTGGCTTTCATGGCACAGGTTATGGTCAACTTTCGCATGGATGAGGACGTTAAGAAAAATATGGAGCAGGTGTGCAGGGAGATGGGCCTGAGTATGACGGCTGCCTTTACCATTTTTGCAGCAAAAGTAGGCAAAGAAAAACGGATTCCCTTTGAGCTTACGGCGGAACCCCGCAGTTCAGAGTTGTACCGGCGGCCGCTCCGCCCTGTGGAGATCCGTCAAGGCCATGGGATAGAAACGGCTGCGCTGATGCGGAAGCAGGATCGGTTGGAGGCTTTATGCACACAAATCCGCCGATCACTGACCTCCATCCATACCGCGATCCCTTCCTCAATTACAGGGCTTTCCATGGAGCGGATCAGGCTGCTGTGCGGCAATGAGCTCAAGGATAAAACCGCAAAGATTTCCAAGGCCGCCCAAGCACTGTTTTCCAGCAGGAACACTGAGATGCTGCGAGAGAAAGATCTGAATATTCTGGACGAGTATACGGACAGCCTCTCATCTATTTCGATGGAACTCCAGCAAATTGAGCACACCCTGATCCCTGCCATGAAATCATGGCAGGGTGAGGATACGGTTGGCTTTGAGGCGTATGAGCAGAGACTTGCCGCGGTATCGCAAAAGCTTGATGGGTTGTCCCCTGTGATGCAGCGCTTCCTGTGTTCGACTGCCTGCAATGGCGGCACGCGCGCAGTCCAAGCGCGGCTCCGGCAGGCCGCAGGGTCTGTTGAAACGGCTTATGTCCTGACGGCTTTGAAAAGCCTGGAAGCCCTGATCCTCCAACACTATGACTCATTGGAGGATCCGGCAAAGGCACGCTTGGAGTCTGATTACCTTCAGACGCTGGAGCTTACTCTGCGGGAGCTGGGCCGGGCAGAGCAGAGTGGTGGGGACACGGTTGGGAAAGCGGCGCTCTGCCTTCGGGCCATCAATGTGGTGTCCCAGGTGATTTCCGACAACGCACAGGCCCAACAGGAATGGAACGAACGGAGCCTTGAAGCGGAAGTTGCGGCACTGGAGCGCCTTGCCGCTATGCGCGGGGATATTGGAGACGGTATCAAACGGTCGGACTGAGAAATATTCCAAGCCGTCGGGAAGCGGCCCGCCACCAGAGACTGCCATCCCGGCTTGTTTGATATAGAGAGAACGCTGTCATGTCAAATTTGAAAGGAGGAGTCCTCATGCCTGAATTCATTCTGAACGCGTGGCCTGTGATCGTCATTGTTGTAGCGGTGCTCGTCATCGTCATGCTGGGCTATGTCAAGGCCCCGCCCGATCAGGCGTACATCATCTCCGGCATGAAAAAAGAGAGCAAGGTGCTCATCGGCCGGGCCGGGATCCGCGTCCCCTTCCTGGAGCGCATGGATAAGCTGTATCTGGGGCAGATGACGGTGGACATCAAGACCGAGCAGTCCGTCCCTACCAGCGATTTCATCAATGTCAACGTAGACGCCGTGGCAAAGGTGCGTATCTCCCCCCACGCGGATGGCATCAAGCTGGCCGCCAAGAACTTCCTGAACAAGCGCCCTGACGACATCACCCGCGACCTGCAGGATTCCCTCCAGGGCAATATGCGTGAGATTATCGGCACCCTGTCCCTCAAGGAGATCAATACGGACCGGGATTCCTTCTCCGATCAGGTGATGTCCAAGGCCAGCAAGGATATGGACAAACTGGGCATTGAGATCCTCTCCTGCAATATCCAGAATGTCACCGATGAGAACGGGCTGATTAAAGACCTGGGCGCGGACAATACCAGTCTCATCAAGAAGAATGCCGCCATTGCCAAGGCCCAGGCCGACCGTGACATCGCCATCGCCCAAGCGGAAGCGGAGCGGGAGTCCAATGAGGCCCGGGTTCAGGCGGACACCCAGATCGCTCAAAAGCAGACGGAGCTGGAGATCCGGCGGGCCGAGCTGAAGATCATGGCCGACGGCAAGAAGGCCGAAGCGGACGCCGCCTACGAGATCCAGAGCCAGGAGCAGCGCAAGAGCATTGAAACCGCCACAGTCAACGCGGAGATCGCTAAGACCCAGCGCCAGGCCGAGCTGAAGCAGTACGAGGTCGAGGTGGAGAAGCAGAAGCTGGAGGCCGAGATCCGCGCCAAGGCGGACGCCGAGCGCTACCGCCAGCAGCAGGAATCGGAGGCCGCCCTCTTTAAGCGCCAGAAGGACGCCGAGGCGGCGCGCTATGAGCAGGAGCAGCGGGCCGAGGCCGAGCGGAAGAGCGCCGAAGCCCAGAAATACGCCAAGGAGCAGGAGGCGGAAGGCATCGCCGCCGTCGGTAAGGCAGAGGCCGAGGCGATCCGCGCCAAGGCCCTGGCGGAGGCCGAAGGTATCGATAAGAAGGCCGAGGCCATGAAGAAGTACGGCGAGGCCGCCGTCATTGAGATGGTCATGCAGGCCCTGCCTGAGATCGCCAAAAACGTGGCCGAGCCCCTGTCCAAGGTGGACAAGATCACCATGTACGGCGAGGGCAACAGCGCCAAACTGCTGGGGGACATTATCACCGGGACCACCCAGGTCACTGAGGGCATTACCCAGGGTATGGGTATCGACGTCAAATCCCTGGTGGCCGGTATGCTGGGCGGCAAGCTGGCAGGGGGCGAGGATAAAACGATCATTATTCAGGGCCCTCCTCCAATGGGCAGGCCTGAGGGTTCCCCCGCTGATTCCGGTGAAGATAGGCCTTCAGATTAAGTGGATCGGAAGAAAAAGCAGGGGGTGGGCCAAAGCCCACCCCCTGTTGTTGGGTCTATGCGGTTTGTGCCAAAAACAACTTGCGCGCAGCTTTTTACTGGAGGAGCTGGAGCACGCCCTGGGGAACCTGGTTGGCCTGGGCCAGCATGGCCTGGGCGCTCTGGATCAGGATGTTGTTCTTGGTGTAGGCCATCATTTCCTCGGCCACATCGGTGTCGCGGATGGTGCTCTCGGCGTCCTGGATGTTCTCGGTCATGACGGACAGGTTGTTGATGGTGTGATCCAGACGGTTCTGGGTGGCGCCCAGGGTGCCGCGGACGTCGGACACATAGTTGATGGCGGCCTTGATCTTGTCAATGGCGGCAGTGGCGCCGGACTGGGTGCTGATGTCAATGTCGCCCACGCCCATAGAGGTGGCGTCGCAGGCCTTGATGCTCACCTTCAGCTGGTTGTAGTCAGCGGCGGTGTCGCCGATCTGGAGGGTCAGGCCCTTGCTGCTGTCGCCGGGAGTGGCGGCAGTGGCGGTCATCTGGGAAATCTTGAAGTTGGACTGCAGGCCGGCGGTGGTGGTGATGTCGCCCTCACCCGCGTAAACGGGAGCGCCGCTGCTATCGACCTTCTCCACGGCAGTGACAAAGCCGAAAGCGCCGGACTCGATCATGTACGGCTATGCCCGCGTGTCTACGCGGAACCAACGAGAGGACCGGCAGCTGATCGCTTTGCGGGAATTCGGCGTGGCGGCGGAGCGCATCGTGGTGGAAAAGCAATCGGGGAAAAACTTTGACCGGCCCTTATACCGTGAGCTGGTTTTGACGCTGTGCCCGGGGGATGTGCTGGTGGTCAAAAGCATCGACCGGCTGGGCCGGAACTACGAGGAGATTTCGGAGCAGTGGGGAAGCCTAACGAAAGAGAAGCGCGTCGCCATCGTAGTCCTCGATATGCTTCTGCTGGACACCCGGGAGGGGCGGGATCTGACCGGCACCCTGGTGTCTGACATTGTGCTCCAGCTTCACTGTCATATTAACGGCGACATCACCGTGTGCCAAGGTGCAGCTAAGGCTGTCCGGCATACGCTGCTCCCAATTTATAAAGTTTCTTCTTCTGAGGGGCAAATAACGTCTGTAATCAAATTGTGCTGGTCTTTCTCCAAATAATCCTGAATTATTTCTCTGATGAAATCACTGAACGGTTGGTCTCCCTGTTTTGCGTAGCCATTCTTCTGCGCCTCGGCATATTGGTGGTCTAACCAACTCTCGCATCGGAATGGAGCCCGATAGAGTTCTTGCAGAAACTCCTTTGAAAAACTGTGATAATCTGGTACGTCACATGGATAGCCATAGGCTTTCTGGACATTTTGAAACAGAAGATTCAGTCGAAAGATATCATAGGAACTGAAAAATTTAGAGAAATCATGCCGGTCCACAGCTGTTGTGTCCTGTCCAGATATCGTTTTCTTTTGATCCGTAACAGCACCCGGAAAATAAACCTCAATTCCGTTGATCGTAGTTTGCAGCAGGCATTCATCAAATTCAATTTCAATCCAGTTACAGACGGCTTGCATAGTAGCTCTTGTCTTCTTTTTAGCATCTTCAAAGCGAATGACCTTAATTCTCTTATTGGGGGCGATTAGGTCCTGTTCCAGACCCGTTCCGAGACTGCCGAAAAAATTGTTACACTGTGTGATCCACCAAGGTATCAACTTCTGTTCTAATATTACCAGCCGATAGCACTGCTGGATCGATGAAAACCACTGCTGAACAGGTTCCCTGACAATAACCAAATGTTCTATCTTTCTAAAATTCTCATATGTGATAAGCCCATCCAATTCCGTCGTGTTGCAATCTGATTTATGGGTTTCAAAGAAAATCCAGTACTCCTGACCAGGAACATACTGCTTTCCGATCACGTTACCATATGCTGCAAAAACAGCTTTACAGAGAACGGCAAAAGATACCCTCCCTCGTCCTGCCAGAATACCTTTTAACGACGCAATAAACCTTTGCGGTGATATAAGTGTCTTTTCTTCCACTTCTCCGTCAGCGTTCAGATAGCTTAGCAGGCAACGAGGATACAAGCTGGAACTAAAATAGAGCTGCATATGTCTACCCATCTCTACTACCAGCTCATTGCCTTCCAAGTTATGCAGCTGCTCCTTATAATGTTTTTCCAATGCAGCAACACCAAACATCCCTATATTTAATATATTGGGATGTCCGTCCATCAGCGTATCAAAGAAGATGTTTCCACTACGCCCCGCTGAACTAAATATAACGATATTATCAATGCGTTCAGGAGTAAACGAAGAATTACCAGGGGATTCAGCATGCTGCAGCCCTTCAAAACCGCCTTCTAATAAAAATGCATACCGCAGTGGGTATAATTGGGAGTCTTCGCTGAACACGTTTAGATTCACTAAACGGGCCTTCATTTTTTCCCAAGGGCCATTTTGGTTATGACTGTGAGACGCTATAATGTAGACTGCGTTTGGCAGACGCGTTGCGGCTTCCTCCAAAGAAAGGATCGGTGCAGAAAATCCATCGCATTCAAAAACAGTGCCCTGCTTTTTTAAATTGTCATCACAGACATATGTGGGCCGGACTTGAAACAAGGAAAATATACGGAAAGCCACTTTTCCTGTTGCCCCAGCTCCATAGAACACCAATCCTTTTTCCCTGATATGGTCAACAACTGAATATATGCTCCGATAAGATTTCATATTGTCTTTTTTCTGCAAATTGCTCTCCCTCCTTCTATGTCTGCCTTGATATGCCGATGTATTATGGCGTCAGTAAGTAATATATCTAATTTCTACATTCCACAAAGGTTTATACGTTATACTAATAATTGGACAGGGCTGTCAAGGAAAATCCGCAAAATGCCACCTGGACGAAGGGTTGAAATCAGAACCCCACCCGAGACAGCAGCCAATCCAGCTCCAAATCAAGCTTCGCCAGTTCTATATCTGGCTTGACCTTCTCACCATGGAAATCGCTGCCGCCGGTCTGATGGAGTTGGTACTTTCCCGCCAGCTGGAGATAGGATTCCTGCTGCCGCGTGGTATACTTGGGATAGCAACACTCAATGGCGTCCAGACCCCAGCCCTTCAACTGCTTCACCAGGGCCTCCAGCTCGTCGTCCGGCAGTCCCATCTGGTAGGGGTGGGCCAGGGAGGCTATACCGCCTGCCGATTTGATGGCTTCCACACAGGTGCGGGCATCCGCCTTGAAGCGTTTTACCTTCTGCCGGAACTCTTCCGTATCCAGATAAAGGTCAAATGCTTCTCGGTTAGAGGAAACGTACCCGCGCCGCACCATCACTTGCGCAAAGTGTGGCCGAGCAATGACCTGGCCACCCGCCAGTGCCTCCACCTCGGAAAGGTCGATGTCTACGCCCTTCTCCCGGAGAAAGTCTATGATCTTGTATTTCCGTTCATCCCGGCCCGCCCGGAACTTCTCACACAGGCGGGATAATTCCGTATCCCCGTCCCGGAAGCCATAGCCCAGGATGTGAAAGCCGGAATGCTCTTTTGCGCTCAGTTCGACACCGCGGATTACCCGCAGGCCGCATTGCTTTCCTGCCTCCATGGCCTCGCTTACCCCGGCGATGGTGTCGTGATCCGTGACGGCCAGGACGGACAGGCCCCGCTCCTTGGCCAGACTCACCAGCTGGGTGGGGGTGTACTGCCCGTCGGAGGCAGTGGTGTGGGTGTGCAGATCAGCCCAAACTTTCATTTTGTCAGTTCCTTTGCAAACTGTTTTTCATAAGCCTCAATATCCTGCTCTGAGTCGCATTCAAGCCAAAGAGCGTTTGTAGAGATCGTCTGGATGGCATAACCCATCTGAAGCATTCCCTGCAAGAGAGTGGTCATATCCAGCTTGTCCACTGTTTTAGGCAACGGGCGCCTGATCGTTTCCTCCACCCAGCCCCAGCTTTCAGGGGTAAAACGCAGAAGACCCATAAACTGCCCTTGAATATCGCCGGCGCTGTTAGGCTTCAGGCCGATTTCCAGCAGCTTGCCTTCCTCATCTACCCGGAAAGTCTCCAAGTCTTCCAGCGGGTTTTCCATACGCAGCTTCCACAGGTCCCAATAGCCGCTGTAGGAGGTGATGGCCAGGGGCGCGGTGCTGTTCGCCAGTAACTGTACCGCCTCCGGCGCAAAGACGATATCGGAGTAGCAGACGATACACGTTTCCCGCTCCAGCCACTCCCTGGCCATGGTCAAAGAGCGGAACATATTCGTCTTTTCCCAGTCGGCGTTATGGAAATAGGTTACACCGGTTACTTGGAACATATCGCTCCGGTAGCCGGTCACGATGCCAATATCCGAACGGGAGACGCCTGCTTTTTCCAGTGTGTCCAGACAGCGGTCGAGCAATGTCCGCCCACACAGGGTACACATACACTTTGGTCGGTCTTTGGTGCGCTCACCCAAGCGGCTGCCCCGCCCGGCGGCAAGAATGATTACTTTCACAGCGCAAACACCTCTTTAATCCGCTCAGTATCCTCCGGTCTCAGCGGGTGGTACCGCTCCGGATGCCACATAATTCCCCTGATCCATGGGAAGTCACGGTGTGTAACTGCCTCTAAGATGCCGTCAGTGCTCCATGCCTCAGCCACCAGCGGGACACGACACTCCACCGCGCCCCAGCTATGGAAGCTGTTGACGGTATCGCCGCTGTCCAAGGTGTGTTGAACCCTGACGTGGCCTTCTACCCGTTGAAGCGGCGTTCCAAAGTGATCCAGCACCATCTGCATCCCGCGGCATACCCCCAGCAGGGGAATCTTCTTTTCGATTGCCCATTGGAGCAGGAACCGCTCCACCTCATCGCGCTCCGGCGCGTCACCGCCATAGGCACATAGGTCATTGCCCCCGGTGAGCAGGACCCCTTCCACAGGCAGCGCCGCCAGCAGTTCCCGGACGGTGGGCAGATGATTCGGCAAAAGCAGCGGGGTAAATCCGCAGGCCGCCGCCAGCACAGCCCACTCTTGAGACAGCGCGTCCCGGCGTTCCTTAATGGCCTCAATATACTCTACCCGCTGGGTGATTGCAATCAGCTTTTTCATAGGATCGCCACCGTCCGATTCCTGCAATCCACCTCTAAGCACCGCGCCGCCGCATACCGGGCAAACTGCTTCTCTCCCACGCCGATGACGGCGGGGATACCGAACTCTGCTGCCCGGATCGCCATATGAGAGTTGGCCCCGCCATAGGCGGTGATGAACCCAGCGATAGAGTGGGAGAATATCCAGTCATAGCCCGGGTCAGCTCCGCGGATCAGTACCAGCTTGCCCTCCAGCAGATCCTCTGAGGGCAGCAGTACTGTCTCCGCTGTGCACCGTCCCTGGGTAATGAAATTGGGACTGCCATCAGGAAGGAAAAAGCTGTAAACCTGCGTTTCATCCCATAAAAGAGGCGGCAGGGTGATCGCGGCGGACTCCAGTTCCCGTGCCCGCCCGTCCCGGATTGAATCTCTCAGCACTTTCTCTAAATCGTTGGCACTGGAATAGGCTCCGGTCACCCTCTGGATGGTCACGTAAGACATATCCTCCCGGGTAAACCCATACTCCGCACCCAGTTCCACCAGCAGCTCTAATACGTCAGACAGGGTGTGGGTGAACACAAATTTTGCGTATTCCCGGCCCTCGATAGCGTGCTGGATGAAATGGAACAGGGATAGAACATCAACCTTTAGTTGATGTTCTTCCAGCATATGCTGGAAGAACTCGTATTGTTTCAGGGTGAGTTTGAACTCTCCCTGTGTTGCCTCCGATTCGTTTTGCGCACGGGCAAAGTCAAAATACAGCTCTCGTCCCTGGTCGTACCGGGGGGAGCAGATGTCGTAGGTTCCCGGCCGCAGATGGCCATATTTGGACAAGAATCCGGCAGGAGACAGAGCGGCCAGATCCCGGGTGATGTTTTTCCCCACCGTAGAAAGGCCGCTCATATAGAGCAAGCGTTCCTCCTCTGTAATGCCCCCAACAGCCACCATCGAACGCAGCAGCTCCACCGCGATGAACCCGGCCCGGGCCAGCCCCGCAAAGGGCAGGGTGCCATACCGTTTGCAATACTCCAGCAGCCAGTAGATCTTGTCCACTGTGCCAAGTCCGCTGTTCATGATTTCCTGATGCTTTTCCTGCAAGATCTCGATCTTCTCGGCATCCTTCCGCCATAAACCGTTTTCCTGGATGATGGAGTTGGTCATCTCCCGCAGAGATCGAACCAGACAGTCCTGCTCCTCAGCCGTAAAACCGTGGCTGTCCAGCGCTTTTACCCGCTCCGGCAGGTCAAAGGTATAGCAGGTAAAGGCGATCTCAAACTCCACCTTGTCGTGGTACTCTGGATGGGCGCACAGACGGTCCAGATAGTAGTCCACAAGCTTTTCCGACAGGGCGTCGGGCAACACTTTTGGCAGGAAGGAATTGAAGCTTACCCGGGTATCGATGTAGGGCAGACCACGGAAATCTACCATCAACGGGAAAGAACGCAGATTGCGGTAGCCGTAGTTGTCCCGCTGGTAGGCCCATACGCCGTCAGTGATGATCTCCTTATACAGGCTCAGTGCCAGCGCCCGGGGCCGCAAACCGATCATCTCCGCCGGGTTCCAATCGGGCATCACACCGTAAATGGTCTTTTTACCGCACAGGTCCGGATGAGGCAGCATACAAGAACGCAATTTGCCTTGAATCTGCTGCAGGCAGTTTGTCTGTTCCTCCAGATCCGCCGACGGTTTGGTCATTACCAGCGGGCGCACCTGAAGCAGGTATAACTCATCGCCTGCGATGGCGAATTCCAAATCCAAGGCGGGGTGTTGGAACAGTTCCTCCAACTCCCGGCATAAGGCAATGACACGATCCAGCGGCTGCGGAGTCAATGACACATCCGCACCCTTAAAGTGATAAAAGGTCTGCAAATGCGCCCCTGTTCCGTCTGTTACAGAGCTGGTAGAGCCAGTGGAATCGTCGTAGTTCAGGATGTAATAGTTTCCTCCGGTGTTAGGGTCCATAGTGAAGGCCACGCCGCACAGCTCTACATGGGTCAAGAACGGTTGGATAAAAACCTGGTTATCCGGGCCGTGTCCCATGGCTTCAATGACCTGTTCCACAGCTTTGAGGATTGACTTTTCGCCCGCTACATCGGCAATAGACAAGAATTTTCCCGCATTGGAGCACTGGGCGGTATCCTCATTTTTGGCGCTGCTGCGCACGATGAGACGTTGACCCAGCAGACCAGCTTGGCGCAACAGGATAAGGCTCTGCTGCGGGTCTGCCTGCGCTTCTTCAACGTTCAGGCAGACCTGCGGCAAAACCCTGGCCGTTTTGAGCCGCCCCGACAGGGCGCGGAGGGTATCCGCTTTTGTGGTAAAGGACAACATGGTCAGCGCTTTTTCTGAGCCATCCAGATCCGCGTTGTGTAGGGCACCGTTATCGTTTCCTGGTGCAATGCCTCTACCACCTGTCGGATCTCAGACACGATTTTTTCAAATACCTCTGGGGACTGACGGTAGACAGTGCCATGAGACTTCCAGCCCTCAATGAAATCTTCTGCGGCCATCTGGTGTTTCACTTGGCCGGAAATGAACTTTACCGGCTCAAATAACCCAGAGCTTGCAATGATCTCAGTCTGATCTTCCCGGCGAGTGCCGTAGCTGTAGCCTGCAATATTCTGCTTGATGACCTCCTCAATCTGCTGCTGTAGCGGATCGTCCAAATCACGATGGTTCCACATACAGGCAAAGTAACCGCCTGCTTTGAGGATGCGGCTGGTTTCCTTCAGCGCCTGCTGGCGGTCACAGACGTTAAAGGAGGAACCAAAGGTCACCAGATCAAATTTCTCGGGATCCATTCCTGTATCCTCGCCCACACCCTCAAACCACTGCACGTCCGGGTAGCGCTCGGTGCGTTTGATTCCATTGGCCCGCATAGCGTCGTTAGGCTCTACGGCCCAAACCTTGAGCCCAAACTTCGCCAATTCCAGGGTCAAATGGGCCGCGCCCGCACCTACATCGCAGGATTTATCACCAGGTTTTACCCCTGCATAAGCCAGCATTTCCGCAATTGCCCCTGGTGCATATTCAGGGCGGTGGAGGTAGGCCTCCGCTAAATTTGTATAATCCCATTCGGTTTTCATGTCAATTTATCCTCCTTTTTATTCGGTGATGCTTTGAGTTAGCTGCTCAATCTGTTCCTCTGGCGTCCTCTGCCCATCGTTTTCAAGGACCAAATCCGGCGTTTTTGGCTCTTCCACCTGGAAATGAACGCCCGCCACATCCCGTCCATCGCCGTACAGTCCCTTTTGATTGCGTTGGCGCAGCGTGTCCATGGATGCCTTCACATAGATTTCAAAATAGCCCGGAATGTTTTCCCGGTTCCACTGGCGCACGCTGTCGAACATGGAGATGGTACAGCATACGACCGTGATCCCCTGTTTGGCCAATAACGCGCACAGTCGGGCGTTGCGCATGGCGCTTTTTCGGCGATCCGCTTCCGTGTAGCCCAGGTCACCACCGAAGACCTGCCTCAATTCGTCGCCATCCAAAAAAACGGCGGTTTCCCCCGCTTCTCGCAGTTTTTCATACCAGAGGCGCCCAATGGTGGTCTTGCCTGCGCCGGACAGCCCGGTAAACCAATAGGTTCTATTCATTAGTAGGTTCCTCCAGAGGAAGCATCTTGGGACAGATGATCTCCTTTTTCCATAAACCCTGCAGCATCTTTTGGAGCCACCGATGTGTCTTCTCACAAGGTATCGCGCCATTTGACTGCTCTTCAATCACGTATTCCAACTGGAAGGGATATCGGAACAGCTCACGTACCATGGTGTCCGTCAAGGGATGCTTTTCAAAGGGAAAAGAGGGGTATCCATAGTATTTCAGAATCGGGTCAAAGAATATTTTCAAACGCAGCTGGTCGAACTCAGACAGCAGGCCGCTCACGTCCCGGTGCAGAGGTTTGTCATCGAAGCCCTGGATTTTGTTCCCTTCTATATCTGTAAACGAGCCGTCTGCCTCCAGCATCTGAACTTCGTAGGGGATATTCAGATTGCGGCAAAGGGCTCGGCATACCGCCTCAGGCCGCGTTTTCATATCCTCGAAACGGATGCCATAATAATGGGAGCGCAGTTTCGGATTCAGCATCTGTCCGTGGCAATAGTCATACGCCAGCCAAAAGACAGTCTTGTCCTCGTCACAGCCAATACACAATCCACTATAGCTCAAAAAGCGGGCAAATGTTACCACAGGCTCACGTACACTGGTCAACGCACTATAATAGGGGAAAGACAGTATAAGATTGTTATACATATTGGTATTTCCCGTATGGGGATCAAACAGCAGCACCGGCACGATGCGGGGATTCAACCCCCGCTCCTCATACAAAAAGAGAAAATACCCGCAGAACAGTTCTTTAACTGTGTACTCGTGAGGGCTGGGCTTTCGTTGACGTAGCCAGTTCAGAAATCCTCCCAGATCCTTTAGTTTAAGCACATAGCGTCCGGACTGTACCATGTCTTCAATTTGGTCCGGCGTATATTTGCGATGGATATCTTTCATCGCTCGTTGAAAACTCGGTGTATAAAAGAGCGGTTGTGCTCCCAGCATAGATTGTGTATTAAACTCCCAGCCCTTGTATAATTGGACACAGTTTGCAATTTCCAAGACTGCCCTGGTCATGGTGATTCCTGAGTAGGAATGGCCATAAAACAGGCAGAACCGTTTCAGTTCTTCGATGCGGATAGGGTTTGGCCCCGTTTCAGAATAATCAATACCAAATTCTTTCTTAAAATTGATTGGATACCGATTCCAGTTTTTTTCTCCAACCAGGAACACAAATTTCTTCTGTGCCAAAATCGGTTCCAGATCACAGGCCAACATCAACCGCTCCAGCGGCTCGAGGGAGGTATACATCAGGTAGATGTGATTGTCCTCCGCATAGTCTTCGCTGGCCCGGACATTGTCGTTTAAGAAGGTCAGGTTGTAGAAGCTATCCTCGTCTTTGACCTGGATGGGTCCGTCCAGATTCTCGAAAAAATACCGCATCCGGTTCTGAGTTTTGGCGTCGTATTCGTCCAGGAAGCGCTCCTGCTTTTGGTCATAACAGTAGTAGACCTCGTCGCTGACAGGGAAGATCTGAAAGCTCAATTCTTCGTAGCTGTGAAACGACTTTTTCCAAAAATAGGGGTACTCTTTTAATGCCTGAAGGTTCTTTTCATAGTTGTTCTGGAGCTCTGCAATATTAGGGGTGTAGTATGCTTCCTCCAGCATACTAAATATTTGGTGCCGTTCCTTAATATCTTCGCACTGGTTATAGACACTGACAAATGCGGAGAATGCTTCCCGGTACTTGTGCTGATCAAATAGTTCAAGCGCCTGCTGTATCGCAAGCTCCATATTGGTCATAACACTACTGCCTCCTTGCCGAAATGCGCAGCTTGATGGTTTAAGTCCAGCTAACTACGACATCCTCCTCAATGGTACAGCGGCTGCTCTAACAGTGCCGGATCCAGCTCCAGTTTAGGCATCATGTGCAGGGGCTGGCCGTTTTTGTTGACGAAACGCAGACCACGGAGCAGGGTTTTTGCGATTTTATGCCAGTTTTCGCGGAGACCATGCTGGTTAAACCGCAGAGCTTGCTCTCTGGCCCACTCGACCTCCTCTTTGGAGGCCTCCTCCCCCCCGCTGCGGGTAACACGGGCACGGGGCAGCACATTTTCTTTCCAGGCGGAAAGAATATAATGCTCAATGGTGGTGAAACCGTCAAGCCAGCGATTTACCCGGTCCTCATCCACCGGCCCGCCGTCGTAGTACATGAAGTCATAGCCGTAGGTCTCATAGGCATCACGCATGAAATACTCGATGAACGCCCGCTCATCGTCGTTGGCATACTCATCATATGTGCGGTAAAGGGCGGCGGGGGAGAAGCCAAGATCGTTGCCCGGATAGGATTCCGCATCGCGTTCGCCATACAGGGAACAATAGGTCATACTCTCGGTGTAGGGCAGATCCAAAAACGCCGCCAAGGCGGTGAAGGTGGCCTTGGGGTTCAGCTTGCCATCTTCAAACCGCACCAGCACGCTGTCCGCGTACAGGCGGTCGTCCGGGTCGATCATGTAACCGCGGTTGAGGACGCGGCTGCCTAAGGCATCAGCTATTGCAGCGACAGCACTCTCTGATTTTTCCTGTTGGCCCTTCTCCACCTGTTTCTGCATAAACCGGACCGAAGCTCCGTAGCTGTTGGTGATGCGGCGCATGGGGGTGAAAGTTTTGATATACTTGAAGCCCTGGAAAAAAGGGGAGGCTTGTATATCTGCATATTCCTTTGATTCAAGCGCGGTCTGCCCACGCTGGTCGATGTTCAAACGAAACTGCAGATTTCCAAAATGTGGCTGTAGAAAAAGCACGGGGGCAATACGGGATTCCAGATCAAGCCCATCAATATAACCGCGATCTGCCATCGAACGGGCCACGATCAAATCCTTGTCCGTCCAATCTTTTATACGGGACAGCTCTCGGATCGCCCACTGCTTTCCATCCGACAACTCATCGGTCGCATGAGGATCTGTCTGTGCCCGAATGGCCAGTTCCCGAAAATCATCAAGCTCCTCACCCACGCTGTCCCACATGACCGAGGGGACGCAGATCAGGTTGGGGTGCCAGTCAAAAATCTCGTTAAAAAAGTTGACGCCGTTGTGGCTGGACAGCTGGGCGTGCCAAATCAGCCGTGTCACTTCCCGGACGCTGGGCAGCTTCAGGGGATACTTGCTGTAGTCAATGCCGAACCGCGCTTTGAAGTCGATGGGGTATTGCGCGACCTCATCCCCAATCAGGAACACGAATTTTTTATCCTTCAACAGGGCGCGGATATTGAGTATTTGCAAGTGGGCGCAAAAGGTTCCCCAATCGGTGTAGTGGAGGTAAATATGGTTCTCCCGGGCCACCCACTCGCTGGGGCGCACGTTGTCGTTTAAATATTCCAGCTCATACTGGGAATAAACATCCTTTGCCAGGATGGGATTTTCCAAGTCATGAAAAAAGTGTTGGCTGATTACCGTGCGGTCGAAGTCCATATAATCGTCAAACCGTTCTTTCGAACGATGGAAAGGCAGATAACCGTTGTCATCAAAGGGATAAAAACGGATGGGCAGGGCGTCAAAATCCAAAAAATCTTTGCGGAACAGGTAGGGGTATTTGGCCAGCGCCTTGCAGTTCTTTTCGTAGCGGGATTTCTGCAGCTTGGCGTTGGGCGCATAGAACGCCTGGGTCATGATGTTCAGACAATCCTCCCGGAACAGCCCCCGGTCATAGAGGGATCGGAAGCAGGTGTACGCTACTCTATAATCTCCCTCCGCCTGAAGGATGTAAAGCGCAGCCTCCATTTCCTCCTCCGGGGCCAGTCCGCCCCCCTGAAGGGCGAGGGTATAGGCCCGGCAGGCATCCTCCCGGCCGTCCAACTCCGCCATACGGCGGGCAATTTCCATGGCATTCATGCAACTGATTCCTTTCTGTTATCCTTCTAACAGGATAGCCATATGGGCCAGGGTGGTGCTGCTATGCTGAAACAGACCGTCCCGAAGCTGTCCCTGCTGGAACGTGTTATGGATCAACTCCCGGCTGGCGTATACGACCAAGCGAAACAGCTCCGCCTTGGTGTCCTCTACCCCTTCCCGGCAGGACATCACCGCCAAAAAACGGTAGAAGGAGTACAGGTTGCAGAACTGCACATAGCTTCCCCACAGTCTCTCTCTGCTGTCCGGCTCCGGTATGTTCATATGGAAAAACAGGGCGACCATCAGGTTTTCCATGAAGTATTCCCGGTCCCCAAACTGTTCCTGATACCGTTCCCGCGCCTTCAGATAAGGGGCGAGAGTAACAGTAAGCTGGTTATCCCCATCATATCGGCATCCAAGGGCGGCGCACAACTCCTCCGGGACATTGACAAAATCACTGGGTTTATTCGGGTCATATATCCTGCGCAGGGTGCCGATGTTATTGCTCAGGAACATCGGTAGGTTATTCGTCCCGCCCAAAATGGGCAAAGCCTTTGCCGTTTTCGGGGCATCCGCCAGGGCTTGGACCTGCTGCAGCCAACGGGGGACATCCTGCTCCCCGTCCGCCAGTTCCTTCAACGCCAGCCCCATCAGCAAGATCCGCTGGGGCAGGGTGTAACGCCGATCCTGCAAAAAGTCGATGCACTGGGAGCGGATGTCCTGAAAGTGAGGAAGCAGCCCGACAAGCTGTACTTGCAAAACTCCATTCCGCTCCTTTTTCGGCAAGAGGTCGGACGCGAAATCCACTCCCTCCGGCAGGTTCCACAGCAGCTCCAGCACCCCCTCACAGGCGGGGGAGGGGGAACGCTCCAGAAAGCCCGAAGGCGAACGGGTTTCCATCCGAGGGAACATTCTGCACACATAGGGCAGGGTCTCATGGCCCTGTTCCAGCTGGAGGGCACAAAGCCCATCCTCCCGTTGCATAGGACAGCATCCCCCGCTCATATCAAGCTCCCCATAGAATTTTTCTGCCAACGGCCTCTTTTTGATGCGCCGCAGACGGTTCTTCAGCTTGACGTCCAGTTCCGGGGAGCATTTCAGCTGTTTCAGGCGCAGATAGTCCTTTTTGTCAAAGGCAACTTTCCATCCTCTGCAGCAGGTATAGCGGCAGTCTGCTGCCAGACAGTGAAAGCTGTCGTAATACGTGGGACGCAGGTCGAATACCATTGAGATCGTCTGATATTGGTCAGCCATGGGGATACCGCCTTTCTTTCGCAAAACAGGGGGCGGGCCAAAAGCCCGCCCCCTGTGATTGGGTCTATGCGGTTTGTGCCAAAAACAACAGGTACAGATTACTGCAGGAGCTGCAGCACGCCCTGGGGCACCTGGTTGGCCTGGGCCAGCATCGCCTGAGCGGACTGGATCAGGATGTTGTTCTTGGTGTAGGCCATCATTTCCTCGGCCACGTCCACGTCGCGGATGGTGGACTCGGCGTCCTGGATGTTCTCGGTCATGACGGACAGGTTGTTGATGGTGTGGTCCAGACGGTTCTGGGTGGCGCCCAGAGTACCGCGGATGTCGGACACCTTGTTGATGGCGGCCTTGATGGCGTCCACGGCGGCAGCGGCGCTGTCCTGGTCGGCGATGGAGATGCTGTCCAGGCCCAGGGCCTTGGTGTGGATGTCGCCGATGGAAACCTTCAGCTGGTTGTAGCTATCGGCGGTGTCGCCGATCTGGAGGGTCAGGGCCTTGGTGCTCTTGTCGACGTCGATGGAGCCGTACTTCACCAGGCCGTTCCAGTCGCTGTTCTGAGCGACGGCGTTCCCGTTGTCATACTTGCCCTTGCCGTCGGTGCCGCCCAGCTTGTTCACGCTGTAGTCCACGCCGCCCTCTTTCTCGGTGAGGTACACGGTGGCGGTCTTGGCGTCGGTCTCCACGAAGAAGTTCTTGTTGCCCTCGGCCACGGCGGACAGGCGCTGGGCGGCCTCGGTCAGCAGGTCGTCGGAGTCGGCAGTCAGGTCGGTCAGGTCGATGACGTTGGCCTGGTCGGCATACTTGCTGTTCTTGCCCACGGCGAACACATAGGTGGTGTCACCGATGGTCAGGGTGCCGCCGTCCTTCACATGGTCGGCGGTCAGATTGAACTTGCCCTGGGCATACAGCCGGTCGCCGGCGGAGGCGCCGTTCTTGGTGACGGTGATGGCCTGCACGCTGCCCTGGTTGTACTTAATGCCCAGCGTCGGAGTGGCGCCAGGAGTATACTCGGCATCGGTGGCAGGCTTGAAATCCAGCGCGGTTCCCGCGGTGAGGTCAGCGCCCTTCTTCTGGGTGAAGGTCAGCACGCCGTTGCCGTCGTTGGTGACGGTGTACTCGTTGCCCTCTTTGTCCGTCCACTCGCCCGTGGTAGCCAGGTTATCGTAAATAGCGTCCGCCACGTCTTTGCCGGTAACAGTATTGCCTGCGCCAACAGCGAGGGTAGTGTTGGTGCCGTTCAGCTTAAGATCCACGTCGCCAAGCTTCATGGTGATATTGGCAGCGGCGTTGGTCTTGGTGTTTGTCCAGGTGGCCTGGCTCAGGTCCAGCTTGAACTCGCCCAGGGTCTCCTTGGCGCCCTCTTTGCCGTCCAGAACGTGGGTGACGGTGAGGTTCTGCTCGGCGGAAACGGCGATCTTGTCCTCCATGGAGCCGTCCAGCAGCTTGATGCCGTTGAAGTTGGAGGAGTCGGCGATGCGGTTGATCTCGGCGCGGAGCTGATCCATCTCCTTCTGGAGCTGGTAGCGGTCAGTCTCGTTGTCGTAGGTGCCGTTGGCGGACTGGGTGGCCAGCTCCACCATACGGTTGAGCATATCGTGAACCTCAGTCATGGCGCCCTCGGCGGTCTGCACCAGGGAGATGCCGTCCTTGGCGTTCTTCTGAGCGGTCTCCAGGCCGGTGATCTGGGCGCGCATCTTCTCGGAAATGGCCAGACCGGCGGCGTCGTCACCGGCGCGGTTGATCTTGTAGCCGGAGGAGAGCTTCTCCAGGTTCTTCTTCATGGCGGAGACGTTGTTGGTGTAGTTGCGGTAGGCGTTCATAGCCATAATATTGTGCTGAATACGCATGATAATAACTCCTTTTAATAAATTTTTTTGTGTGCCTTGGCCTTCCTTTGCCGCTGCACATTAGGGCTTCCGGCTTCGCTGGGCGACCTGGCCGGGGCGTCCAGTTTGTCCGGCGCTGGGGATGTATTTCAACCGGCCCGGAACCGGGTGAAAACCAAATACTGCTTCTGTTCTTGAAAGCCGCGCGGAACTTGGCCGCGTTTTCTTTACTGCTTTCGTTTTATTATATCGGCCTGGGTCCTTAAAACTTTAGACCTTTATCAGAAAAATTTTGCCTGAAATTTAGGCGCTGGCATCGCATTCCGCCTTTGCAACGCCGTGCGGACAGCATTTCGTTCCTCCCATAGCGCAGCAGTCAACGGCATCAGCCGACTACTGTCGCTTATCGGTAATACCCAGTGATCCATTCCTATATCTACACCGATCCCTTGAGACTTGACCGAATATCCTACAACTATTGTAGGGACTCCGGTAGAGTAGCCTGCAATAGAGGCGTGGGTGCGGCAGCACACCAGCAGCTCGCAGTGGGAGATCAGGTACTTGCGTTGGCCTGCATTCAATTCATGAGAGACTCGGCAGATGCGAGCCTGCTCACTCGGCGAAAGATATTCGACCATTTTGTCCAACGCTTCCTGGTCATTGTCCACAGGCATAGTAACATGAGGCAAAAGTAGAAGTGTGTCCACCTTCGTCAATAGGAAACGGGCTGTTTCCACAAAATGCTTCAAAAGCTGTTCTGACTGTCGCAGCATCAGTGGGCTGAGGTTAACAGCGGCAGTGCGCCCTTGAAATCCCTTTGGCAGTTCGACTGGTTCCACAGGTAGAAGGAACGCCGGGTCAGGCAGTAACGTTACCCGGCTGATCCCTCGTTCCAATAGAGTGTTTGCTGTCAGGGATTCCCTGGCAAAAATGTGGTCGTGTCCCCGCAGGATATCTGCCATCCGCTCATCGATCATTTCCGGCTGAATGGAACAGCCCCACAGGATACTTTGTCCGCCGCGTTCCTTCGCAATGCGATGGAATACACTCTGCCGATGCCAATTGGGGTAACAGTAGTTGTCACCGCCCACACCAATACAGATTGTTTCGCTGTCGATCTCTGCTAAGGCATCGCGATAAATCTTGGCGGCTGCGCATTCCCTGCCCTCAAAGCTGCCTGCCGATTTTTCCTCCGGCACCAGCGACAGATCCGCTGGAATCAGACGGTCTACCAGCTTGTCCAGCCCGAATTCCCGGTCTTGCTCTGGAAAGTGAGTAGACAGCAGGATAGGGACATTTATTTCGCGGAAAATAGGCAGGCTGGTGCGCAGGATGGCTTCCGCTCCATGGTTATAAGCCCCGCCGTGGCCATAGAGTAGAATTTTTTTCATTGCGCCCCCTCCAGCTCTTGGTGCAAAGCAGTCAGCTCATCGTTGTCTATCCCCATCTCAACCAATTCGTCTACGACTGCGCGGCACTCCTCCCGGCGGTCCTGCCGTAGGAACAGCTTAGCCAGCTGGAGCTTACCAAATATGAAGGCTGGGACGTGGTTTTCCAATGCGGCCAAGGTCAAATATATGTTAAGGAAACGTTCACCGTCGTACAGCTTCTGCCGCTCAAACAGCAGGCCCGTCATTTGCTCCAACGCATCTGCGTAATTCCTTTTGAGGATCAGCATACAGTTTTCCGCGTATTCCCGAAAGAAACGTGTATCGGCTATTCCATGAAGAGGTAAACTATCTGGAATCATGCCGTAGAGTATTTCTCCCAAGTCGTACTGCTCTGAGTACTTCTTTTGCGTGATCAGCTCTATGATCAAGGCGGACAATCTATCCCAGTCATCTGCTTGCAGCGCATCCCGTAGGGAAGCCTCCTGTGCAAACAGTCCCAGGCTCCCTGACTGCACAGCACCGCAGCTGCGGGGTGAAAGAACTTGGAATACTGTATGCAGGCTTTCTGCGTCGGAAAGTGTTCCGCTGGACAACGCATGGAACACGATTTCGCGCATCAGGGCAAACCACTGCTTCCGCTCATCGCAGTCGCTTGTCAGTGCTGTAGCAGTCAAAGGATGGGCAGCGATGCGGGCACATTCCGCGATTTTTTCATCCTCGGATACTTTTGCGTCCTTCAGCAGTTGAAGCGTAGCCAACATGGAGGCGAGATGCACCTGTTTGAGCCACTCCTGTTTTGGAGTGTCGAAAGTGTGGTGTAGCTCCAAGAACTCTCTGATATGCTCATAGATGGCGATATTCGAATTAAATCGAGTGGGATCGTATTGATAGCTGACACTCTTGGGGTGAATGCGGTAATGATAGAGTGCCGAATTATCAATACCGATGCGGGAGCATTGTTTGATGTACTGGAGCATATTCATCGTATCGACCCCATATGAATATTTCCAGGGGAGAGGTGTGTCTAAATACATATCCAGCTTCATGATGGAAGCCCACACTGTACTTGGAAATGTCCAAAGCTTGGGATAATATTGCGCAAATTGTTTCTGTGTCAAGATTGTTGGCTTTTCCAATTTCCTCATGACTTGACTTATATGGTGTGCCTCAAGATATTGAATTGTTCCAGTTACTGCTAAATCCAGGTCATTTTTTATTAGGAAATTAATCATCCGTTCAAGATAATCTGGCTCCCACCAGTCATCCGAATCCAGAACAGTAAAATAATCACCCATCTCAAATTTTGGAAGTATCTGTTGTGTGCTTACTCGACGATTTTCTTCGAAACGAATGAGGTGTATCCGTTTATCTGCCGCAGCATAGTCAGCCATAATTTGGCTGCTCCCATCAGTACAGCCGTTGTCCACCAAAATATATTCAAAATTCGAATAAGTTTGCGTCAACACGCTCTCTATACACTGCTTTAAATAGGGCTTGGTATTATAAGCCCGCGTATAAATTGTTACTTTCCTTCCCATGCAATGTCTCCAATCCTAAGGTTTGCATATTGAAAGAAAACCAATCATCATAAACTACAAAGGGTACAGGAAACCCAACTTTTTCCCGGCAGATGATTGGCTGCGGAACGATATCTTGAAATACCCTCTTCAGCGGCCCTTTCACCTGCCCGTTGGGCATTCTCCACCAGTATGGGCAGCCTGCCAGACGTTCCACCAGACGGTGGTCTGTAAAAGGCACCCGTGCTTCAACAGAGCACATCATGGTAGCATTATCCAGCCTTCGGAGCAAGCCGTGGAGATGGGCGATTTGGAAAAACGCAGCAAGTATGTTGAGCGGGCTTCCATATTGATAAAACGGCTCAACTACGCTTTCCACGATTTCTAAATCATCGTTTGTGCCATAGGAGTATAGCTGAGAAAATTCCCGAATGTCGAATTGTGCAGTGTTGCTGGCCCATCTGAATATTCTATCATAACCGAAAAAAAGCTCGTCGGCTCCTTCGCCACTTAAGACAACAGTATTTTCTTTTTTTACCTCTTTGGTCATTAGGTATAACAAAACTTCGTTGGGGACAGAGAGTGGCTCCTGCCGATGCTCAATCATTCTTTTGGCAACAGGAAAGAAATCAGACTGCTGCACGACGATTTCATGGTGCTCTGTCCCAAATGCTCTTGACGCCAGTTCACTGTAATGGAATTCGTTTTTATCTGGGAAACCCACTGTCCAAGTATGAAGCTCTCCTGCAATTGCGGCAACAATAGTAGAATCCAAACCGCCGGATAAATAACATCCGACTGGGACATCCGAAATCTGCCTGTACTGAATAGCCGAGACGATCAAATTGTGAAGTTCTTCATCGCTGGGAGGCTCTTGCTCGCCTTGCGGCAATTCCCAATAACGTTTAAGCTCCCCATTTTCAAAATAATGCCCGGCAGGGAATATTTGAATCTGCTTGTAGAGCGTATGCCCGTTGAAAAAAGCCCGCAGCTTTCGATATTGACGCAGGCCAATTTCATCAATTTCCGTCTTATCAAGCAGAGAAAGAATTGCACTGAGTTCAGAGGCAAAGATAACATCCGCCCCATTTTGATACCAATATAGCGGTTTGATACCAAGCCGATCCCGCACAGCGAAAAAGCTGTTTGTGATGGTGTCGAATATGACATACGCGAACATACCATTGAACTGTTCTACGGCTTGATGAAACCCTATTTTGATACTCAATTTCAGAATCAGTTCCGTGTCGCAGCCGGTTTCCAGCGGTATGGCATATTGCGCGGCAAGTTCTCGAAAGTTATACACTTCCCCATTGTAAACGATGATATACCGTTTATCATGGCTGAAATACGGCTGGTTGCTTTGCTCATTTATTCCAACGATTCGCAGCCGGTTGTGCCCCATTTGGACCTTCCCGTGGGTAATATGGCACATTGGAACGTCCGGTCCGCGGTGCCGCATTTTTTCGAGGGCACATTCAAACCGTTTTTGTGTGATATTTGCTAATGTTGAAAACAATATCCCGCACATGACATTTTCCTCGCTCAAAACTATCGGACTCTGATGTGGCTGATCGATCCGGTTGTCTCGTTATAAAACCCACAATATATCTCGTCAAACGATTCAGGGTGAAACTGTTCGAAGGGTAAAAAATTTGTCACTCGTGGGTTGTTGCGGAATATCTCCTCATACTTTTCCTCCCCAATCACAGTGATTTTCAGGAACCTTGAAGAAAGGAACAGTTCGTTCAAAATCACATCCATAACACTTATCTCATGAGTTTGGATCAATGCGGCTTGACGATGCTGTAAAGCTCCGGGCTGTACCAGTTTTGCGATGTTTTTGACCCGCCTGTTGAATATATCCATAACATACCCAGCTCTGCCGTCCGGTATTTCCACGCCAAGCAGTTCGAGCAAAGTTGGATAGATATCTATTGTGCGCATATTTGTCACTTCAGTTTGGCGTATCTGGTTCCCACTTGCAATAAACACCCCGTTTAGAGAATGCGCCGTAAAAAGCAACCCTCCATTTAGTGCTTCGAAGGCAAGGTATCCGTTGTCCATCCAAACTACTTTATCGTGGGCTTTGAATGCTTCATAGGCAATTTCCTGGTTTGAGCATCTGATTTGTTCACGAAAATTTTTCTGCCCGTGGTCGGAAAGAAAAATCACATTTTCGGGGGAAAATTCCCGAATGAACTCGCCCAAATATTGGTCCAGCATCTGATACGCTTTGATTAGTACCGGATTATCCTCGCACCAAAGGGTAAAATGCGGCAAAATATCTGTTGTTGGCGTAAACCACCACATCACATCTACAGGCTGCTCCCGCTGAACACGGCTCATAGCGCCAAACCAATACGCAAGCTCCTGCTCAAAATTATCCAGCATCGGTTGAAATTCCTTCTCATTGGCAACCTGCCAGATTAGTGAAGGATTGGCTTGGATATCTTCGAAGCGCAGGCCCTGCTGCCGCAAAGTCCTTGGGTACAGCCTGGGGGGCGGATCCCCTTCCAAATAGGATTCCATCCGCTTGTCACTTACCTGAATGGTTCGCTTAGCCTCTCGATTTTCAGACGGCGTAAAAATTGGGGTATACCGCCCTGAAACCACATAGCCTTTTACTTGTACGGGATCGTCCAAGCAGTCGCCCTGCCACAGTCCTACTGTCAACCCTGCGTCATTTATCACTTGCCATAGGGGCTGCAGACCTTGAAAAGAGCTCATGACCGGCATTGTCTCCTGAATGCCGCGATGGGCTCCAATACCGTGCTTCTCCGGTGGCAGTCCCGTGTAAATGGAAGCCCAGTTCTGTTCTGACGAGTAGGAGCCTCGATATCCTCTTTGTACGTAGGCTGAATAAGCACTGGACGCTCCGCTGTCGATCAATTTGCACAGGTTTGGAAACAAGTGCTTTTTCCCAAATATGTAATCAGGGCAAGCCGCGTCTGCGGCAATTACCAACAGCTTCATCGCTTCTCGTTGATTTGCGGCATCGGCATTTCCAACAGCCCTTTTGCCTGTTCCGCCACAGAGACAGGCTGTTTAAAGTTTGCAGTAGATTTTCCTGTGCAATACCGGCACGCATCCACATATTGATCCGTATTACTGCGGTCAATATAGTCTCGTATTTCATCAGTTAACTGCTGATAATCCAAATCTTTTCTTCGCATATCGTAAAAATTGTCATTTGCTTCTGGGAAAATACCTTCTTCTACCAAAAACGGTAAGGTGAGACAACAAAATAGTTTTCCCCGCCAAGAAACCATTCCACACCCTTCCATGCAGCAATTAAACTTTTTCCTGAGTTCTGCGTCTGTTTCATTCAGCAGCTTAACCTCGGAGTTTTTATACCAGGTTTTATAATCAATGATTTCATAACGGATTCCGTTGTGTTGCAGCAATGGTACAATATCATCCATGCGACTTGAAAGATTTCCATAACTGGAAATACGGAAAATGGTTCGTGAGTCAGCTTTCAGCGCATCAATCAGCGCACTTTCTGGTAGGATCGTTCCATTTGTAATGACAGAAATCTGGTCGATGCGAGGTTCGTTTTTCAAGGCTGCGACGATGTTACTCAAATAGGGATGTATCAATGGCTCACCGCCCAAAAGTTCCACTTCCTGCACCGATTTTGCGGCATCTAAAAATGTTTTGATATCTGAAACGGTCTGTTCCCAGTCATCGTTACGCGGATGTTTTACGTAGGGGATAAATGCACAACATTCTTTGCACCGCAAGCTGCACTGGCTTGTCACCATAACCCGCAGCCGGTCAGCAAGATGTTTCCGCTTTAAATTCAAAGAACGCACCATTGTGCGAAAATAATAGTCAATCATCCGCACCATGTACATCTGGTTCTGTTCGCTGTAATCCCCAAAATCAAACTCCATCAGCAGAGGCCAGGCGTCATGCCAATTGACAAAACTGTGGTCCGTCAGCCATTGGACCACATCGTCTCTGCCAACCGTTGTAATAATCAGCGCCGCGTCTTTATGGCCTTGTAAAAAAGCTTCTGGAGATATCACCTTCAGACCACAGAATTCGGTTCCCTGCTTCGCGGGTAACATATCAACAAAGGCCAGCGCCTCAATTCCCTTTTGCTTGAGCACATGGGCGGTAACACTTCCGAGTTTGCCTGCTCCCCACAAAACGAGATTCCCGCTGTATTGAGAAAAATCTGTTTGCTCCAGCTCCGCGAACTGGTCAGGAAATTCATATCGATAAATCATCAAAAACTACCTCCTGATATTTCATTCAAACTCCAGCCACGTATGGACTTTAGGGCATCTGCAATTTTAGTTGAAGAAACACCCTGTGTATAAGGGAAATAAACGACCTGAATATCCAGCCTTTTCAGCGCCTGTTCAATTGCTTCCCACTTGTCGGTTCCGTACCAGTCATCGCCCACGAAAAGGATCGACGCGCCGATTTTTTGACACATGGCGGCTTTATCCATGTCCCTTTGGGGAACGACTGCATCAACATACCGGATCGCGCGAACAATTTCCGCGCGGTCGGCATAAGGAATCATCGGTGTTTTCCCCTTATATTGGGCCAAATCATCTGTTGTCACACCGACAACCAGCTTGTCACACATTGCTTTTGCATTTTTTAACAGATTAAGATGCCCCACATGGAACAGGTCAAATACTCCGCTTGTATAGCCAATAATCATAACTTATCACGGCCTATTCTTCTGCCTTCAGCAAGTATAGTTCTTACGTCAGCATTTGGCAAACAGGAGCATGGCTAACTCAGAAATGCTGCCATCTCCCCATTTTGCAATCTTTTTTTCCTGTAAGACAAAACCGTTTTTTTCCATTGTCTGAATAATTGGGGCATCGCTATAAAAGTTAGTCTGTCCCCCAACTAATATCAGCGTCTCAGAACCTGGGAACATAATTGCATTGCCAATAATTACTTTTCGGTTGGAGGCCCGGCACACGTGTGCAAGCAGGGACTCCCAGTCTATGGCACTCTGCAAGGAAAACGCCATAAACCCAACATCTGCACAGATGTTGGGAAACGGATCCTTATTGTAGTCAAATACCACTGTTTCGTCTGAGCGAGCAATATAATCTGTAGAAATATAAGTTACATCGGATCGCAAACACTGCTTCAAGTAACACGCGCCAGCACCATAATCAATTACAGAATGGTCATCATCATCGATCCATTTGCTCATCTCCGCAATCCACGGCTGATTTTGGGTCCAGTCATAACTGTCCTCCATATCACTCCAAAGCAATTCATAGTTCTCTTTGAATGCTTCTGCCAGTACCGGATACTCTATAATCTGATTCGAGGAGAAACCGAAATTCACCAGCTGAGTGCGAACTTCTTCGTGTAAGGCAGGGGACATTATGCAGATACAGATGATAGCATCCTTGTAATTGCACAATTCATTTGGCGATATGATAGCTGTGTTTGTAATCGGCTCTACACCATGTTTATAATTATCACAAAAAACGATATGCTGCGGAGCCGGATTGTGCTTTTTTAAGAGACCACGTATTTTCCGTCCGGCCACAGAAGCACCGAACAGCACAATTGGCCCGCTGCTGTTCCAGAGTCTTTCCAAAATTGAATTCTCGCCCATTTGTTGTTGCCCTCCTCCAATGATTCATAGCTGTTCGCCTGCTGGAACCCGCTTTGAAGAATCTTTGGTTCCCATCGTTCCGTTACAATAATCGCACGCTTTCAAATACTGCTTCTGCCGTAATGCGCGTAGCTGAGCGCGTTTTTCTTCTATCGAACTGGCTGGATCCAACAAATCAATAAAGTCGCCTGGAAAAACAAACCCTTCGTCTGCACACCGGCAAGAGCGAGCACAGAAATGCAACTGACCCTTGTGGGTGCGCCAACAGCCCCCATTGGCGGAAAGTCCGCAATTGGCAAATATATTTGTCAGTTGCTCCTGAGTTCTGCCGTGTGGCGCAACAGCTCCAGGATCGACCCATCCACCTTGATACTGATCGTCCCCCCAATACTTATCGACACGGTAGGGGAATCCAATCTGTTCCAAATTGTAAATCAAATCTTTTGTCCGTGCAGGAGCCAGACCATAGTCGCTGATGTGAATAATGCCGCTCGCCTTATACTGTTCCAATACAGTGAGTAACGAATCTGTAGGCTTTACGGTTCCGTTCGTCACGATTAGGAACCTGCCGAAGTGGGGTTTAAAGTCCATATATGTGTGAATCATTTCCGGCAAACTTTCATGGAGTAATGGCTCACCGCCCGTAAACTCCAATGATTCAACATAATCTACGACCTCAAAGACCTTTTGAAGATACAGCCGCACAGTCGCAACATCTAAATGTATGACTTCTTTTTGTGTTGGGATCCCCACCGCACAATATTTGCATTTTAGATTACAGCGCGTTGTGATTTCAATCGACAAACGCGGCAGAATTATCTGATCCATGTCAAACCCTCCCTATTTATAGGCAGTACAGTTTCATCCATACTTTTTCAAATTCTAAAACCTCTGGAGCTTTTAGAAACTCCTCATGATGCTTGCACAGCTCATATTTCATAACAGAAAGCTGTCTTTCACATCCTGGAATTTCCAATCGATCGATCTTTTCTACCATAGAGATCATAAAAGACCACTCGAAATACTGCCACGTGGGGGCGCTGTCGGGAAATTTTTTACTGAGCCATTCCGTCCGCGTCCGGTAGGCGCACAGATATTCGTCCAGCGTCTCCGGCGTCAACATCGTGTGATTTGTTGTCCAGGCAGAATTATTCCCCTCGTGACGTAGGATATGGTATTTTGGAAGTCCATGATAGGCTACGATTTTTGCATCCGCAAGCAGTTTATAAATAAAGCCAATATCATCAAACTTATCCGCTTCTGAAAATCGGAGGGCACCTATCAGGTCTGTGCGAAACAGCTTCATCGGAAAGCCGGATGTATATCTCTTCCGCCACATCAGTTCGATCAGCGCTTCCTCCGCCGTCATGACCCGCTTCTCGTCAAACGTCTTATCCGCTGCGCCGCAGATGGCCACATCGGCGCCGTTTTCAACGGCTAGGCTATATAGGAACTCCAAAAAGTCCGGCTCCGCCCAGTCATCATCGTCGATGAATGTGATATATTCCCCTCTGGCGGCATCTAAACCGGTATTTCGTCCCGCGCCGATGTTTCCCCGCTCCCGGTGGATGACCCGGATCCGGCTGTCCTTGGCGGCATATTCATCCGCAATCGCTCCGCTGCGGTCTGTGGAACCGTTATCCACAAGGATGAACTCAAACTCCCGCCAAGTCTGGGCCAAAATACTCTCAATGGCCCGGCCCACCAGACCTTCCCGGTTATAGGTCAGCATAATAACGGAGATCATACGTCCTCCCAAATTTTCCATGGCGCGTTATCGTTGTTCCACAACTGTTCCAGCCGGCCCCGGTCCCGCTGGGTGTCCATACACTGCCAAAATCCGGAGTGCTTGTATACCCCCAGCGCTCCCTTCCGGGCAAGGGTTTCCATCGGCGTGCGTTCTAGGACACAGCTCTCCTCGGAGCCGAGGTAACGAAACGTTTCCGGCTCCATGACCATGAAGCCGCCGTTGATCCAGCCGCCGTCCTCCCGCGCCTTCTCCCGGAACCCGGCGACAGTGTCCCCGTCCAGATCCAGCACGCCGAAGCGCCCGCCGGGCTGGATGGCCGTGAGCGTAACCGTCATGCCGGAACGCCTGTGCTGTTCCAACAATGCGTTCAAATCCACATCGCTTACCCCGTCGCCGTAGGTCAGCATAAACGGCTCGTCCCCGATATACTTCTGCACCCGCTTGACACGGCCGCCGGTCTGGGTTTTGAGCCCTGTGTCCACCAGTGTCACCCGCCAGGGCTCGGCCACGTTTTCGTGAACCGTCATGCGGTTCTCCGCGGAAAAGTCAAATGTCACATCGGAGCGGTGGAGATAGTAGTCCGCAAAGTATTCCTTGATGATGTGCCCCTTATAGCCGCAGCAAATCACGAAGTCGTTGAACCCAAAGGCAGAGTAGTACTTCATGATGTGCCACAAAATGGGCTGCTCACCGATCTCGATCATGGGCTTGGGCTTGAGGTGGCTCTCCTCGCTGATGCGGGTGCCCAGGCCGCCGGCCAGGATGACGACCTTCATTGCAGCTGTCCCCCCATGACCGGGGGCTCGAGCCCTTCAATGAGGTATGCCACTTTCTGATACGCTTCACTCTGCTTCAGCGCGGCTACCGCCGGGTCATCGGCGGGATAAGCGGACAGGATCGTCCTGATTTGCGCTGCCAGCGCTCGCAGCTCGCTGGAGGGCGCCGGGGCTTGCAGCTCCGGCGTATGCTCCATTAAAAACTCCACCATGGGCCTCATCGCGCCGCAGGTATTCAATCCCTCCCGCAGGCAGCGGGTATAACCTGCGGCGTCGCCCGCGTCCAGCGCGTCGAACGCTTTGGAGCACCACCAGCCGAACCGGTGCATGGGCGGCAGCATATACAGTCCGTTCTCACGCAGGGCCTCCGGCGCATAGCAGCAGGGCAGAAACCTTTCCTCTGCCTCGGCGAAGGCTCGTGCTAAAGCAAGTCCCTGTTCGCTGTCTTGAGCGTCAGCATCCCAGCTGTAGACCTGCACGGCAGTCAGGGCGATGGCCCGCGCCCAGGCCAGATCCTGCCCCCATTGGAACAACAGCCCAGACAGCGCAGGCCCCGCCAGCGAGAAAAAGCTGCTTCTGTCCTGAGATAAGCGGGCCGCCAAGCCGTCCATTTCCTCGATGTTCAACGGCTTTTCTGTAAGAGGAAAGCTCACTCCGCACTCCAGCGCATGGGACAACGCTTGAATCGGCAGGATGTCCCAGTGCTCCACTTGGGACAGCAGTGCTTCCATCTCCGCCAAGTCACCTGTTTCCAAAATGGCGGCCGCACGGCCCAAGTCACACTGATCCCTCAGGGGAAGGTACAACGTATGAGCAGAACGGCAGTTTTCTTCTTCTTTGAGCCCGTCCGGGTGAAATGCTCCCTGAGCTGTCCGATAGAAGGCGGCTTTCCGTTCCGATACCCGCTGCGGAGTGGGCTCTGACACGGAAATGTGCTCCCAAAAAGAGGTAATGAGGGACGCGGTATCCAACAGTGTCTTTGCGTGGAGCTCCTGCAAAAGCAGGATGAAGTTCCTCGTCTGCTCGGCATCCATCTCCGCTCCATCGAGTTTGCCCAGCAGCTCTGCCGCGCGTTCCGTCCCGCCCGTACGCAGATATGACCCCGCCAGCAAGATCCGCATATGGCGCTGGCAGCTGGGGCATTCCGTCATGATAGAATCGTACAGCCGCTCATTATGGCCGGATTTTTGCTCGGCATCTTCTTGGATGGCTTTCAGATATCCCTCTCCCCAGCGGATACACTGGAGATAATCCTCCTTATTCCAGGCATCTGCAGCAACGACAAACGCTATGTCAATGCGGGTGGCCGGGGAATCCGGAAACCATTCCTGCGCCATGGCGACCCATTCGTCCAACTCAGGCAGGCACTTGATTTGTGCGACCCGTACTGCACGCTGCAGCAGAAATGGCCCAAACTCCACCCAGCCAGGAGCCTTTTGGGCCACCGCCGCAACCCCGCGGCGGGCATAGTCCACAAGATCTGGCTGCAGCTCACTGCTTTCGATGCACACCAGCAGGGTACGCACGGACTCTGGTTCCTCTTCCAGCTTCCGGCGGAGCAGCTCCATATTCCGTTGCTCTTTTTTCTTACGCTCCTCCTGGTTTGCGTAGGCATAGCCGTCATGGTGAAGAATCGTATGATGCAAAATCATTTCTGTCCGGCCTGCCGGCCAGACTTCATGGATAGCTCCCTCGTAACGCAGGTTAGCGGCCATACGAGCGAGCCGGATTCCCTGAAAGTCCACATACTCCGACCCCGGCTCCCGGGAGTTGTAGTTGCGCACGACCACAACAGCCGTATCCACTATGTAGTTGCCGCGGTTGCGCAAGAAACTCGTCAGTTCCGAGATATCCTGATCCAACCACTCGTCGGCGTCGATGGAAAAGTACCATTGCCCTGAGCAGCGGTCCATCACCGCGTTGCGGGCGGCGGCAAAGTCATTGATCCACGGGAAGTCAAACAAAATGTCCGCATATCGTTCCGCGACTTCCCGGCTGCCGTCGCCGGAGCCGGTGTCCGCCATGACCAGTTCGCAGGGCAGGGCGTCCCGCAGGGGCTGGAGGGACTTCAAACACCGATCCAGACAACGTATCTCGTTCTTAAAGATTATGCCGATGGACAGCACAGGCTTTTCCATTTCCTTCTACTCCTTTCGCACTGGGGCATATGAGGAAAACGCCGTTGATACAGCGTATTTTCCACAAATCCCATGGTCGGAAAACGGGGGGCGGGCAAAGCCCGCCCCCGTCTGTTGGACATAATATTATGCTGAATGCGCAGCCCCTGCCGCTCTTTATGCTTTCGCGTTTATTATCGACCCGTTTTCTTAATACTTTAGCCTATTATCAGAAAAATGTTGTTTGAAATACAAACACGCAAATGCCATTCTCGGGCCCGGTGGTCTTTTACTGTTCCGCATTTTTGTTCTTTGGCTTTCTGCGATTCGGAAAATAATCTTCCATCCACTGCGTGTATTCCTCCACGGTGAGTTTCCCAGCCTCGCAGTCATCCCGCAGACGCATGGCCTCATACCGCCATTTTTTGAACTCGTCCTCCTTGATCTGCCGCACCTTTTTACGGGCGGCATAGCGGCGGTAGTATCGGTCGTACACGCCAAAGGCAGGACGGTCCGCGGCCTTTTCCTTGAAGTTCTCCTGCGCCGCCAGTTCCCGGCAGGTCCGGTTACACCATTCCTCCATGCGGTCACAGTACCGGGGATTGAAGTTTCCCTTCATGATGAAATATCTCCCGCACCGCTGGCACTTGCGGAACCGCACATCGCTCTCCAGCAGCTTGGTGAATTCCAGTTCCAGGATCTGGTCCGGGCGGCTGAACTCATACTAACTCGAAGATAGCGTGGAATCGTGAGCAGCATACTCACCTTCTGCGGGTCCGCGTGGTAGTGTTCCGCGAACTCAATCAGCTCATCGGTGATGGGGAACTGTCTCTGCAGCCGCTGACACACATCGTCAAACGACATCCCGTAGGGCATCGTCTTTCCGACAGTCATCATCCGGGAGAACGCAAGGCTCTCCGTCCGCTCAAAGCTGGTGGAAAGCCCGTGAAGCTGCCGATAGAGATGGAACCGTTCTGCGGGACACCGTTCCCCCAACAGATCTGGATGGAACGTCTCGTCAAAACAGAATTCCAGCAGCTCCAGGTATTCCTTCTGCAATTCGCAGAGATATGTGTGGTAGTGCTCTACGGCTTTGTGCCGGTCAGCACCTTCGGTAAAAACAGGCGGGCACACCATGGTGTACAGCGACTGGATCATGATCTCTTTGATAAGCGGTATCGTGTTTTGGTAGCGGTAGTACTGCTCCACGATCTCTTGCGTCTGGTCATAGACCTTCTCTGTGCTGGGACTGGCATCGGTTTCTCCGCCATACGTAGCGTCCAACCATCGAATATGATCCAAAACCAATTGCGTAGGTGAGTCGAAGTCCGCGTAGATAAAGTCCAGCAGGCCCTCGCCGTATTTCAAGTGGATATCCGTGCCGCTGAGCACGTTGTTCATCGGAACGTTCCGCGGTTCTATACCAAATGTCTCCGTAAGCTGGTCGCTCTTTATGAGGTCCTCAAACGGGAAATAGCTGACGCGGTAACGCTTGTCCAGCCGTGACACGTCCTCCTCGTTGTCCTGCCAACCCTCCTCTGTGCCATCCTCGTCCAGCCCGAGAAATTCCTCTCCGCCCCGTTCCTCCCGTGCCGATTCGTAGTCCTCCATGAGCTCGTCCATCCAGAGACTCTCTTTTTTGCCGTCCACCTGGATGTCCAGCGTCCTGCGCTCAGGGTTGAACCTGGCGCGGTTGTTAAAGTACTCGAAGTCGATGAATTTGTTCCCCCGGCGGCAGCTGATACTGCTCCTGTTCGCTGGGCACATATTCCGAATAGTCTTTCTGCATTCTGTCCACTCCCTATTTTAGAGAATCCAAATTACTCAAAAAATCTATGACTTACATCACTTCAAAGAACATTCTGCAAATCCATTGTCAAGCTGTCAAGGGTTTGGTAGAATCGGGAAAACTGAAGGGGAGGACGATAGGAGTGAAAACCTCAAGCTACAAAAGCTATGATGAGCTGCCGCTGTTCTCAACGCGGATTTGGTGACAAAGGTGCTGGGTGTGTCGCCGTCCAGCGGATACGAGTTGATGTACGAAGCAGACTTTCCCGTGCTCAAAGTCGGCAGTCAGATGGTGGTGCCCAAGGAGAAATTCATTGAGTGGGTGGAGCGGAACACGAAGGGGAGTGGGAGCGATTGAAAGCACAGTGGGGTTACGATCCTGACCAAAATTGTTTCCCTCTGCCCCATGAAGTTTTCGAACTCGGCCTGGAGCAGGGCGCACTGCTGGTGTATGTCTATTTGGTGTATCACAAGAGTTTGAAACACAACTCAAACGTGTTGAGCTGTGCTGTTATTGGCAAAGCAGTTGGCCTGTATGAGAAAACGGTGCGGCGGCATCTGCGCACGCTGTCCAACGCTGGGCTGATTCAGATAGCAGGTCACGGCAGCAGCTTTTCCTACTCGCTGTGTCCCATCTGGAATATGGTGCAGGAGCGCCGCAGTAAAAATCTGTTTTCAGAGTGTGAAGGAGGCTGGTCAGCATGAAACAGGAGTGGCTCACTGGCGAGGTGTTCAACGCCGTGTTCCCTCTGCCCAATGAGGTGTTTCAACTCGGTCTCAAGGCCGGCGATCTGCTGGTGTACATTTACCTCCAGTATCAAAAAGGTGCGCGCAGTGGTCAGTACTGGCCAAGCTACGCCACCATCGGTAAGACGGTGGGAATGAGCAGGAAAGGATATTTGGAGTACATGGCAACGCGCCCTGGCAGTCATGGGCTGTTTAGCAGCCGACCTGTGGTGTCTCTGGATGCTGTGATGAAAGAAGCGGAGCAGCACACCGGCCTAATTTGGACGCTCATCTACTCCCTGCATCGGGAGGACGCTGCGCGGTTGGGATATGACAACGCTGAGAGGTGGCGGAAGCTTATCAAAGCGCACCAGGTGGAGCTGGCCGCCGCAATGAAAATCCCGCCAGAGCAGTTCCGTTGGTATGCCGCATACCACGATGCGGACACGCACCCCCACGTCCACATGACAGTCTGGTCTGACGATTCCAAGCTGGGCTTCCTCTCCCCAGAAGGGATCAAAGCTATGCGCTCCATCCTCACCAATAGCATCTTCCGGGATGAGCTGTACTCGCTGTACCAGCAGAAGGATATTTCGTACAAAGAACTCACCACCCAGGCTCGTGCGTCCATGCGTGAGTTGGTGCGTCAGATGGAGAATACGATCTGTGATAGCCCTGCCATCGAGATGCAGCTGCTCCAGCTGTCACGCGAGTTGAAAAATGTCTCCGGTAAAAAAGTGCATGGCTATTTGGAGAAGCCGCTCAAGGAGCAGGTGGACGCAATCGTGGATGAGCTATCAAAGGTTCCTGCCGTTGCTGAGTGCTATGAAGTGTGGAACAACCTGCGGGATGAGGTGGAGAGATATTACAAGGACAAGCCCCGCCAGCGTCTGCCCCTGTCCCAACAGAAGGAGTTCAAAGCCATCAAAAACATGGTCATCCGGGAGGCAGAAAATTTGTGGCTTGGTGTGATTACGTTCGAGGATGATAGAATGCAGGATGAGCCATTAGACAGATCCCGATTCAGCGATTCCGATGTCTCGGATGAGGATAAACGTTCGGTAGCAGAAGAACTGGCACAGCGTTGGGAATGCAATGGTTCCGCTTCCACCGCCTATCAGCTGGGCCGTGTCTGGCGGGACGGTCTTGGTGTGTTGCCAGACGATGAAAAAGCTGAGCTGTGGTTTCAACGTGCCGCCGAGGGTGGGCACAGCGGTGCGCAGTATGCACTTGCCAAGCTCCTGCGTAAGCAGGGGAGAACCAATGTGGCGATACCTTGGTTCGAGCAAGCCGCAGAGGGTGGAAATCAGTATGCCAGATATCAACTCGGCAAGCTCTATCTCGCCAGCGGAAGTGATCCAAAAGATGTTTCCAAAGCAGTGGAATATCTCACCAAGGCTGCAGAGCAAGGCAATTCGCAGGCACAGTACATCCTGGGCAAGCTGTATCTGCTGGGCCGAGATGTTGAGCAGAATAGGGAAGCGGCTGTTCAGTGGCTGACGCTGGCGGCTGTCCGGGGTAACGAATACGCGCAATTTTTCCTGGATCACATGGGGCAGGATCGTGATCCATCCGTCCTGCTCTGCGCCACCCGACTCCTCTGCCACATGGCTCAGATCATCCGGGACACCCCGCCGCCAGAGCCGCCAACCGGCCTGGTCATTGACTGCAAACGATTCCGTCAGCTCATGGAGAAAAAGATTGCCATGGGCCACAAACCAGATGATCATGAGGAGCAGACCTACACTGGCCCTGCCATGTGATCCATCCAGAATTTGTGTCAGTGTAAACAAAGAGAGAGTCTGCCAACAAGGCCGCCGACCCCTGTGTAATATGCTTCGTTTGCGCCGCTGTTTTTCTCCATGGTGCAGCTCTAAATGTTCTGGACTTCTTCCCGTTTCTTTGGCATTGTTGTTGATTGCCAAAATCACAAAAATCGAAGGAGGAATCGTTATGAACAGAAAACGGGAAGCCCTCTTTATGGGGATCGGCGTACTGGCGGGCTTAACACTGAATGGGCCTGCGGCCCAAGCGGCAGATTATCTCACTGCCAGACCCAGCACCCAGACATTCTATATCAACGGCCAGCAAGCACCTCACACCGCCTATCTCATCGGCGGGAGCAATTATGTCCGTCTTCGGGACATCGGCAAAGCGGTGGACTTCGGCGTGACCTATGATGCTGCTACCAACAGTGTCTACATCGACCCAGACGCCCACTATGAGCAGGAGGTGACCACCCTTGCACAGACCAAAACCTTCCCCTCTGCCAGTATCACGGAAGAAAGTGTGCAGGCCGTCCAGGAACAGCTAAAGCAGACCTACCCCACCGGGACAGTTTTCCCAGCCCCCTACCGTTCCACCAGCAACGGCCCATACAGCCGGGGCATCCATTGCTCTGGCTGGGCCACGCTGTGCTCCGACGCCGCCTTCGGCAACCTCCCATGGCGGCGGATAGATCGTCCAAGATGGGACCAACTCCGCCCCGGCGACATCGTGGAATATAAAAATGAGGAGTCGTACCATGCGGTGGCCGTAGTGAGAAAAACGACCGAATATATCGTGGTCACTGAGAGCGGCATGAACAACCATGCTCGGTGGGGTGGGCCACAAGGAAAACGGTGAGCCCATCTTCCAGTACGTCTTTGCACCCACACAGAAAGCACTGCTGACCAAGCTCCATCAGGACATTGAAATCTTCAGAGAAGTAGAGTTGTGCGAGGACAGCCGGATGACCCTGGCCCAGTGGCTGGATCGCTAGCTGGGCGAGTATGCCGCCCCGCGCTTGAGGGAGAGCGCTATGCGTGGATATCGTATGTATGCCGAACAGTATGTTAAACCCTATCTGGGCAGTAAAAAGATGGCTTCCATCACCACGGCAGACATCCAACGGTTGTATACCAAGCTGAAAAAGGAGGGCCGGGTGCATGAGCATCCGGAGCATGGACACAGACTTTCCGCCAACACCGTCCGCCGCATCCACACCATGCTTCATCGGGCCATGGCGGACGCGGTTCGTGCCCACGTCATCCCCCGGAACCCCGCCGATGGGGTGACGCTGCCGAAAGCAAGTGTCACGTCCAGACGCGTCCTCAGTAACAAGGAATTGGATGAGTTTATGGAGACCATCAAGGCAGATCCGCTCTGGCACGATTTTTTCTACACGGAGCTTACCACCGGCCTGCATCGGGGAGAGATCTGCGGTCTCCAGTGGAAGGACTTCGATAGCAAAACAGGGATACTCCAAGTCAATCATACCCTACACAGAACGCCGGGTGGTGGGTTCGAGGTGGGCGAAACGAAAACTGGGATGGGGAAACGCAGGATTCTCCTCCCGCAAAGCACAGCGGATATCCTCCGGGAGCGGCAGAAATCAGCCCCCAGCGAATGGATCTTCTTCAATCCACTCAAGCCGGAGCGGCCCGTCTCTCCTGAAACCGTTTATAGTACTTTGGCATTTCTTTCATAAATACGCAGCGCTGTTTCCGGCACATACTAATCGTGAAGAAGAACTGAAAGATACCAAGTGGAGGCTAAAATGGATCAAAGATTTTATATTTGTGAGCACTGCGGCAACATCGTTGCCATGGTGCGGGATAAGGGCGTACCCATCATGTGCTGCGGGCAGAAGATGACCGAGCTGATCCCCAACGCCACTGATGCCGCTGAGGAAAAGCATGTCCCCCTGTATGAGGTTCGGGAAAACACCGTCTACGTCAATGTGGGCGAGGTTGGGCACCCCATGCAGGAGGAGCACTCCATCGAGTGGGTATCGATCCAGACGAAGCACGGCGGCCAGTGGAAGCGGCTGAAGCCTGGTAAGGAGCCAAAGACGTGCTTCGCACTGTGCGAGGGCGATGAGGTGGAGGCCGTCTACGCCTATTGCAACCTGCACGGTCTTTGGAAAGCGTGATTGGGCAAGCAGGCAGATTTTTTCTGTCTGTGGTCAAAGCTGTGGTCAAGCTAAAAACACAAAAAATGAAACACGCTAAAAAGTTCCGAAAACAAGAAAATCCGCTTGAAATCTTGCGATTTCAAGCGGATTTTTGGTGGACGATACAGGACTTGAACCTGTGACCTCCCGCACGTCAACGCCGGGAGAAAACTTTTCCGTGTTATTTATGGTGCTTTTTAATTGTTTCTGTTCGGTTTTAGTTGCTTTATGGTGCTGTTTAACAGCATGGTTTCCACGTATTCCATGCGTGTCTGTGGTCAGTTATGTGGTCAAAGCCACAGACAGAGTTTCTTACGCAGAAAACTCTGCCACAATTTTCACCGATGGATTGCACCAGTGTCTACAAAGAAGAACTCTCCTCAGAGGGGGTAATCCCTGCGTAGGCCGGGTTCGCCGGGTTCTATGCGTTCGCCTGCTGGAGGTAAAACTCGCTCTCCTCTACCCGAAGCACAAAATCGTACTCCAGCCGAGTAGCTTTGGAAGGAACGATGTTATACCGTTTAAGAACCTGTATTCACAGCTGAGAATGCCGGATGGGCGAGGGGTTTTTACGCCAAGTGAGGCCAATTTTCGCGGGTATACTTGTGTGTATGGCAAGAAAATTTAACGAAATTTGGCGGGAAAAGACCCGCCCACACGGCGTATTGAGGTTGTGAATACAGGTTCTTATTCACTGCCTGGTTTCAACAAGCTCCGCATTTTTCAGCACAATCCCATACAGGCCGCTGGCAACAAGGTAGTTTCCCCGGCACACAACATGGTCACCGACAGATACCTTTTCATAGAAATCGTCCGAGTTGAACACACAGAGGACATAGCATTTCCCGCTCTCTGCATCGGACAGCTCAATGGACGGCTTGCTGTGTACGTCCGGCCCTACCTTTGTTGCGATACCGGATACTTCAAAGCGGTGTCCGGAATATGTGCTCTCAGAGGCCTCAAGATTGCTGTCAAAGGCCTCGTACAATTCTTTTGCGTCCACGGGAGCGGTTTGCGGAAGCACCGGCAAATAGTCAAATTCGATCGTCCGCATATCCCCGCCTGTGGGCTGCTTGGGGTAATCCTGCAGCTGGTGCTCCATGATGGGTTCCTCCTCATTTTGAATTTGTGTATGATCGTCAATGTTGATTAAAATGTAGTCCTTGCTGCCCAACCCGATCTCCTGGCCATAGTCCAGGGTGTGCTGCCCGTTCAGCGATTCGATGCGCTGGATCAGCGCCTGCCCGTCCGGTGCGGCGTAGACCAGATCCACACACGCCTGATCCAGCGCCACCGGGTCCAGAGAGGCCAGAATGCCGATGTCCGCCATCTCCGGCTCCCTCGGATTCGCCATGCAGTCGCAGTCTACGGACAGACGGTTCATGACGTTGATGTAGAGGATATTATCCCCGCAGTAATCCGCCACTGCCTTGGCCGCTTCCGCCATGGATTCCAAAAAATCGTCTTGGGCGGCTCCGCCGAAGGAAAGCCACGCTGTATCCGCCGCGCCCGCTGTGTGGATACGGTTTTTTCCAGCCGAGGAGGCATAGCCGATGGACATATTTTTGATGGCCCCGCCGAAGCCGCCGTTCAGGTGCCCTTTGAAGTGGGACAGCACCACCTGGAAGTCAAAGTCCGCGAAGTGCGCGCCCACGCGGTCTGATTGGAGATGCCTTCCGCCTGTGACCGGGAGCTCCATGTCGTCATATTCGTCCATGATGACCACCGGCGCGATCGCCGTGAAGCCGTGATCCTCCGCAATCTGATAGTGCATGGCGGTGCTGGACCTGCGGCCGCCCACCGCCGTGTTGCACTCCACGATGGTGCCGTTGATGCTCTGCACAAAATCCCCGATAAGCTCTGGGCGCAGATAGTTGTTTTGGGCATCTCCTTCGCCGGTGGAGATCTTGACAGCCACGTTTTCCCCAACGGCGGGCCGTCCGAGGGCCTCGTAGACCGCGATCAATCCCTCCGGGCTGATTTCGGAGGTGAAATAGACCACTGGCCGGCCATCGTTTTCGTCGGGTGGCGCTTCAGTATCCGCAGCCCCTGGCGGCGTTTCCACCGCGGCTGTCGGATTATTGGCAGGTACTGCGCTTTCAGAGCTATTCCCAGACACGGGATTCCCGCCCGGTCCACAGGCGGCAAGCAGCAGCATGATGAGCGCCAAAAGAATCGAAATGAAGTTTTTTATACCGGACACCCCCTATATCAGCAAATTGGTAACCATTCCAGTGAGGAATGCGAACAGGACCGTAAACAGGAGATAGGCGGCAAACCGTTTGACGCCCAGTACGATTTTCAGCGCCCCCAGATTTGTGATTTTCGTGGCCGGGCCAGTGATCATGAACGCTGCCGCGCTGCCCAGGCTCATCCCCTGTACCATCCACTGCCGCAGAAGGGGGATCGTGCCCCCTCCGCAGGCGTAGAGCGGCACGCCCACGGTCGCCGCCATCAGCACGCCCCACGCCCGATTTCCGCCGAAGGCCGCAGTGACGGCATCCTGGGGAACATAGCGCTGGAACAGGGCGGAGAGCAGCACCCCGAAAAGGAAATACAGCCCCGTCGCCTTCACGTTGCGCCCGAAGCTTTTCAAATAGCGCATCAGCAGGTTCGGATCCGTGTCGTGGCTTTCCCGCTCCGTAAAGCCGATGAAGTTGAAGAACGGCCTGTCCCGGTAAAGGAAATGAACCGCCAGTCCCGCCGCGCAGCCGCACAGAAAGCAGGACACGATACGTACTGCCAGTGCCGTGGCACCCAGCGCGGCGCTGTAGATGATGAGCTGCGGATTGAGTAAAATGGAGGCCATCATAAACGCCGACAGCCAGTCGTCCCGCATCCCCTGCCGGGAGAAGGACGCGGCAATGGGGATCGTTCCGTACATACACAGCGGGCTTGCGATACCCAGAACGCAGGCGGGGATGATGCCGAACACGCCCCATCGCCTGCTGTTGATTTTCCCGAAGGCGGCGTGAATTTGG
>JAAVHX010000004.1 GCA_014799475.1 Clostridiales bacterium | reverse complement strand
TGGACACGCCAGTAACGAGCTCAAAGCTCTTTTTGGTTACTTTTTCTCTCGAGAAAAAGTAACTACAGCAGGATGACCCCCGCCTCTTTGCACGCCTCCAGCGTGCGGGGGTCCCAGATGGACGCCTGCACCTCGCCGATGTGGGCCTTGCCCAGCAGGTACATGGACACCCGGCTCTGGCCGATGCCGCCGCCGATGGTCAGGGGCAGCTCGCCCGCCAGCAGGGCGCGGTGGAAGGGCAGCTCCCGGCGCTCGTCGTGGCCGGAGATGGTGAGCTGGCTGTCCAGCGACTCCGGGGACACCCGGATGCCCATGGACGAGATCTCAAAGGCGTGGCCCAGCAGGGAGTTCCACAGCAGGATGTCCCCGTTCAGCGCCCAGTCGTCGTAGTCCGGGGCGCGGCCGTCGTGGGGCTTGCCCGACTTCAGCGCCCCGCCGATGCCCATGAGGAAGGTGGTGGGGTGATCCTTCACCCACTGGTCCTCCCGCTCCTTGGGGGACAGCTCGGGCCACAGATCCTCCAGCTCCTGGGTCGTGACAAAGGATACCTCCCGGTCGATGAGGGGCAGGGTGGTGAGCTGGGGGTATACCGAGCGCAGGGTCTGCTGGGTGGCGGCCAGGGCGGTGACGATGGTTTTCACCACCGACTTTAAGTAATCCACGTTGCGGTCCCGGGGGGCGATGACCTTCTCCCAGTCCCACTGGTCCACGTAGACGGAGTGGAGGTTGTCCAGCTCCTCATCCCGGCGGATGGCGTTCATGTCGGTATAAAGTCCCTCACCCACGGAAAACTGATAACGGTGCAGGGCCATGCGCTTCCACTTGGCCAGGGAGTGCACCACCTGGGCGTCCCGGCCCGCGTCGGGCACGTCGAAGGACACGGCCCGCTCCACGCCGTTCAGGTCGTCGTTCAGGCCGGTGGACGCCTCCACGAACAGGGGCGCGGACACCCGGCGCAGGTTGAGCGAGCCGCCCAGATCGTCCTCAAACAGGCGCTTGAGCAGGCCGATGGCCTTTTGGGTGTCGTACAGGTTCAACAGGGGGGCGTACCCCTGGGGAATGACGGTGGTTAACATATCGAACCTCTCCTTTGCTTTGGGGATAGACACGCCTCGCCTGTTCGCGACGCGCGGCTTCCCTCCGTCTCGGGCAAAACCCGGCCCAATTCCATTGTGCCTGGGCTTTTGCCCTCGCTCCAGTCCATCCGCGCCGTGGGCCGCGCAAAGCGCGGCTTAGGCCTGTGGCCGCTTTGCGGCCTAACGGCCGCTCACAACGGCTTGGACGCACTGAAATTATATACCCCCGCAGAAAAAAATGCAAATCGAATTGTGTTTCCCGGCACGATATGGTATAATTTCTATATATCGCTTTGGCGTCCCGGATTTTTCCGGCGAATTGATGAGAAGCGCGGAGAAGCGGATATTCGTCAGGAGCGTCATTCGGCTTTGCCGAACGACCGCTCCGGTAGCCTGACGGCTACCCACCGAGCGTCCTGGCCGCTTCGCAGCGTGACAACTTACCCCAAAAGGAGACAAGCCGATGATCCAAGATTTTGAAGCTAAGCTCAACGAATACGCCCGCCTGCTGGTGGAGGTGGGCCTGAACGTCCAGCCGGGGCAGACCCCCAGCATCGAAAGCGACGTGGAATACGCCCAGCTCACCCGGTTGTGCGTATCCGCCTGCTACGACCGCGGGGCCCGGGACGTGGTGGTCAACTACAGGGACGATTTCACTGTCCAGGAGCAGTACCTCCGGGCAGACGCCGCCGTATTCGACGAATACCCCAGCTATTTGAAGGCCCGGTACGACTGGTGCCTGGAGCAGAAATGCCCCCGGCTGTCCCTCACCGGTTCCGACCCGGAGCTTTTGAAGGGCGTGGAACCCGCCCGCATCCAGGCGAGGCGCCGCGCATCCGGCCCCGCGACCCGGCCCTATTTCGACGCGCTGACCGCCAACAAGTTCCAGTGGTGCGTGGGTGCCTATCCCACCCAGGTCTGGGCGGAAAAGGTGTTCCCGGACAAGAAGGGCGAGGACGCCATGGACGCGCTGTGGGACGCCATCTTCTCCGTGTGCCGCATCACCGGGGACGGCAGGGCCGTGGAGCGCTGGAAGGAATTTGCCGCCGCCACCGCAAAGCGGGTCAAGCTGCTCAACGACTACCAGTTCCAATCCCTGCGCTACACCAATTCCCTGGGCACCGATTTGACCGTCCGTCTGCCGGAAAACCACGTGTGGGGCGGGGCAAACGACCACACCCCCGATGGGGTGGAGTTCATGCCCAACATCCCCACGGAGGAGATCTTCACCGCCCCCCGCTGGGACGGGGTGGACGGCCGGGTATACGCCGCCCTGCCCCTGGCCATGGACGGCAACCTGGTGAAGGATTTCTATCTGGACTTCAAGGACGGCCGCATCGTGGACGTGCACGCCGGGGAGGGTGAACAGTTCCTGCGCCAAGCCATCGACACCGACGAGGGCTCACATTATCTGGGCGAGGTGGCGCTGGTGCCCTACGACTCCCCCATCCGCAATACGGGCATCCTGTTTTACGAAACGCTCTTCGACGAAAACGCCTCCTGCCACCTTGCCTTCGGCGAGGCATACCCCAGCTGCGTCAAGGGCGGCGAGGACATGAGCGAGGAGGAGCAGAAGGCCGCGGGCCTGAACCGCTCTGACACCCATGTGGACTTCATGGTGGGCACCCGGGATCTGTCCATCGTGGGCACCACCCACGACGGGCGGGAGATCCCCGTGTTTGTCAACGGCAATTTCGCGTTCTAATCCTATGTTTTCCGCCCCTTCGGGGCGGAAAACATGAAATCATGATAAGGAGGACAAATCCAATGGACTACAAACAAACCTATGAGCTGTGGCTCAATTCTCCCGCACTGTCTGAGGCGGAGAAGGCGGAGCTGACCGCCATCGCGGGCGACGAGAAGGAGATCGAATCCCGCTTCTTCTCCCAGCTGGAGTTCGGCACCGCCGGCCTGCGGGGCACCATGGGCGTGGGGTTGTACCGCATGAACATCCACGTCATCCGCCACGCCACCCAGGCATTTGCCAAGGTCATTCTCAATGAGGGCCCCGAGGCGGTGAAGAAGGGCGTCGCCGTCTGCTTCGACTGCCGGAACAACTCCGACGTGTTCGCCCGTGAAGCCGCCTGCATCATGGCCGCGGCGGGCATCCCTGTCCGGCTGTTCGAGTCCCTGCGCCCCACCCCCGAGCTGTCCTTCGCCATCCGGGAGTACGGCTGCATCGCGGGCATCAACATCACCGCCAGCCACAACCCCAAGGAGTACAACGGCTATAAGGTGTACTGGTCCGACGGCGCCCAGCTCCCCCCCAACCACGCCGATGAGGTGGCCAAGATCATGCGGGAGTCCGGCGTGTTCGACGTGAAGGCGGCCGACTACGACAAGGCGGTGGCCGACGGCCTCATCACCATCATGGGGGAGGAGACCGATGAGAAGTTCCTGGCCAACGTGATGGAGCAGGTCAACGACCAGGCGGCGGTGGACGCGGTGGCCGACACCTTTAAAATGGTGTACACCCCCTTCCACGGCACCGGCCACAAGCTGATCCCGGAAGCGCTCAAGCGCTTAGGCATGAAGCACGTCATCTGCGTCCCCGAGCAGATGGTCATCGACGGCAACTTCCCCACCGTGGCCTCCCCCAACCCGGAGAACCCCGAGGGCTTCTATCTGGCGGTGGACCTGGCCAAGAAGGAGGGCGCGGACTTCATCCTGGGCTCCGACCCCGACGCCGACCGGGTGGGCCTGATGGTCCGTGCCGGTGATGAGTTCAAGGTGCTCACCGGCAACCAGACCGGCGTGCTGCTGCTGGACTACCTGATCGGCGCCAAGCAGCGCACCGGCAAGATGCCCAAGAATCCCGTGGCGCTGAAAACCATCGTCACCACCGAGATGGCCCGGAAAGTCGCCGAGGTCAACGGCCTGAAGTCCTACGACACCTTCACCGGCTTCAAGTTCCTGGCCCAGAAGAAGGACCAGCTGGAGGGCAGCGGCGAGGGCAATGTCATCATGGCCTACGAGGAGAGCTACGGCTATATGCTGGGCGACTACGTCCGGGACAAGGACGCCGTCACCGCCGCCGTGGCCATGACCGAGATGGCCGCCTACTACGCCGGCAAGGGTATGACCCTGTACGACGCCCTCCAGGCCCTGTACGAGAAGTACGGCAGCTACGGCGAGCGCACCCTGAACCTGGTGATGCCCGGCCTGGACGGCCTGAAGAAGATGGCCCAGCTGATGGCCGATCTCCGCGCCAATCCCCCCCGCGAAATCGGCGGCGAGACGGTCAAGACCTGGAAGGACTACAAGGACGGCAGCGTGGTGGACGCCGCCACCGGCGAAAAGACCGCCATGGAGCTGTCCGGCTCCAACGTGCTGCGCTACGAGCTGGCCGATGGCACCTCCGTCATCGTGCGGCCCTCCGGCACCGAGCCCAAGGTCAAGGTGTATATCCTGGCCCAGGGCGAGAGTCAGGCCGACTGCGCCGACAAGGTGGAGAAGTACGCCGCCTGGGCAGAGGGTTTGAAAAACTGATTTTCCCACGTTCTGGGGCCCCCGCAAAGCCGTTCTTTGGCTTTGCGGGGAGAGGAGGAGCAGCGGAATGAACCTGCTTTCGCTGAAAGCGGAAACAGGCGATATGGAGCTTGTTCCGACGAGGGCGGAGGGTTTGAAGAACTAAATACCCCGAAAAGCCCCGACGGATCCGTCCGCCGGGGCTTTCCTCTATTCCCGAATTGTCAGGGACGCGTCACAGCTCAGCGCTTCTCGTCCAGCAGACCGGACTCCGCCATGGACACCATGTCGCCCCCGGCCAGGATGACGTGGTCCACCAGCACGATGTCCGCCTCCGCCAGCAGGCGCTTGAGCCGCAGGGTGGTGTCCAGGTCCGCCTGGGACCACAGCGCCACCCCGGACACATGGTTGTGGGCCAGCACCACCCGGCTGGCGTTGCAGCCCAGGGCGGCCTCCAGCACCTTCCGCGCGGCGATGGGCACCGAGTCCACCACGCCCTCCCCCAGCTTCCGGGTGGCCAGCACCTTGTTCTTCCCATCCATGCACACTAAGTACGCCACCTCGTCCCGCTGGCCGAAAAACAGTGGGGTCAGCAGCTCCCGCAGCTGCCAGGCCGCCACGATCTGCCCGTCAATGCTGGCGCTCTCCTCCAGGTACCGGGCGGACGCCGCCGGGACGAGCAGGAGCAGCGTGGCGATATTGGGGCCCACCCCCTCCACCTCCAGCAGCTGGTCATAGGTGGCGTGGAACACCCCGGCCAGCGAGCCGAAGTGTTCCACCAGCCGGTGGGCCAGGGGGTTCACGTCCCTCCTGGGGACGGCGTAGAACAGCAGCAGCTCCAGAATCTGGTGATCCCGCATTCCGCTCAGGCCCTGCGTTAAAAACTGTTCCTTCATCCCCCGGCGGTGCCCGTCGTGGATGGAGGACTTTTTCTCCCCCATTGCGGTGGTCCCCCTGTCGTTTTTTGGTATGTTATGACAAGTATACCATGTTTTCCAGGGAGGGGCAAGGGATTGTTGGCAAACGAAACGCGCCCGGTCCCTTAGAACAGCTCCACAATATACAGGATGATCCCGTAGACCACGCTGGCCGAGATGCCGTAGGCCAGCACAGGCCCCGCGACGGTGAACAGCTTGGCCCCGGTGCCGGTGACAAAGCCCTCGCTCTTGAACTCCAGGGCCGGGGACACCATGGCGTTGGAAAAGCCGGTGATGGGCACCAGCGTGCCCGCCCCCGCCCGCTTGGCGATGTTATCGAACACCCCCAAGCCGGTGAGCAGGGAGGCCAAAAAGATCAGGGTGATGGAAACCCATGTCCCCGCGTCCTCCTTGCCGGCGCCCCAGCTCTGGTAGAGGGCCATGAGCCCCTGGCCCCCGGCGCAGATGGCCCCGCCCACGCAGAAGGCCCACAGGCAGTCCTTCCACAGCGGGGAGGGCTGGGCTTTGTTGCTGACGTATTGATTGTACTGTTGATTGGTCATGTCCATGCGCTTCACCTCCGGGTCAGTATGCCCGGAGGTTGCTATTTTATTCCCGCTTAAAATTCAGGTGACATACGGAAATGTCAAGAGTAAATGCGAAAAAAATATAAAAAATTTTTAAGCGTGCGGAATCAGGGCGGCGACGTGTTCCCGGAATAGCATTTCAGACGTTTTCCATTCCAAGAGTTCCCGCGGGTAATTGTTCACCCATTCTTCCGCCCGCGCAACCTCCGCGTCGGACACTCCGCCGAAATCCGTTCCCTTTGGAAACTTCCGCCGAATCATTTTGTTTTGGCATTCATTCGACCCGCGTTCATATGACGAATACGGGTGGCAAAAATAAACCTTCGTTCGCTTGATCTTCTTTCGGACGGCGGACCGCTCCAACCGTTCCACGTCGGAGAATTCGCCGCCGTTGTCAAACGTGATCGTCCTGAATATCTTTCGGAACATGACCGCGCCGCACTTCCGTTCGATTCGGTCCAGCGCCTTTATCACGCTTTCGGCTGTTCTGTCCTTTATTCGCACGATGATTTCCCGGCGGGTCAACCGCTCTGTCATCACAAACAGGGCCTTTGACCCGTCCTTTTTGCTGTAAACCGTGTCCCCCTCCCAATGCCCGAACGTTTCGCGTGTTTCAACCTCCGCCGGGCGCTTTTCGATACTATCCCCGCGCGGCGGGCGTTTCATCGTTTTAACTTTTCTGTATTTCCGTTTCTTTTTCGGCTTTTCCGGCAAGTTTGCATTCGTCAGGAAGCGGAAAACGCCCTTTGTTATGTAGCTGTAAAATGTGCTTACGCAAATAGTCGTCGAAAACGTCTTGCCCTCCAGCTTGACCGACGCAAGCGCGGCGGCTGGGGAATATCCGTCCTCCAGAACCTTCTTTTCCAAATAATCCGCAAGTTCCAAATCGTTCCCGATCTTCAAAGCCGCGCCTTTCTTCTCCAAGTTCTGCCGATACTTCCGGTGGGCTTCATCCGGGTTATACCGTTCTTCTTCCGTCCAATCCGAATTGCGGTGAATCATGCGGGCGCGGTTTTTCTCCCTGTAAATTGTGCTTACGTGAACATGAAGTTTCTTTGCTATGTCCCGCGGCTTTGTCCCCGCCAGCAATTCAGCTTCGAGTTTATACCGGTCTGTTAATGTCAGGTGACTAAAACAATGCCCCATGTTATGCCCTCCATAATGGCAGAACCCGCCCCGCCGCAAGGCAAGGGCGGGTTCCTGTTTTTTCGACATGGAGAGTATAACATTTTATTCATACTCACGCAAGTATAAATTCCGATTATTCGCGCATTAGCAACCATTCAACAGAAACCCCCAGCACATCCGAAAGAACCAATAGTTCATAATCTGTCACGAACCGCGTTCCGATTTCGATTCTTGAAACGCTGTCCCGCTCCATGATAACCCCAGCCACTTGCAGGCGCGCCGCAAGGTCCGCTTGCGTGATCTTATTTCGTGCGCGCGCTTCCCGCACCCTGTCGCCGCAAAGATTCTTTCGCCCTTTGTAATCATAAATTTTCATCGTTGTTCCTCCAACGTGTGTTAAAGTTCAGATTCGTTCTTGACATTAGCACGCATTCCAGCAATAATTGTGTTAAAGGTCAGAACGCCAGCGATTCGAGCGGGACGGCCCCAAATAACAAAAAATGCCGCCCGCGGTCAATGGGCGGCGGAATGGAGGATTCCACATGAAGCAGTTTCTTTCCCTTGTTCTTTTGGCGGCGCTTGTCTTATCTCTTGCCGCCTGCGGCGGCGCGGTGGTCGATTATGACACCCCCAAATCCGGCGAATTGTCCGCCGCATACGATTTTTACCGTGATTCGCAAGCTTCCCTTGCGTCCGGCATGGCAATCACCCCGGAACAGGCCGACGACGTTTTTCTTGTCCTTGTTTCTTGCGGCATTGACAGCAAGGTTTCCAACGTAACCCGCAAACAGGGCGACGACGGGCATTGCACCATTACCAGCGGTTTTAGCACGTTCGACGTGTATTACACGAACGGCGTTGTTGATCGTGTGGACAAGGGCGGCGAAACACTCTACCCCGCCCCCGCCGTTCCCGTCAATAATAACCCCTTGACGGCCTGCACCCTGAACGTCGGCAACGTTGAAAGCGGGTCCGGCGAAAAGATCGGCGAATATGCTTACATCGAAATCACAAAAGGCCAGCTTGAAGCAGTCACGGCGGAAGATTATAAAGAATTCGCCGAAACCGTCGTGAAAGACAGCGGTTACAACTGGGTGGCGATTATCTGCGACGACGGCACGGGAATTTGCTTCCCCGGCTCTATGTACTACGTCGCCCAATACGGGAAGCAGGACACGGACGGCGGAATTCTGGAAGTCGTCGGAACGATCACGCTTGACGAAAGCGGCGGTTATACTTACGAACCGGGCGAATGATCTTATATACAGCAAAGGCGGCGGGCGCAATGCCCGCCGCCTTTTATGTTTCAAACGCCCGCCCGATGATAAACCGGGCGTATATGTCCGCTATGTCCTTCAATGATTCCACGCTGGAAAAATCCTGCCCGGCGCACGTCGCTTCACAAATGGTCCCATAGTATGCGGCGCGCTTTTCCGCCGGTTGTGCTTCAACGATTCTTCGGACCCGCTCGAACGTGCTTTTCTCCATTACCATTTGAAGCCGCGCCCGCTCTTCTTCCAGTTCCGCCGCGTTCTTGATCGCTTCCACGAAAACCGGGTGAAATGTCACTTTGCATTCGTTCACGCCCGGTCCTCCTGATTCTCCCCGATTCCCGCCGCCGCGTCCAGCGTCTTTTCCAGCCACTCATTCAGTGACATTCCCGCCGCCTGCGCCGCCGCAAGGTATTTTTCCTTTTTCCCTTTTTTCACATACGGGTAAAGCCTGTCATAATTTTCCGCGTTCCACTTGTTTTTTGCGCGGGTGTTGCTTGCATACTTTTTCTTTTCCATGCCCAGCCCCTCCTTTTTTGTTTGCTTCCTGATTATATCATCTTTTTGATACTCACGCAAGTATGAAATATTGCACAATCTCACGTGAGTATTTTTGTGCAACATTCCGTGTTGACTTTTCATACTCACGTGAGTATAATAATAATCAGAAAGAGGGAAACAACAAAACACGACGGAGGTTTTCAAAATGAAAAAGACTATGAACAGATTCCAGCGCGCGTACATGATCGCAAAAGCCCGCGTTCAGGAAATCGAATCCCAGCAAGAGGAAATCGAAAAGAAGTACATTGCCGACAACGGCATTGTCAACCCGGACGGCTCCACCCCTGAATTCCTGTGGTGCATGGATGACGACGCGGCCTTTGACAAGGCGAATGAAGCGGTTTCCGCCCTGATCTCCGCCGCCGGTCTGGAAAGCGGCCTGAACGCCGCCCGCGACGCTCTGAAAGCCGCGGAAGATCGCTTGATTGCTTACGGTCTTTCCCTTGCTCCCGCCAGCGTCCGGGCGACGCTCGAACGGGGCGTGAAGCAGAACGCGACAATCCGGCAAAAGGTGATCGACGCGACGTACCGGCTGGACGTGTCCACGGTCAGCGCGTAATATATAGGCGGGCGGCGCAAACCGCCGCCCGCCCCAATAAAGAAAGGGGAATGCGCCGTGAAGAAGGCAAAGGGCGTTTGGTATCAAAAGTTTGTCGGGTGTGCTTTTAATATCGGCGGGCATGAAGTTATTTTTCAGGGGACGTTCGAGAATACGGAAACAAAAAGCGGTCTGCCCTTGCAATATGTTTTTCATGGTCCCGATCTCCCGAATTATGTTACCGATTATAAGGAAGCGCGCGCGGTCATGGGGGCAATGATAGATAAATACGCAAGCAAATAAAGCCAACACAAAAAGCCCGCCGGGGCAATCCCGGCGGGCTTTCATCCTGTCCGAATCGGACAAGTTTATTTTAACGGTCCCAGCACGACGGTTCCGTGTTCCGCTTTGCGGCGATTTCGTCCATTTCCGCCGGTGTCGGTTCAATGGCGGCGCACTGTCCGATGTATACCGCGATTTTTTCGTTGTTCCCCCACGCTTTTTTTGCTTCCTCCAGCGCGCTCTCAATCAGGCTTTCAATATCCTTTTGACCGAAAAGCAGTTTCAGCACGGCGGGGATTCTCTGATAAATCCAGTCAGACACGGTGGCAAGTTTCAGTTTGCCGGTTCCGCCGCCGAATTCCTTTTCGGCCTGCGTCACAAGGCCGAAAAGAATTTTCTTCAAAACCGCCGTTTCGCCGCGCTTGACAAGGGCGACGATCAGGCCAAGGAACACAAGGACGACCAGCACGCTGTCCCAATTTGCCAGCAAAAACGCAAGAATTTTCATGTCGTTTTCTCCTTTCAGCCGATGACAGAACAGGCGGATTCAGGGACCCAGCCCAGCCCGTCAATATGTACGCCGCATTTGCGGCCCGGATAGTAATATTTGACCGTGAACGTGCCGTTCACGGTCTTTCCCTGTCCGTTCCCGTTGCTGTCCCGGTACAGTGGGCCGGAATACTGGACTTGCGCGCCGACGCGCATTTTCGCCGCCGCGGTCCCGCTCCCGGCGGAAGTCCCGCCGACGGCCTGCACGTCCGCCGCGTCAACCCAGCCGTAAACCGTGGACCCGCCGCCGGGTTCCGCTTTAAGCTGGTACGGGTGTTTCCCCTTATACGTCCCGATCACCTTTGCCGTTCCGGGCTTGCAGGCGGGGCCGGTGGACGCGTTCGCGTTGGTGTAGTGCTTCGACCCCGTAAACCGCACCACGTCGCCCACATTGAACGCCAGCGGCGCGGTGGTATCGGAGGACCCCCCGGACGTTCCGGGCTGTTCTGCGGGCGCTGTGGCGCTCCCTGTGGGCGTTTTAACAATAATCGCCGAAAAGTCAGGCAAACCATACCCGCGAATATACCGCCCATTGACAGTGAGGTTTCTATACCCCACCGCATTGCTCATATTGCCCTCAATAACCCTGATCGTGGACCCCGTGACGGAAACGACGATTCCGACGTGATCGGGCGCGCCTGTGTTGTCAGTTGTCGCATAGTTCGCGCCGTCGTCCCAATCGTAAAATACCACGTCGGCTGGCGCGGGAATATACGCGTCGTTTTCCTGCCAGCGCCCCAGCTGTTTGTATAGTTCGATCATCTTGCCGCAACCAACCTCTTTCGGCATGACCGACAACGCGCCGCCCTCGATACTCACAACGGACACAAAGCACGCGCACCATGCGTCGGTGTACTTCATAGGATAACCGCGCGCCAGCGGCTTGTCCGCGTTGTAAATGTCGATGATTCTTTTATGGCTCCCGTCGCTTTCCTTGCACCCGTAAAAGCCCGTAGCAATAGCAACGATGTTTTCGCGGTTTTGCTTCTCTTTTGCTGTCATTGTCTCTTTCCCTTTCTCCGCTCCCGCGGCGTATTTGTTATAGTAGGTCTGCCCGTACCCAGCGCGCCGTTCCTGGGCCGCTGTGCTTTGATCTGCCGGGCGCTCGAATTTCAGCAAAACCGCGTCGGAAGCGGCCCGCACCGAATCCGCCGTTTTCAGCGTTTGAAGTACCGTCGAAAAGCTGGTATTCATTTCGTTGTACAGGTATTCAAGCTGGGTTTCAAGATCGCCCACGGACGCGCCGCGGTTCTTTGCGAAAGTCAAAAGCCCTTGTTTGCGGGTCGAATAGGTCCATTGTGCAATTCCATACCCCGCGGAATCGCCCGCAAAATTCTTGTATTCGCCGGAATCCACCGCCGCCGTGTATGCGTCGTCCGTGTACCCCAGCTTGCTTTCGTAGCTGTTTTGAAGGTTCGTCGGTTTCAAGGCACTTTCGGCGTACAGATTCCCCATAAGGCCAGCGGCCCCCGCCGGGGTCAGCCCCTTTCCGATCAGGAAATTGTAAATTTGTTCTTCCGTTGTTTTCCCTTGCAATGACATTTGTAAATCCTCCGCTATGGCTGAATGTTGTTCAGGTCAACGGGTATTCCGTCCGTTTCCTCCGGGTTCGCCTTTTTGATCTTCACGACGTTTTCGGCCTTTGCTTTCCACGAATAAAAGCCGATTGCAACCGCCGTCGGCGTGCCGACGTACACAAGAAAAACCCCTAATTGTGAAAGGTCGATTGTCACCGCCCAAAAGCCCAGCCCGAACCCCGCAAAATAGGTCAAGAGGACCGCCGAAAGAAAGAGCTTTGAAAACTCGATCTTTCCGGCGGTCCCCTTTTCATTCCCGGCGGTATTCGCGGCCCGGCTCCGCGCCCGGCGGCGCTTATTGCTCCGCCGCCGCTCGATCATCAGCACGGCGGCAAGCCCGCCGATCAGCCCAGCGGCGGCGCTGATTATATAGCCCATGCCGCACCACCTTTCCGTCAATCCGGGTCGTTTTTGCTGTCCGTGATACCGTCCAGACGGTCCAGCCTGTGGTGTGCCTGCTTTGCGGATTCTTCAACGGCGGTCAGGCGGGTTAAAACTTCAAGGTTCGTCTTGCGCTGTTCCCGCTGTTCCGCTTTAATGTCGTCGATTCCGCCTTTGATGTACCCGATTTCCGAAAGAACGGTTGCGTCTGCGCGCGCTTCGTCCTCTGTGTCCTTCTTCCCGTTCCGGGCAAAGGCCGCATATCCAAACACGATAGCGCAAATCGTACTAATCACGCTGATTACTGGCAAAAGTTCGTTCATGGTCGTTTACCTCCCGCAAAAGAAATCTTTATAAATACTTTTCAGGGAATACGGGGCTGGGTCTGGCGGCTCCCCTCTCTTCCCGAACACGGCGCATTCATACGCCCAAATCAGCCAGCGGGCCGTGTCCTCCGCCCAAATTGCAAAGGGCATAATAAAGAACCACAAAAGCCCGAACGCCGGGCAAATCTGCCCCAGCACGTTCCCCGGCTGATTGCTGTAATCCCAAACCCCCAGCCCCAGCCAAAGGTTCAGGACGCACCCGGAAACGAATTCCACGGCAAGCACAATCAGCGCCCCGATCACCGCTTGCACGATGACCGGGGCGCGGAAGAATCCGGGCCGCTGGTTGATTGCTCCCACAAGGACCCCGCAAAGCCCGCCGACGATCAGCATTGACGGGTGGGACCTTCCGCGGAAGAGGATTTCAAGGGCGACGTAAGCCGCCCCCAAAATCGCCCAAAGGGTCAAAATGCGTTTCATACCGCACCCCCGCCCGCCGCGGCAATGATCGCCGCCATTCTTTCCGCAAGGTCGGCGGGCAGTTCTGCGCCGTACTTGATGGAATCCAGTTCGGCAAGGTCCGCCCGCGCAATCCACGCGAACGCGTGATTGCAGTATGTCCGATGATAGAACACGTGGGCGGACGCGGCCTGCGCCAGCGCGGTGAATTCCTCCGCCGGGTACATACGGCAAAGTTCCCCATCCGCATGATAGGGGACCGCCGCCGCGCCCTCTTTGACCGCCTGCGTCTGCGCCAGCAGTTCGGTTTGGTCGTGTTCGGTCAGGCTGTAATGGGATTCGCCCACGTCAACCCCGGCGTAAATAGCCGCGGAACACTCCGCGCTGATCTCCTTTACCTTCACCGCCCGGACCTGTTCAACGTCGTTCCAGTCGGCGGGCGGCTGGATTCCCAGCCGCTCCAGCCGCATTCCGCGAATGCTATCTTCTTTGTGCTGAACGCTCATTCAAAATTACCTCCCACGGACGAAATGAAACAGTCGCCGATGGCCCCGTTCCGCTTTACCTTGATACGGAAGTTAAAGCCCCATTCGGCGGCTGTCTTTGTGGTGTTGCTGAAAAAGAATTTGCTTCCGCTGGTGACGGCCTGCGTCACGTCCTCCCACGTGGGGGAAGCGTCGTTGCCGTTGTTGCAGGCTTCAACGGTGAATTCGGCCCCCGCGGGAATCTGCCGGGCGACGCTCATAATTGCCTTTGTAACCGCGTCGTCGGTCGCCAGCGGGGTCGCAAGCTGAAATTCGATTTCCGAAACGTTTTTGCTGAACGTGTATGTCCGGGTGGCAGTTCCGCCGGTCCCGTCGTCCGCGGTGATCGTCAGGGTGTGGGACCCGTTGGAAAGCTTCACCCATTCTTCCGCCGTCACGTTGAAGGAATATTCCTGCCCGCTGGTGACAGTGTGGGACCGCTTCACGGTGTCGTCGATCTTTTCCGTTACGGTCAGGGTTTGCCCGCCGTCAATGTCCGTCACGGTGTACGCCTGCGCAAACGCCCCGGTTTTCTCTCCGAGATTCGTATTTGTGCCGCTGATCGCGGGCGGCGTATTGTGGACCACGGCCCGCGCCGGGCTGGTGGTGTATTCGGAATCCGCGCCCGCGTTGTCGTAGGCTTTGACCCTATACGCCACCGTTTGCCATGTCGCGCCCGCGGTATCGGTATAGGTCCGGTTGATTCCCTTGTAAATCTGCGCCCAGCTTTCGTCGTTCACCTTCCGTTCCAGCGTGTACCCGGAAACGCTTCCGTCCTCATCCGTGGACACGCCCCACGTGACGGTCACATTCTGTTCGCTCAAAACCTGCGCCGGTACGTTGATACTGCCGGGCGCGGACGGGGCGCGATTCCAGATAATCGTATATGCGCCGTCCGAATCCGTGGTATCAGATACCAAGATTTCAGATTTAAGATTACAAAGCGGGCGAACGCCCCAGTAGCCGTAGTACGCGCTGGCGTCGCTCAGCGCGCCGGAGGAATAGACGCTGCGGACGCCGTACGAATCCGACGCATAAGCGTCCGCCAGCCACCAATACCAATTAGAATTAGCATTGAAACTGCTGTTCGTGTAATCGCTTTCGCTTACGGCTTCCGCGGTCGGCTTTGCCAGCCGGGAATTGTTATCGCTGAACAAGGCCAGCTTTGTGCCGCACGTCGCGTCGCCGGTCAAGCCCACTTCCGTACAGGTGGCGAAAAAGATTTTGTCGGTGCAAGTTTCCGTTCCGCCGCCGTCCACGCTTGCCTTGCCGACGGTGTGCGTCGTGTCCAGCAATGCCGCAAGGAAGGACGCGGAGAATCCCGCAAGGAATCCCGGTTTCGTGTCATAGCCGTTATAACCGGCGCTGTTCGCTTTTGTGGGCGGCGCGTCGGCGCTGTGCTGTGCGCTGTACCATTTGCCCGCCGCGGCTTGACTGTTCAGCCATTGCCGGACATTCGAGAAAATCCAGCGGTTATTGCCGTAAGAACGCCGGTTGCTGTCGGTGTTGCCGCTCTCGATAGCGTCAAAGCATTTCAGCGAAATAATGCGTTCCGTAATCAGGGTCACGGAATTCGCAGGATAGCCCGCGTGGTTCTTGTCAGCAATCTTCCAGACAATGGGCTTTCCGTTGTAAAGTGTTCCGGTGTCCTTGATAAGCGCGCCGACGGCCAGCGTGCTAAGTGCTTTTGCCATTATGCCGCACTCTCCTTTGAATAGATTTCCGGGAATAGATTCATACAAAGTTCGTCCATGTCCCGGATAAGGTGATAGCAGTTGCCCTTTTCCGCGTGGCTCCGCCAGCTTCCGTAGGATTGTTCAACCTGTTTCAAGGTGATTTTCCCGCGGTCCAACAAAGCCCGCTGTTTCTTTAGCTTCTTTTGTTCATTGCTCTTGCTCGACCTCCTTACTTTCCGAATCACCTTGCCCGTTTCGGTCAAATATGTATGGAATCCAAGGAAATCAATACCGTTCCGCAACGGGAAAATGTTCGTTTTATTGTTCAAAGAAAGCCCAAGTTCGGAAACATACTTTTCAATCTCTTTCCAGCAATACTGCAAGTACGCCTTGTCCTCATGAATCAAAAAGAAATCGTCCATGTATCGCCCGTAATACTTGATACCCAGCTTTTCTTTGATAAAGTGATCTAACCCCGAAAGGTACATGACGGCGAACCATTGTGAAGTCTGATTGCCGATAGGAATTCCGGGGTCCGGCGTGCTGTCAATGATTAAGTCAATCAGCCACAAAACGTCCGGGTCCTTGATGTATCGCCGGACCATTTTCTTTAATGGCTCATGCCGTATCGAATAGAAGTATTTTGAAATATCGCATTTCAAAACCCATCCGTCGGCGCATTCGGCGGGCGAAAGCCGCGGCAACCCCTCCTCCCGGCTTTCTTCCTCCGCCCGCGCTTTTCGGGAAAAATAATAGGACCGCATGAAACCTTCCAATCGGTAAAGGCCGTCATGGGTCCCGCGCCCGCGTTGTGAAGCGTAGTTGTCACGAATGAAACTGCCTGTAAATGCGGGTTCTAAAACATTGTCACATAAAGAGTGCTGAACAACCTTGTCTTTGAACGCGTTTGTCATCACAATTCGTTCTTTAGGTTCATACACCCGGAAAACGAAATATTCCGACATACGGTATTTTTTGGTTTTCAGCAATTCAGATAAAAGGGAAAGGGCTTCCAGCAAATTCGCTTCAAACTTTGCAACGCTGGGTTTGTCCCGCTTCCCTCTGCGGGCTTTCAGGAACGCCGTGTAAAGGTTCCCGAAATCGTACACCCTTTGAAAATCGCTTGTTTGTTCCATAAAAGGAAACTCCTTGCCGTGCATAGAATCAGCGTTGCTGTCCGGCAAAGATCACCGTTCAACGCGTCATCATCGGACCCCGTAGCGCGCCCGCCGCGGGGCGGAAGCTGGTTCCCGTGGGCCTTGCTCCACCAATCTTGTATTTACCGTCGCGCTCTCACCACGGCGGCGGGATATACCTTCCTTTGATAGTGGTCCTCTGTTTTCGGCCTTTCGGCTTACTCAATCGCGGTATTCCACCAAAGCGGGCGAACGCCCCTGTTGCCGTTGTACGCGTTGTTGTTGTTCAGCGTGCCGGAGGAATTGACGTTGCGGACGTTGTACGAATTCGACGCTACAAGGCATACCCCAAGAAAAGCGTCGGTCCCGTTACCGGGGCGGCGCGTTTCTCCATTGTGCTGTGGCCCGTTCCCGGTCCTTCTTCTTCCAGCTTGCGGTCATCCGCTTTACCTCGACGACGTAATTTGTCCATGTATCGCATTGACTTTTTGAAATCATGCCGCGTTCAAGGGCAATTTCGATCAGGAACAGAACGGTTTTGCATTTCGTCATTGCTTTTTTCTGATCGTATTGCCGTTCCCTGAATTCCTGCGGGTCTGAAAGATCAAGTTCGTTCGCTTCCTGCACCCGCTCGAAAATCTCAATCGTGGTATCTTGCAGACGTTGAACAAGCTTATAATGCTTTTTCGGAAACCGCTTTTCGCCGGTCATCATATACGTGTGCTTTACAAGGTCTTTCGCCTTTGTAATCAAGATAAATTCGCTTTGCTCCCCATTCCGGGGCTGGTATTTCTCCCCGTTGCGTTGTGGGTAGCCCATTGCAAGCACCGCCTTTCACGGATTTTCGCAACCTCCGCCGGGTCGCCCTCAAAGGTGAACCCGTGTTCTGTGACGGTTAGAACCGCCCTGTTCCCGGTGTAGGTGGTCCCGCTGATCGTCAACACATCAGCGGGACCGCACCGTTCGCAAGGCGGTTCTATTTCCGTAAACAGATTCCCAATAATGCAGGACAGTTCCCGGCGGGAACAGGCACGGCTTCCAAATGGGACCGCAAATTTTTATAGAATATGACCCGCTCCAAAACCGCCGCTTGCTGTGCCGCGGTTACGCCGTTTTCTGTGGCGTTGATGATGACGCGGAATCTGTACGGGTCGCCCCCGTACTCGAACCACTCTTCAACCTGTGTTCCGGGAAATACGGCCCCCAGCGCGGTTTCAACGGCGTATTTCGTCCCCAGCCGCCGGTGAATCTTCACGCTGTCCTTGATGGTCCGCCGCTTTACCTCTACCGGGTAAGAATAGTCGTACCAGTCAACGTGTAGATCGTAGGCCAGAATATCAAGGGTCTGTTCGTCCAGTTCGTCAATCCGGGCGTAAATGATATTTTGCCGGATTTGCCGCGCCGTGTTCTGTAATTGCTCCGCAATCGCCCGGCCCAGCGCGTTTATTTCCGGGTCGTCTTTCAGCGGCGGCGGAAGCGAACGGGTGAAGTCAACGGAATAAATGTCGCTGTCATTCACGTTCAGCACCCCCGTTCAAAACCGCCGTTTCGCCGATCACCGCCACGGCGTTGTCGGCGACGACGGAGAACAGGGGGGACCGCACTTCAACGCGCTTTGCGCCCGTCTGCATAATCAAATATTGCAAATAGGACGGGTTCACGTCCCGCCCCATTTTCGCGGCCTGCCACCGCTGATACTCTGCGACGGCGGCGGCAACGTTCTTTTCGACCGTTTCCGCCCCCAGCGGCCCGCCCTCTTGCGTGTAGTACGTCAAGTCGATATTGTAAAGGACCGTTTCAGGGGCCGCGACGGTAACGTGATCGGTCAGGGGGCGCACCTTGTCCGCATTCAATTTTTCATGTACCGCGTTCAAGATTTCTTCCGTCGGCAATTCGCCATTCGCCAGCAGAACCCGCACGTCCACTTCCCCCGGTTCCGGTGAAGTCGCTTTCACGTCCACAATCAGGGCCGACGCGCTCTTTGCGTAATACTCATAGCCCCCCAGCGGCCCGGCGGTCGAAAATGTTTCCATGCTTTCACGCATTCGCTCATAAAAGGCCGCGTCGCTCTCCCAATCGGCTCCGCCTGCGCTTTCGGTGATGTTCTCGACCTTCTCGAAATACGGGAAAATGTCAACCAGCTTCGTGATCTGTCCCGGTACAAAGCCGTTTCCGATCTCTCCGACAGTCAGGCATTCCGCCGCAATTTCCCCGGTCAGTTCTCCCGCGGGGATTGTCAGCGCGTCAAGCGTTGCAAACAAAATTTCTTCCCCCGCCGACAAGCGGGTTCCCGCCGGAATAATGGTCGCCGTGTCCCGCTCGATTGACAGCGTGAACCGAAATTTCGTGTGCGCCGCTTCCGGCTCCAGCCGGTATGCGTCTTTGAAGATTTCCGCCAGCGAATCCAGATATACACCCTCTGCATACCGGGGCAAATTCTGTTTCGCTGAAAAGTCGATGTTCGCGCGCTCTTGAATCATAATGTCGGCAATCCACAAAATGAAATGCCGCACGGGGTCGCCGGGGTACAGCGTCCGCCCGGTGAACCGCTCGAATGATCGAATCAGGGCATTTACAAGCGTTTCCGTGTCCGTGTCCACAAAGGAAATCGCCGGGTATTGTCTAACGTTCTCCGTCAATTATGTTCACCTCCACAATCGGAATCAGCGCGCCCGGCCTTTCACCCATCACAAACGACACGTTTTCGACCTCCGCCCGCGGTTCGTATTCCTCGATAGCGTCAAGCACTTCCGAAATCAAAATCGGCTGTGCCATCTGAATCGGTTTGTCGATGAACCTTTGCGCCATCCCAAATCCCCGGTCAAGAGGAACAGAGAATTTCGGCGTTGACAAGATCATTGCGACATTCTGCAAAACCTCTTCAACCGTGGATTCCGGCGCAAGGTTTATCTTTTTCAGGCTGAACGCCTTTACCACATAAGCCATATATCGCCGGACCCCCTATCGTGCCGCATAAGAATTCATCGTGATATTGACCGCCGCGACAAGCAGATTTCCCCGGTTGTCGTACCGTTCAAGGGCGGTCGAAACTTTTGTGATAACCCACTTATTTGTTCCGTAGGCTTTCGGCCCGATAACAAGCCGGTGGACCTCTCCCCGGCGCATAGCTTGAAGCAGTTTTGAAACCTCCGAAATAGGGTTCACGCCCAAAAAAACGGAAAAGAACATTGAAAAAGTCATGCTTTCAACGTCCGTTCCCGTAAATTCTAAAAGGGGTTCTTTCAAATGCCGGTCGTGGGTGGAATATTTCGCCGCGGCTTCCCATTTCAGGCCGTCAAAGGTTTTCACCGATTTCCGCGAAACCGAAAAGACGATTCCGCCCCAGCTTCCAATGGTCGCCATCAAATCCCCCCTATCACGAATCCGTCGCCGTCATCCCGCGGAATGTAAATGCAAAGCACGAATTGTCCCACGTATGGAATCCACGGGTAGACCTTTACAACGGTTTTATGATGTTTCGTTTCATCGACCCCGTGCAACGGGCATTTATAATCAATGCTTTTCTGAACCGTGATAACGTCCGGGGCGGAAGGGGCCGCTTTCACATAGCTTTCGTCCAGCTCTAAAGAGCGGTCGGCGGAAGAGTATTGCGCGTCATAACTCCACTTGTCACCGTCCACCCATTTCTCGACGGTTATTACAGGCTGGTTCGCAACAATCTTCAAATCCCCGGAAACAATCGTTTCCCCCTTGTCCTCAAATATCACGCGGGCGGTTCGTTCCTCCACGTTGACAGAGGAAACCCAGCCCGTCCGCACGATGTTTTTTAATACGTTTAAGTTCAGGTCGTCCATTAGTACCCCTCCAGCACCCGCCGCAAGGTAACTTCCGTCTTATATCCGCCGCTTTTTGAAATTGAATGCGTCGCGGTTTCGATGATGTACTTTCCGTCGAATGCTCCATAGCCGGAAACCTCGACCGTTACCCCAGCAACCAGCCGCGTGTCCCCGGACAGGCTGAACGACGCTTTATACTCCGATTTGTTTTTCTGCCGTAACCGCTTCATTGCCAGCAAGCGGGCTTCTTCACGGCTTGAAACCTTTTCGTTTACCTCCAGCACCTGTCCGCTTTTGTCAGCGTCGCGGGGTGTATAGGTGTATTCAATCGTCGTTTGTGTGTTCGGGTCCGTATAAGACACGTGACAGCTACTATAAGCCGCGTCATGCAGGCTGGTCGAAAACGAATAGCGCGACACGTTCGACGTGCCGCGCTTGATCGTCATTACAGCTTCTTTTTGCTCATAGTCCGCCGCGTCAAACAGAACAATCATTTTCGCGGTAACTTTCAGGGAAATTCCCGCGTCTTTGCAAATGCGCTGTAAAAAAGTTATGTCGGATTCCTGCATTTGCTCTTTCCGGTTGTAAAACGGGTCTGTCGATGATTCAAACATACAGACAAGCCCGTTTTTACCGGCGATTTCATTTGCAATCGCCGAAAGTTTGATTTTCTCCCACGCCTTTGTATTTTTCTGTGTCCGGGCGGCGGTCTTGTATGGGATGGAAGCGGCCTTGATCGTCACTTTCGACGGCGGGCCGCTTCCCTCCACGGTGTCAACCTCGAACGTGCCGCAATCCAGCACCCGGTCTTTCCCTGTGGATTCCCAATTTTTTTGAATGATGACCGCCGAAACCTCCGCGGATTTCCCGGCTGTCGGATTGTTCAGCCAGTCACCCAGCCAGATTCCTTCCCGGTCGTCAAGGGATAATTGCAAGTCGTCCGCTTTGTCCTCTTCGTTGTCCGTGTAGGTCATCGAAATAAGATTCCGGTTAATGTCCGCGGAAATGTCCGCCCCTTCAAAGATCAGCTTGATTTCCGTTCTTCGTGCGTTCATGCCTGCACCCTCTTCCACGGCGGCAATTCGCCGGAAATCCGCATTTCGGGTTCAGGTATGTTCAGCACGATTCCCGCCGGAAAGACGAAAAGGCGGCGGAATTCCGGGTTCGCTTTCATGATCTTGTCGGTGTATGCTTCGTCGCCCAGCGTCTTGTAGGCGATACCGTCCCACATATCCCCGGCAATGGTCGTATATTTAGTCATAGGCCCGCCGCCTTTCGTCATCTGTCCTCTGCCGGTCGCGGTCGTCGATTTCCTGCAAAAGTTCTTCATCGTGCTTCCGCAAGAGTTCTTCAATGTCCTGCGCCTGCGCTTCGTTCCCCACATGGAAAACGGGCGCACTGTGGATGACAACCGATCTTTGCCGGTCCGCCGCGTCAAGCGTCGGCGGGTTCACGTTCGGGGCTTCCGCTCCCGCATAGGCCAGCCGGTATTGTTGCAAGCCCGCATTCCCGTTCAGGGTCTTTGCCATGCTTGCAAGGTTCGTGAAGATGTTCCCGGTTTCCGCCGATTTGAAAACGGTTCGGTTCCGGGCGTTCGTGATAAGTTCCGCGCCCTTTTCGCCTGCAATGAACGTATCAGGTGTCCGGGGCGTACCCTTTGCGAATTTCGGAATCAGCGGAATATTGATACCCTTTCCGCCAATGCCGGGGACCCAATCGGGAATTTTTAGCTTGTTCAGCCCTCCGATCAGGCCGTTTATAATGTCGATAATTCCGTTCATTGCGCCCTTTGCAATGCCCTTGATCGCTTCCCATACGCCGGAAAAGATACCCTTTACACCTTCCCAAACTCTGGACCAATCGCCGGTAAATACCCCGGCAAACACGTTCAAAAGTCCCTGAATCGCGGTCAGAACGCCGCCGACAACGGAACGGATTGTTTCAAGCCCGGTTCCTATCAGCGATTGAATCGTAGGCATAAGCGCGCTAATAATCCCCATGACGGCGGTTGCGACGGTCTGAAAGATTTCCCAAATGCTTTGAATAACGCCCGTGATCGTGGGTCCCCACTCGACGAACGCTTGCGCGATTTGCGGAAGAACCGTCGTCACGATGAACGCAAACAGTTCTTCGATGATCGGTTTTACGCTTGTATCAATGAACGAAATAAACTGCCCAATCACGCCGCCCACCGTCTGCATGATGGAAACGAACGTGTCGAACACGGCAACGCCCTGTTCGCCGAAAATTCCGTTGATGAATTCCCGCGCGTTTGCAAGGTTGCCGTCACTGAAAATGCCCTTGATCGTGTCGCCGATATTTGTAATCACGCCCACGATATTGTCAAAGACAGCAACGCCCGCCGGACCGAAAACCCGTTCAATCAGGTTCCGTATATCGTCCAAATGGTCCCGGAAGATCTGAACCGCGGCAATAATCAGGCCGATCACGCCGACGACGGGCAGAATCTTTCCGGCGATTCCTCCAAGCGGCCCCAAAATGGACCCGCCCAGCTTTTGAAGCGGCGCAATCAGGCCCGTTACCTTGCTGAACCCCTTTGCAACCACTCCGCCGATTTTTCCAAGAGGGCCGGCGGCAATCTTGCTTCCCGCGCTTGCGAAAATGCTTGTCACCTTGCCCGCGGCCCCGCTTGCCAGTCCGCCGATACCGGAAAACGCTTTAGAGAACAAACCGCCCGCGGCTCCGCCGATACCGGAAAACAGATTCCCGATCTTCGTTCCGCTGAACAGGTTGGTAAACGCACGGCCCACGCCGCCCGCCGCGTTCCCGATTCCGCCGAAATAGTCGATCACGTTCTTTGCAACGCCTTTCAGCGTGCTGGAAAACCCCCGCGAATTGACACTTGCAAGGGCGAACATAGTTTTCAAAAGGGTAAATCCCTTTTGAACGGACAAAACGCCGCCTTTCAGTTCCAAAAACGCCAGCTTCCCGGTCAGCGTCGCCGCCTTGAATGCCAAAAGCCCGGCGGTGATCTTCACGATCTGTTGAATCAATTCCGGGTTTTCGTTGATGAATTGCGTTAGTTTCGTGATAAAGTCCGTTATTCCTTGCGTTCCCGCTCGGAATGTTGGCAAAAGCGCGTCGCCGATTGCAATTTGCAGGCCGTCAAGCGCGGATTTCATAAGGGTTATATCGCCCTCCAAATTGTCCAGCTTGATTGCCGCCATCCGCTCCGCCGCGCCTGCTGAATTGTTGATCGAATCGGACAGCTTTTGAAAATCTTCGTCGCTTGCGTTGACAATGGCCAGCATTCCTGCGAACGATTCCTTGCCGAAAATCGCGGTCGCCGCCGCCACCTGTTCAGCTTCAGACAAGCCGCCCAAACTCGAACGCAAATTGTCCACCACTTCACGGAATGTTTTCATTGACCCGTCGGAACGGGTCAGGCTGATTCCGTAGCGGTCCATATAGGTTTGCATTTGCTTTGTCGGCTTTGCCATATTCGCAAGGGACGTTTTCAGGGAAGTTCCCGCAACGTCCGCTTTGATCGACGCGTTCGCCATAAGGCCGATTGCCAGCGACATATCTTCCACGGAATACCCTAAAGCGCCCGCGACGGGGGCAACCTTTTGGAAGGTCGCCCCCATCATTCCGACGTTTGTATTCGCATTGCTCGACGCTTGCGCCAGCACGTCGGCGAACCGGCCTGCGTCCTCCGCGCTCATTCTAAACGCGGTCAGCGCGTCCGTCACAATGTCGGACACGGACCCCAAATCTTCCCCGGAAGCGGCGGCAAGGTTCATAATGCCCGGCAATCCGCCGATCATTTGCTGGGTTTTCCAGCCCGCCATAGCCATATATTCAAGGGCTTGCCCGGATTCGACGGCTGTAAACTGCGTCGTCGCCCCCATCTCTTTGGCAAGGGCGGACAGTTTCGCCAAATCATCCCCGGTCGCCCCGGAAATAGACTGAACGGTTGACATTTGCGCTTCAAACTCCGCGGCTTTCTTGACCGGCCCGGCGTATAGCGCCGCACCCAGCGCCGCCGCCGTACCCAATACCCCGCCAAGCTGGGCTTTTGTCTGTGAAATCGCTTCGTTATTCTGCTGAATCGCGTTGTTCAGCCGTGCCAATTCCTCTTGACCGCTTTTCAGCCGTTCATAGCTTTTCGCCAGCCGCTCGTTTTCGTCCGCCAGACGCGACGTATCAACGCCCGCGTCGGAAAGTTCGTCGCCCAGCGTCCGCAACCGGCCTTCCTGCTGTTCGATTTTTGCGGTCGTTTCGGCAATCTGCCGTTCGTTCCGCTCCATAGCGGCCCGCAATTTCTCCGACGGCTGTTCCGTCTGGCTCATTTCCTGCTGTAACCGGTCATGCTCCGCGGTCAGCTTCGCCAGCTTCTGCCGGTTCGATTCAAGGGCGGTTTCCTGCTTTTTGAATGCGTCGATCTTTCCGGTGGTGGAATTTAGCTTCTGCATTGTGTTTTGAAGCTTTGTCGTCGTGCTGATCGCGTTTTTGAACGCCGCATTGAAGTTCCCACCCAAAGACGCTTGCAGTTTGAACAACAATTCATATTCTTTTCTGCTTGTTGCCACTCTGTCACCCGCCCTTCGTTTTCTTCCTCTCCGCTTCAACGGCGTTCGCGTCCTTTATCCACAAAGCAAATTCCGAAACGGTCATATCCAGCCAAAACGGAACGCCGGTAAAGGACGCTTGCGCCATTTTGTAAGCTTCACGCCGCCACCATTGCGCCGGGTTCTGCTTTAATAGCCCGAATCCAGCAAAAAACGGCGCGCGGCCCCCGTGATCTTGTTAAAATCTTTCAGGGGCATAGCTTCCAGCACGTCGCTTCCGATACCGGCGGCGCGCGCCGCCATCTTGCACTGGAAGCTGGCGGAGATTTCAGGGGCAAGGGCGTATTCGCTCATAGCCTGCATTTCGTTTTCGATTGCCAGCATATCGCGCCCTTTCAGCCCCACGAAATTGAAGGTCAGTTCCGTATAGGTCCGGCCCTCAAACTCGAACGGATTCTTGAACGCGTGCGTATAAACGCCAGCGTCGGCGCTCTCCGCGCCCTCTGTGGCGGTTTCCGCCGCCGCCTGTGTCTTTTCATGGGTCAGGGCTTCCGCCGCGTCTGTGGCGCTTCCTGCGCCGATTTCGGCAATGTTCTTCTTGTCGCTCATGGTTCAATTCCTCCGATTATTGAAAATTTGATATACAGATAAGCGGGCATAAAAGGCCCCGGCGGGTCGCCCCGCCGGGGTTGTGTTGTTACTTGCCCAGCGCCTTTCTCACGTCTGCCAGATAGTCAACGCCGTTCACAAAGTAAATGAAATTCAGAATGTCGATTTCAAGCTTCTTCACGCCGTCGATGTAGGTGGCAAAATACGTCACCGCGTATTCGCCGGACGCTTCCGCGGGGGACGCGGGGGCAAGCTTGCCGGGGGCAAGCTTCGTCGGTGTCACCATCAGAATGTGTTTGACCGCCGTTTGCTTGAAGCGCCCGGAAGCGTTGTCCCACGCCTGCTGGGAAGCGCGGAGGTCGATCTGGTGATTCCGCGGCTCCGCCAGCCTGATCGCGTCCGCCGTCACCGAACGGAAATTCAGCGTCAGGGTCATAGCTTCGATATGGCCCACAAACGCGCCGTTGAACGTGCCGGAAATGCCCGCGCCTTTTACCTCTTCCGTAATGGAAGAGATTTCCGGCAAAGTCACTTCCGCCATGCCGTAAAACTCCGTCGCGTCCTCATACACGGCAAAGTTAGTCACGCCGTTATCAACTTTCACGGTCTATCCCTCCTTACGCCGTCAGCGCCGCGGAAACGTACTCCACGTCGTATTCAAGCACAAATTCGCATTCCTTCATGGGGCTGGGCGGGGTCAGGAACACGTGGAACGTCGCCTTTCCTGCCATAAGGGAAGTCACGGGGTTTTCATCCTCCCGGAATTCGACGCGCCCACCCAGCAACTTCTCTTCCGAAACAAGGCCGTTCAGCCAAATATTCACGGAATCAACGATACTGTCGATCAGCCGCCGCGTCATTTTCTTGTCCACCTTGCTCCAATAGGTCAGAACAAGGGAATTCGCAACCCAGCCGAACATACGGGAAACGCAAATGAAATAATTCTTTACGTCCGTATCGGCGGGGAAACAGGCGGTTTCGTCGCCCCAAAGTACATAACCGCCGATGAAGTTCAGCGCGGTAATAATGCCGTTGCTGTTCAGGTAGTTCGCTTGCTGGAGGTCCAGCAGAACAACCGTACCGTCGGCAAGAACCGCGCTGTCGATCTGCAAAAGCTTGTTGGAGGGGCTTTCCGCCGGGCAACCGCCGTTGTCCGAATCGGTCAACCCCATTCGGCCCGCCGCCTGCACGGACGCATGAAAAATCCGCTCCCCAAGCTTGAAGAGCGGCCAGCAGATAAGCTGATATTTAGAATTGATGTTCTTTGCCTTTTTCCACGCGGGCGCGTCGGCGTAATGCCGAACGTCGTTCGTGTCAATGTCGCAAAGGGCTTTCCCCTCGAAAACGCCGTTGATAGACTGGACCTTTGCCGACATGATCGCGGCAACCTCCGAATCATGGGACCATCCGGGGGCAAGGACCAAATCGGCAACAATGCCGTATTTCGGAAAGACGGAATCCAGCAGTTCAAGCCCGGAAGATTTCTTCGTGTTGGTGTCAAAACCGCCGATGATCTCTTTCTTTGTCACGGCGGACGGGTCCACCGCGCTGAAAGAAATTGTCAGTTCGCCCGCGTTTTCCGGGATTGCTCCGCCCTCCAGCACTTCGACGATCAGGTTTTCCCCGTCGTACAGGGTGTCGTAATCGGTCCCGGCGACGTAGTTTGCGGGCGTGTCGCCCTCCGCCGCGTTGTTCTTCACCGTTACGCTGTCCTGTACGGCTTCCAGCGGCAAATAAACCTTGCCGTCCGTGATGGGGTAATTCTGTTCGGCAACGGCTTTCTTGTGCTTTGCCGGGTCAAGCACGTTCACCAGCACAACGGGGGCGACGCCGTAAAGCTGGAATTGCGAATAGATCATTTCGCAAAGCGGGTATTTCTCCCAATCGTCGCTATACCCGAAAGCGGAAACGGCTTCCGCGTAGGTGTAGCACATGACGGGTTCGTTCACCTTCCCGCCGACGGTATGTACCGGCGCGGCTCCAACGACGAACGGAACGCCGGAATCCGCTTCAACGGGGGTCGAAACCGACGTGTCAACCTGTCGCGTCGATACGCCGTGATAATAGTTCGCCACTTTTTACACTTCCTTTCCCCTCCGAATTGCGGAAGCAATGTCGGAATAATACTTGTGCGCGATATTGCCGGGGGTCTTGACCTTGACGGAAAACGCCGCCAGCTTGTTCGTCGGCACGATCAGCCGGGGGATTTGCGGGTACTGCTCCACCACGTCCGCCAAATACTCCAGCACGTCCGAACGTGTCCCGCGGAACACGGCGTTTTCTTTCAGCCGCCCGCGTGGGATAGAGGGACCGACATAAACGAACGTGTCGTAGCCCTCCGCGCCCTCTGTGGGCCGTTCTCCGGGCGTTTCGCTGTGGGTGGTGTCATCGGTCCCGCCGTCGCCCGCGGCGCTTCCTGTGCCCTCTGTGGCCCCGTCTGCGGGCGTTTCTGCGGCTTCCTTTTCGTTGTGCGCGGTCAGCGCGGCAATAATCGCGTCCCGGTCCGCGTCCTCCGCAACCGAAACGCCATTTTCCACCGCAAGGGCATACAGCTTGTCCCGCGCCGCGTTTTTCCTGAATTCAATCATCCTTGTTCAACCTCACTTTCAATGGCTGTTGTTCTCTTGTCGATGTATTACCCCGAAAACGGGCATTCGATGTTGACCGGCGGCAACGTCCATTCGGTCATCATTTCGCCCAAATAGTACGGGGCCGGGCTGTCCGGGTAAATAATCATTTCAAGGGGCTGTTCTTTGCGAATTTTCAGCAAATACCGGTCCGCAATGCTCCCATCGCGGAGAAATGCCAACCGAATCCGGGTAAGCAGATTCAAAAGGCACCTTGACCCCTCCGCTTTGTCCTCCGAATAGGTCGCGGCAACAATGCGGATTTTGCAACTGCTTTCTGGCATTTCTCCCGGTTCCTGCTGGTCCTTGCTTGTCAAAAACTGCAAGAGGACATAGGGAATCCGTTCCGTTTCCGCTTTCTTATTCGGAAGCGCCATCGTGTGGACCTCCGCCGGTCGTTCCGGTGTTTCACCGCTCCGCCGGTCCATCCGTGTCGGTAAGATCAGGTCTTTCGTCTGCTGTTCGATGTAAATTTTCATTTCGTCCAGCAAGTCCAAAGGTGTCATTGTTTACCCTCCGTAACCGTTCAGAATCCGGGTTATTTCATGTTCAAGCCGCTTATTCATGGTTTCTCCCGCCTTTTCCGAAACCTGTTCCAGCACGTCCTCATTCCCCGCCATTTGCGCGGTTGACTGTGCCATGAATTCAGTTACCGGGAAGGACCGGCCCGTTTCGCGCTCAAACATTCCGGTATGGCCGTTTTTCATGCGGGCAATAAACGCGTGGGCGAATGGGGTTTGCGCGTTCCCCCGCATGACCGCCGCTTTCACTTGCGCCCGCTGAATCGGCAACGTGGGCGTAACGTTGAAGCGGTACAGCGGCAATTTGTGGCCCGCGAAAGTCACGATTCCACAAACGCCGCCGTCCGCTTTCTGAACCTGTGTGCGAATGTTTCCCCCGGCGCGGACGTTCTGCGCGGAAATGGCATAAGTTCCGGTAATTTGCCGGACGGTTTCAGCCTTTACCGTGCTGTTCACCCGGCGAATTGCGCTTGAAAACGCCTTTTGCGCGCCGCCCGGAATGCCGGAAAGAATCAGGTTCACCCGCTCGATCTGTTCGCCTGTAATCTGAATCATTCGGTCAACCTCTCCAAATAAAGCACAATGTCCCCCGCTTCCGGGTGAACCTTTTTGATTTCGTAAAGATCGCCGTCGATCTCCACGTTCAACCCTCTTTTCGGAATCTGATTCAGGATAGAAAGGGGAACATACATGACAATATCAATCAGGGTCAGGCCGTCCACGTGGTCGTCGTCCCGCCTTGTCCGGTCTTGCGCGCCGCCGTCGTCGATGATGACCGGCCCTTTGTAGCGGGTCCCGTCAATCCAGAATTCCAGTTCTTCCGCGTGTTCCGCGGTGTTATGGAATACGGCCAGCAAATCCCGTTCCGCCTGCGCCTTGAAGTTACGCATTACAGGACGTGGGCGACAAACCAGCTATTGACCTCATGCGGCACGGTCAGCGGTTTGCTGTTGATCTGCAAAAAGCGGCGGTCCGGGCGGCGCTCCACCCACGTTTGCGGGACCATATCGCCCTCCACGGTGACAAAGCCCTTTCCCTCTTCGGGAATCATGGTAATGCCGCCGTAGTAGATCGAATAGTCGGCCCGCGTACTCAAAAGCGCCAGCGCACCGTCGGGAACAATCGGGTATTCGTCCGGCGCTTCCGGGTTGGTCCAGTCGTCAAGATACCATTCGTTATACTGGTAAATATCCAGCCCCAGCTTGTGAATGGTCCCAACGTATGTAAGGCCGTTCGGAAGTTCGCGGGGCTTGATGACCGCCAAATCATAAGCTTTCGTGTCGCAAACTTCCTTTACCTTCGGATGGTTGACAAACGCGTTTGCAACGTCCGCCGCCATAACGCAAATATCGCAGTTCACGAACCCGTTTTTCTGAACCGTGGTCCGCCACCGTTCCAAGTCGGCCAGCGGGTCGGAGGTCGGGGCGCTCCATTTCAGCGCGTCCGTTACGATGATTTCGACGTTTTCAAATTCAAAGTCGATTTCTTCGTCCAGCCCCTCGCCGATAATGGGAATCTTGCCGGTGAAAATGGAGGTCGCCGCCATCCACTCTTCCCGGCGGGCAATCATTTCTTTCAGTTCCTTCAAATCCTCCGCCAGCTTTTCAACGGCGCGGTCTGCGGGCTTTCTGCCGCTGTACGGGTTTTCGCCTGCGGCCCGCTCCAGCAGATCGTCAACAGTCGTCACCTTGTTCGGCGCAAGAAGAACGGGGGTGTAACTCTTCGTCTGATAGCCGCTGTTCGGAACGGTTTTGCCGCCGATTTTCGGGTGGACGAACGGCGCAAGGGCGCGTTTGCCCTTCTTAAAGTCCACGTCAACGCTCTTCGTCACAAAGGTTTTGCGGTTCTTAAAGAACGTATCGCGGAAAAAGGTTCTTACCGGGGGCGTGCGCCGAACCAGCTTCCCTAACGTGCGCGGGGTGTAAATGTCGGTTTCAATAGCCATTTTCTTTTTCCTCCCTTTACTTCAAAAAGATATTCAGCTTGCGGAAAGCGGGTTTCAGGGCTTCCACCGTCACGCCGTCCGGCAAGGTCAGCCCGTCGGCGAAAAATTCGCCGGTCAGGTAGACGACAACGCCGCCGTCGGTGGAATCAGCCGCGGCAACGCCGTACAGGTCGCCCAGCCCGTCCGCTGTTGCTTCGCTGATTCCGTCCGCGGTCTGAATGACCGGGGCATACTGGCGCACGGTTTCGCCGTCCTTGACTTCGCCCACGTCCTTGACAATGGGGAAGTCGCCCGCAAGAACATTTTTGCGGGTCAGTTCGTCGCGCTTGATTTCATACATGGTCGTTCCCTCCTTACTTCGTTTCAGGGAAAAGCCGGTCAATCGCCGCGTCGATCTCGCTTTGACCTCCGCCGCCGCCAGCCGCGCCCTCGATCTTGCCCGTTCCCACGTCGCCCGCGCCGCTGTCCTGTGCGTCGGCGTTCCGGTCGGCGATATAGCCCGCCGCCTGCTTCTTCTGCTCCGCGACAATCTGCGTCGCAACGTCCCCGGCGGAAACGGGGTTGTCAAACTTTGCGGCGTTCACGATCTTTTCAAAGCCCGCAAGCGCCACGCCCTCGATGTCCTGAATGCGCTTGCGCTCCGCGGTGGTCGCCGCGTCCTCGATCTGCTTTACCAAATCGGGAAAGGCCGCTTTCAGGTCCGCGGGATTCTTGATCTCTTTGTTTTCAGGTCCCATTGTCTTTCGCTCCTTTTCGGTGATTTTTGGTGTTGTATGTGTATTTGAAAAACCGCCGGACGCGCTGGCCGTCAGGCGGTTTAACAACGAAACAGACATATTCGGGAAGCGTTCAAGGTCCATCGAAACACTGTTGACAACAACTTTTCCCATGTTTTCAACGGTTGTTTTCGCGTCCTCAAACATAAGCTTGTCGCAGAATCCGGCTTCGACGGCCTGTTTTCCGTCGTACCATGTTTCCGCCGACATGATCGCGGAAATTTCCTCCGCCGATTTGCCGGTTTTCAGGGCATAGCCGTTTATAATTGCCTGCTTAATCACTTTCAGTTCTTCCGCGGCCTTTGTGAATTCCTCCGCGCTGAAATAGCCCATTGCGCCCATTTTCGGGTCATGGACCATAAACACGCCGTTTCCCGGAATCTCGATCACGTCGCCCGCCATTGCAACGATTGTCGCGGCGGACGCGGCCCAGCCGTCGATCTTCACCGTGATTTTCGCCGCATTGTCTTTCAGCCGGGTATAAATAGCATTTGCCGCGAACACGTCGCCGCCGCCGCTGTTGATTCGCACGACGATTTCGGGCACGCTCCCCAGCGCATTCAATTCCTCCGTAAACAGTCGCGGGGTTACTTCGTCGCCCCACCACGTTGTGGAAGAAATGTCGCCCTCTAAAATCAGTTCGGGCGGTTTTCCTTCTTCCGCGGCGTTGCAGAATTTCCAAAAGTGCTTATTGACCGGCTTCCCCTGTACGGGGTTCTTGTCCGCCATCTTCGTTTACCTCCCTTAACATTTTTTCTTCCCTCTTCCGCTGTGCGGCGTTACGGTAGAAGTCGGACCCGTTCATTTCCATAGCTTCACGGTCACGGGTCGAAAAGCCGTTTATAACCCGTTTTTCCGCCGCTTCTACTTCCTGAACCGGGTTCAAAAGCCCTTGCGCCGGACCGTTCCATTCCGCCGACAAGTACGCCTTGCGAATGATCGGGTCAGCAAAAAAGCCGGGCGCGGGGATTCTTCCCTTTGCGACGGCTTCCGCGAACCACTCTTCATAAATGGGCTGGCAGAAATCATTTGCAAGCCATGTCCGGTACATACGAAACATTTTCCACGCTTCCAAAAGCGCGCCGCGGGAAGCTGTGAATGACGAATTGAAGCACTTCACCAGCAGTTCATAGGGGATTTCAAGGGCCGCGCCGATCTGCCGACAAATCGCAATCACAAACCCTTCAAAGGCCGTGTTCGGCCTGCCGGGGTTCATGTCGTGCGCCTTTTCCCCTTCGTTCAGGTCCACAATAGCGCCGGGCGCAAGTTCAATCGTTCCGTCGTCGCCTGCGTCCACCTGTTCTTCTTCCGGTATGATCTCGCCGAACGCCCCTTCACTGGACGCGGATTCCTTTTCGATGAACACGGTAAACATTCCAGAAACAACGGCGGCGACAAGTTCCGCGTCGGTATAGCGCCCCAACTGTTTCAGGGCTTCAATAACCGGTGCAAGGAACGGCACGCCGCGCCGCTGTCCGATTCTTTCCCGGTTCATGATGTGAAGCACGTTCCGCCGCCCGGTCTTTGCTCCCCATGCTTCCACCCGCGTCCAGCCCGTTTCGGTCAGGTCATAGGACAAGGGGTGGTGTTTGCTGATATGGTATGCGACAACCTCCCCCGCGTCGTTTGTTTCCACGCCGCCGACAATGTGCGGGTCGCCGGTGTCTCCGTCCGGGTTGCTCAACCTGTCCGCTTCGATCAGGCAAATTCGGAGGTCATAGGGCATATTCACCCGCCGCGTGACGGGCAATGTTGCGATAACGTCGCCGGACATAAGCCAATTCAAAAAGGCAAGCTGTTGCAGTTCGTAAAAATTGTCCAGCGCGTCCTGCTGTTCGCCGGTCAGAACGTCCCGTTTCAACCGGTCCGTCGTGGTGTACTTTGCTTCAAAGACGATGGAGCGCCCGCCGTCCAAGGTCCCTTGAAAATCCGGCTGGGCCGGGGCTGTGAACCGTCCCTTAAAAATCCCGTCGCGCAACTTCTCCAGCACGCGGAAGGGTTCGGGGGTTTTCTCGATCTCCGCCCGGCCTTGCCGTGAATACAGGGCGCACGCGTCCTTTATGTATTCCTCGAAAGAATGACCTTGCGCGTTGTTCACGGCGTTTTGATAACGCTGGGCAAGGTATTTCGATTCCCATTGCGTGGGCATTACTGATCGCCCCTTTCGTCCGCCCCGCTCCCCAACGCTTTCCGGCGGGTGTGTACCTCCATGCCCTCCATCATCATCGAAACACGCTGGGCTTCTTCAAGGTCGATTTCCCCCGTGTCCGGTATTTTGTCAATCGCATTTTCCGGGAATATGTCGTTCTTGTTCACGAAAGCCGAATAGAACCGTTCAAGTTCCTTTTTCAAGGCGGCGTTGTAAAATTCAAAGCTGAATTTGATTTCTAACCGCTCCGCCGCCGTGCATTCAATCCCCAGCATTTTTCGCGTTCTGTTCGTGTACCTTCCAACGCACCCGGAAGCAATGCGCCCGGTGACAGCGTAAATAATTTGATTCAAAAGCCGACGTTCAAGCGGGGTTTTGAATCTGAACCACGCCAATTCTCGGCGGTCCTCTTCAAGTTCGGTTTCGGTGATTCCGTGTTGCTTCATCAGCCGTTCAAGCAAGGCGGCGGCGGATTCCTTTTCCCCGCGGTCGCCGCGTTCCGCCAAAGCCTGAATCTTTTTGACTTTCTGCAAAAGCTGTTCTCGGTCCGTCATGCGTCCGCCCCGCTTTCTGGAATCTCCCACGAATACGGTTCCCCGCAACACATAGCATAGAACGGGCATTTATGGCACGCGTCATCCTCTGTCCGGCGGTTGCAGATTTCCTTGATAACTGCCGCCGCGCGGTACATTTCCTGCAATTCCTGTTCGCTGTCCAATGTTTCCCCCTCCTTGAAGGTCATATTTGCAAAGTTTCAGCAACCGCCGCTTGTGGCCCTTGCTGTCCGGCAATAACCAAAGATACCGGTTTTTCGATTCCCGCATTTCAGCGCGCCAGCCCATTTCGGCGGCTTCCGCCGTTGTGATGTTATGCCCGCATTGCCGCGGGTGGCGCAACCGTCCCGTTTCGTCGATGAAGAACCGCCGCGGCGGTGTCGTCCCTAACCTGTAAGCGTTCGTCGCTTTGTAGATCGTCCCCACGTGTCCAACGGTCAGGTCTGAAAAGCTGATAACGGCCCAAATATCCGGTTTTTCCTGTTTTAGCAGTTTCAGACAGCGGGAAATAAACCAGCTTTCAGTGTTTTTCGGTGTGCAATCCAAAATGTGAAGTCTGTGCAACTCTGTTACATGGCCCTTGTATTTCTCACCGAATACCGATGACCGGACCCGCTCACTACACGGGGTGGCAAAGGCACAAACGCCGATCAGGTTTTCCCCGTCATACAGTCCATAGCACGGTGACGGTCTATTGTGGCAACCGTGCGAATAGTGGTGTTCGCAAATATAGGCTTTCGCCCGCAAGGACGGAATTTTTACGATGATATACGGATTCACATTCCATCCCCCTACAATTCCACAATTCCGCCGATTCGGTCCACGTCCGCGGCTGTTACTGTCCGGCGTTTCAAAATGCCCGTTATCACGGCCCCGAACCGCTCCCAGCGGGTTGAAGTAAGCGTGAAATACCGGAATCCGGGGTTGTTTCGCGCCCAATCCTGCAAGAACGAAATTGTCCGGTCCGTCATTTCTTCCCCTACCCGATAGACGGCGACGTTCCCGGTTTTCGCGTTCACTTCCCGGCAAATGGCAACCAGCCGCATTTTCCCCGGCTTTTCCTCCGCCGCCGCGGGTTTCCGTTCCGGCTCCCGGCAATCGCACCTTTCGCCCGCGTCCAAATGCGCGCCGCAAAACGGGCATTCCCGGTAAGGCTTCCCCACGATGACCACCCCTTTCTATTCCTTTTTTCTCAATTTCAGATAGATTGACCAGCCCGTTTGGGCGTTATATTCGTATCGAACCCCGTAATCATCGTCGGTCAGGGTCCAGCCGGGGTATTTCTTTTCCCAAAATTCCCGGCCCGGCCTTTCTTTCGCCCATTTCTCGATCTGCCGCCGGGTGTACTTCCCGTCGTTTGCCCGGCTGGTCGGCTTCTTCAAGTTATGGGAAGAGGACCACCGCTTTTTTCCCCCGGCCTGCTTGACAAGGTAATTGCAAAGGGCGGCAATACCGCTTCCGTCCGCTTGCAGGCGGTCGGCATTGCAATACCCGATTCGATCACCCTTTTTCTGCCCCTTGCGCTTCCGCTTGCGCCACAACTCTTCCACAATGTCACGGTCAAGCCCTCCATTTATGACAATGTGGTGATGAATCCGGGTGGGCTTCCCGCCGTTCCGGGCTGTGGTGTAGGCGGTGACAAGAATATATTTCAGGGGCGGCAACCCCTCTTTCTTCCGGGCGTAGGCCACCCGGCGCAAGTAGTTTGAAACTTCCTTTTCCGCGGCTTCTATGGATGGGGGAAGGTGTTTCGGGCTGTATGTAGCCGTCACGTGCAACGCGTCCGGGTCACTCCCGAAATTCAGGTTCCCCAACTGGACGAAATACCGGCGGGCGTTCTTGTCGTTCAGGTTCTTTTGTTTCGGTTCCGATTCCTGAACCTTCTTCGACCGCTTCCCGCGGCTGGCGGCGGTCTTTTGCGCCGTGGTGTAGGTGAATATATCAACCTCTCTGTACTGATCGCCGCAATAAATCTTTTTTTCCCTGATAAAGCTTTTCACCTTGCTTCACCCTCTTTCTGTGTGATGATGAAGCGGGCGTGTTTGGCTCTTCCTGCAAGCCCTGTTTTCTCTGTGGTGTGGTGGAGCGGGAACGGCCCGGAAGCGGCCCCCGTTCTTTCCCGTGTGCGTGACAAGGCTTTGCTGGAATCTTAATACCCATTACAAGCCCGCCACGCCGCATAAAAACGGCGCTGAATCTTGACTTTTCCGCCGGTTTCTGCTATACTTATTCATAGGTTGATAAGCTGTGTTTTTACCGGCGGAATCCGCTTCGCACCCGTTTTCGCACAACGGGCGCGGGGCGGTTTTTCTATGCAGTTTTCGGCGGCGGGGGCGGGGGCTGTCAGCCCTCCGCCACCTTTTCCGCTTCGCCCTCGATCTTCCGGGCCGTGGCCGTCATGGAAACTTTAACGTCGGCGACAAACATTCTGTCGCACCCGCCGTCCATGAAATCGCACGTGGCAATATGCGCGTCCGCGTAAAGGCCGTCATGCTCCACCGTGACTTTCCGCCCGCAATACGGGCATTTAACATCAATTTTCCGCGTCATTCCTCTTTGCCCCCGTTGTTCTCGATCATGTCCGCCACCATTGCAACGATTGTCGCGGCGGAAGCGGCCTGCCCCTCAATCGTGATCTTCACGCTGTTTTTGCCGGGCGTACCGTTCAGCGCCCGCGCCGCCGCTTCTTCCTGCGCGATTTCCTCCGCGTCCTGATTCGCCCGGAAGAGGGAAGCAACCACGGCGGCGATAGCGTCGCCCCATACGTCTGTGGGGTACTGTTCCAGAACGTACATGATCGCGCTGTGGGCTTCCTCCACCGCGTCGGCGTGCGGGTCCGCGCATTCCTCTTCGTAGGGGACAGATACCAAGATTTCAGAATTCAGATAGCAAAGCGGGCGAACGCCCCAGTGGCCGCTGTACGCGTAGTTGTTGTTCAGCGAGCCGGAGGAACTGACGTTGCGGACGAAAGCGGCATATTCCGGCTTACAGGTCCACGGGGTCAGGGTCCAGCACCATTCGTCAACGGCGGGGATAAACTGCCGGAATTTCCGATACAGGCCGTCGGACAGCAACGCGATTTTGTCGGTCGCGGTCCCGTAGTCGGTCATTCCGTCGTCGGCGGTCAGGTCGCTTTCCCATTCCAAGAAAGCCGCCGGGTCCGCGCCCGCCTGAATCAGTCTGTCAAGGAACGGGCCGTTCAGTTCCACGCGCACGGACGATTCCCGCCAGTCGTTTTTGTTGTCGTCGTCGAACGCCGCGTTGAACACGGGGGCGGCGGAAATGACCAGCGCCGCGCCGTTCTCTTTGTCATTCTCCAGCGTCACCCACTGAACGCCGCCGTAACAGAAGAATGCACCGGGTTTCAATGTCGCAAGTTTCTTCATGGTCTGTTGTCCTCCTTAAAATTTCGGCTTATAGCCGGTTTTCGCGTCCTCGATGTAGCCCCGCACCACGGCGGAAATCGGCGCGTAAAGGACCGGAAGCAAAAGGCCCAAAGCTTCACCGCCAGCCGCCGAATATCCGCGCTCTTTCAGGCTGTAAGCCGCGCCCGCTCGAAACAGGATGATTCCGGCAAGGGTCAGGGCGGCATATTTCGCAACGGTCCCCCATATCCGGGCGGCGCGCCGCCGGGCTTGTCCCGCTCCGCGGGTGATCGGTTCACGGTTCGGCATGGTCGGCCCTCCGCTTCCACAATTCGCAACGGTCCCCGGCGCACCCCGGCTTCCCGGTGTAGCTGTCAAGGCAACCCGGCAACCCGATTTCCTGCGGGCAACGTCCGTTCATGCGCTGAATGTCGGCGTATCTTGTCGCCCCCATCGTGCTGGCCTGAACCCTGTTCGTCGCAAGAATCGCCGTCCCCGCCGCGGCGTAAATGATGAACCCGCATTGCTCCGCCTGCTTCATGATCTCTTCCCAGCGGTCATCCGCGGCGGCGGCTTCCGGCGGCGGCACGAATGCCCCCGGCCTTTCATATTCCGCCGTTCTTTCGATTTCCGCCGGGTTTATGGCCTTGTCGTCAATGTAAAGGTCCGCGTACACCTTGCGCCCGTCGGAGGGCTTCAAGCCGATTTTTGCGGCGTGCGGGTTGCCCGGATTCTCATTGACCGCATACAGGGGAATTTCCTGTTCCTCGCAGAACGCCACCGCTTCATCAAGCAGTTTCCGGGTTCCGTTCTCCCGGCTGGTGTGAAGGATGATTTTTGACCCGTCCGCCACCAGCCGCTTCACGTAGGCAATGACGGCCCGGTTCGGCGCGCCCACTTCCGGGAAAGCGTCGGCGCAAAGGGTCCCGTCGAAATCGACGGCGACAAATTCATATTTCGGCATTGCTTGTCCCTCTTTCGTTTTCCCCGATCTTCCGGGAAATCTCATAGTCTGCCCCGTACCGGCGGCGCTTGCACTTCCAGCACGTGATCTTCATATTGACCCCGCCGCCGACGCGCTGAATGTTGTGTTTCCCGGCCTTTTTCAGTTCAAGGAAACAAGGTAAGCAGAATTGACGCGTCACGATCTCACCCCCTCCCGCACGTCATCCAATGCGGAACAAATGCAACGGGCAGTTCCGGCGATTCCTCTTCCGGGCGGGCGACGCGCCCCACAATCGGCGCGCCGCTGTCGTCCGTGAAGGTGTCCCGCCCGTCGCCCTCAATCACGAACACGGGTTCAGCGTCAAACGGTATCGGTTTTCCGCTTGTGGTCCTTATCCATTCGATTTCACGCCCGCACCGATTGCAAACGTTCATGACGCGCGCCCCTTTCTTTCCGCCGAATAGGGGAACAACCGCCGACAAATGCAAACCGCTTCCGGACCGACATTCGGGTTTTTCGGTCTGAACAAAACGACGTATTCATGATGTGGCGCGGCCCGCCACAACTGTTCAGCAAAGGCAAGGGCGTTTCGCCATGCGGCGCGCCGGTCCGCTTCCAGCCGCGCGGCTTCTTCTTCCTCTCTGCTGTCGAACGTTTCAAAGAGGACCGAACCCCCGGCAATCTCCAGCGTCGCACGGAGGGAAAGCCATTCCGCCGGTTCCTCCGTGTACTCACCCCAAACGGCGCGCGGCTTGTCCTTGCTGGCGCGGGTAATCGTCACCCCCGCCGGGCCTGTCCAGTCCGGGAATGTGATTTTCTTTTTCATGCGTCCCGCTCCTTTCCGATTTCAAGGGTCAGCCACCAGCCGGGGTTGTTCCTGAACCGCTGATTCGGGCAAGCGTCGCAGTTTTTCGCGGCGCACCCGGAACAAAACTGATCGTGAAATTTGTCATCCCACGGCCCCTCAATCACCGGCAAGCACGCAAGAAACTTCCCCAGCACTTCCGGGCTTTCCGTGATCTTTTCAAATACCGTCACTGTTGACCGCTCCTTTCCGGCTGTCCGCCGGGGTCCTGCCCCGCCGCCCGAAACTCGCCTGTACCGTCTGCTGGGCGATAACCGGGTTATATGCCCGCCGCTGGTTCCGGTCCAGAACCGGCGCGCCGTCCTCTCCGACGGTTTCACCGCGCTTCAACTCCCGATAGATCGCGGCGACGGTAACGCCGATTTTTTCGGCAATGTCCGCCGGGCGTGCGTTCGATTGATACAGCGCGGCAATCTGCTTCCGGTCCGAAAACGTTATATATTTGTACTTCCGCACCATCTTTCACCCCGTTTCAATCATCTTTTCCGGCCAGACAAAGATAAAAAAATAAATGCGATAGAACCGTTCCGCACCCTTTCGGGTGGGTTCTTGTTCTTTCGCATTTAATATTACAAGCCGCGAAATTCAGGTGACATAATAAATAAAGATTGACGAACCCAGCCGAAACGTGTAAGATAGAGGGTAGGCGACAAGCTCTGACCCTTTCAAGCAAGGAGGAATTCAATATGGCTCCCAAGCCTTCCCATGATAAACTGATCCACTGCGACGCCTGCGGCGAGGACTACAGCTCCACCTACCGCCGCTGTCCCTTCTGCGGCGAGCGCAGCGACCCCCGGCGCGCCGTCCGGGACAGCGTCCCCCCCGCCCGGGATGAGGGCAACCAGGACGACACTTATGTGTTCGACGGGCAGGACGCCTTTGACGATGATCTGGACGAAGAGGAGTACTACGCCCCCAAGCCCAAGGCGGGCAAGCGGCTGGCGCCCAAGCAGAGCGGGCGCAGCGTTGACCTGCCCCCCATCAACTGGCCCCGGCTCATTACCTTCCTGTGCTCGCTGATCATCATCGTGGCGGCGCTCATCATCGTGTTCACCGTCATCTACCCCCAGCTCCACGGCAAAAAGAACCCCGGCCCCGACTCCTCCCAGTCCCAGCCTCCCGCCAGTATGGAGCCCAGCGCCAATCCCAGCAATATCATTACCCTGCCCACCGCCCCCGTGGAACCCACTGACACGCCGCCAGTGGACACCGTCCCCGTGCAGTCCACCCTCACCGGCATGGCGCTCTACGGCGCTGACGGCCGCCTGGCCGAGGACTTCACCTTGTGGGTGGGCGAGTCCTATCAGCTCACGCCCAAATTCACTCCGGCGGATTGGACGGGCACTGTGACCTGGACGTCCTCCAGCCCTGATTGGGTCTCGGTGAGCGCCACCGGCCTGGTGACCAACGTGAACAACAGCGGCGCGTTCCACAACGTGTATATCACCGCCTCCGCTGACGGCGTATCCGTCCAGTGCGTGGTGCGCGCCCAGTCCCAGCGGCGGGACGGCTCCGCCCAGCCCACCACTCCGGTGGTCACCGATCCTCCCGTGGTTATCACCCAGACGCCCGGCACCACCACCGGCCCCGTTGTGGGGCGGACGGGCACCATTGCGGGCGCGGACGGCGGCCTGCGGGTGCGCCCCGACCCGAGCACGTCCAATCCCCCCATCGCCAGCCTGCTCAACGGCCAGACTGTCACCGTGGTGGCCGACGCGGGCAACGGCTGGTATCAGATCAGCTTCGCCGGAAGCGGCGGAGCCACTATGACCGGCTACATCATGGGCGAATATATTTCCAGCAACTGACCGATGGGAGCGCCGCCCTGGCGGGCGGCGCTCCTTTTTTGAAGGAGGGCTTTTTGTGCTGAAAGTGGAGCGCGTCAGCGTGATGAACCTGGAAAACGCCATGCGGGGGGCCCGCAACCCCCTGAACAGCTGGGACCGATCGGACAGCTATTATGAGGGCGGACGGTATGTGCTGGGGGAGAAGGATCTCTCCCTCGCGGTGCGTCTGTGCGCGGCGGGCAGCGACCACCGGAAATTCATCCGGCAGATCTTCGTGTCCATGGACATCACCGCCCCCATGTACTGGTGGAAGGAGTTCGACACCTACAAGGTGGGCACCGTGGCCAACTCCACCTCCACCATGCACAAGCTCCACGCCAAGCCCCTGGAGCCGGGCGACTTCTCCACCGACCACCTCACCCCCGCCTCCCTGGCGGAATTTGAGCGGTACGTGGGCTATCTGGAAACGGTGCGTCAGCGCTATGTGGCGGGCAAGGACAAGGCGGACTGGTATGACCTCATCCAGCTGCTCCCCTCCAGCTACAACCAGATGCGCACCGTGGCGCTGAACTACGAGGTGCTGGCCAACATCTACTATGCCCGCCGGAACCACAAGCTGGAGGAGTGGCACACCCTATGCGCCGCCATCCTGGAGCTGCCCTACGCCCGGGAGCTGCTGGGCGCGGCGGGCGGCGAGACGCTCTGACGGACCAGACAGCATAAAAACAGACAGCGAAACACCGATACGGCGCTTCGCTGTCTGTTTTTTACGAAAAAGCTTTTCAGCTCTGACGCATTATTTTTTATTCAAACCCGCACATTTTTCCATTTGTCAAAAAATAAACGAATAAGCACTTGACACCCCAGCCCGAACTATATAAAATAGAATCCGTATTGATATACCACCGCGCACTCAATTCTGATAGGAGGAAGCAACATGAACATATTGGTCTGTGTCAAGCAGGTGCCGGACACCACCGAGATCAAGATNGANCCGGTNAAGAACACCCTNATCCGCGAGGGCGTGCCCAGCATCGTCAACCCCTTCGACGGCTACGCCCTGGAGGCCGCCGCCCGCATCAAGGACAAGAACCCCGACACCAAGATCGTGGTCGTGTCCATGGGCCCGCCCCAGGCCACCGCGGCGCTGAAGGAGTGCTTGTCCATCGCCGCTGACAAGGCGTACCTGGTGTCCGGCCGNACCTTCGGCGGCTCCGATACCCTGGCCACCAGCTATATCCTGTACAACGCCGTNAAGAAGATCGAGGAGCTGGANGGCAAGTTTGACGCNATCTTCTGCGGCAAGCAGGCCATCGACGGCGACACCGCNCAGGTGGGCCCCGAGATCGCCGAGCATCTGGGCTATCCCCAGGTCACCTACGGCCTGGAGGCCGAGCTGGACGGNGATATGCTGAAGGTNAAGAANGANGTNGANGANGGCGTCGAGATCATCGGCGTGAAGTTCCCGTGCCTNGTCACCTTCACCAAGCCNGCNTGGGANCCCCGCTANCCCACCNTCAAGCGNAAGNTGGCCGCCAACCGGGCGGAGATCCCCGTGCTGGGNGACGACGCCTTCCCGGACATCGACACCTCCCGCATCGGCCTGAAGGGTTCGCCCACCAACGTGAANAAGACCTTCGTGCCCCAGCGCAAGACCGGCGGCGTGAAGATCNAGGANNCGGACNNTACCGCGNCAGCGCNNANNNGCTGTTTGAGNNGCTCAGCNNCGCCNGCATTATTTAAGGGAGGGGAAGCACAATGGAAGCCAAGACCAAAGATTTGTGGGTATTTGTAGAGACNAANGAGGACGGCACCGCCAANAACGTGGGCATCGAGCTGCTCACCCCCGGCAAGATGATGGCGGGCAAGCAGGGCGGCCAGCTGGTGGCCGTNGTCATCGGNNNCGGCGTNGACGAGGCCGTCAAGGCCGCCANNGAGCACGGCGCCGACAAGNTCATCGTGGTGGACGGCCCCGAGTTCAAGCACTACACCACCGACGCCTACGCCATCGCCCTGGTGCANCCTGGTGGAGAAGTACGGCCCCACCAGNATGNTNATCGGCGCNACCAACAACGGCCGCGACCTGGGCCCCCGCGTCTCCTGCCGCCTGNACACCGGCCTGACCGCCGACTGCACCGCGCTGGACGTGGACGANGAGACCGGCAACGTGGCGTGGACCCGTCCCGCCTTCGGCGGCAACCTGATGGCCACCATCATCTGCCCCAACCACCGTCCCCAGATCGGCACCGTCCGTCCCGGCGTGTTCAAGAAGAGCGACGCCGTNGAGGGCAAGGCCGAGATCNTNAANGANGACCTCCANGTGNCCGNNGACCAGATCCGCACCCAGGTGCTGGAGATCATCAAGGAGCTGNACAGCGAGAACGTGGACCTGGAGGGCGCTGAGATCATCGTGTCCGGCGGNCGCGGCGTGGGCGGCCCCGAGGGCTTCGAGCCCATCAAGGCGCTGGCCAAGGANCTGGGCGCCACCGTGGGNGCTTCCCGCGCGGCGGTTGACGCGGGCTGGATCGCCCATGCCCANCAGGTGGGCCAGACCGGNAAGACNGTCGGCCCCAAGCTGTATATCGCCTGCGGCATCNNCGGCGCCATCCAGCACATNGCCGGCATGAGCAGCTCCGACGTNNTNGTNGCCATCAACAAGGACCCCGACGCCCCCATCTTCGACGTGGCCGACTACGGCGTGGTGGGCAACCTGTTNGAGGTGCTGCCCGTCCTCACNGAGGAGATCAAGAAGGCCCGCGGCTGATTTGCNGANTTCGTTTCCGCCCCCTTCNGGGGGNGGAAACGANAAAATAAAANNANGAAAGGATCATGCGNTATGAATTTTCATTTTAACGAAGAAGAGCAGGAAATCCTTGATATGCTCCANGACTTCTGCCTGAAGGANGTCGCCCCCANNGCCGCCGAGGTGGACGAGAACGAGCGCTTCCCCGAGGAGACCTGGCACAAGCTGGCCGANATGGGCATGATGGGCGTGCCCATGCCCGAGGAGTACGGCGGGGCCGGCCTGTCCTACGTGAACTANATCGGCGTGTGTGANGAGCTGGCCAAGCACTGNGCCACCACCTCCGTCATGGTGTCCGCCCACACCTCCCTGTGCTGCTGGCCCATCGCCACCTACGGCACCGAGGAGCAGAAGCAGAAGTACCTNNNCAAGCTGTCCANCGGCGAGTGGCTGGGCGCNTTCGGCCTGACCGAGCCCGGCGCCGGCACCGACGCCGCCATGCAGAAGACCNTNGCCGAGGACAAGGGCGACCACTGGGTGCTCAACGGCTCCAAGATCTTCATCACCAACGCCGGCTACGCCAACGTGTTCGTGGTGTTCGCCATGACCNANAAGNNNCTGGGCACCAAGGGCATCTCCGCCTTCATCGTGGAGAAGGACTTCCCCGGCTTCAAAGTGGGCTCCCACGAGAAGAAGATGGGTATCCGCGGCTCCTCCACCTGTGAGCTGGTGTTTGAGGACTGCATCGTGCCCAAGGAGAACCTGCTGGGCGAGCTGAACAAGGGCTTCAAAGTCGCCATGACCACCCTGGACGGCGGCCGTATCGGCATCGCGGCCCAGGCTCTGGGCATCGCCCAGGCCTCCATCGACGAGTGCGTGAAGTACACCAAGGAGCGCGTCCAGTTCGGCCGCCGCATCAGCCAGTTCCAGAACACCCAGTTCGAGCTGGCCGATATGCAGGCCAAGGTGGACGCCGCCCGTCTGCTGACCTACCGCGCCGCCCAGGCCAAGCAGGATCACGAGCCCCACAGCCATCTGGCCGCCATGGCCAAGCTGGTGGCCGCCGAGACCGCTTCCGATGTGACCCGCCGCACCCTCCAGCTCACCGGCGGCTACGGCTACACCCGTGAGTATCCCTTTGAGCGCATGATGCGTGATGCCAAGATCACCGAGATCTACGAGGGCACCTCCGAAGTCCAGCGGATGGTCATCTCCGGCTGGATGGGCGTAAAGTAAATTTCTCCTTCCTTCCATCATAGCACTACGAAAGGGCGCTCCGCCAAATCCGGCGGAGCGCCCTTTCGCGCCTGTTCAAAGCGGCTCGTTGATCCCCAATTCCGTCAGCGCCCCCAGCAGGGAGCGCCACTGCTTGAGCAGTTCGCCGTACCGGGCCATGCCGTGATCGGTCAGGCGGTAGTACTTCCGGGCGGGGCCGTCTGAGGTCGCGCCCGTATACTGCTCCGAGCAGCCCTCCCGGCACAGACCCCGGAGGATGGCATAGACGGCGCTCTCCTGAGTGTCGGGGAAGGCGTCGTGGAGCCGCCGGAGCAGCTCGTAGCCGTACTGGTCCCCCTGGGAGAGCAGGTGGATCAGGCACAGCTCGATAAGGTCTTTTTTCAGCATAGGGCGACCCCCGCTCCGACGAGGCCCACGGCGGTGACGGCGGCGAACTGGGGCAGGTAGGGCGTGAGCCAGCCGTCAGAGTATGTGAACCTGAACAACTCGTTGTAAGGGGTCAGGTCGGAGAAATTGGCCAGCATGGCCAGTACGGCCAGGGACAGCACCGCCGCGGTGAGGGCCAACAGGTAAATTGCCGCCCAGCGGCGGTCCTGCGTCCGGGCCTTCACCAGGGCTACCGTCCCCACCAGGCCGGACAGGGCGCAGCCGCCCCACTCCAGCCAGCCGGTCATGTGGAGCAGGCCCAGGGAGAAGTGTGCTTTGTAAGCGGGGCCGGTGCCCTCGCCGATGATGGAGGTGTCCTCCACCCAGGTGGTGAGGTACTGCTCCGGGTTGGCGGAGATGCGCCACACCACCGACCAGGCGTAGGCCAGGATGACGGCCAGCAGCAGGGCGCACAGGAGCATCCACTTGGAGCGAGGATGGTTCACCGCTTCCCGGTGCCGGAGAAACCACACCAGGCATAAAACCATCCCGGCGGCGAGCTGGAAGAGGGGCAGGAAGCACAAAATGGAGAACTCCGGGTCGCTCAGCCGGTATCCGCTGAACCACTCATACCAGAGGGACAGCCGGAAAGAGGGGGACGCGGGCAGGGGTGCCAGCGCCGCCGCCAGCAGGCAGAATGCCAGCGCGGCAAATACGGCCAGCCAGGTGTAGTACGCCCTGGGCGGGGACACCAGCAGCTTGATGACCTGCTCGGGGTCGCCCACCTCCCGGCACAGCTCCTCCTCTGTCCGGGGCGGGTCGCTCACGATGTCCCGGTAGTCGGAAATGACATCCTCCGCCTCCTGGGCCGGCAGCCGCCACCGGGCGGCCCGCTCCAGCCGGGCCATGTAATCTTTCTTCATCAGGAAATCTTCTCCCTTCACTATTATATTTTTCTCTACTGATAATTTTATAGTAGCTGTCGCAATGATAATAGCATGGGCAGTCGAGAAAGTCAATAGGCGACGCGCAAATTACTCCCCCACTTCTGGAAAAACAAACCGCGCTCCACTTTCCTATTGTGTTTGGGAGAATTCTCCGATATAATAGAGGTAAGATATTTTTAAGGAGGATCTAATACTATGGGTAAAAGCATTCGAAGATCCGTTATGATCCGGGTTATCTGCGCGATCATCGCCGTGCTGCTGTTCAGCGGCGTGACCACCGCCAACATTCTGCGCATCGAGGGCACCCAGAAGCTCAGCGTCCAGGCCACGTCCATGCTGGATCAAGTCCAGCGGGCGGAGGCGGCCCACTACAAGTGGGCGACCAACCTGAGCAGCGCTCTATATGCCGGGACGGAGTTCACCGGCAGCATGGATCACACCGGCTGCGTGCTGGGCAAGTGGCTGTACGGCGACATGGAGCTGAACGACAGCCAGGTCAACGCCCTGCGCGCCCAGATCGAGCCGCTTCACAAGGAGCTCCACGCCTCGGCAAGCACCGCCCTGGAGCTGCTGGCGAACGATCCTGATGAGGCCCGGCTGTATTATCAGGAAACCATCCAGGCCAACCTGACCAAGCTGGTGGGCCTGCTGGATCAGGTGGTGGAGCGCGGCGAGGCCCTCAGCGATGGGTACGCCGGCAAAATGAGCGGCATCATCGGCCTCATGCACGGCTCCACCGTGGTGTGCCTGCTGCTGAACCTCATCGCGCTCATCAGCCTGGTGATCTATGTGATGAACTACGTCATCAAGCCGATACTGCTCATCACCGAGAAGGTTCGGCCCCTTCAGGACGGCAAACTGACGCTGAATTTTGACTATGACTCCAAAAACGAACTGGGGCAGCTGGCCCGGACTTTGGAGCAGTCCATGGAGCGCATCCATGAGTATGTGGATGACATCGACCGGGTGATGGATGAGCTGGCGAAGGGCAACTTTGACGTGGCCTCGTCCATCCGCTACATCGGCGACTTCCAGTTCATCGAGGAGGCGCTGGACCGCTTTACCGCCGCCGTATCCGGCGCGTTGGGCAACATCGTCCAGGCGGAGCAGCGGGTGAGCAGCCACGCCGAACAGCTGTCCAGCAGCGCCCAAGGCCTGGCCCAGGGCGCCACCGAGCAGGCCAGCGCGGTGCAGGAGCTGTACGCCACGGTGGACGACCTGTCCAAGAGCGCCACCCGCAACGCCCAGACCGCCGCCGGGGCCCAGCAGAGCGCCCGGCTCACCGGCGAGCAGGTGGATGTAAGCAGCGCCCAGATGGAGCACATGGTATCCGCTATGGCGGACATCGCCGACGCCTCCGAGCAGATCGGCAAGATCATCGCCACCATCGAGAACATCGCCTTCCAGACCAACATTTTGGCCCTGAACGCGGCGGTGGAAGCCGCCCGGGCGGGCTCGGCGGGCAAGGGCTTCGCCGTGGTGTCCGACGAGGTGCGCAACCTGGCCTCCAAGTCCGACGAGGCGGCCAAGGCCACCAAGGATCTCATTGAAAACTCCATCCAGGCCACCCAGCGGGGCACCGCCATCGTGGGCGAGGTGTCCGGCTCCCTGAAAAAGACCCAGGAGCTGGTGGTGCAGTCCAACAAGGCCATCGCCACCATCGCCGAGGCCATTAAGGAAGAGGCGGGGTCTCTGTCCCAGGTGTCCGAGGCCATTGGCCAGATCTCCTCCGTGGTGCAGACCAACTCCGCCAGCAGCGAGGAATCCGCCGCCGTCAGCACGGAGCTGTTCGAGCAGGTTCACCTCCTGGAGGACGAAACGAAGAAGTTCAGGCTGAAGGGCGGCCAGAGGCAGCCCAGCACAGTCCGCTGACATGACAAAAAGGAAGGCCGGCAGCAGCCGGCCTTCCTTTTTCGTGTTTTTTACGCCAACAGTCAGCCCTTGTAGCCGCTGGGGTTCATGGACTGCCACTTGTAGGAGGAGGCGCACATCTCCTCGATGCCCAGCGTGGCCTCCCAGCCCAGCTCCTCTTTGGCGCGGGCGGGGTCGGCGTAGCACACGGCAATATCGCCGGGGCGGCGGGCCTCGATGACGTAGGGCAGCTCCTTCCCGCAGGCCTTCTCGTAGGCGTGGAGCACGTCCAACACGCTGTAACCCTTGCCGGTGCCCAGATTGCACACGAACAGGCCGCACTTGCCCTCCAGCTTCTTCACCGCCGCCACATGGCCCTTTGCCAGGTCCACCACATGGATATAATCCCGCACGCCGGTGCCGTCGGGGGTGGGGTAGTCGTTGCCATAGACGTGGAGCTTCTCCAGCTGGCCCACCGACACCTTGGCGATGTAGGGCACCAGGTTGTTGGGGATGCCGTTGGGGTCCTCCCCCATCAGGCCGGACTCATGGGCGCCGATGGGGTTGAAGTACCGCAGCAGGGCCACGTTCAGCTCAGGGTCGGCGGCGCACACATCCATCAGGATCTTCTCCTGGAACAGCTTGGAGGTGCCGTAGGGGTTGGTGGTGCCCCCGGTGGGGAAGTCCTCCCGGATGGGGACGGTGGCGGGGTCGCCGTACACGGTGGCGGAGGAGGAGAACACAAAGTTCTTCACCCCGTGGCGGCGCATGGCCTGAAGCAGGTACAGCGTGCTGATGAGGTTGTTGGAGTAGTACTCCAGCGGCTTGGCCACGCTCTCCCCCACCGCCTTCAGACCGGCGAAATGGATCACCGCGTCGATGTCCGGGTGCTGGGCGAACAGCGCCTCAACCTCGTCGTCATGGCACAGCTCCGTCTTAATAAAGGGGACGGCCTTCCCGGTGATCTTCTCCACCCGGCGCAGGGCCTCCTCGCTGGAGTTGGCCAGGTTGTCCGCCACCACAACATCGTATCCCGCGTTGAGAAGCTCCACACAGGTGTGGCTGCCAATGTAACCGGCGCCGCCGCAAACTAAGATGGACATAACACGCGCTCCTTTACTCAGTAAAATGATACGGCCCTCAAAGGAGGGACGGGTTTCCGCCCCTTCTCCTTATTATAACTGGACTGCCCGAAAATGGGAAGGGCTTTTTATCCAAAATTCTTCCGCTTCGCGCATCGCTCTGCCGTCCACAGCGCCGCCGGTATCACAGCCCCCACAGCGGCCAGGAGCAGGCCGTCCCCCCAGCTCCCGCCGCATGAGCGCAGGAAAAGGGAGACGGGCGACCACCGCACCGCCGGGGCCAGGGCAGGGAACAGCAGAGACAAGTCGATCAGCACCGGGGACAGCAGCAGGGCCAGCACCGGCACAAAGGGCACCGCCGCCGGCAGGGCGCTCCACACCGCCCCGCACCGGGCCAAAAGCAGCGCCAGCGCCCCCCAGAACATCAGGTAGGCCGTCAGCGGCAGCAGGCAGGCCCAGGGCCGCTCCAGCGCCAGCAGGGCCAGCGCGCCTGAGCACAGGGCGGGGAGCAGCGCCCCCGCCATCCGGGGCAGAAGCAGAGCCGTCGTCCCCCGCAGGGGGCGCAGCCGCCGGGCAAAGGGGCTGTCCAGCCATCGGCCCAGATCCATGGCGGCGAACAGCGCCCAGACGGACAGCACAATGGCGATCAGCCCCGCCAGCAGGCCGTCCACCCCGCTGTCCGCCAGCGTGATGGGATCCAGCGGGCGTCCGTCCACCGTCTCCATGGACACCAGCACCCGTTCCTGCTCCAGCAGCGTCTCCTCCAGCCGGGGCCGCGCCTGGGCGGCCCCCTCCCGGTCCAGGATGCCGCTGTCCACCAGATAGTCCTCCGCCACGCCGGGGGCGGTCAGCTCAGCCACGCAGGCCGTCACCGTCTCCCGCACCATGGGGTAGACGGTGGAGCCGGGGCCCACCAGGAGGGTGAACAGCTCATCGGTGTCGCGCCGGGCCAGCCGCTCCTCAAAGTCCTCCGGCAGCACCAGGGCGCAGTCCCAGCGGCCCGCTGCCACCTGGCGCTCCGCCTGATCCCCGTCCGACCGGCAGAAGGTCACCACCAGCCCGCCGCGCTCGTCCAGCCTGTTCCAAAGCTCCTCCCCGCCCCGGGCGGGCAGCACCACCCCCACCTGGACAGGGGTGGCCGCCTCCTCTGCCGGGAGGGCGAGGCGCGCGCCGAAGGTCAGCGCCGGCAGCAGGAGCAGCAGCAGCCACGTCCGCCAACTGCCCGCCTGGGCCCGCAGGGCGTTTTTCAGGGAAATCCACAAAAAGCTCACCGCTCCACCTCCTGCCGGTCCACCTCGCGGCGGTACAGTGCCCAGGCCAGCAGCCCCATCCCGATGGCGGACAGGGCCAGGCACACCCAGGTGGAGGCCGGCACCTCATAGCCCATGGGCCACGCGGCCAGCTGCCGCAGCCAGGTCACCGGGGACAGCCAGCCCAGCCGCTGGAGGGTGCGGGGCAGCAGCACGGGCGGGACGATCCCCCCCGCCAAGCCCAGCGACGCCAGGGACGCCAGGAAGGCCAGCGCCCCGCAGCCCGCGGCGCTCCCCGCGATCAGGCAGCACAGGGCGCAGAACAGGGAGCAGAACGCCGCCATTATGACAGCCGCCCCCAGCAGGGCCAGCAGGCGCTGCCCCTGCCCCGCCGTCAGCAGCGCGGGGGCCAGCAGAAGGGCCAGCGCGGGCATTCCGGCGGCCCATCCGGCCACAAAACCCACGGCGCACCCCCGGCCCGCCCCCCGCAGCCGCCGTTGGAACCGCAGCCAGCCTCCGCTGTAAACCGGCATGAACAGCGGCGCGGCGGACAGCGCGAAATAGGCCAGCAGGGACAGGGCATAGTGGAGGGGGATGGGCAGCACCTGGGTGGCGGACACCATCTGGACCCGGAAGGAATTCGACCGATCCAGCGCCATGGTGATGTAGCGCAGGTTGATGTCGATCATCGCCTGATCCCAGCTCAGGCCCACGGGCGGGTTTTCTTCATACAGCTCCAGCACGGCGTACACCCCACTCTGGAAGGCGGACAAAATGTCCGAGGCCCCCTGCCCCACCCACAGCAGCAGCAGGGACTCCAGCGGCCGGTCCCCCGCCACCACAAGCCGCAGATCCGGGTTCTCCCCATACATCACCCCTTGGATGAAATCCTCCGGCAGGAGCAGCGCCGCCGTGACCTCCCTCCGCTCCAACGCCGCCAGGGCCTGCCCCTCCTCCATGGCGACGATATGGCAGTATTGGGCGATGTCCTCCATCCTGTTCATATACTGCTCCAGCTGGCGGGGCGTGCCGTCCCCCTCGGGCGCGGCGACGGCCAGGGTGACCCCCTCCAGCCCCACCCCCTGGGACAGGAGCTGCTGCGCCGCCGCCCCCGCCCCGATGGGCAGAAGAAGGCATAATAGGGCAAGCCCTGCCAACAGCCAGAGCTGTTGGCGGAGCCTGCCCAAAGTCAAGATCAAATAAGTTTTGAAAAAGCGGAGCGTATCCATCCGTTTATCAGTAGAAGGCCCAGAACAGATCCTCCGGGATCAGGGCCAGCATATCGTACTGCCACTCCATGGCATAGTACTCGATGTCGTAGTACAGGCTCTCCAGGTCATACAGATCCATGTCGCCCAGCAGCGTCGGATTGGGCTGGAACACCGCCACTCCGTCAAACGGGCCCACGTGATAGTCCATCGACAGCGAGCATATCTCCATCCCGGCGGTCATCAGGGACACGTCGTCCAGCTGGAGGTCAAGGGAGTCCTTCCCGGCGGTGAGCTGGCCCGCCATCTTCACGGAAGCCATGTTGTTCAGGTTGAGCCGCCACTCGAAGTTGTCGGCCTTGGCCTTGGGCTCATAGCTGAAGTTGGAGCTGATCCGGAACTGGGTGCTCCCGCCGGAGCGCGCGCGGATGGTCGTCGCGTCGGTAAACACGCCGTCCTTGCCGCCGTGGTTGCCGGTGGACTCGATCAGCACTTCCTCGTCATCTACGGCGAACCTGAGGCTGAAATCGTCCACATAGTTGTCGCCGCCGCCCAGGTACAGGCCAAGCTCCAGCCTGCTGCCGTTCTGCTCCTTGGAGTACTCCACCGCGCACACGTAGCCGTCGTTGAGATAGACCTCCAGCTCCAGGTCGCCCATCTCTCGAAGCACCTGCTTCAGCGCGTCAAACATCTCGCCATAGGGATCCATGCCGCTCATATCCGGCAGGATGTCCCCGATGGTGTCCTCGTCCAGCCCAATGCCCCGCAGGAACTTTCGGGACTGCTCCTGGCTGTCCACCAGCGCCATGGCGTCCGACAGGGCGTCGATGTAGACCTCCATGGCCTGCTCTGGGATGGTGACCAGGTATTTGGCGGCGTTCAAGCTGTTTCCATTGACCTCAATGGTCTTTTTGCCCGCCTTTTCCACTTTGATGGCGGCATCCAGCTTCTTGGCGGCCTCCTTGAGCTTCTGCTCCATCTCCTCAGGCTGCTTGCTGGGAGCGGTCTCCTCCGCCAGGTCGAAGATGTTGAAGCCGATGCTGCTCACGTCAATGGACTCGTCCTCCGGGGCCATGCCCCACCGAACCATGGCCTTTCCGATGGTCTCGGTGTCCAGGCCGTAGGCGTCACCCCCGGTGAACTGGGGGGAGGCAAAGCTGAGCACATTGTCGTTCGCCGCCATCAGGAAGGAGAAGATCTCGTTGTCCCCCCAGAACGCGGCCAGCTCGCCGCCCAGCGTGCGGCCCTTCTGGTTGTAGTCTGTGCTCACGCGCAGGCCCAGCCCCTGCAGGGAGGACAGATCATAGCCCACCAATTCGCTGTTGACGCTGTTGAGCTCCATGCTGAAGCTCTGGCTGACGGACTTGCTCTGGGTCAGCTCCGCCATATTGGGGAGGCCCATCCCCTCCCCGGCCTTGGAGAAAGCGGACATGGTCTTTGCGAAGGCGGCCTCCACCCTCCCCTTGGGGGAGGAGAACACGCCGGAAACAAGCATGAACACCACCGCCGCCACGACCGCCACCGCGGCCACGGCCCCGCCGATGAACAATCCCTTTTTCCCGTGCTTCTCAGTATCCTCCGGGGGCGTCGGGGTTCTGCCGCCCACCCCCGCCGAATAGGCCGGGGACGACCCATAGGAATAGGAGCCCGTACCGGCGGCGCTTCCCTGCGTGGGCGCCGTCTCCGCCTTGGGCGCGGACGCGGAGATCACCGCGCCGCAGTGGGGGCAGAATTTCGCTACGTCACTGATCTCTTTTCCACATTGCACACAAACCATCATGATTCCTCCATTCTCATTTTTACCCATATCGTTCTAAGACAGCAGCCGGCCATCCTCCAGCCGCAGCACCGCGCCGCACAGCCGGTCCAGCTCCGCCTGGTGGTGGCTGCACCACACCAGGCTTCCGCCTCCGGCCAGGAATTCCTCCAGCCAGTCCAGCAGCCGGGGCACATAGTCCCGATCCAGCCCGGCGGTGGCCTCGTCCATCAGCAGGATCCGCGGCCTGGGCAGCAGCGCCATGGCGATGCTCACCCGCTGGGCCGTTCCTCCTGATAGGGCACGGATGGGGCGGCGCAGCAGGGGCTCCAGCCCCAACAGCTCCAGAATATCCTCCGGCAGAGGGCCGGTCAGACCGCAGGCCCGCTGCCACAGGGTGAGCTGCTGCCTCACGGTCAGCTCCCGGGCCAGCTCGGCGCTCTGGGGGGCGTAGCCCACCTGCCGGCGCAAAAACTGCCGGTCGCCCAGGACGGAGCGGCCCTCAAACAGGATGTCGCCGCTGTCCGGCCCCTCGATCTGGGCCACCAGCCGCAGCAGGGTGGATTTCCCCGAGCCGTTGCTGCCCGCCAGTCCCAGGCACTGGCCCGGCGGCAGCAGGAAGCTGACGGGCTCAAGCACCTGCCGCCCGCCATAGCTCTTGCACAGCCCACGCGCCTCCAGCATAATGACCCAGCCGCCCCTTTCCTGTTTTCGACCATCGGAACACTGTGCCACCAGTATGCCACAGCCGGCGGGAAAAAGCAAGCCCCTGCCCATTCCGGCGGGGCGGGCTTTTCAGCCTTTTGCGTTCATTTTTTCCACCTGTTCCGCGCTTTTCGCCGTCATCTCCACCCAGGCGGGACGGAAACCGCTTTTCACGGCGTTGCGCACCGACTTGATGTTGCTCCAGGCCGCGCAGTAGAAGGGGACCTTCCCCCGCTCCAAAATCTCCAGCGCCAGCCGGGAGGTAAGGGCGGACGCGATCCCTTTCCTGCGGTATCCTTGCAGCACGTCGATGCCGATCTGCCACATATCCTCGCAGTCCGCCGAGCAGGCCGCGAAGCCCACCAGCTCCCCGCCGTCGTAGGCCCCCAGGCCCAGCACATCCAGCTCCTTGCGCTTCTCGCACAGGGCGTTGCTCCACTGGTCGGTGTACAGCGGCCCGAAGTCCGACGGACCCATGATCCGCAGCTCATAGGGGCAGTCCAGCGGCTTCAGCGCCCCCAGATCCGGGAGGAAGTACTCCGCCATAAAGCAGATGCGCTGGCCCATCGTTTGCAGCGCGTCGTTAAGCACGTGGAGATTCGGCGTCTCAAAGCAGCGCTCCGGCGGGAACCGGTTGATGTAGTCGGACACCGTCTCCCGGTATCGTTCTTCCACCGAGGCCACGATGTTGCCCCCATAGGAGGTCAGGTCGCAGGATAACGGCAGCTCCAGGTATTTTCTGGCCTTGGGGTGCGCCCGGGACGTCACCACCACGTTGTCCGCGCGGAGAAAATCTTCCGGCCCGCAGCCCGAGTCGACGGCGGACTGCCGCAGGGCAACGTTCAAAATGTCCTGGTTCGTCCAAGCTGGCATAGCGCATCACCTCGTTGGATTTTTACTTATTTTACGGCAAGGAACTGTCCCTGTCAAGGCTTGATGAATCCCGCTTCCCGTGGTAAAATGGGCTATCTGATGATAAGGAGGCCCGCCGTGGACGTATTGGAACGACTGCCCATCCCCCTGCTGGAGTGGTTCCGGGACAACGCCCGGCGACTGCCCTGGCGGGACGACCCCACCCCCTACCACGTCTGGCTGTCGGAGATCATGCTCCAGCAGACCCGGGTGGCGGCGGTGCTGGACTATTACAAAAGGTTTTTGGTGGAAGCGCCCGACGTGGCCGCGCTAGCCGCCCTCCCGGAAGAGCGGCTGATGAAGCTGTGGCAGGGGCTGGGGTACTACTCCCGGGCCCGGAACCTGCAAAAGGCGGCAAAGGTCATCGTAGAGGAGTATGGCGGCCAATTCCCGTCGGATCACGCCGCTATTCGCGCCCTGCCGGGAGTGGGGGACTACACCGCCGGGGCCATCTGCTCCATCGCCTTTGGGCAGGCCGTCCCCGCCGTGGACGGCAACGTGCTGCGGGTGTATGCCCGTATCGTGGGGGACGATGGGGACATCTCCACACCACAGATGAAGAAAACAGTGACCCAGGCGCTGGAAGCGGTCATTCCCGTCCACGCCCCGGGGACGTTCAACCAGGCGCTGATGGAGCTGGGGGCCACGGTGTGCCTGCCCAACGGCGCGCCGCTGTGCGAGCGGTGTCCGGCAAAAGACTTTTGTGCCGCCCTGGCCCAGGATCGGATCGGGGAGCTGCCGGTGAAGGCCCCGAAAAAGCCCCGGCGGATAGAGGGGCGGACGGTGTGGCTGGTTTTCCTGGGAAATCGCGTGGCCCTGCGCCGCCGGCCCGGGCGGGGCCTGCTGGCTGGGCTGTGGGAGTTCCCCAACGAACCGGGGGACGGCCCCCTCCCCGCCGCCTGGGGGATCGACGCCCTGTCCGATGAATACGCCGGACAGGCCAAGCACATCTTCACCCACATCGAGTGGCACATGGCCCTGCGGGCGGTGGAGGCAGCCTCGGACAAGCTGCCTCCCGGCTGGGTGTGGGCCGGCAGCATGGAATTGGAGCAGAAATACGCCGTCCCCAACGCCTTTGACCGGGCGCTGGGCCTGGCGAAAGAGAGATTGAACGGAGGAAATTGACATGGCAAAGCTGTATTTCCGCTACGGCGTGATGGGCTCCAGCAAATCCGCCAACGCGCTGATGGTGCGCTACAACTACGAGGAGCGGGGCCAGCGGGCGCTGATGGTGAAGCCCGCCATCGACCAGCGGGAGGGGGAAAGCGTGGTCAACTCCCGCATCGGGCTGAATTACGCCTGCGTCTGGTTCGAGGATCTGGAAAATATGTCCGCCGCCGACATCCGCGCCTACCAGTGCGTCATCGTAGACGAGGCTCAGTTCCTCTCCCACGCCCAGGTGGACTACCTCACCGAAATCGTGGACGACATGAACGTGCCGGTGATCTGCTACGGCCTCCGGGCCGATTTCAGCGGGCGGCTGTTCCCCGGTTCGGAGGCGCTGCTGGCCTGCGCGGACATCATCGAGGAGGTCAAGACCATCTGCTGGTGCGGCAAAAAGGCCATCTGCAACGCCCGGTTTGACAAAAACGGCATAGTGCTTAAGGAGGGGGAGCAGGTGGTGCTGGGGGCCAACGACTGCTACATCGGCCTGTGCCGGAAGCACTGGAAGGCCGGGGATCTCGGCCCCGACGGCCCTACAAAGCAATGATCTGCACCCTCTGCCCCCGGCAGTGCGGGGCCCTGCGGGACGCTGACCACGGCGAGGGCTTCTGCCAGATGCCCGCCCTCCCCGTGTGCGCCCGGGCCGCCCTCCACCTGTGGGAAGAGCCCTGCCTGTCCGGCAGAGCCGGGGCGGGGACGGTGTTCTTCTCCGGCTGCACCTTGGGCTGCGTGTTCTGCCAGAACGCCTCCATCAGCCGGGAGAACTTCGGTAAGACGCTCACCGAGGACGGGCTGTACGCCGCCTTTCAGCGGCTGGCGGACCAGGGCGCTTCCTGCATCGAGCTGGTCACCCCCACTCAGTTCACCCATGTGCTGAGCCGGGTGCTGGAGCGGCCCGTCCCCGGCGGCCTGCCGGTGGTGTGGAACAGCGGCGGCTATGAGCGGGCGGAGGTTCTGCTCGCACTGGAGGGCAAGGTGGACGTGTACCTGCCCGACTTGAAATATGTCACGCCGGAGACCGCCGCCAAATACTCCGGCGCGGGGGATTACCCAGAGGCCGCTAAAGCCGCCATCCTGGAGATGTACCGCCAGCGGGGCCCAGCTCGGCTGGAAAACGGCCTGCTGAAAAGCGGCGTGCTCATCCGGCACCTCATCCTGCCGGGACAGGTGAGCGAGGCCAAGCGGGTGATGGACTGGATCTCGGAGACGTTCCCAACCGGGGCGGTGCTCTTCTCTCTCATGGCCCAGTACACCCCGGTGGGGGAGCTGGACGGCTTCCCGGAGCTGCGCCGCCCCCTGCGTCCCTCCGAGCTGCGGGCCGCCCGGGCGTATATGGAAAGCCTGGGGCTGCCGGGTTATGTCCAGGAGCTGGACGCCGTAGGCGAGGGCTTCATCCCCGCCTTTGATCTGACGGGACTTTAAAAAGGGCCGGACGCTTTCGCGTCCGGCCCTTGCCGTTTTACTTTTGTTCAGATGAGGCGGCGCGGAGATACTTCTTTTGATAGAAGGCCAGCCAGCGGCGGAACTCCGGCTGGTCGCCCTGCCGCACGCCCCGGGCATAGTTGTGGAACTGGAGGTCGGCGTAGCGCAGCTCCAGCACCGCCAGGGCCACGTTGGAGCAGTGGGCGGCCACGCGCTCGAAGTTGTTCATCAGGTCGTTGATGATAAAGCCCATCTCCAGCGTGCACACGCCGTTTTGCAGCCGCCGGATATGGCGCAGCTTCATGCCCTCCAGCATGGTGCTGATGACCTCCTCCAGCGGCTCCACCCGCAGGGCTACGTCGATGTCCTCCTGAACCAGGGCCTGCTGGGCCAGGTCGACGATCTCCTGCACCGCCCCGGCGGAGCGGTTCATATCCTCCAGCCCGTCGGGGGAGAAGGAGACGCCCTTGCTGTCCATCTCGCGGGCCAGATCCGCCAGGTTCACCGCGTGGTCGGAGATCCGTTCCAGATCGGTGAGGCAGTGGAGATAGTGGGAGCTGACCAGCGTCTCCCGTTCGTTCAGCCCCCGGCTGTTCAGGTGGAACAGGTAGTTGCCCAGCTTGTCCTCATAGCGGTCCACCACGTTTTCCCGGCTTAGGATCTTCTCATATTTCTCCCCGTTGAAGGTGGTGAACAGCTCAATGGAGCGGTTTAGGTTTTTCATGGCCGCCGAGGCCATCAGCACCACAGTACGGCCGCTCTGCTCCAGCGCCAGGGGCGGATAGTCCAGGAAGCGCTCGTCCAGCAGGTTCTCCTCGAACTCCTCGTCCTCCTCGCCGCCCTTCTCCTTGACGGTAAGTACGGCCAGCCGCACCAGCAGCGCGGTGAAGGGGAGCTGTACCAGGGTGGCGGCCACCTTGAACACGGTGTTGAACACGGCGATGCCAAGCGTGGACGCGGGCTGGGCCATAAACTCAAAGTCCATAAACATATGGGCCAGGTAGAACGGCACCATAAACAGCGCCGAGCCCACGATGTTGAAGTAGAGGTAAATGATGGCGGTGCGCTTGCCGTTGGGGTTGGCCCCGATGGCGGACAGCAGCACGGGCACGCACGCGCCGATGCACATACCCAGCACCATGGGGATGGCCACCTCGTAGCTGATGGCCCCGGTGATGGACAGCGCCTGCAAAATACCGATGGACGCGGAGGACGACTGGATGACCGCCGTCACCAGGAGGCCAATGACCAGGGAGACCGCCGGATTGGAGGCGGCGGAGATAAAGTTCAAAAACGCCTCGTTCTCCTTCAGCGGATCCATGGCGGAGCTCATGGCCTGCATCCCGCTCATGAGCACGGAGAAAGCCAGCAGGATCAGCCCCACGTTCTTCTGCGTCTGCTTGCGGCAGAAGAAATAGAGGATGATGCCCACAAAGGCGATGAACGCGAACACTGTGGCGGAGGTAAAGCCGCCTTCGCCCTCAACGCCGGCCAGGGTCAGCACCCAGCCGGTGGCGGTGGTGCCGATGTTCGCGCCCATGATGATGCCGACAGCGTTGCTGAGCTGCATGATGCCCGAGTTGACGAAGCCGACCACCATGACGGTGGTGGCGGAGGAGGACTGGATGACCGCCGTCACCAGCGCGCCCAGCAGCACTCCTTTGATGGGGCTTGAGGTCAATTTGCCCAAGATGGTCTCCAGCTTGCTGCCTGCCACCCGCTTCAAGCCGTCCCCCAAGAGGGTCATGCCGAACAGGAAAAAGGCCAGCCCGCCCAGCAGCGATACAACGTCCGCAATACCCATGCGCTCATTCCTTCCCGCGGGCCCGGCCCGCCAGCAAACTGTTACACACATGAACAAAAATATTGTATCATACCCCTCCGGGAATTTCCTACCCCCTTTTTTATTTTCTATGAAGCTGTGGTTTTCGCCGTCGGAAAACGGCGGTTTTTTGGATAAAACAGAGAGCGAAGCGCGAGGATAGCCGCGCGGCAAAAAAGGAGACAGGCAAAAGCCTGTCTCCTTGTAAGCGTTGACCGTTCCTATCGCCTTCCGCCGCCGCGGCCTCCGCCGCCGGAGGGACGGCCGCCGCCGGAGGGTCGTCCGCCCCCGCCGAAGGAGCGCCCGCCGCCAAAAGAGCCGCCGGGACGGGAACCCGCCGAGGGCCGTCCGCCGCCGGAAAATTTGCTGGGCCCGCTGCCGCCAAAGGAACCCGCCGAGGGCCGGGGCGCGCTGGGCCGTCC
>JAAVHX010000003.1 GCA_014799475.1 Clostridiales bacterium | reverse complement strand
ACACGTTCCTTGAAACCGTCCGCCGCTACACCAACGCCACGGAGATCACCCAGCGCATGGTGGCGGAGCTGATCGACCACATCGACGTATACCACGCCGAGAAGAAGGACGGCGTGACCACCCAGCACATTACGATTTATTACAACTGTATCGGCGCGTTCGCTGTTCCTGACCGCAGGAATATCCCGGACGTGGAGATCACTATGGGGACGAGAAAGGGAGTAGCCGTCAGCTACTCCCCGGAGCGGATCGCTTGATATGGTTTTGGAAAATAAAAATGCGGAGTGCCCTTCGTGGGAAACTCAAATCCCATAAGGACACTCCGCATGGCTCAATGTGGCAAAAATGCTTTTTTCGAAAAGTGTTGCAGCGCAATGCTTTTTCGCGCGCTTCCGCCGTTGACGGTGGAAGCTATTTCATGGTAAAACGGCTTACTTGCCGCGGCCTCCAGTTTCTCTCTCAATTTCCCACTGGATTAATTCAAGCAATATGGGTTGAAGCCGAACGGCTTTTTCTATAAGTACGTATTCCACCCTGACAGGAATCTCCAGATATTCAAAACGCTTAAACAATTCGGCATCTTCCAATTCACGCAGGGATTTGGAGAGCATGGTGTTGGAAATGCCTTTTATGTTGCGCAGCAAATCGTTATAGCGCGTTGTGCCATTTGATATGCTTCCCATAGAGCAGACAAAGAGCGGTAAACTCAAACACTACTCAGATGGGGAGCATTATTATGGCTGTAGGTAATTATGTGAGCACAGAAATAAACCTTCTTGCCGTGAAACAGTACCAGGCGGGCAGCGGAAGCCTAAAACGGGTGGCGGAAAAATTTGGAGTAAATCGCAGCACCCTGCAAAAATGGCTGTTAAACTATGATTTGTTCGGAGAAGAAGGACTGCAGCACCGAGTAAAAAATCATTGTTACCCTGAAGCTTTGAAGCAACAGGCAGTGGAATCATATCTCTTAGGTCAAATGAGCATAGAGACAGTGTGCAAAAAATATCAAATACGCTCAAGGACACAGTTGGAGAAGTGGATTTTGATGTATAATGGCCCAAAAGAGTTCCGCCCTGCTGACGAAAAAGGAAAGGTGCTCGATTGGCCATGGCAAGTCATGAGGAACGCAAACAGGCGGTAGAGCATTGTATCGCGCATGGAAAAGATTACACTTTAGCTGCAGCCCACTATGGATTTACATACCAGCAGATCTATGGGTGGGTGGGAAAGTACCATAGGCCGGATGAACACCATCCGTGCCCAAGTGAAAGAAATGATAAGGGCGGATATGCTTACGCCACCGCTTTACCGGCAGGGACAACCTTGATATCGCTGGGCACCTCGGAGAGCTTCTTGGCATACTCCTTGGCATCGTCCCAGTTTTCCTGAGCCTCGTCCAGATCCATGCCCAGCAGGGCTCCGTAAGCCTCCTTGCCACCTTTCTCCAGCGCACTCATGGTCGCGCGTAGGGACTTCCCAAACGTGACCCAAGTGGTGGCAAAGTCGGTAAGATTGCTGATGGCATCGTCCGCACTGCTCAAGCAGGTATGGGCAGCGGCGCCCAGAGAATCCAGAGCCAAAATGGTCTTGTTATCCTCCGAGATCCGGGCGGTGAAGTCCGCAATATCCCGGTTGGCCTTGTTGATCTTCTCCTGCATCACGCCCCAGGTGACAGCGCCGCCGATAACCATACTAACGCCGAGGGCAATCAGAATACCTCCCACCCAGGGGAAGGCGAAGCAGAACGCTCCGCCCACGACACCCACAAAGATACCGCCGCCGACTAACCCGGCGCCCAGGGCCACCATCTTGTTGTACTGCTCGATTTCCGCCTTTAAGGTGGTGATCTTGCCCTTATACTCCGCGATTTCTTTGGCCAGATCGGTGCGGGCCGCCTGGATGTTGTCACTCCCGCTTTCCAGCTCAGCGCGAGCGGCGCGCATATTCTTCTGCCAGTCAATGAGTTTGCCGGTGGTCACCATCTTCTCGTCCACCTTGGCGTAATACTCCACCTGCGTGGAAATGCCCTGGACCTTACTCACCATTCGGGCAATGACCTCACGGGCCAGAACAGCATCGGAGGCAGACAGCTCACCAGGACTGCGACGAATAATTTCCCGCAGGACCTTGGCACTGGCATCGTATACGGGTACAAAAGTCATGATGCTGGTGGGAATGGTAGAGGTGATGGCGATAGCGTAGCTGTCCAGCCAGGTGTCGGCATAGCCTTTCAAGATATCCAGCTTACCGTTTAGACCGTCAAACCAGTCGGGCTTGCTGGCCGGGGCCTTAAAGCGGGTGTTGCGGATGCTGGTGCAGGCTTCTGTAATCTGCCGCACCGAGGCAAAGGATTGACCCAGTTGCAGCTCCTCCTTCTGGCTGTCCGACAATTTCAAAGGTGCCCCGGTAATGTCCACCAAAGCAGGGCGGGTCAACAACTTGGTGGAATTAGCGGTGGTGGGGATCAAAAACGCTTTTGGCATGGGTATATCCTCCTCTTTATTTATATTGTAATGGATATCACGGTTTTGCCGTGGGTTCCCTGAACCAGATTGGACAGCAATCCCTGCGCGTTGCCTTTCAGCGCGTCCCAGACCGCCTGAGCCACAGGGAGTTGACGTAGTTCGGGATCGTCCGGGGAGATGTAGGGGGCCAAGACAAACTTGTCCCGAACGGTGGTAATGTTTCGCAGTTCCTCCTGCCAGAACGTCTCTATCTCAACAAGAGAACTCCGCTGGCCAGAGAGGAGCTGCTTCAGGTTGTAGAGAGAGGAGAGGGCTGCCTTGGTTTGGGCCAGGGCGAGTTGGGCCTCGTCCAAGTCAAGACGGCAGCCCTCCAACTCTTTGAGCTGCTTGTGGATCTTTGCGTCGGTGGCAAAAATGGTGTAGAACAGCTTACCCACGGTAAAGAAGGTACTGAGCACCGACAAATAGGGCACCGGCAGCCCAGCAATGGCCACGCTGTACACCATAGAAGCAGAGTTGGAGAGTATCTTGGCTAAGTCAGAGATGGTTTGGGATGAAAGTTGGTCGGGAGCCACAACGCCGGTTAGGGCGTTTAGCCCGTCCTGTACCGCCACGATTCGCTCTGACAGCTCCACTATCTTTTTCTCCGTGCGCCCCAGGTTGGCCCAAGCGTCTTTGATACTCTCGTCCATGTCGTCTAGGTGGGTCAACGCCCCGCTGGTCCAGCGTTCAAACTGGAAGCGGGCCTTTTGGGCATCCTGCATACAGTCTCGCGCGGCAACCCCCAGCCGATCTAGCGCCTGGACCTTGGTATCCTTGGAGGTATCCCCCTGCAAGGTGGCAGCGGCGGCGGAAAAGGCGTTGCGGTAGCTGATAAAGCCGGAAAGAGGCAAGGAGGCCACTGCGGGCTTATCATCCAGCCAAGCTTCCGCATCCTTGGCCAGCAGGGCCACTCTGGTGCGGAGAGAAGTTACCCATGTGGTCTTCTCTCCAATGTCATACACTCGGAAGCTACCACCTGTGGTCACCAGCCGGTCGGCGTGGCGCATTTCGGCATAGACTGATCTCAGTGTGCCGGTGACAGCGTCCAGATCATCAGGAGCCAGCATAAGAACACCTCCGTTTGTATATGGTGAGTCTTTGTTTTGATTGCTCTCTGCATGAAATTTGGGCCACCATAATCTGAAAAAATAGCAGGCTGGATGAAGCAATGATCGGCAGCATACTGGAGCAGGGTATTCCTTTGATTGGTAATGGAGTTGCTCTCGGCATCCAAAGCAGCCTCATTGCTGAGGCGGCAGTACAAAATCGTGATTTTCTGCTGATCCACGTTGCTGTCTCCCCTCTTGTGTGGGTCAGCCGACAGTACCGTAGTGTATGGCTTTATGATAGCATGGTTTTTCCGTTTTGTCGACATTGAACTGTCTCCTTGTCCGAAAAAATCATAGGGCGCATCAAGCTGGAAAGCAGTTCGTCCCCGATGTACTCCGTCTCGATGATATACCAAGTATTGCCGATCTGACGGGTCACTGTGCAGGAGAACGGGTTCTCCTGTTCCCGCTTTCTGCGCCATTCCTCGATGAAGTCAACGGGCGGCTCGAAAATGGGGTCAAAGCAGCTCTCGATGTCGATGGGTATGTTCAAAAGCTTTTCAAAGGTCAGCAGTTCAAAATTTTTCGCCATAGTACCTCTATAATCCGTAGTCTGCTGGTTTGAACTGGACATAACTGGCAGAAGTCAGAAAGTCCACGATATTGTTGGCCTCCCGAATCACAACGGAAATGTCCTCCCTGGCCCGGTCGCTGACAGTGCAAGAGCCAAAAAAACATATAATACACAGGGACGTAAGCGCATTCCACATAGCGGCGTGGCGCAACCGGCGTTTGCAAGGTGGGCGGTATCCTTATGTTTATGTGGATGGTAGGCGATTTGTGCTTCCAAGCTGTGATATTGCTCCTCATGACGGGTGCTAACCCGGCAGTAGGCCGCGACCCGGAGTTGCTGGGTTCCAATTGGGGCGTTCTGTTTCGCTTGAGGGATCTTAATTACTTTTCGGGACATAACAAAACCTCCATGACAATACTGAACCTCAGCATATCATGAAGGGTTTGCAGTAGAAAAGCTACACTTTAGCCCAGAGACAAGGCCAAAATGTAGCTTTCAACTTGGCTCAATGTGGCGAAATCGCTATCTACGGGTCTAACAAAATGGAACCCCTGCGAAAGTGCCTCTCAGCTTTCATGGGGAAAAGGAGCCGCAGCAGAATGAGCGGGTGGCGACGTGGAGTACGGGGTCAAAATCAATTTTTAGAAACGGGTCTTCACTATCCTCATACATCTTTCATTGACAAGCAAAACGCAGTCAAAAGTCTTACCTAAATTCCTATTCATTTTTTAGACAACAAAACTTATATTTTTTCCCGCTCCCACACGGGCAGACATCGTTTCTGCCAATCTTTTTGTGACCTTGCTTGTAGAGTTCGACCCAATCCTTTGCCTTTTGCGCTCCCAAGTTTCTGATCCGCTGAATGTCGGTGCTCTTGAGGTCAGAGAAAGCACATTTTCTTCCTCTTGCGGAAATTAAAGTATCTTGATCATTATATTCCAACGAAATCCACAGAACCGGAACAGATGCGTTCCGCGATGCCGCTGCATAAGTATAGTCGAGCTGTTCATCATCGGTGTAGGAAACGGTTCCTGGCGTTTTAACAAATACGCAGTATTTTACTTCTCCAATAGCAAGCATGGGGATCATCCGGCCAATCTCCCTTTGCCTGTGCAGTGCATAGTCAATCTGTTGCGAAATATCTTCTCGTGCATCTCCTGATAAATCCAGCAGCCAATGGGCCAGGCGGATATTCTCCAAGGAGATATTCTTTTCCCAAAATTGAATGATTTCAGAGATCTTCTTGGGGATGTCTTGAACCGGTTTTTTTGCCATATCCGGATTGACAAACAGAAGGCCAAAATATTCATCCAAATCTCGCCGGAAACCAACCGGCACAGCTCTCTGGACATCAAACTGTGAAGAGTTTCTGGCATAGAGGCTCTTTTCAATGTAAACGCCAAGATGATCCAGTTCATCGCTCATCTCGTATTGTGGTACACTGATTGCCGCCTGACGCTGCTTCAAATAGTGTAGGAGTGATATGGGGGAGGAAAAATATCCCCTATAGACCAAAAGGTCATCGTATGAAATAACAATTGTTTTTCCCTTCAAGGAAATGACGTTCATTTTCTCTGCCTTAGCGGCAAAATCGTTAAAGTTGTCCACAGTGACGGAGAATGTAAAGATTGCGTCAAACGTGTTGGGGCCCGGCAATGAGAAGGTGGCGTTCTTATCGTGATCGTAAAACTGAGCGGGAGTACATCGGGAAATATACGACAGTGTCCGGCTACATTGGGAATCCGCTGCTTCGGCCAGTTTCTGATATGCGTTGATATGTGCATGGAAGTCCGTGAGCGGCGGCGTAGTGGGGAAGGAACCTGCTTTTACCTCTATGATGAACAGGTGGTTCTGATAGAGGATTATGATGACGTTTTCATTCATTTGCTTGAGAGAGGTATGCACAGGATAATAATTCCCCACATGTACTTCGGCTCCCGGCAGAAGGTCGCAGAAGAGCTCCGCGACCATTTCCTCACTGGCGCAGGTCTGCTTGTCCTTCCAAGCTGCGCCATATTCCGGCTTTTGCTGGAGAATACTCTTCTGAAGATTCCGATAAATGTTATCAAAGAGCGCATAATACAAGAAGGCGTATACGGTGCCGTCGATGTCAATAAACGGCCTTCTTATAACGGGCTGCTCCACGATTGGCCAGCCAGCGAAAGGCTCTTCCCCCCAAAACGTCTTGCACTCTCCCAGCCGGTAGGTCAGGGCCTCAATCAATCGTTTGTCCCAACTGGTAATGGCCTTTACGTCGATTAGGTTGCTACCGAACAGCTTATCCAGGAGCACCCTGGCCTGCTGTGCTCGGTGCTCCAGTGCCTCCTCCTGAGGGACACCTCTGGCCACTGCTGCCGAGAAGCGGTCATACTCTCGACCCAGTTCCATCCAGGCATCGGCGAAGGCCTGGGATAAAGCGTAGCGCAACTTCTCCAAGCCGCCGATGATGTCTGCCGCAGATACACCGAACAACTCTTGTAACACGGCATCGTGGGGCGGAAGCAGCCGCTTGATGGGTTCCAGCTCGAAGACCTGGTAGCGGTTTCCGCGAACCCAGTACATATATTGGGATTCTACAAGAATATTCAGATGCTTATCATTAATTCCCGTAGTCTTTTGTGCATATGCGGCCCAAAAGAAATAGAACACTTGTAAATCCGCGTGAAGCTGATTGAAGTCGGCTATGATTTGCTCGTATAGTGCCTCTTGCATCTCTTTAGGTGCAGTGCGACTATATACACCGTCTGTTGAAACTAGAATACTTTGCACATATTCCTGGGCTCGCATGAGAGCATTTGCATCCTTTTCATATTCTGATTCGCTGAAAATGTTGATTTGAAACATAAGAGCTTTTTGCCGCAAATACATCAGCAAATCATAGGGATCGCATCGCATGACCTTTTCTTTTAGCCTTCTGATTTCTTGGGAGATAGCTTCATATTTAGCAGGATACTGCCCATGTAGATAATCCATATGGGCTTGTTGCTGCTCAGGAGTACGGTTGCTTTTCATCAAGGTATTCGCACCATAGCGAGCAATTTCAAATATGCCATTAGAAAAGTAATCATCGGCTTGTACAATTTTGTGCCGCTCACGTCGTTCCTGGCTCTTTTTGCTCATAATGTGTCTACCTCTTTGAATATGGCGTGATTATTGTCACAGATGCAATCAATTCTTGTAACCGCGCTTTTCATAAATTACCAATATTCTTTCTTTTAGTGGTAAAAGGTTTCTCCCACTGAAATATAATATATTAACAGCACTTTGACTTGAGCTTTCGGCCTGTCATGGGTGGTTACCTCTACTATATATGGATATTTTACCTACTGACAAATAGTCTGTCAATACTACAACGTTTAGAGAAACTTGCTGGAAAAGTTTTATCCGAGCATTATCTCTCCAAGTGGCTCCGAAGTTTGGTACACTTCCTGATGTTTTTTAATGTTTTTCTTCATTCGTTGTACCAGCTTAAACGTCTCTTGGCCAATAATCGGCTCATGGGCATTTTCAACCAAGTACGAGGCAAGCTGGCCAATGTTCTTTTCCCGTTTGCCCGTCAAGAAATCGGTCGTAAAAGTTTTCTGCATCTGCATAAGCGCTTGAAGAGTGGGAGCTTCTAATGGCCGAGGAACGGCGAGGAGGCGCGGCAGCTCACGGCACAGCAGTACCGATGGCTGATGGAGGGGCTAAGCATGGAGCAGCCAAAGGCACACAAGACAGTGTCCGGACTGAACATTGTTTAGTGGGATAAAATCTGGTATTCTGCCGAATTTTATGGTATATTAAAACTATGAGAGAGCAACAACAGGGGACAAGAACCACGGAGACGATCACGATCTCCCGTGCGGAATATGAGGAGCTGAAAAGCCAAAACGAGTGGCTGATGGAACAGCTGCGCCTGATGAAGAAGAAGCAGTTTGGCGCGTCCAGTGAGCAAACCAGGGAGCAGCTGGACGGGCAAATGAGTTTGCTGTTCAATGAGGCGGAGGCTTATGCCGCCCCGCCGGGGGCGGAGAAGGCCACCCAAGTGGCTGCCCACACCCGGAAGAAGTCCGGCAGCGTGAAGGACGTCGTACCGGATAATATCCCCGTGGAGGTGGTGGAGCACCACCTGAGCGAGGAGGAGCGGGTATGCCCGCAGTGTGGAGAGTTGATGCGAGAGATCGGAACAGAGGTGCGGGAGACATTGAAGCTGATCCCGGCCAAGGCCATCCTGCGCAGAGATGTATATTATACCTATGCCTGCGAGAACTGCGAGAAAAACGACATTTCAACGCCCATCAAGAAAGCGCCGAAAGAGCCGTCTGTGATCCCCGGCAGCTTCGCTTCGCCGGAAGCCATCGCCCATATCATGACGCAGAAATTCGTAATGGCCAGCCCGCTGTACCGGCAGGAACAGGAGTGGGCGCGGCAAGGGGTGAAGCTGTCCCGGCAGACCATGTCCAACTGGGTGCTGCGGGCAGCGCAGGATCATCTGCTGCCGGTGTATGAAGAACTGCACCGGCAGCTGGTGAAGTGCGAGGTGCTCCATGCCGATGAGACCACCCTCCAGGTGCTTCATGAGCCTGGGAAGAAGGCCCAGGCTAAGAGCTATATGTGGCTGTACCGGACTGGCCGGGAGGATGGACCGCCCATTGTGCTCTACGAGTATCAGCCCAGCCGGAAGGCGGAACACGCGGCGAAGTTTCTGGAGGGCTTTTCCGGGTACCTCCATGCGGACGGCTACCAGGGCTACCATAAGCTGCCGGGGAATATCCGGGTGGTTGGCTGCTGGGCCCACGCCCGAAGGAAGTTCGACGAGGCGCTTAACGCCCTGCTGCCGGACAAACGGGAGGGCACGGCGGCGCTCGCCGGATTGGAATATTGCAATAAACTGTTCGCTTGGGAGGAGCGGTTTAAGAACCTCTCCCCAGAGGAACGGACAAAACAGCGCCTGAAAGAGGAAAAGCCGATTTTAGACGCGCTTTTGGCATGGACAGATTCCGTATCCGCCGCACCCAAGTCCGTCTTAGGCAAGGCACTGCACTATCTCAAAGAGCAATGGCCCTATCTCCTGCGCTATCTGGAGGATGGACGACTGGAGCTGAGCAACAACCGGGCCGAGCGCAGCATCAAGACCTTTGTGATTGGGCGAAAGAACTTCCTGTTTGCCAACACCCCGCTGGGCGCACAAGACAGCGCGGTGATCTACAGCTTGATTGAGACGGCTAAGGAGACTGGCCTGGACCCGTTCCGCTATTTGACCTGGGTTTTGAAAAACGCCCCAGGATTAGACCGAAACGTGGAAGACTGGGCGGAATCCCTGCTCCCGGCAAATGCTCCGTTGGACTGCCGAACTTCATAATTTGAATGAGCCGCAACGCTGAAATGAATCAGTGCTGCGGCTCTCCTCGTTTATATCAGACGATTTGACGCTTGCGGCAAAACTGCTGTGAATTCTTGAGTAAGGCACCATAGAAGCGTACTATATAGAAAGCAAATCGACAGGTTTCTTGTCGAAACCTGTCGATTTTTGTCGTTGTCTTGTGTTGACAAAAAAGATGCAGAACCATATCTGCTTCTATATATCGGTTTTCGAAGCTATCGGCGTTTAGCAACTAAAACAAAGCAGGAATTTTAGGACAGCCCAGAAAAGCTTGCCTGAAATGCTCACGCTAATCAAAACGCATGAACTAACAATATTTTTTTATCTGGCTTATTAGTGGCATAAATTTTGTGCTTTCCTGATGACTGACATATGCTTGAATACACTGGACTTCAATTGTTTCAATACCTACATTGCATTGTTGAGCTATCTTATTTGAGTATTCGTGGTGATCTTTCGTTGTTCTTATGATTTCGGAAAGATCAATATGATATTGCTGATGGAGAAAATCCGACACAAATTGATTTTGAAACACTTCGCATTCTGGTGCAACATTAGAAGGATATGCAAACATTAGATCTTGTTCATTTGCAGTTTTTGCTTCATCACGAATTCCAATCGTTTTGATACCTTTGTGTTTACGTGTATACCGCACAGCTTGTAATACAGCGCCTTTATCGCCTACAGGTGCTATAGATATGGCTCTAAATAGCTCAGAAGCAAATTTTCGGACAATCTCCACCAAAAGTTTTTTTGAAAATTCATCTTCCACATAAATAAGCAATGACTTCTGATGTCCATTTGATAAATCTGCGACGATTTCTGCAATTGTTGGATTATCTTCAACCACTGTTCCTTCACTGGTTCGCTCAACTTTTTTTCGGGCTTCCATAGGCATGACGTCAACAATTGAAGGTGAATGGGTCGTTACAATGATCTGATGCCTTTTCCTTTTACACACTTGAAGAAAATAAACCGCTAAATTATGTTGAGCATCTTGGTGAAGAGCGGTTTCTGGTTCTTCTATTACAATCAGACTCTTCTCTGGTGCATTTTCGATTGCATCGATCATTCGAATGAGTCTGCCTTCACCGCATCCCATATGGTTTTCAGAATATCTTGCCCCAAAACGAGTTGCAAATCCCATTTCTGCAGCCTTCGTTTGATTAATAATTGTTGCAACTTCCACTGCATTATATGGAGAGCCTAATATATCGGCTGAATAGTTTAAGCTGCGCTCACTAAAATCTCTTTTTTCCCAAACGCTGGTTTTGGGATCTAAATAGATTCTATCGCCCATTTCGTGATGCGGGACAAAGAATCCCATTCCAAAGTAAATGCATTTTCTATCAGGACGCTTTACATATCCTCCCCAATCAGAATTCTTCTTTTTTATGGTATTTTCTTTTGCATGACAAACTGAATCTGAATTTGGAGCAAAGAGGGACATCTGTTCAATCCCGCGAGCTTCAGGTGGAATTGCATACGAATACGTTAGATAAGCATTAGAAGTATAAGGTTCAGGATCTAAATTGGATCTTATAAAGAAATTTCCTAAATTATAGTAATCTTTCATATTGTGGGAAGGAGCTCCAGGATGCTTGTATCGGTAGCAACATAAAGCCAATTGCGCTAAAGTGCTCTTTCCAGATCCATTTTTTCCGATTATAACAGTTATAGGAAAGTCAAAGTTAACAGATGCAGACATACCCCGAATTCCGCAGGACTCCATGGAGAGGAGTACATCACCAAAATTGGCGTATCTATGTTTGGCAAGGTAGAGACCTCTCAATTCTGATATTAATTGTTCAGCATTCTTCATCTTAATCTCTCTCCCGCAGTAATCATGGCGAAATTTTGTTTATTTTACCAGATGTTGTCGGGAAATGCAATTCCTTATTGTAAAAATGCTGCCAAGCAAACTGACATATGAGGGGTTCAGATTCCGTCATTTACACGTTTTGTACTCTGATTTTGAATCGTTTGCTTTCAACCAGTGACAGATAATGTTCTGAGCATAAAAGTCTGTAACCTTTGAAACACAATGGTTACGGGTAAAGAATGACCCTACCCGATCCGAATAACTGACAACAATTTGTTCAGATTGGGTAGGGTCGTTCAATGCGGTACAGGCCGCGGCGGTTGAACCCCTTGACCTTCGTGCCGCTGTCCGCAATGTAAGCTGCGACTTCGTCGATTACCTTATCACCAAATGCCGCATTCGCGCAGAGGGCGGACAAATATTCACCGACATTCCAATACATTCGGATAAGTTCCGCATTGACCGCTTTGATTGCCCGGCTGCGGGAATCCTCAATGATAGCGATAATCTTATTGAAATCACTATTTTGCGGGTTTAACTGTTCACTCATGGCTAACACCTCTGTTTTGCTTTATAGTTTCATTAACGATGAGTGAGTTGTTTTAGCAGGCCACTGCACCCCTCCAGCACATCCCGCCAGGTGGTCTCGAAGTCGTCCGTGTACCACGGGTCTACCACATCGCCGGGGCGGTCTGTGAACTCCATCAGCAGGTGCATCTTGTTGGCGAAATCGCCGCCGCAGATGCGGTGCATATTCCGCAGGTTGGCCCGGTCCATCCCAATCAGGAGGTCGTACTTGTCGTAGTCGGCATTTGTGAGCTGCCGCGCCGTTTTCCTGGCGCATTCGATTCCATGCTCGGCCAGCTTCCTGCGGGCCGGGGGATAGACCGGGTTGCCAAGCTCCTCGGTGCTGGTGGCGGCGGACTCGATGTGGAACTGTGTTTCCAGTCTGGCCTTCTTCACCAGATCCTTCATCACGAACTCGGCCATTGGGCTGCGGCATATGTTGCCGGTGCAGATAAAGAGGATCCTTGTCATCGTTCACACACTCCGTGACATTGTTTTCCTCAGTATAACACACTTCCGGCTCTAAGTCGAGGGGGATATCTAAATGGGCGTCGGACGCGATCTGTTCTGCCAGCTGCAGCTTGGACCACCCGAACTGTTGGACAGCCCGGATATACCACCATTTCTCCTGGAGTGTTAGCTCCGCTTCCAGAATAACGATGTTCTGTGTCCAGTCGATGGTCATGGCCGCTGCCATCACCTTCGGTTCGCTCTCATAAGTGCGGTAGAAGTCCCTCATCCGCCGCAGGTTCCGGGGAGAGAACCCAGCGGTATCAGGGTATGTGCTATGCAGATACTCCGCAGCTGCCACAGCCGCACCTTTTTCCGGCCTGCTGCTGACCAGACGGCCAATGTCGCATGCGGCAAGTCTGCCGCCACCAGCTCGTTTAGAGCCACGAACATGGCGCTGTAATCGGTTGGTTTCCTGACATTCATGGGTTCCCCTCCTTTCCGGCGCTGTGCGCCATTTCTCTGTATGCTTTTGGATTGGACAAGCAACAACATTGTCTCCATAATAGCTTTTGTGAAATTTAATCTATGGAGGCCATGCTATGCAAACGCTATCACAATCTATCAACCAATATCTTGGAATGTGCGAGTACGAAAGAAATCTGTCGCCAGACACTATTAAAGCCTATCGAATAGACTTATGGCAATTTGCGGAGTTTACAAAGCTTGAATGGGCAGATAGGGATTTGCTCAATCAGTACATCAAGCATCTCAACCAGAACTTTGCACCGCGCTCAGTCAAACGGAAGCTGGCCAGTGTTCGTGCTTTCTATCATGAACAGGAATTTAGCGGAGCGTTGCAAGAAAATCCGTTTCATAAACTCCACATCCGCATACAATCTCCCAAGCAACTTCCCCGAACCATTCCAAGTCAAATCGTCCATGATTTGCTGCAAAGCGCCTACGATGATTATTCGCCGGGCAGACGGAATGTCCTGCGGGATATTTTGATTTTAGAACTGCTGTTCAGTACTGGACTTCGGGTCTCCGAGCTGTGTAGTTTGTCCATTGAGACATTTCTGCTTGGGGAGTCCGAACTTCGCTTGTTGGTCAATGGAAAGGGCCGAAAGGAACGGATGATTCAAATCACCACGCCAGAATTAATCAATCTCGCCAAAACTTACTGCAATGAATTTGCCAAAGAAATACAACACACTGGTGCGATTTTATTGAATCGGCAGGGTCATCCAATCTCCACGCAGTCGATTCGGCGAATCATCCAGCGATATTTGAAAAGAATTGGTTCCTCATACCATGTAACTCCACATATGTTCCGCCATACCTTTGCGACATCGCTTTTGGAAGCCGGGATGGACATTCGGTACATCCAATCTCTATTGGGGCACAGTTCTATTTCCACGACCCAAATCTATACCCATGTCACAGCCTATCAGCAAACTGCGCTTTTGGCAGAAAAGCACCCGAGGGGTAAAATGACATTTTCACTATAAATTGCCAAGCCGGCCACCGAGTTTTCGGTAGCCGGCTTAACTTATGCGAATGATAATACTCAATTATCCATTAAAAGAGGTTCGTGAAATGAGAGGGAAATTAATCTTTTTATTTGGTATAGATGGAAGCGGAAAATCTACCATCTTAAAAATGTTAGAAAACAGCGGATTAGATAATACAGTGTATACATCTTGTCTGACAAATGCCGTGTTCGAAGAAGAGCTATATAGGGCGGAACGCAAGCTGCACTTTTCCAGAGGGAACCTCTTTTCACGTGAGTTTAAACATATGCTTCATATAGGCAGCGTGATTTATAAAATGTTTGATATGGTATGGCCTCTGTTAGACAGTGGTACGAATGTAATACTTGACAGATATGTTATTTGTATCAAATTATTTACTGACATTTTTCTTGAGCCTTCATATAGTTGTCTGTCAAGAGCGCTGGATTGTATGCCCATCCCTGATTTGGGGATCTATTTTGATGTTGATGTTGATATCGCTATCCAAAGGATTGCGGAGAGAAATAGAAGAACTGGGACATTACCACATTATAGCGAGAGTATGGAGTCCTTGATAAAGAAAAAAGCGGGATATGAGGTTATGATCCCCAACGAAAAGTACTCTATTTTAAGAATAGATGCTAACCAAGATGTTGATGAAGTATACTCTTCAACACTTAGGATACTAAATGAGATATGTGTTCCACATAATGTAGCCAACTGAGTATACATATCTCATTCGTCTGTCATTCTATAGCGGGGGCAACTTAATGAAATGATGCACCGAATGATTCTCTTCGATTTGGATGGGACATTGTTAACTTCTGACGGTATCGTATCCACTATAACTGCGAATATTATAAAATCCTGTAAACTCAAAGGATACTATATAGGTTTCATTACTGCACGCTCTAGATCAAAGAAAAATATTAGGCTTCTAGAGGGATTGCCATGCGATTTTATCGCTTTCTATAACGGAGCGGTAATTTATGCGGAAAACCAACTAATAGAGAACAACGGATTGCCATACACACAAGCAGCTTCAATATTGCAAAGTTTAGATGAGGATTTTTCTGATGTGGTAATTGATGTATATCAAGAACCGTGGGTTTTTTCAAGTACACGCAGAGAAATATGTCATATGGATTCAGGGAACAGGAACGTATGTAGTCTCAATAAGTTGCCAGAATTGGATGTTCAACGCATTCGATTAAAATCAGAAAATATATTGTCTATTCCATTGCAAAAGTATATGACTTCAGAAAGCACATTCTACTATACAATATTTGGCGACGTAATAATTGGCCATAAAAGTGCGAATAAAGGAAATGCGGCCAAAAGAGCATCAGAATATTTTGGCATTCCTCTTACTCAGATTATAGCTTTTGGTGATGACATAAATGATCTGGATATGATAAAAATCGTTGGTACGGGCGTGGCTATGGGAAATGCCATTCCCAGTCTTAAAAAAATCGCCGATTATGTCACGGACACAAATAATGACAACGGTATTGCATCTTGGATAAATAAATACTTGATTAAATAAGTTCAGAGGTAAATATGGAAAACTTCTCAAAAAAACTATTTATCTGCTTTTCAGCTAAGGATCGATATGATATTGTACAGCCTCTTGTCTATCACCTTAAAAACTATGGTATCAATGTTTGGTATGATAGATATGAGATGGTAATGGGGGATAATCGCATCAAGAAAAACCTTGAGGAAGGTGCCGGAAAATGTAGATATGCACTAATCGTTCTATCCAAAAATACTATTAAATCAGCATGTGCAACAGAAGAAATTGAAATACTAAAATCAAGGTATGCTAGAAGCGAGGTCGTTATATTTCCTGTATTATACGAATTGAATCCCAGTAATATTCCCCCTGTGTTTGAATGGATCAGAAAGTTAATCTTTAAAGAAGCTGATCGTACTACTGGTACCTTGGAGATATGTAATCACATAGCATGCAAGATTACACAAGATATGTTAAGTAGTTATAAATACAGAACTATTAAAGAAATCATAAATTCCAACTTGCATCTTCCGGGATCAGTAGACTCCTTATTAAATAGATACATTCAAATAGATAATGCAAACCTCAACAGTAGAGTTGCATTACTGTATGCCACCTATATTATTATTGTGGAGTCTTGTGGTCTAACTGCAGCCCAATTATATGAAGTGCCCATCAATGCATTCGAAAGGTTATTCACGGAAACTCTCCTTAATCTAACAGTAGATTATAGAGAACTATGGTTACTAGAAAATTCATTATGCATATTGATTAATTATTACTTTACATCCTGTACAGAATCCAAGATATAGACAATTATTCTTGCCAGATCTTCTGTATCACTGCTGGACGTCAGCGAATCTATACTTTTTTCCAAGTATGGATACTTGGTTAGATTGCTTTTCATTTCGCTCCAAATTATTTCCGACCTCATACCTGGATATGCTATGGGTATAATTGTTTTATGATTTTCCAAGGCAATTTCGAACTCTTCTTTAACTCCACTGTTGGGGTTGGGGGCATGTGGATCATAGTCTCCAAAGACAAATATTGCTGAACCACATCCACTAATAACCTCTTCCCGCAGTTTCTTTTTGTCTTCCAAAGATTTTTCTCCCAGGCCAACAAATGGTCTGACAATGATATGTTTTTCCTTATCTTTGATCCCTTTCTTTGCAAGATACTCATTTGCATACCCAATAATATGCGTTCCAAAATGTCTGCCTATGCCGTTTATGATTCGATAATCGTTGGCCAAAAGGTGCGTTGTTATACTGCGCGACAGATTGTGGGAATATTCCTCAATTTTTTGATCAAAAGAACGGAATGCTCCAGATATGAAGACTCTTTTATTCCGTATTCTGTTATTTAGCTCGCTCAATACAAGGAGTATATCTGCATACTCCTTTACAAGAAGAACACGAATATGATATCTGCGTTCTAGATCGTCAATGAAGTGGCTAAAATACTGGTCAGATTTGTTCTCCTTCATAATTGTATAGTGATATGGCGCAGCCTCGCCTAGATATCGTGTAATTTCACTCAGACAATCCATCACTAAATTGTCTGTAAAACTATACCCTATAAACAAAAAAGTACTAGAAATCAATTCTCTTTTGAAAAACATTAACATCATGCGATGACTGTCTGAGTATTCTTCATAGTCCTTCTGTGTAGCAACAATTCCGTCCAAATTTGTTATATCGCCATTCATTTTATAAATATTGATTCGTTTGTTGAGCTCCACATTAGATAGATCTGCATCCCTGAATACTTTATTAATTAAAACATTACGATTCTTGTAGCTAAGCTCCAAAACATTATCAAAGTTTGTAGTCCAAATGTTTGTAAAACCAACATCAATGAGCTCACTAATTAGAGGACTATGAAAATCATTTTTGTTAATTATATCGTTGATTCGCTTTCGAAGTTCGGCTGGCCCAAATTTATTAGAGTAATATTGCGCAAGCCTGTAATAGTTGGTAGATTCATCCAATACCGTCCCAAGCTCCTTAGCAAGGGGCTTAAACAAATTGAGCCAAGATGGATATCCCGCATTGACAGAAGCACCGGCGCCCACAAAAAGTGATATTCTTTCATCAAGTGCCTGACGTGTAAACTGATTAAGAAATTCCTCTTTAGTTAGTGGCATACTATTCTCGCATCCTTATACTATTTTAAGTAAAAGATAAAAAGACTCTATCACCTCAGCGGATGGCTGATTATGTATTTCTACTGATAATTGAGTATTATC
>JAAVHX010000002.1 GCA_014799475.1 Clostridiales bacterium | reverse complement strand
TGATTGCCCGTATCAATTCGGCCCCGCTGAAAAAAAGTCAATCCCACCGCCTTAACGACCAGATTGCCGCAAAGGAAAAGGAATTGACCAGGATAACCCGCTATAAGCAGTCACTGTATCAGGATTGGAAAGACGGAGAAATCACCCAGCAGGAATACCGGGATATGAAAGCCGATTATGAACGGCAGGCCGCTGACCTCTCGGACGTGCTGGCCCGGCTGACGGCTGAACGTGCGGAGCTGGCAAACGGCGTTGACAAGGAACACCCCGCGCTGGTAGCCTTTGCAAAGTATCAAAGCATCGAAACGCTGACCCGTGAAATCCTCACGGACTTGGTAGACCACATCAAGGTTTACGAAAACGGCAATATCAGCGTTCATTTCAAGTTCGCGGACGAGTTCCGCAAGATTGCCGAGTATATTGAAATCAACACCACCGATACCGCCGAGGCGGGCTGACCCCCGCCAAAGCAAAACCCCTTTTGACAGTGTGTTTTCCTAATAGGAGCTAATCATAGCGATCAAGGAGGACAGTACACTGCATATAAGTTTCGTAAACTGCTTCGAGCATTGGGAGTCAAGTAATCTTTTTCCACTCCTGCTTGTCCTTATAATAACGCAGTGGCCGAAGCTTTTTCGGGATGTCAAAGGCCGAAGAGGTGTCCCGGCATCCATATCGGCCAGAATCGGAGTTGAGGACATCTATTGACGAGTACATCAACTTTTCCAATTGCACCAAACCTCATCAAAAGTTTTAATATCGAGCTCCAGATCAGGTAGAACTTGAATATTATAACCGATGGATGAAAAAGGCGGGGGTATTTTGGACAGCCCAGAAAAATCTTTCCAAAATACCCCTGCCAATTCATATAAAGTTTTCCTATCCATATCCCCAATTGGCCAATTGATTTTCTGCCCGATTCATTATAAAATAAATATATTAGCCGCCACTTAACATATAGACAGAGAACAGGAGAGGACAATGTGGAAAAGAAAAATTTTAACAAGTGAGTTGCAAAGAACGTGAGCATGAGAGTTATGCCCTTGGTGAGCACGATATCCCAGAAAACTGGTTTTATTGCGGAGTACTTTGACCTGTGAAAATACGGCACCACAGGAAGGATCGAGGTGTTGGCGGAGTCTCCGTCGGGCCAGCGTTGCCGCCGCGGTCAGCTTTGGCACTATCATTACGGAAGTTTCTCTGGATCAGTACGGGCACATAGCGGAAAAGATCCAGCACATTGCCGCCTTGATTTCCGCCTGTTTGTTGGCGAGGATTCTGCCGCCCGCAAAGTGTTTCTGAGGTATGCCAAGCCGCCCCGTCGTCTCGATGAAAGGCCGGAGACAAAGGGATTGGCATCAAATTGTGATGTCGATTTCTGTCAAAATGTTTTCGTCATTTTATAGAATTTTTCATTATTGAAGATAAGATGAAGCTGTGTTATGCAAACCATATTCTCTATATATACACATCTAATCGTGTCACAACCTCAATATATTGTGGTAATGACACTTGTCAAAACTTTTATGGTCAACCAATAAATTTTTCCAAGTTTCTCTAAATTTCCTGTAGCAAAACGACTCTATTCATAGTACAATGCTATATGCATTGTGTGTAGATAAATTAAAAATAGTGACGATGTCTTTTTGACGTTCATAATGACAAAAAGCATATTAAGCATTTGTTTCAAATATAGCACACTTTCGATGTATGTCAAGAGAGCATCTTGAAAGTTTTGATTTTAGGTAGTTGAAGGAGTGATTCCTAAATGGCTGAGCGCTTCCGGCTGGACGCGCTTATTTTTATCCCTATGATTGTCCGTCAATTCTGATGAATTGTAATAAGGACAGGCATTGGGGGGCAGAATCTATGATTAAGTACGCGCGCAACATGGCCATAGACATCTATGTCCCATCCTAATTATCGAAAATTGCTGGACTTTATTTGAGGAGGCATTTTATTGTGAATACATCAATTCCGATCACTGAGTTGAATTATGATGAAAGGTTGTTTTTGTTGACGTACAGACACGTTCTTCAAAATGACTATCAATTTCAAGACTCAAACCGAGATGCCGAAAATATCAGCATAGACCATGTGCAAGCGCAAAAAATTGGCTATACTTTGAGCCGACTGAAGCTGCTAAATACGTACTGCTTCACCTGGAACCGAAGAGGCCCCTTCTCCGGCAAGTTTCAGGAGCTCCTCTCCGGCCTTGATTCCAAGGCCGACCTGGTGGCGAGATATTACCAGGAGAATCAAGAAACTCTGAAGTCCCTGGCAGAGCTTTTGCCCGCGTGCCTGCTGGCTCCGCTGGACCGGGTGGGCCAGGTGTTTTCCGACTATATCCGTCAGAACGACAATCCTGCGGACGATCTGGAATTGCTTGGATCGTTGTTATATATTGGCACCACCGTCCTTCCCGGACGGGACTTCGACCAGGTAAACCGGGAATTGCAGATCCGAAAGTCCTCGTTTGGAAATGAGCAGCAAAATTTAGAGGCATGGAACTGCTTAGCCAGCGTCGGCCTGATCACAGCGTGATATTTTTGCAAGGTGGGCAGTTATGGGGAATAAAGAGTATAAAATAAAAGAGAATGAAACTGCGTTCGAGTTAAAAATCGCGGATCATATACTCGATAACGTCTACGGTCATATCGGGATTACCTTTGTTGAGCGGAAGTTAGAACGGCTTCCGCTTTTCAAACGTTTACACAATATTTCACAGCTTGGATTCACAAATTTAGTCTTTCCCTGCGCCTTGCATAACAGGTATGTTCATTCCATCGGCGTAATGCACATGGCCTCGGAAATGGTAAGGCATATCAACGAGAATGTCGATTCGGATTTGATGTTTTCCGATGTGGAAACGCAGATTATCCGTCTCGCCGGCATGCTCCATGATATCGGGCACTACCCTATGTCCCACAATATAGAGCAGGCTTATAAGCTGCAAAATGAGTACATCTATGGCAAGGAGGAGTTCACGCCGGCTGTAAACTGCCTCAAAGATCTTATCGGGTGCCCCGAATATCTGTATCCCCGCAAATTAGACGACCCGGAGGCTCACACATATCGGAAAACCGTAAATTACGCAGAAAACGACTACTCAGGCTCTAAGGATTATCATCACGAGGCCATCGGAAGGTCGATTATAGTCAGCAATTCATCCATTCGGGATACAATTATAGAGTCCCTGATTACCTATGCGGAGGTCAACGAGGGCGTTGAAACGACATATATCCGGCCTGAGTTTGTCCCGGAGGAAGAGCGGAACAAGAAGGTTTTTTCCCAGGAGGATGTGGAGAGGTTTACAAAGGACCTGCTGGAGCTGATTGGCGCCATTGTAATTGGGAATTATGAATACGGCGAAACTGCAAAAGCATATCCTTATGCAAAAAAATATTCCGCTATGGTACAGATCATTCACTCGGAGCTCGACGCGGATAATATCGACTACCTTCTGAGAGATTCGACTTTTTCCGGGACAAGCTATGGCTTTATGGATATCAGTGTGCTTTTGAGCAGCCTGACTATGGCGGTTTTCAGGCACAAGGACTATGATTCTCCCGACTCCGGCAGGGAAATTGTCGACTACCTTGTGGGCGTGAAGCCCAAGGCTGTGGGCTGCGTCGATCAGTTCTTTCAAAATAAATACTTGGCCTATACCCAGATGATTATGAGCAAATATGTCTCCGCCCTGGAGTTTATGCTGCTGCATTGGGCCAGAGTCCGATTGACCCAGACGAAGGAATATGGCGTATTCGGCACGGAAGAGTGCAAAAACGATGGCGACGGGCTGCTGGATATTGTCTGTAAAGACGGGAAAATTGATGCTTACCTAAAGTTCACGGATGCGTATATCATGACGGAATTGTTTGCACACTATAATTACCTGTCAGCTTCTGCGTGGGATTTATGCAAAATGGAATTATCAAGGCTGACTAAATACTCGGCTTTTGATTTGGACAAGAGGGAAAACGAGCCGGACGACAGCGATATCTCCTGCGCGGCCTTTGGCGAAGCCAAAATCGCAGAGGAAATGAAAGGCTGCACTGCATATGATAAATTCCGAAAGGTCATTGAAAAAATAGGATCCAAATCCATCTTGGAAATTAAAAACACTGATTTGGAGAAAGAATTATACTCTTTCCGCTTTGAGGAATACTCCATGACAAAACAGCTGCCCCTCGAAGAATTTTATAGGGCGGCTTTCCTGGATGACAAAGGGGCACTTCTTCACGGCAAAGAAACCAAGCAGGCTTTCCAAAATCATTTTTACCGCCTTTCCAACGGTATCCCCATAATTATCAAAAAAGAATATGCCTTTGCGATGGATGAGAAGTTCCTTGCGAAAGCGTCCATTCCCGATCTTATTGTCGATTGTCCCAACGCTCTTTTGCATAATACGTATCAGCAGAGGACCGTCTACTTAAGAAGATATAAAATCGAAACCTATTAATAAAGGAAGGCCCTTGCCAGCGATTCGCCTGGCAAGGGCCTTTAGTCGAAAACCATTTAGAAGCACTTCCTTTGATAGGCTTTGTGAAAAATATGACGGCGATCTTATAAATGGTCAACTGTACTGCTCAAACCCCTTTGAAAAAGGAGCTACATGAATTGGAATTGCGCTATGATTAGTATGACGACCACATTCTTTGCGAAGCCATAAATGTCTTTCGCGGAATCTTCTACAACACATACTCCGAAATAAGCAGAGCAACACTCTTGGTTTGAAAAGAGATTAAGTTTCATAACATACAACGACCGCACGGCACATCGAAAAACCGAACACCGTGCCAGATGGCGGGGATGTTCATGAGAGCCTGCGAATGAAAAGGTCAAAGTGATGTCAGCAGGGGTTCGAACTTCCACAATTACACGTTTTGCGCTTTGATTTTGCTCTGTTTGTATTTGACTGATGACATGGGATGTACCAGCTAAAAAAGTCCAAAACCTTTTCATATCAAGGCTTTCAGCCATAAAACGACCCTACTAAATCCGTCAGTTTCATGCAAGCTGTTCGGATTGGGTAGGGTCGTTCAAATTTGGTGGTTTACCTGAACTTCGACAGATTATTGAGGTATATTGTAATCAAGACCGCTCCGTTCAGTTCGGAGCGGTCTTGATTACAATATACTTAGGCTATGTGTTGTCAATTCTGTTCTGCCGCATCTGTTCCAGTGCCTTTCTTAACTGTTCTGGTACTGGAAGGCCAAGATGTACTATATTTTCCAGAAGAATCTTTCCCTCGACTGAAAGATAAAAAAGGATCACGGCCGTGCGCAAAGTGGATGTGTTTGTAAGGACATTGGTATCAAGAATATTCCCAATCCCAACCAAGATAAAAATTAGGGCGCTCTTAAGAATGTCCTGAATACCAACTCTGCCAATCGGCCTTCGGTCAATAATTGCACACATACCGTTTGTGATATGGACGATCACTATAAACACGGCGAGCGAGGAGAGCAGACCATCAAATCCGCCCCAGTACCAATTGCCAATTACTTTGCATACCGAATATGCCGCGCTCCAGAATTCACTCATGTTTTTGCCTCCTTACTGTCATATCGTCTCAGCACAAATAGATAAGGTTTATGTCGTGGATGTTATCCGGGTTGGGCCGGACAGGGGAAAAACGTTGTTTTGACATGATAAGACCTCCGTTCTGGTTGGTAACGGAGGTTTGAGAAGATGCAGAGCAAGGTCGTCGAGGACGAGCAATGTTAATCTTTACGGAAACTCCGTTCAATTGGCTTGCTCGTCCTCCGGTGGCCGAGAAGCTGGCGTTATTCTGTTGTTCGCAGTGCGGGATCATCGCTGCGCAGCACCCAATACACTGTGGAAATCGGAGCTAAACTTTTTAACCTCTGCCGCGAAAATATTTCTCGGTTTGCAAGTGACTCGTTGATTATCACAACATTTTGTGATAAAATCTAATTGCACCTTTTAATTATTCGTGGTTAAAAGGAATTCCCGACTGTCCGAGGCATAGTATAGTTGCTTTGAAAAAAAGTGATCGAACGATTGGATACGTCGGGATACGTTGAGATACGTTTTGTAAAGGAGGGCTATGTTTTGGAGTTTAGCGAGTTTGCAAATACTTTATGGGGCATTCTTGCGAAAGGATCAAATCCTGCCCGCTTTACAAGAGAACTCTTCAAGAAAATTACAGATATCCCGGACGATGTAGATCCGAATCCGATAGATGATCCCGGCGATCCGACATTTAAGGCGTACTTCACGGGTGATCGCCAGTTGACTCGCTTTGCGCCAAAGATTACGAGTTATGTAGACGCAGAGCTCTTCGTGAGTTATATCAATAGTATTGGCAGCGATGCACAAGAATTGATTTACCAGCAGCTAAAGGATCACTGTCCGCACATGAACCGTGCGAACATTCCAGAAGAGACAGCATATCTTTTCCGGAACATCATCTTCAGCTTTGCTAAAAAGAGAATTTCTGCAAAAAAGAAAAAGGCTGCACTTGCAGCCCAGAATATCGATAAAAATGAACCTGTAAAACACGAAGACTTTCCGCTCCTTCAGGAGTGTAATATGCGTTGCCCTCTCTGCAGAGATAAGCTCGTCAAAACAGTAAAGGGGCACCCACTTAAGAAGTATGAGGTTGTTCCCCTGTTCCCGCATGGCTAGATCTTATTCAGCAAAACTCCTTTAAGGCTGTGGCACCGCCACCAAATGATCTGGATTTGTTGGATAATAAAATCCTTCTTTGCAGAGATTGCGCCGGGGAATACCTTGTTGCACCGTCTGCTACTGAGTATCGCAGGCTTCTTATGATCAAAAAGCAGCAGCGGGACGATATATCGCTGCAGGACAAGGTGGATGACATTGCTGTAGAAAAAGGCATCCGTCAAATTCTCGATGCCATAGCAGATATAAAAAAACCGCCTAAACCGATAGATCGTACTAAGTGGGAAGCTTTTCGGGTAGATAAGAAAATCCCTGATGACAATGGCTTGTTGCAAGATAGAGTCACATATTGGGTGCTCCGGTACTACAGATACATCGAAATGCAGTTTAAGCAGGGTGAAAGGACGTCTCTGCTTCGTTTTAAGAAGGTACAGAATGAAGTCAGTCAGTGCTTTGAGACCTTTGATGAAGCTAATATGCCACAGAGAGAAATCTTCGAACGACTGGTGAAGTGGTTGGAAGACCAGACTGACTGCCACAATCGGGATGCGCTGGAGGCAATGATTTCTTTCTTTGTACAGAATTGTGAGGTGTTCAATGAAACTCCCGAATAAAGTGATCACATACAAAGAAAGCACCATATCAAAGTTTCCGGTCATTCTCTCCTGTCTCAAGGAACAGGATATGTCTCCGGCTTCGCTATACAAGAAGCTAAAAATCCAAGGTTGAAGATATCGGCGAGTATATGGATATACTTGATTGTCTGTACGCGTTGGGAAAGATAGAACTGATAGAACATTTGGGGGTGCTGCATTATGTTGATTGAAATCCGCTGCGACAAATTTATGGACAGCGGCAAAGTGCGTCCTCCGATCACATTTGAGAAAGGTCTGAACACGATTCTTGGCGCGTCCAGAGCCTCAAACTCTATCGGAAAATCCACCTTTTTGATGATTATCGATTTTGTTTTCGGTGGTAAAGACTATGTAACGCTGAACAACGACGTAGAGCGGAACATCGGCATCCATGAAATCAAGTTCGCCTTTCAGTTTGGGGAGAATACGTATTACTTCTCCCGGTCGACCGGCGACCATACGAAAGTGATGGAATGCAATGAAAAGTATGAGTCCGTCAAAGAAATCACGTTGGATACCTACTGTAACTTCTTGTCACTTCAGTATGGAATGCAGAATCTCGGAGCCGGCTTTCGGGAACTGGTCAGCGGCTTCTTCAGGATTTATGGCCGATATAACTATGATGAAAGGCACCCGCTGAAAGCGCATCAGAATGACACGATGGAGGCCGGTATTCGGCGTATGCTCCAGCTTTATGGAAAGTATGCACCTGTAGGCGATCTTGCAGCGCTGGTTGAAGAGGCTGAGTCAAAAGAGAAAACATATAAAAATGCATATAAGTTTCATTACATTCGCGGTGTTACAAGGCAGGAAGATTATAAAAAGAATGAAGCCCGGATTGCCGAGCTTCAGGCAAAAAAAGAAGAACTTGCGCGTGGCAGCACACAAGATCTTCTGGATATGGATTCCGTTCAGGCGGCAAGGCTATCTGATTTGAAACGCCAGCTTGCTAACTTACGCAGGCAAAAAACGCGGCTACGTTCCCAACTCACCGCCATGAAAGCGGATATGGAGATAGACGAGTCCAGTTTTAAGCGGGATTATAGTGAACTGCGGGAGTTTTTCCCGGATGCAGCCATAAAACATGTTGAAGAGATCGAGGCTTTTCATCGAAAGCTGAAATCCGTCCTGAATTCAGAATATAAGGATAGTCAGCGGAAAATTGAAGATACGATGGAATTGCTTGATGTCCAAATCTCTGTTCTGGAGCGGGAAGTTTCTGAAGTGAATGCCACACCGCATTTAACACAAGCATTACTGGATAGCTACTCCGGGATTGATCGCGAGATGAAAAACCTGCGGGACGCCAACGAGTATTACGTCAAAAAGGATGAGCTGCAGACCACACGCGAGGAGCTACAGGCGCGACTCGACAGTATGATTGAAGAATTGACAGCGGAACTTCAGACGGACATCAATATCCGACTCCGGGAACTGAACAGCATCGTCTGTAGCGGCAGAAAGACGGCTCCGTCCATTGCAATTAGCAATGCCAAGAAATATATTTTTACGACACCGAATGATGTCGGTACCGGTTCTCAAACCAGAGGCATGTTCCTGTTCGATTTGGTGACTGCTGAAAAAACGCTGCTTCCTGCTGTAGTACAGGATTCCATAAGCGTGAAACAGGTCGAAGATCCGGTGATGCTGAGGATTCTGGAATTATACAGGCAGAGTAGCAAACAGTTTTTTGTAGCGGTAGACAAAGGCGAATCCTACACAGATGAGAACAAGATTCCCGAAATAATAAAGGAAACCACCAGATTGAATATTTCGTCGGGACATGAGCTGTTCGGCAGAGCATGGAACGAAGAAACACCGGAAATAAAAGCGTTACCTGAGTCGGCAGAGACAGATTTGGAGGATAATTAAATTCATTTCAGCTATTACAAATTATGGAAACTGTCAATTGATAAGAAGATAAATAAGCAGAAGCTGAAGGAAATCGGTAAAGTCAGTTCTGCTTCAATGGCCAAACTTGGGAAAGGCCAGAATGTTACGACAGATGACCTCCTTCATATCTGTGTGGCTTTGAATTCTCAGATCGGCAATATTATGGAGATTGTCCTTGATGAAAATGTACTCACCGCTGCTTCATGGGGAATAGTAAGGCAAACTTGCGCCCTAGCACCTTTGCGGGCTATAAGAGCCATAATGGAATACAATTACTATCTTGAACAGAAGTATTTGAACGAGGGCCGAGTGGAAGCCCGAATCCTTACCGCAGCCCAGGCCGAGGCACTCGGCTACGAGGACGACTATAGGCGGGGTGCCGCCGATCACAAGCTGTATGCGGATGGATTCAACAGTGTGGAAGCCATCCATCATAATATAGCGTCACTTTTCCTGATCGAATATAATCCCCAGGGTGGAGAAACTTACATTTCCTCACACCTGGGGATTTTAGTCGTTATGCTGCGTCGGATGGCCGCAGGCACCATTTGGGCACCATGATCCCTAAATCAGATGAACCATACAGGGATTTGGAACACGTTCTCCCGCAGCTTTCCGGGCTGTGGGCATAGACAGATCAGGGCCCCGTCCCCGCGCTTCTTATCAGGCACCTGATCCAATACGGTGAACGCGGCGGTCTGATCTGCCGTGACCTTGGCGCTTTTCTTGATCTCAATGGGATGGAGAATGCCGTTCTCCTCAATAATCAAGTCCACCTCGCTCTCAACATTGACCTCCGCACCATCAACCCGGGCTTTCTTCTTATCTTTCCCACGATAGTAGGATACGCAATAGCGGTAGTCGATCCCCCGGTTGGAGTAGGATTTCAGGATCTCCGAGATTACGAATGTCTCAAACATGGCCCCGCTCATAGCGCCGTTGGCCAGGGTGTCCGGCGTGAGCCAGCGGGTCAGGTAGGAGGCCAGCCCGGTATCCCGGAAGTAGACCTTGGGTGTTTTGATGGCCCGTTTCAGCACCGAGGGCGTGTAGGGCTCCAGTAGGTATACGATGCCGGTGGCTTCCAGTAGCGACAGCCACCGCTTCACAGTGTTGGCGTCCTTGCTGATCTCATCGGCAATGTTGGAGTAGTTCAGCATCTGCCCAGTGCGTGCCGCCACCGCCACCATGAAGCGGCGGAAATCGTCCAGATCCTGGACGGCTGACAGCTTTCGCACGTCCCGTTCAAGATAGGTCTTCACGTAGCTGGAAAAGAACGCCGACCACTCCACATCCCGGTTTTGCAGCTCCGGGTATCCGCCGCGATGGATGATCTCCCAGATGTTGTCGGGGACCTTGGCCGTCTGATTCCGTTGGGTGATGTACTCCATGGTGGGCACAAAGGGTTCGCTGAACGCATCCCCGGAAATTTCCCGCAGGGACAGCCCGGACAGCTCCACGATGCACACCCGTCCGGACAGGGATTCAGACGCATTCTCCATCAGTTCCAGCGGCTGGGAGCCGGACAGTAGGAACCGTCCCCGCTCGTCGCTCTCGTCGCACTTCATCTTGAGATAGCGGAACAGGCCGGGGGTGCGCTGAACCTCGTCCAGGAACACCGGGGGCGGGTTGAGCATCAGGAACATATCGGGATTTTCTCTTGCCTGATCCTCCACGAATGGGTCATCCAGGGGCACGTACTTGTAGGAGGGAAAGAGCTGTTTCAGCATGGTGGATTTCCCGGTCTGCCGCGCACCAGTGAGCAGGACGCATTTGAATGTCTTAAACGTATCATCAAAGACGGCAAATGTGATCCTCATTGTAGCATTTTCACCCATGTAAGTACATTTCCCGGTGAAATCCACATATTCTTGAGCTCCGGCTTTATAACTCTCCCATTTGGGATCGCCGAAGAACGCCTCAAATGCCTCACCGACTGTCACCGTTTCGCTATACTGCGTCAAATAGGAATTTGCGATTCCCCTGGAGCCAAAGTGGTTAAGCAGGAACGGCGCGGCAAGAAGCGCAATAAATGCCACTACCGAAATTCCCGCCATCAGGCTGCTTCTGCGAATCATAGCCAGCGTTTGATACATCTTTTCAGGATTCTCCGGGTGGGTAGAATTAAACAGCTTTGCGATAGAGCACTGGATATAATCGGCCTCCTGATACGCTGCCGCCTCATTGCTGTCCCGAATTTCAATAGACAGCCTGGGACACTCGGCGGAAACCCTGACCACATAAGCAGCGTGTTTCCCCTTGATCGCTACGCTTCCGGTTTCATCAAAATAGAGACTTTGCATTGTCCTGATACGCAACTTATCCCGCAGCAGCTCCATAAGATCGTCATTGCTCCAATACTGCGGTACCGGAACACCGTCCAGAAGCTTTTCAGACCTGGTGTGTATGATATAGGGAGACAGCGCAACGCCGGAATAGATAAACAGGATCACCACGACCATCATACCCAAAACGTGGATTCCCTGAACCACGTCAGCACCCAAGATCCAGGTCAGAATCTGGGGCACCGCTATATAGCAAAGGAACGCCGCAATCAGCGCGATTGCGCAATACTGGAGAAGACACAGTGTCTTGATTGCACCATAGTATTTCTGGGGCTGCTCCGTGAAACCGGGGTTCGCCCGTTCCATGATGCGGCACCGAATCCGGTTCGCTTCCTGTAGACGGCGAACCCTTTCAATGTCCCAGGATTCAGATTTGAAGACCGCCGAAACTGTCAGCTTTGACGAGTTCTCCCCATAGGAGGCAATGCGCACCTGATAGGTAACACCTTTGCAGACCATTTCGATCAGGCCGGAGTGGTCATCTTCACCGGGATCACTCAGCTTGACTTCCTTCTTGTCCCTGATCCATGTCGCTGCCTGTAGCAGTTCGGCAATTTCTTGATAGCTGAATTGGCCAGACAACAGATCTCCTGCGAACACGCGGGTTTCAATGATTGAGCCAATGCGTCTTGGCTCAATGACCATTGCGTAAATCAAGAATGCGGCAGCAGCCAATACAAGAAATGCTCCCATTCACATTTCCTCCTCGTTATGCCTTATAAGTATACGATTTCCCATCCACTGGCTTCTATCCGATTCCGAGTACGTGAGATACCATTCCAAGAATCACTACTGACAGGACGAAGCAGACTACGATCTCTCGTAGAATACCAGCGAGCGCATTTACATAGACAACCGTGAAAAGCTTGTGGTACAGATACATCAGTACAGCAGTCAAAATTAAGGCAAGAAGTCCCATATAGGATAGATTCCTCCATTCGAATAGTGTTGAGTTACTCATTGCGAGTTTCCGTAACATAGGATATGTTTAACCCTGCTTCCCATCAGCAATCAGTATCGTTGATGATAGTATTGGCACATCTCAGCGCACCCCAAAGTCCGCCATGATCTCACGGACACAGCTCTCCCGGAACGGATTGTCGAAAATGAGTTGTTCAATGTCAAACGCGTCGTACCCGGCATCCAGCAGAAGCTGAAGCTCCCACTCTGGCACACCGTGGTGCTTTCCGTAGTCCAGCACCGTTTCCAGGTAGTCATCCGGTTCATCAGGCGCAGTCCGGCACGGCCACCCCCAGCCGCAGAAATACTCCGGTGTCCGCAGACGGACATCGTCAAACTGGGTGATGGTGCGTCGGCCCTGGGCATCAATCGCCATAATGTCTCCCCGAGTGATGGGAATACCAGTCTGGGCCTGCTGGGACCACCCCAGACCGTCCAGAGCAATGTCTAAAATCTCGCCTGTGGACGCATAGAGATAGCAGCCCAGACCGGGGAACAGCCGGATCACCAACGGGTTGTTGCCCTTCACCAAGTACAGCGTATCATTTGCGTCCAGCACTGTGATGGTGAACGTGCCGTCCATAGCCTCGGCCATTTGACATAGGCTGTCGGCAGACAGTCTGCCGCATTTCTCAATCAGCTGCACCGCCACATAGCTATCCGTCTCAATTTTGGTGGCAGGCAGGCGCTGGGTACGCCGAAGCTCCATATCGTTGTACAGCACACCGTTATGGGCCAGGGCAAAGGGCTGACTGCCAGCTCTGCCGGGAAATGGGTGGTTATTGTAATTTTTGGAGGCGGCCCCCTGGGTGGTCATACGGGTGTGGCCCATAAGATACCGGGCCTCCGGGTGAATCCGCCAACGCATTTTGCTGGCGGGCCTGGGGGCTTTCTGGATCTGTATGGCCCCGTCCCGCACATAGGCCACACCGCTGGCATCGGTGCCCCGAATTTGCGCCGCGTTAGCTAACTCCCGTAAGATTGCCCGCCGCTGGGCCGGGGTGAGCTTCCCCCGAAAGTCCAGCACTCCGAAGATGGCGCACATGGTCACACCTCCTCGGCGGCAGTCACAGGATCACTGACATACAGCCGCCGTTCTTTGAGGTATTGCACCAGCTCCGGGGCAGTACAGCCCGCCGCAAAGTCCGTCCAGGTCAAGTCCTGCATTTCCCCATCCGTCAAATAAAGCGCCACATCACAGATGCGGTCAACCATCTGCAATGTGGCAAGAAGGGTGTTCAGTTTCAGCGTTCCCCGGAACATTCGGAACTCAATGGTACTGTAATTGGTGAGGTTCACACACTTATACCGCTGATAATGCTCCTTCTTGGCGTTATCCAGAACAGCCTTGGGATCGTCCTTCCGGCCATACCGCGCCGCCCACTGCTCCATCTGAGAACGGGAGCGTCGGCTGAACCGCAGCAGCTCGTTCCAGTGGCTTTCTACGAAGAACAGGATTCGGGCAATCACCTCCTCCTGCTCTGCGTCAGTGTCACCAAAGGCGTCCCGGTTGACGTGGACATGGAGGCCGCAGGTGCAGGCTTTGTGGCTGATGTAGCCCATGCGCAGAGCCTCGGCCACCACGTCACCCCAGGGCATTTCGGCTATGTGATAGGCCAAGGTCATGGGATGGGTCACGATCTCCATGCCGTCATCCAAGGAGCCATCGTGCTTGATATAGATGTGCTCATGGCCGCTCCTGTTGGCAATGTCCAGCAGCTGGCAGGCCCGGTCATTCCGTTCCCCGGCCCCGTCAATCTCCAGCTCTACACCGAAATAGCGCTCCCCATCCCCATAGAAGATGGGGTCAGGCTTGTAGTAGTAATTGTGGATTTCCCTGTCCGCGCTCCGCAGCAGATAGCAGTCATGGCACAGCGGATCATCGTCATCCGCAGCATCGTCACTGAGGTAGTAAGCGCTGTCCAGCGGGAGCAGCGCACCGCAGCGGGTACAGCTGGTATAGTGCCGCTCATAGCAGCGCTCACACAGGGGAGTGTCCTCGTCCCCGGCGTTATCGTCCCGCCAGATACGCTCCCCGCAGACCTGGCACACGCGGGTTTCCGTATCCAGACAGTGGGGGCAGATTTCCTCGTCCTCAAAGATGGTGCGCTCGTGCATGGGGTAGGTATGCCCGCAGCAGGAGCAGGTAAAGGTTTCTTCGGTCATGGATGTTCCTCCTTCGTCAAATGGTCAATGACCGCACAGAGCAGCGCGGCCACAGCAGCAACAAGGACACTCAGGGCCTTGTCCTGAATGGCCTTTCTCCCGTCCATCATCACCCCAGGCTGCAAACCTCCTGGAGCAGCAGATCGACAAGCTCCAGAATAATTCCACGGATGACCAGCAGCAGCGTTTTCAGCATGATAGTTCCTCCTCACTTTCTTCAGAATGACAGAACACCGGAAACTGTGTCCAGGTTAAAACCATCGGCAGTTTCCGGTGTTCTATTGAAATGATATATGTTTGAAAAGTACAGGAAGGACCAACAAGGTGTTAAATAATCCATAGGAGGGATTTTATCATGAGAAATGAAGCATTCATTGAAAATCTGGAGCAGCGCAAGGAGGAACAGCTTCCCATCGTATTTACCCCAGCTGAGGCCATGGACATTTTGGGAGTGGGGAGGAATACCATATACCGGCTGCTGAACTCGGGGGAGCTGCATGGGGTTCGCGTAGGACACTGCTGGCGGATTTCGAATGCAGCGATTGATGAATTCCTTATAAGCCAAATTGGCTGGCAAAGGGGGTGAGTCACCCCCTTTGCCAGCCAATTTAATTTCTGGATGCCGTAGTATAAGAGGAATAGAGTTTCTGGCAAGCATCCCAGTCAATATCCAATGGGAACGCCTCTATTCCTGCCAACGGTGCACATTCCTGGATCGCACTGCACCAACTGTCATAGACATGATCCAGCATTTCCTTATATTTGATATATGGGCTTTCTATGCTCTGTGGATCCATTTGATAGAATGCTGCGTACCAAGGCACTGGACGTCTATCATTCCTCGTGCCTGGGTCAAGGTGTAGTAATGCGGCTCTCTTATTTTTGGAATCTAACATTTGCTTTAGGCTGAATACTTGAGCAAGTTTCTTCGCTTTAGGTATCATGCGACTGATTGTAATAGAATCCAGAGGGTCTGTATCCCGAGAGGTTATATCCTCGCCACAAATTAGTAGGACCAGCCTCATTTCTTTGGCAAAGGATCGGTTGCGCCAGGAGTTGAATATGAAAGCAGTCAATAGATATGGCAAAAGTTCACATACAGACTTATCCTGCAAATTGAGCATATATGGAAGACGTTCAAGATTAACCGTACCTAATATGAAGCCGTTGAGTTCTTGCTTGCGAATATTACGTTCCTCATACTTTTCCAGTTTGGTACGCAATTCGTTAAGTAGCTTGATGATATCCTCCTTTTGAACCAATTCAAGGCTCGATTCGCGTACTGCCTGTTCAGATGCCGTAATATGTGAATATATGGGTTCTGTAAAGTGAGAATGACCAGCGTCATCTTCCGCAGGGGAATCCTGGGCAAAAGTAGCTTTTCCGCACCCCTTTGTTCCTTTCCGCAGTTTGAGGTTCTGCCCATCAAAGGGAGCGATTATTCTTTCCTCAAAGGTGCAAATACAGCTGTCCCAGAAATTTTGAACTTGCGGTGAAATGACGGGTACTTCTCTACGTCGCTTCTCCGCTACATTCTTTGAGCTGTATTGGACCTGTCCCCTTAGCCTTGCCGCTATGCAGTTAGAAATAGAATCTAATGCCGCCCGCTCCTTATCCACAGCAATTCCCTCCAAGATAAAATTTACCACCTATGTGCCAATAGAAGCTTGTCAGAATAACCACATCTGCGAGTATAGTAATTTCTCGCAAATATGAGATAATGGCCATCGTAAGGAATTCCTTTAACATCAATCAGCATCAAATATGGAAAGGATTGATTAAACGTATGGTCAACACCCCATTCGGCCCCTATGATGGTGGGTATTCTGATGAAAGCGAGGTCTCCACGAAGTACGAATCGCCTATAATGGCCAAGCTGTCAAAAGCTGACGAGCTTTATGATTTGATCTCGGAATTGGATGAGGATGAAGATACAGGATTTCCGTCTCGCTCTGATTCAACAACCGTATCCGAGCCTCCTGCTCCAGCTACGCAATCTCCAGCTCCGGAGAAAACTCCCAGTGTACAGGCCCGTTTTCTGTCTGACTTAGTGGACCGGATCGTTGCGGAGGGTAAATTGCTCCTAACCGAAGCTGGGGGAGCGTTTGCCTATCAAGAAGATGGCGGGTACTACAAGCCTGTCACCAATTTTGAAGCATATCTGGCAAATATGCTCCCAGTTAAAACCACGCGCAGCCTTCTCTCTCGCAATATCCGTGAAATTGCGGAACGGCTATCGTGGGAGACTTCTATTCAGTGTAATCTGGATAGCTATAACAGTAACCCCAAATTGGTGAACTTGCAAAACGGGGTGTTCAATTTGGAAACCTCCGAATTGCTGGATCACGACCCAAGCTATCGCTTCACCTATCAGGTTCATGCCTCATACTTGGAGGAACCTTCCGAAATCTCCTGCCCTGCGTTTGAGCGGTTCTGCAAGACCTCTCTGGATGGCAATGCCGCAAAACGGGAGCTTCTACTGGAGGTCTTGGGGTATATCTGCACCGACACAAGCGCTGGGAAATGCGCCCTATTCTTCAAGGGTCAGCCCAACAGCGGTAAGAGTGTCGTTTCCTCGTTCGCCGCTCGCTTATTCGACAAGGAACTGGTGTCCAATATCCCTCTGCATCAACTGGCAGATCGTTTCTTCCGAGCGGAGTTAGCTGGTAAGAAGCTCAACGTCGCCGGTGAGCTTGCGGGCCGTGCGTTGAGGGACATATCAATCTTCAAGTCCATCACCGGAAATGACCGCATTGCTGGCGAGTTTAAGGGACGTGACCCATTCTACTTTACCCCTCGCTGCAAGCTGCTGTTCTCAGGAAACACCCTGCCGCTCACAACGGAAACGGATGCAACCGCTACATTCGTCAATCGTATTCGCGTGCTGCTATTCAATAACAGCATCCCGCCAGAAAAGCAGGACAAGCGACTTGCTGACGAGCTGTGGAGCGAGCGGGATTCCATCGTGACGTTGGCGCTCCAGGCAGTGCAGCGGCCGATAAAGCGCAACTTTGAGTTCACCCAGCCGGAGGATTCCAAGAAGTTCCTGGATTCTTTCACACTGCGTGGAAATGTCCTCGGTGGGTTCTTGGCCGAATGCTGCGACCTCGATCCTGCGGTCCGTGTCTTTAATACGGATCTGTATGACGCCTACGTTACCTACTGCAAGCGGAATGGTCTGGAGGCAGCTTCAAAGCAGGTGCTCTATGATTTGCTTTCAGGGGTTCCGGGTGTCTATGCCAAGCGCGTTCGGATTGGAACCGAAAACCGCCAAGGCCATATGGGAATCGCGCTTAAGAAGGGAACTTCCAACTATGGAACTTTGGAACAGTGGACATGAATTCATTGAGCCACAAGGCTTTCAGCCGTTCCAGCAAATTGGAACACATATCATTATCATGAAGGAGCTGTTGTACATGAGAAAATCAGCCGAAGCGATTCGTCCGCTGTTCTTAACACCGGAGCAGGCCAGCAAAGTAAGCGGCCTTGGTGTCAACCTGATCCGCCGTTTGATGGCCGAGGGGAAGATTGAGTACCTGCAAAATGGCAACCGGAGGCTGACGACCATGCAAGCCCTGTGGGATTACTACCAGCGGGAGAAAGTTCCTGTAGTGTAATTCTACCTGACAGCCAGAGGAATGTCAACCAGTGAGGCCCTGTATATCTTGCTTGCAGGATATACAGGGCCTCACCCGAAGCAAAGAGGAGGTAAGACAATGGCAATTCAAGAACGAACTGTGAAGAACAAGCGCAACTCCTCCGGTGAACTGACCGGAAGGGCAGGGACTGTGTACGATGTAAACATCAAGTACAAGTCCGATGGCCAGCCTAAGACCTATTCCCGCAAGGGATTCCCCTCAAAACGTGAGGCCCAGCAGCACGAAGCGGAAATGAAGCTGAAGCTGGCAAGCCCTTTCTACTCCCCGCCGAGAGCGGCCCAGCGCAAACAGACTGTCCAAGAGTACATGACGGACTGGCTGGATCGTCATGGTTCAGCAAATCTCAGGCCCAGCACCAGGGCCAGCTATCAGAGCCACATGAAGAACCACATCTTCCCCTGCATCGGTGACGTATTCCTGGGCCAGCTGTCCCCGTCCATGCTGGATGATATGTACCGCCAGCTTTCCGAAAAGGGTCTATCCCAATCTTCGGTAAAATATGCCCACCGTATCATGGGCGTTGCCTTGGAGCACGCCCGGAAATATCACTACATCGACAGCAACCCCGCCAGGGACACGATCACCAAGTTCGGAAAACAGGGCAAGACCCCGGACCCCTACACCGTGGAGCAAATGCGGAGCCTGCTTGCCAATGTCATGGGGACTTGGTGGGAGCTTATCATCGTCCTGGGCGGCTTATACGGGCTGAGGGCAGGCGAGATTCTTGGCCTCCGCTGGCGGAATGTAGACTTGGAGGGCGGCAGTTTTGCAGTGGTTGAACAGCTGCGCCCTTCCGGCTCCCGTCTGGGACTACTGAGGTTGCGGAGATGGCTCCTGTGAAGTCCAGTGAGCGCGTCCTGCCTATCACGGAAAGCACCCGCCCTTATTTTGAGCGGCACCGCGCACAGCAGGAGGAACAGAAGCGTCTGATGGCAGCAGCTGGGCAGATATACTATGACAATGACTTGGTGGTCGCCAAGCCTAACGGCATCCCAGACCGGACACAGCATATATCCACCGAGTTCGGGCAGCTGCTCCGTCACTTGGGTATGCCCCATATGCGGTTTCACGATACCCGTCACAGCGCAGCGACTAATATGCACCAGCTCACCGGGGACTTCTACACGGTGGGGCAAATTTTGGGCCACAGTCTGAAAGGAATCGGTATCCAGCTCAATCTGTCCACCAATCTGGAAGCTGTTACCGCCCAGTACGTGGACGTACGCCTGGAGCGCAAGCTGGTGGTGTTAGATACATACCATCGGGCTGTGCTGGATGTGGGATGAAAGCCCCAAAACCTCGCGTTCATAAACTTCTACCGCAGGTAGAAGTTTATGAACGCGAGGTGCCGCAGCACCGCAGTGCTGCGCAGCCCCTTTGCAGAGCTTATTCAGCAGACCAGCGTTCACAATTCCCCGCTCGTTTCCATAGGTTCATTTGTGGTGCCGGGCACCATTTAGGCACCACGGCGCTCAGAATCCGCATTTATATTCATCTGCCGAATCTGGCTGGGCACCACAAACCCCGGCACCATGGGCACCATTTCTCATTTTTTGATTTCATAAATTGGCTCCCAGCCCAAAAGGAGACCCCTTGAAACTCAGTGTTTTCAAGGGGTCTCTGGCGGAGCGGGTGGGATTCGAACCCACGTGCCCTTGCGGACAACTTGATTTCGAGTCAAGCTCGTTACAACCACTTCGATACCGCTCCGTGCATGAATATTCAGTTTCCCGGATAGATTATTTGATTTCGAGTCAGCCCCGTTATGACCACTTCGATACCGCTGCATATTGATTCCAAACGCTTCCTGTCACGAGCCGCCCTCCTGACCCGCATGATTTCAAGCCAGCTGAGCACGCCTCTGTGACCACATTGAATAGAATACCCCATCTTTGGATAATTGTCAAGGAGGCTGTGCCATTCTGCTTAACAGATGGGGAGAGCTGCTCACCGCATGATTACCCCTTGTGGTTTTCACCATTTTCTGCTATAATACCGAGAAATGCCGCATGGCGGCTTGCAACAATGTTATACGACTGGAACATGCTGTATGAAACGCGGCGGCGAAGGTCAATCTTATGGGAAAGAGGTGAACTGGCGATGCTGGAAGAGCTGATCGAGGCCATACTGCCCACCATCACATCCTTTTTGGAGCTGATGGGCATTTTTGTGGTGTGCTTCAGCGCGCTCCACGCGTTCTGGGAATATCTGCAAACCATTTTGCTCCACCGTGAATTCGATTTCAAGGTGGAGCTGGCCAACGGCCTGGCCACAGCACTGGAGTTCAAAATGGCGGCGGAGATTTTGAAAACGGTGCTGGTGCGGGAGATGAGCGAGCTGCTGATCCTGGGGGCGGTGATCGCGCTGCGCGCCCTGCTGAGCCTGCTGATCCACTTTGAGCTGCGGGGAGAGCGGGACCAGGCCGGCTCGCGGCAAGACCCGCCGGAGCGGGAATAACGTCCCCGAACGCGGGCCAAAGCCGCCTGGGGAGAAAGGAGGGACAAGCCCATGCTTTTCACCAGTATGGAATTTCTGTTTATGTTTTTTCCATTGACGCTGGGTTTCTACTTTTTGCTGCCCACAAAGGCGCGCAACTATTGGCTTCTGTTGGCGAGCCTGTTCTTTTACGCGTGGGGTGAGCCCAAATTCGTTGTCGTCATGCTGTTTTCCATCCTGTGGAACTATTTGATGGCCCTGCGCATTGCGGAATTGGACGTGGGGACCGCCCTGCGCAGGCTGGTCCTCGCCATCGCGATCTGTGTGGATCTGGGCATTTTGTTCGTGTACAAATACATGAATTTCGTCACCGGAACCATCCACAGCTTGGCGCCCGGCGCGAATATCCCGGTCACCTCCTTTGTGCTTCCCATCGGGATCTCCTTCTTTACTTTCCAATCGGTCAGCTATGTGATCGACGTGTACCGGGGGACGCCGGTGCAGAAAAACCCGGCCTATCTGGGGCTGTACATCGCCCTGTTCCCCCAGCTGATCGCCGGGCCCATTGTGCGCTACACCACCATTGAGGATCAGATCAACGAGCGCCGGGTGACCTGGGAGGGCTTTTGCGGCGGGATGCTCCGCTTCCTCTACGGCTTCAACAAGAAGATGCTGCTGGCCAACCTGCTGTCACAGGCCGCGGACGCGGCCTTCAGCGCCGGAACGCCCAGCGTCGCCCTGGCATGGCTGGGGGCGGTGTGCTACTCTTTGCAGATCTTCTTTGACTTCTGCGGGTATTCGGAAATGGCCATCGGACTGGGCGAGATGTTCGGCTTCCACTTCCTGGAGAATTTCAACTATCCCTATATCTCCAAAACCGTGACCGAGTTCTGGCGGAGGTGGCACATCTCGCTGGGCTCCTGGTTCCGGGACTATATCTATTTTCCGCTGGGCGGCTCCAGGGTGGGCAGCAAGCTGCGGCTGGTGTTCAACCTGTTCGTGGTGTGGCTGGCCACGGGCGTGTGGCACGGCGCCAGCTGGAACTTCATCGTGTGGGGCCTGCTGTATGGGGTGCTGATCACGGTGGAAAAGCTGCTGTCCCTGCCCCAGCGTCTGGCGAAGCCGGTTGCCGCCGCCGGACTGTATCAGGTGTTTACCCTGCTGGTGGTCATGTTCGGCTGGGTGCTGTTCCGCGCGGCGGATCTTCCCTCGGCCCTGATCTATCTACGCTCCATGTTCGGGGCGGCGGGCAACGCGCTGGTGGACGACACGTTCCGGAGCCAGTTCCGGGAGTGCTTCACCGTCCTGGCGGCGGGGCTCATCTGCTCCACCCCGGTCTGGAGGATCCTGCGGGAACGGCTGTCCGCCCGTGGCCCCGCCGCCGCGTCGGTGTGCAATGGGATCGCCTGCACCGTGCAGTTTCTTTTGTTCCTGGTGGGGGTCTCCTATTTGGAGATGAACGCCCATAATCCGTTCATCTATTTCAACTTTTAAGAAGAACAGCCGGAAAGGGGCGTGAGTCGGATATGGAGAACAAAAAGCGTGGAAAGCCGTCGGCCGCCGGTGTCCTCACCGTCGCCGTGCTGGGATTCCTTGCCGCCGTCATGCTTTTGAATATCCGGGCGCTTTTCGCCCCGGCGAAGGCGCTGGCGAAAGGGGACAGCAATTTCCCCCAGTTTGTCCAGGAGGTGCAGGCCGCGTATACCGGCGCTACCCGGGAAAAAACGGCGTTCGTCAACCTGAATGGGCTGTTTTCCCGGGCGCTGGGGCAGCGGCTGTGCAATGGCGTCATCCGGCTGGACAACGGAATGCTGACGTTCCCGTCCTACCAGAAGGACATGGACCCCACCGCCGACAATCTCATTGAATTCAACGAATTTTTGGCGGACAGGGGCATCCCGCTCCTGTATGTGCAGGCGCCCTGCAAGGTGGACGCGGAGGACGAGCTGATGCCCGACGGCATGGACTATCCCGCCAATGGCAACGCCGACGAGCTGCTGCGGAGGCTGGAGGCGGGCGGCGTACCCACCTGCGACCTGCGCCCCGCGCTCAGCGCCACGCCGGAGGCGGCCACCGAGAATTTCTTTGCCACCGACCATCATTGGACGTGCGCCGCCGCCCTAAAGGCGTTCCCCATCATCGTGGAGCGTCTGGCCCGGCTGGTTCCGGAGCAGTCCGTCGATATGACCTATACCGACCCAAATCAGTGGGAGGCCCACAGCTATCAGGATTGGTTCCTGGGCTCCCAGGGGAAGCGGGTGGGCGCCTTTTTCGGCGGCGTGGACGACATCACCTACTATACGCCAAAGTTTGAGACGGAGATGTCCTGCGCGGTACCCATGATCCACTATGGGTTCTATCATGGCGATTTCTCCGACGCGGTCCTGAGGATGGAGCACATTGAACGGCGGGATCTGTTCAAGCTCAGCCCGTACTGCGTCTATATCGGCGGCGACTACCCTGTGGTCCAGCACCGGAACGCCGCCGCGCCCAACAAGCTGAAGGTCGTGATGATCAAGGACAGCTTCACCCTGCCCATGCAGGCCTATTTCTCCACGATGTTCCAGGAGGTCCATGTGCTGGATCCGCGCTACATGACCTCGTGCAATGTGTCGGAATATATCACCATGTGCCAGCCGGATCTCGTGATGGTGATGATCAGCGCCGATATGGTGGGCACATCGGTGGGCTATACCGACTTTGGCTGCGCGGCCACCGCCGCGTGGGAGAGCGCGCTGGGCGAGCCCCAGGTCGTAGTGGAAGAGGACGTGATCGAGCTGCCCGCCAGCGAAAACCAGTACAATTTCGCGGTGGTGGCGGACGGGCTGGAGTATGGGAAGCGGTATACGCTGCGGTTCGATGGTGCGGAGCTGCTTGAGGGCGGCCCGGCCAGCGTCGGTACACTGCTGTACAACGCCTCCACCAGCAGCGCCATCGAATATGGGGTCATCGACCTGGAGTACGGAGAGGAGCACGGCTATTCCTGGAGCTTTTTCACGCCCAAAGAGGGCGGCGATCAGCTTCAGCTTTTGATCTACAGCGGGATGCCCGGCGAGACTGCCGGGGTACACCTGCGCTATTCCGGGGTCACGCTGACAGCGGAAGGATAAAAAGAACACCGCCCCTCGATCCATTGGATCGAGGGGCGGTGTTTGTTCAGCTCAGACGTGGTAGCAGCCCCCGCCGATGAACTCTCGCATGAGAGAGGTCTTGGGGATGTCGTCCGCGGGGATGGGCAGGAAGTAGTTCAGGAACTTCAGCAGCCGCTTGGCCTCGATGTACTCCTCGCTGTCCCGGGGGACGCCGAACAGCAGGGGCTGGACGTAGGGCTTCAGCAGGGCCGTCTCGTAGATCAGGGCCGAGTTGAAGATCACGTCCGCGCTGTCCTGGAAGGGGAAGATGTTGTTCTCCTCCCCCCGCCGGACGGAGGGCCACATTTTGATGGTGGCCTGGGCACTGTAGCCCCGGGTCCGGGCGTCCCGCTCGATGCGCCGCAGCAGGCGGGCGTCGGTGGTGGGGATGCGGTTGTGGTCGTCGATGTTCAGCGTGGTGAGGCAGCTGATGTAGATGCGGTATTTGCTCTCCCGGGGCAGCGCGTAGGTAAATTGGTCATTGAGGCAGTGGATGCCCTCGATGACCAGCACGTCGCCCTCCTTCAGGGTGAGGAAATTGCCGTTATATTCCCGGGCTCCCTTTTTGAAATTGTAGGAGGGCATCTCCACCGTCTCTCCGTTCAGCAGCCGCACCATATCCGTGTTGAACTGCTCCACGTCCATGGCCCCCAGGCCCTCGAAGTCGTAATTGCCGTTTTCGTCCTTCGGCGTTTTGTCCCGGTTCACAAAATAGTTGTCGGTGGCGATGGCGTGGGGGTGCAGGCCGCAGGAGCGCAGCTGGGTGGACAGCCGGTGGGAGAAGGTGGTCTTGCCAGAGGAGGATGGGCCCGCGATCATGACGAAGCGGACGTCCTTCCGGCTGGCGATCTCGGCGGCGATGTCGCCGATCCGTTTCTCCATCATGGCCTCGTAGGCCAGGATCAGCGGCGTGGCGCCGCCCTGGGCGATGGTGGTGTTCAAATCCGCCACGCTGGAGGCGCCCAGCGCCTCACAGCGCCGGGTGGATTCAGACAGCGCTTGGAATACCTTCATGGAGGGGCGGAACTCCCCTAACTGGCTGGGATTCTTCAGAGTGGGCAGGCGCAGGATGAAGCCGTCCTCAAACAGCTCCAGGCCGAAGCACTTGATGTAGCTGGTGTCCGGCACCATGTAGCCATAGAAATAGTCCACAAAGCCGTCCAGGGAGTAGACGTTGACGTGGGAGTTGACCCGGAAGCTGAGCAGCTGGGCCTTGTGGAGCAGGCCCTCCCGGCGGAACAGCTCCATGGCGTCGTCGGTGTTGATGGACTTCTTTTCGATGGGAAGCGCCTGGGCGGACAGCTCCCGCATCCGCCCCTCCACCCGGTCCAGCAGGGCCTGATCCAGGGTAAAGGCGCCCTTGGCGCGGAGAAAGAGGGCGCGGCTGAGGGAGTAGCCCACGGAGACGCGGTCCACGTTTTCCCGGCCCGCCACGTCGTAGAAGGCCTTCAGCAGCAGGAAAAGGGCGCTGCGCTCATAGGTCTGGATGCCGGGCACATCCTGGGCGGTGACCATTTTCAGCGAGCAGTCCCGATCCAGCACTTTGTGGAGCTCGCACAGCTTCCCGTCCCGGTTGACCAGCAGGATGTCATAGGGGAACCGGCTTTGAAAATCTGCCGCGATGGCGCGGTAGGGCGTCCCGCGGGGATAGGCATACTCCACGCCGTCCACGGTGACTGTCAGCATTCTCTTCTCTTCCATGGGATGACCTCCTTTATGTATCATCTTCCCGCTGAGACAGCGGGTTTACCTGCTTCCCGCGCGCGTTCTTTTCAACTGATTATATCATACGACATTTTGCGGGAAAATACAAGGATGTTTCGCCCCTTGGCTTTTGCCCCAAAGTCTGCTAATATGACAATGCTGAATGAAATCGCGTTTTTCGGGGCGGCAGCACCCCGAACCTGCGGCGGGACTTGCCAACATCCTGAGGGGTGTTGGCTTTTTCTTTTTCCAGGGCTGCTCCCTTGCGCGTTCTCATCCAAAGTGGTATACTATATTATTCAAATTGAGAGGTGTCCCCTATGAAGCTCATGGTCATCGACGGCAATTCCATCGTCAACCGGGCCTTTTACGGCGTCAGCCAGAACCTGACCACCCGGGAGGGCCTGCCCACCAACGCCATTTTCGGCTTCCTCAACATCCTGTTCAAGCTGCTGGACGAGGAGCAGCCCGAGGGGCTGGCGGTGGCCTTCGATATGCGCGGCCCCACCTTCCGCCACCAGGCTTACGAGGGCTATAAGGCCCAGCGCAAGGGAATGCCGGAGGAGCTGGCCGTCCAGATGCCGGTGCTGAAGGAGGTGCTGGACGCCATGAACATCCGCCGCTACGAGCTGGAGGGCTGGGAGGCGGACGACCTGCTGGGCACCATGTCAAGGGTGAACGCCGCCCAAGGGGGCGACACTGTCATCGTCACCGGGGACAAGGACGCCCTCCAGCTCATCGACGAGCGCACCACCGTCAAGCTGGTCACCACCCGCATGGGCCAGACCACCACCCGCAACGTCACCCCCGATGGCTTCCGGGAGGAATACGGCTTCGACCCCATCCACCTCATCGACCTCAAGGCGCTGATGGGGGACTCCTCCGACAACTATCCCGGCGTGAAGGGCGTGGGGGAAAAGACCGCCATGGCCCTGATACAACTTTACCACACCATCGAGCATCTCTATGACCATATGCCGGACATCTGCTCCGCCCCCAACGTGGCCGCCAAACCCGGCTTGGTGAAAAAGCTGGCCGAAGGCAAGGAAAGCGCCCAAATGTGCTACGACCTGGCCACCATCCGCTGCGACGCGCCCATGGACTTTGACCCGGCACAGGCGGCGCGCCGGCCCTTCAACGGCCCCGCCCTCTATGAAAAGCTGCTGAACCTGGAGTTCACCAAACTGATCGACAAGCTGAAGCTCACCCCCGGCCCCTCGGTTTCCACCCCCGAGGCGGAGCCGGTGGAGGTCCGGGTAACTAGCATGGACGTACTCACCGGGCAGGACTTCCAAGCAGCCCTCCAAAAATGGGAGGCGGCGGAATACGTCACCGTCCTGCCCCTGCCCGGGCTGGCGGGCGTCGCGGTGTCCCTGTCCGAGGACGACGGGAAGCAGGCATACCTCTACGACATCCGGGCCAGCCGCTATGAGGGGGACTACCACGCCCTGCTGGCCGCGCTGTTCGGCCCTACAGTAAAAAAGATCGCCCACGGCGTCAAGGAGCTGTGCCGCGCCCTGCTGGACGAGGGCGTTGACCCGGACGGCTTTGTGTTCGACACCGAGCTTGCCGCCTACCTGCTGGACCCGACCGCGGGCAGCTACGAGCTGCGCAAATTGGCCATGTCCTACTTCAAGAAGGAAGTGGAGCTGAACGCCGCCTACAAGGACGAGACGGCCTTCTCCCTGCTGGATGACGGCCTGAAGGCCCAGACCGCCTGGTATGAGGACGTGGCCTGGATCGAGGCGTTTTACGAGCTGTTTAAGCCCAAGCTGGAGGAATTCGGCCTGATGTCCGTCCTCACGGATATTGAGCTGCCCCTGTGCCCGGTGCTGGCCCGGATGGAGCGCATCGGCGTGCTGGTGGACGGGCAGGCGCTCAGTGATTTCGGCAAACAGCTCCAGACCGGCATCGACACCCTGACGGCGGAGATCTACGAGCTGGCCGGGGAGAAGTTCAACATCCTCTCCCCCAAGCAGCTGGGACACATCCTGTTTGACAAGCTGGGCCTGCCCCCGGTCAAGAAAACCAAGACGGGCTACTCCACCAATGTGGACGTGATGGAGAAGCTCCGCCCCAAGCACGCCATCGTGGGCAAGGTGCTGGACTACCGCCAGCTCACCAAGCTGAACTCCACCTATGTGGAGGGACTGGGCAAGGTCATTGCCGCCGACGGGCGCATCCACACCAGCTTCCAGAACACCGTCACCGCTACCGGGCGGCTGTCCTCCACCGAGCCCAATTTGCAGAATATCCCCGTCCGCACCCCGCTGGGGGCGGAAATGCGGAAGATGTTCGTGGCTCCGGCGGGCAGGGTGCTGGTGGACGCGGACTACTCCCAGATCGAGCTGCGCCTGCTTGCCCATATGTCCGGGGACAGCGCCATGATCGACGGCTTCCACAGCGGCGTGGACATCCACACCGTCACCGCCTCCCAGGTGTTCGGGCTTCCTCAGGATGAGGTGCCCGCCGAGCTGCGCCGGGCGGCGAAGGCCGTGAACTTTGGCATTGTGTACGGCATCTCCGCCTACTCCCTGTCCGAGGACATCCACGTGTCCGTCCCCCAGGCCAAGGAGTATATGGAGAAGTATTTCGAGCACTATTCCGGCGTGCGCTCCTACATGGACCGGGTGGTGGAGCGGGGCCGGGAGGACGGCTTTGTGTCCACCATGTACGGGCGGCGGCGCTGGCTGCCGGAGCTGAAAAGCTCCAACTTCAACACCCGGTCCTTTGGCGAGCGGGTGGCGCTGAATATGCCCATCCAGGGCACCGCCGCCGACATCATCAAGCTGGCCATGATAAAGGTGGATAGCCGCCTGCGCTCGGAGGGGCTGGAGGCCCGCTTAGTCCTCCAGGTCCACGACGAGCTGATCGTGGAATGCCCCGAAGAGGAGGCGGAACAGGTCAAGGCCCTGCTCCAGGAGGAGATGGAGGGGGTCGCGGCGCTGTCCGTGCCGCTGGTGGCCGACGCGAAGGCGGGCCGCACCTGGGCGGAGACACATTAGAAAGGAGCGCTCGACATGAGCTTATTTGATACCTTTGACCCCAATTCTGAGGAAATCATTCCTCCTTCCGCCATGTACCGTCCGGTGGACGGCTTCCCGGAGACCGTCATCATGACCTTTGAGGAGAAGTCCCTCCAGACCCTGCGGGACATCTGCGAGACGGAGGTCGCCGCCACACTCCGGGGCGGGTGGCCCATCCCGGTCTACAAGCTTTGCTGGCATGGCAGGGACATCGGCGTGTTCCAGACCCTCATCGGCGGGGCGGGCACGGCGGGACTGCTGGAGGAAGTGCTGGCTCTGGGCGCGAAAAAGGTTCTGCTCTACGGCGCCTGCGGCGTGCTGGACGCGGCCCTTGCCGCCGGACGCTTTATCCTGCCCACCGCCGCCTACCGGGACGAGGGCGTCAGCTACCACTATCTGCCCGTGGGCGACTATGTGGATGTGCCCACGGCGGCGCGGCTGGGGGAGGTCTTTGACGAGCTGAAGCTCCCCTATGTGAAGGGCCGGGTGTGGACCACCGACGCCCTCTACCGGGAGACCCGGAACAACATGGAAAAGCGCCGCGCCGACGGCTGCGTCGCCGTGGACATGGAGTGCGCCTCCGTCATGGCGGTGGCACAATTCCGGGGGGCGGAGGTGTACGAGTTCTTCTACGCCGAGGACAGCCTGGACGGGGAGGCGTGGGACGCCCGCACCCTGGGGGCGGTGCCCGCTTCCGACTATGAGAAGTATCTGCGGGTGGCGCTGGAGGCGGCGGCGCAGCTGTGAGTTCTTTCTGATAGGAGTAAGCATATGGGGATCATATTCCAGAAGCTGACCGAGAACGAACTGGATCAATTCATCCAAATGCGGATCGACCAGTTGCGGGAGGAAGGCGCGCAAGAGGAGTTTGACCTGAAACCCGCTTTGAAAGAGTACTATCAAGGGCACATGGCGGACGGTACATTTATTTCATGGCTGGCGGTCGACAACGGAACGATAATCGGGACAAGCGGAATGTCCATTGTGGAAAAGCCGCCGTATTTTGGATGCCCAAGCGGTAAGATCGGCCTTCTGTCCAGTATGTTTACGGATCAGGCATATCGAAGGAAAGGCATTGCAAAGCAATTGCTTTCCAGGGTCGTGGAGGAAGCCAGAGCGCAGGGCTGCGGGACGGTTCAGATCACCGCCTCCGATATGGGCGTGATGCTGTACACCAGCTTCGGCTTTGTGAGAAACGACAATTTTATGCAGTACCAATTGTAAAACGGAGGTAAATCCAAAATGCGCGGCGTACAGGAATACTATGACAAGACCGCGGCGGAATGGGCCGCCAACGGCTATGACGACAAGGCATACCTGCCCTGTCTGGACGAATTTCTGTCCCTTCTGGCCCCCGGCGGACGGGTGCTGGATTTGTGCTGCGGCGCGGGATACGAAACCGGGCGCATCCGGGCCCAGGGCTTTGACGCGCTGGGGCTGGATTTCAGCGGCGAGAGCCTGAATATCGCCCGGGAGCGCAACCCGGGTATCCCCTTCTTCCAGGCGGATATGCTGGACGATTACTCGCACATCGGCATGGTGGACGGCGTCCTGCTGTCCGCCGGACTGGTACACATCGAGACGAAAGACCTGCCCCTGGCCTTTGCCCGGATGGCGAAGGTGGTGCGGCCCGGCGGGCTGGTGCTGGCATCCATCCGGGAGGGCACCGGCAAGCTGGACGAGTGGAGCCTCCGGCAGATCGACGGTGAGGAATATGACCGCAATTTCATCGCCCACACCCTGGGCGAACTGACAGAGGGAGCGGGTGGGCTGTTTGCCTACCAGCGGGAGCTGCCCTCGGATATGCCCATCTGGCATCAGTACCTGTTCCGGCGGGAGGGGAACCGATGACTTACCGCGTCGTGCCCATGACCGCCGCCCATCTCCCCCAAGTGGCCGCGCTGGAAACGCGCTGCTTCCCCGCCGACCCCTGGAGCGAGGAGCTGTTCCGGGACGCGCTGGACAACCCCCACACCACAATCCTGCTGGCGGAGGGGGAGGACGGGGCGATTTTGGGCTACGCCGTGCTGTCCGTGGTACTGGACGAGGGCAATCTGGACAACATCGCCGTGGCCCCGGAGGCCCGCCGCCGGGGGGTGGCGGACGCATTGCTGGGGGCGCTCACCGGCTTTGGCCGGGAACACCTGTCCGTCCTCATGCTGGAGGTGCGCGCTTCCAACGCCCCTGCCATCGCCCTGTACGAAAAGCACGGCTTCGCGGCGGTGGGGCGGCGGAAAAATTACTATGACGCGCCGAAAGAGGACGCGATCCTGATGACGTTGACTTTTTAGACGTTCTCCGCCCCCGGAGGGGGCGGAGAGCCAAGGAGATACCCAATGGAATTACAGTTGATGAATAAAGAGGAATTGACCGCCCTCTATCAAAACGAGATGACCGTAGACTTCCCCAAATCGGAGCTGAAGCCGCTGGCGGCCATGCTCCGGCTGATGGACATGGGTTGTTACGAACCCTTGCTGGTGACGGAAAACGGGGAGCCGGTGGGTTACGCCCTGGCGTGGCTCCCTGAGGACAGGTCTGGGGCCCTGCTGGAATACTTTGGCGTGCTCCGGGGGCTGCGCAACGGCGGGCTGGGCACGAAGATCCTGGCCCTGCTCATGGAGCGCTACAGCCAGCTCTTTGGCGAGGCGGAGGCTCCTGAGCCCGTGGCTCCCTGCTCGGACGATCCCGCCGAGAACGACCTGCGCCGCCGGCGGATCGCCTTTTATGAGCGCAGCGGCTTCCGGGTGCTGGACTATAAGTGCGCTCTGTTCGGCGTGCAGTTCAACTGCCTTTACCAGGGCCCGGAGACCGACGATCGCAAGGTGGAGGCCATGCACCGGGGGGTATACGCCGGGTACTTCTCCCCCGCCCACATGGCGCGGTACATCCAGCTTCCCCTGCGCCCCGGCGAGGAGATCCACCCGGCTCCGGAGTGGGTGGAGGAATTTGATGAGGAGGATTGGACATGAACAAGAAAAACGAGTGGGCAAACAGGGGGTTGACCATACTGCTGTTCCTGTTTGCGTTCGTGGGAACGTGGTGTCTGATGAGCTTTGGCGTGCCGTCCCTGCGCGTCGAGATGGATTCCGTTGACGGGGACTTCTTCGGGGCCAGCCTGCGCCACATGGCCTTTCTCAAGTTTTTGGGCTCTACGGGGCTGGGCGTGGTGGTGGCCATGATCCCCCGGACGCTCAATCAGAAATAGCGGAGGGGGCGTGATTTAGATGAATATCCTGGCCTTTGAATCCTCCTGCGACGAGACCGCCGCCGCCGTGGTGCAAGACGGCCGCACGGTGCTGTCCTCGGTGATCGCCTCCTCGGCGGATATGCACGCCATTTACGGCGGCGTGGTGCCCGAGATCGCCTCCCGCAAGCACGTGGAAGCCATCTCCGGCCTGGCGGACGAGGCTTTGCGGCAGGCCAATCTCTCCAAGGCGGACATCGACGCCGTGGCGGTGACCTACGCCCCGGGGCTCATCGGTGCGTTGCTGGTGGGGGTGTCCTTTGCCAAGTCCGCCGCCTTCGGCCTGGGGGTGCCGCTGATCCCCGTCCACCACGTCCGGGGGCATATCGCCGCCAATTACATCGCCCACCCCGACCTGGAGCCCCCCTTCCTGTGCCTGTGCGTGTCCGGCGGCACCACCGCCCTGGTGGACGTGCGGGACTACACCCATTTCCAGGTGCTGGGCTCCACCCGGGACGACGCGGCGGGGGAGTGCTTCGACAAGACCGCCCGGGTGCTGGGGCTGGGCTACCCCGGCGGCGGGCCCATGGACAAAATGGCCCAGGGCGGCAATGACAAGGCGTTTCTGTTCCCCCGCGCCCACGTGGCCGACCACCCGCTGGATATGTCCTTCTCCGGGCTGAAAACGGCGGTGCTCAACACCATCCACAACGCCCAGCAGAAGGGCGAGGAGCTGGACCTTCACGACCTGGCCGCCTCTTTTGCCGCCGCCGTGTCCGACTCCCTCATCCCCCGGGTGATGGAGGCCGACCGCATGACGGGCTATCACAAGATCGCCGTGGCGGGGGGCGTGGCCGCCAACAGCCGCATCCGGGCCGATCTGGAGCGGGCCTGCCAAGCAGCCGGGGCCAAGCTGTGGCTGCCGCCGCTGGCCCTGTGCGGCGACAACGCCGCCATGATCGGCAGTCAGGGATATTATGAGTACCTGGCGGGACACACCGCCAGGTGGGAATTAAACGCTAAGGCAAGTCTCGACATATCCAAAGGGTAATATTTTTTGTTATGTCAACTAAATTGGCGCTTTAGTTTATGAAAAACTAGGGTTTTGGGTCTTGTATAAATATGGAAGTTTACGTTGACCCGTTGAAATACAGCCCATACAAGCTGTTGAAAACTCTGTTGAAGTTGTGGATAACTCTCCGTATCAGGAGTTATGACCGCTGTTATGGAAACCAAGATTTAGGAGGAATCGCCGTGAAAACCGACATTGAGATCGCCCAGAGCGCCCAAATGCTCCCCATCAGCCAAGTGGCGGCAAAGGCCGGCATTGACGAGGCCCTGCTGGAGCACTATGGCAGGGTGAAGGCCAAAATCGACATCGGCCCGCTCCGCGCCAAGCCCCGGAAGGGCAAGCTGATCCTGGTCACCGCCATCAACCCCACCCCCGCCGGGGAGGGCAAGACCACCACCAGCGTGGGGCTGGCCGACGCGCTGAGCAAGCTGGACAAAAACGTGCTCCTCTGCCTGCGGGAGCCCTCCCTGGGCCCGGTGTTCGGGGTCAAGGGCGGCGCGGCGGGCGGCGGGTACGCCCAGGTGGTGCCCATGGAGGACATCAACCTTCACTTCACCGGCGACTTCCACGCCATCGGCGCGGCCAACAACCTGCTGGCGGCCATGCTGGACAACCACATTCAGCAGGGCAACGCCCTGGGCATCGACGTAAAGAAAATCACCTGGCGGCGGTGCGTGGACATGAACGATCGGCAGCTGCGCAGCATCGTGGACGGCCTGGGCGGCCGGATGCAGGGCGTACCCCGGGAGGACGGCTTCGACATCACCGTGGCATCCGAGATCATGGCGGTGCTGTGCCTGGCCGACGATCTGAAGGATTTGAAGGAGCGCCTGGCCCGGATCATCGTGGGCTACACTTACGACGACAAGCCCGTCACCGCCGCCGACCTGAAGGCCCAGGGGGCCATGGCCGCGCTGCTCAAGGACGCCATCAAGCCCAACCTGGTGCAGACCCTGGAGAACACCCCCGCCCTGGTCCACGGCGGGCCCTTCGCCAACATTGCCCACGGCTGCAACTCCGTGTCCGCCACCGACACCGCCCTCAAACTGGCGGATTATGTGGTCACAGAGGCGGGCTTCGGCGCGGATTTAGGCGCGGAAAAGTTCCTGGACATCAAGTGCCGAGCGGCGGGACTGGATCCCAGCGCGGTGGTCATCGTGGCCACAGTCAAGGCGCTGAAGTATAACGGCGGCGTGGCCAAGGCCGACTTGGGCGCGGAAAACCTGGAGGCCCTGGAGCGCGGCCTGCCCAACCTGCTCAAGCACGTGGAGAACATCACCCAGGTGTACGGCCTGCCCTGCGTGGTGGCCATCAACCGCTTTGTCAACGACACCGACGGGGAACTGGCCCTCATCCGGGACAAATGCCGGGAGCTGGGCGTGAACGTAGCCCTATCCGAGGTATGGGGCCGCGGCGGCGAGGGCGGCATCGAGCTGGCCCAGGAGGTGCTGCGGCTGTGCGATCAGCCCCACGAGTTCCGCTTTGCCTACGAGCTGGACCTGCCCCTGCGGGACAAGATCGAGGCCATCGTCAAGCGGGTCTACGGCGGCGCGGGGGTCAGCTATTCCGCCGCTGCCTCCAAGGAGCTGGACAGGCTGGAGGAGATGGGGTTCGGCGGCCTGCCCGTGTGCATGGCCAAGACCCAGTACTCCCTGTCCGATGACCAGACCAAGCTGGGCCGCCCGGAGGGCTTCACCGTCACCGTGTCCAAGGTGAAGGTGTCCGCCGGGGCCGGCTTCGTGGTGGTGCAGACCGGCGACATCATGACCATGCCGGGGTTACCGAAGGCGCCCACCGCGGAGAAGATCGACGTGGACGAGAACGGGGTCATCAGCGGCCTGTTCTAAACGCAAAAACTCCCCACCGGATGAACCGGTGGGGAGTTTTCATTTACTTTGCAACAAATACCATCACGCTGCGCGGGCCGATGGTGAAGCAGTTGTTGTCCACCATCCAGGAATGCTGTCCCTCATCCCAGGTATTGACCACGCACTCCCAGTGCATGGACGCTGGCAGCTGGGGCAGGGCAGCGTTCAGTTCGCCCCAGTAGGCGTTGGATGCCACATACACGATCTGGGGGCCCACGTTGCGCTCCGCGCCGGCGAACATGACGCCCACATAGCGGTCATGGCGGTCAAACTGATCCTTCCAGGGGGCCACGCCGTGGAAGCTGACATCGGGGAAGCCGCAGGCTCCGCCGCTCATATCCCGGCGGAGGACCCGGTGTTCCTTGCGGAAGCGGATCATATATTGGAAGAACCGGAACAGGCCCTGATTCTTCTCCAGCAGCGACCAGTCCAGCCAGGAGGTGATGTTGTCCTGGCAGTAGGCGTTGTTATTGCCGAACTGGGTGTTGCCGAACTCATCGCCCGCCAGGAACATGGGGATGCCCCGGCTGCACATCAGCAGCGCGAAGGCGTTGCGCACCATCCGCTGGCGCAGGGCATTGACCTCAAAGGCGTCCGTCTCCCCCTCCACGCCGCAGTTCCAGCTGTTGTTGTCGTTAGCGCCGTCGGTGTTGTTCCAGCCGTTGTGCTCGTTGTGCTTGTGGTTATAGGTGTACAGGTCGTGGAGGGTGAACCCGTCGTGGCAGGTGAGGAAATTCACCGAGGCATTCTGCCGCGCGGCGGTGTCATAGATGTCCTTGGAGCCGGACAGGCGCAGGGCGGCGGCGTGGGCCATGCCCTCGTCCCCCTTGAGGTAGCGGCGCATATCGTCCCGGTAGCGGCCGTTCCACTCCGCCCAGCGGTTCCAGGCGGGGAAAGTGCCCACCTGGTACAGCCCGCCCGCGTCCCACGCCTCGGCGATGAGTTTCACGTCGCCCAGGATGGGGTCGAAGGCCATGGCCTGGAGCAGGGGCGGGGACACCATGGGCGCGCCCTTCTCGTCCCGGCCCAGGATGGAGGCCAGGTCGAACCGGAAGCCGTCCACCCGGTAGGTGGTCACCCAGTAGCGCAGGCAGTCCAGGATCATCTGGTGGACGATGGGGTGGTTGCAGTTCAGCGTGTTGCCGCAGCCGGAGAAATTGTAGTAGTACCCCTCCGGGGTGAGCAGATAATAGATGTTGTTGTCAAAGCCCTTGAAGGAGAAGAAGGGGCCCATCTCGTTGCCCTCGGCGGTGTGGTTGAACACCACGTCCAGATATACCTCGATGCCTCGCTCCTTGCAGCCGCGGATGAGCCGCTTCAGTTCGTTGCCCTCCCGGTTGTACTCGGTGCTGGCGCTGTAGCTGGTGTTGGGGGAAAAGAAGCTCACCGTGCTGTAGCCCCAGTAGTTGTACAGCTTCTCCCCGTTTACCTCCCGGTAATCCAGCATCTCGTCGAACTCGAAGATGGGCATCAGCTCAATGGCGTTCACCCCCAGCTCCTGGAGGTAGTCCAGCTTTTCCATCAGCCCCGCGAAGGTGCCGGGGTATTTTACCCCGGAGGAGCCGTCCTTGGTGAACCCCCGGACGTGAAGCTCATAGATGATAAGGTCCTCCGCGGGGATCAGGGGCTGAGGCATCTTGCCCCAATCGAAGTCGTCCTTCACCACCCGGGCCCGGTAGTGCTGGCCGTGGGGAGGCGTTTTGCCCCAGCCGCTCTGGCCGGTGACCGCCTTGGCGTAGGGGTCCAGCAGATACCGGGTCTTGTCAAAGATCAGGCCCTTGTCCGGCTCATAGGGGCCGTCCACCCGGTAGGCGTACTCAAACTCCTCGATGTTGAGCTTGAACACGATCATGGAGTACACGTTGCCGATGCGGTAGTGCTCCGGGAAGGGAAGCACCGCATAGGGCTCTGACTCCCCCCGGCGGAACAGCAGCAGCTCAATGCCGGTGGCTCCGTGGGAATAGACGGTAAAGTTGACGCCGCCCGGGATGGCGGTGGCTCCGTTGGTCTCATACAGGCCGGGGCGGACGTCGAAACCGTTGATGTTGTCGATGGGCACCAGATGGATGGCCCGGGGCAGAACCACGCCTGGCTCCGGCTGGGGAGTTGGGGTGCGTTTGCCGTTCATAATACGATCTTCCTTCCTGATCCGGCTCAATGGAGCCAAGTTACTTTATCAGCCTGGTAAAAGCCCCGGGCCGGGGGATCCTCGTCGGGTTCGCCCAGGGCGATGAGGGCCACGGGGACGGACTTCGCCCCCAGCACGTCCCGGACGGCCGCCGCCCGGTCCTCCAGGGGCCAGCAGCCGCACCAGCAGGCGCCGTAGCCCAGCGCCGCCGCCTGGAGCAGCAGGTTTTCCACCGCCGCGCCGCAGTCCAGCGGCCAGAAGCCCGAACACCGGCCCTCCTGGGCCTCCGGCTGGGCGCAAACTACAATGGCCAAGGAAGCCGTCTCCAGCATGGAGGCATAGGGGTGAACGGCGTGGAGCGCCGCCTTTGTCTCGGGGTTCTCCACCACGAAGAATTCCCAGGGCCGGGTGTTGCAGGCGCTGGGCGCCATCATGGCCGCCTCCAGCATGTTTTCCACGTCAGCTCTGGGGATGGATACGCCGGGCTTGAATTTGCGGATGCTCCGCCGTGAGCGGATGGTCTGAGCAGCGTCCATTATGATCTCCTCCTCAAATAAAAGCCGGACGGGCCGCAGCCCGCCCGGTTTCAATATGTCTGCAATTTTAGAAGTACTTCTTTACGCCGTCGCTGGCCTTGTCCGCGTCCTCGCTGATGGAGATGGTGTACTTGATGCCGCTCTTCTGGGAGAAGTCGTCCAGCCAGGCCAGGAAGGGCTCCACATCCTCATTGCCCACGGTGGGCACCAGCTTGTTCAGGCTCTCGATGAACACATGGGTAATATCATAATTGCTGGCGTACAGGCCGTACAGGAAGCCCCGCAGGGTGTCGTAGTTAGGGATGCTGTAGTCGGACGTATCGACCAGACGGATCTTATAGTTGATTTTATAGTTCAGCTTGGAATTGTGGGCGATGGCCACCACGTTGCCATGCTCCGTATCCACCGCTGTGTTGATGAGGTCGATCATCTGCTTGGTCTTGCCGGTGCCCTTCAGGCCCATAATAACCTTGACCATTTTGGATCACTCCTTACTTGGTTTTAGGGGGAGTCCCCTGTAATATCCCTATGTTACCATCTTTCCGGCAAAATTTCAATACAGGAAAGCAAAGTTCATGGAAAATTCGGAAAAAATCAGCCGAGGGCCTCCAGGGCGAAGTGGGCGGCGGCCTGCCCCTGGCCCACCGCCTTGGCCAGCTGGAGGGGCTGGCCGGTGCAGTCACCGGCGGCGTACACCCCCCGCAAGCTGGTGGCCATATGGCCGTCCACCTTGATATAGCCGTCCGCCAGCTCCAGCCCCGGGGCCAAGTGGGCGGGGGCGATGGATGAGCGCAGCAGGAACACGCCGTCGCAGGGGGTCTCCTCCCCCTGGGCGTCCCGCACGCCGGACACCCGGCCCTCCCCCAGGATCTCCAGCCCCGCCAGCCGCTTCACCATCACCTGGCAGCCGATAGAGCGCAGGAACTCCACCTCCTCGTCAAAGTTGGGGGCGTCTCCCGCGCAGACCACGGATTTATTGCGGTAAAACATCCCGTCGCAGGTGGCGCAGTAGCTGACTCCCCGGCCCAGCAGCTCGGTCTCCCCTTTCAGCGGCGCGGCCCTCGACACCCCCAGGGCCAGGATGACGGCGCCGCCCTCCGCCATGTCGTTCTCCACGGATACCATCACCGAGCTGCCCATGGGCATGACGGACAGCGCCCGGCCCTGTTTGAATTCCGCCCCCAGGTCCCTGGCCTGGGCCGCCAGCCGCTCCACCAGTTCTTTCCCGGTAACCCCCGGCAGGCCGGGGTAGTTGGCCATTTCCGGGGCCCTGCACAGCGGAGAGGCCAGGGGGTCGTTGGAGATGACCAGCACGGATTTGTCCCGGGCGCGGGCGTGGATGGCGGCGGTGAGACCGGCGGGGCCGCCGCCGACGACAAGCAGGTCGTATTTCATCAGGATCATCCTCCTCATTCTTTTCTTTATAGTATACCAGTATCCCCGAAAGCTGACAATATACTTGCAAAGCCATCTGCCATAACGTATACTAAAAATAACGACAAAACAGATATGGAGGCGTCCTATGAAACGCATCTTACTGCTCACCACCGGGGGCACCATCGCCTCCCGGCTCACCGAGGAGGGGCTGGCCCCCGGCCTGGACGGCGCGGCCCTATCCCATTATCTGGGCGGGCTGGCGGACAGCTATGACCTGACCGTCCGGGACATCCTGCACCTGGACTCGTCCAACATCCAGCCGGAGGAATGGCGGCTCATCGCCCAAAACGTCTACGAGGCCCGGGAGGACTTCGACGGCATCGTGGTGTCCCACGGCACCGACACCATGGCGTACACCGCCTCGGTGCTGTCCTATATGGTGCGGGGCATCGGCATCCCCGTGGTGCTCACCGGGGCGCAGTTGCCCATCGAGCACCCCCTTACCGACGGGCTGGACAACCTACGCACCGCCTTTGCCATGGCGGCCTCCGGCTATCCGGGGGTGTTTTTGGCCTTCGGGCGCAAGGTGATGCTGGGCTGCCGCGCGGTCAAGACCCACACCACCGACTTTTCCGCCTTTGACAGCGTGAACTGGCCGCCGGTGGCGGTGGTCAACGGTGCGGGGCTCACCATCCGGGAGGAGGCCATCCCCTGCGTACCTGTCCCCTGCGTCCTGCGGGACGAGCTGTGTCAGGCGGTGTTCCTCATCAAGCTCACCCCAGGGCTGGACCCGGAGATCTTCGATATGCTCCTGCGGATGCACTACCGGGGGGTGGTCATCGAGGCATTTGGCGCGGGCGGGCTCCACTTCATCCGCCGCAACCTCATCGAAAAGCTTCACAACGCCGCCCAGGCCGGGATGGCGGTGGTGGTGTGCAGCCAGTGCCTGTACGAGAGCAGCAACTTCGCCCTCTACCAGGCGGGACAGAAAGCCCTGGCGGAGGGGGTCATCCAGGGGTATGACATGACCACCGAGGGGGCCGTCACCAAGCTGATGTGGGCGCTGGGCCAGACGGACGATCTGGACGAGGTGCGGGCGCTTTTTTCCCAGAGCCTGTGCGGGGAGAGGAGCGTGTAACGCCGCACCCACGGGTGCGGTAAAATCGCCGCAAACGCAAAGCCGCCGCTATCCAGCGGCGGCTTTGTCTGTCTCTACTCAATGCCCAGATCCCTGTTGATATGGGTCCGCAGGGCGTCAAAGGACTCGATGCTCAGGTCATGCTCGATGCGGCAGGCGTCCTCGGCGGCCACCTTCTCGTCCACCCCCAGGTGGATGAGCCAGCGGGTGAGCAGCAGATGCCGCTCATAAATGCGCTGGGCGATCTCCAGCCCGTCGTCGGTAAGGGTGAGAAAGCCGCCCTCGTCCATGACCACAAAGCCCCCCTCCCGCAGCAGGCTCATGGCACGGCTGACGCTGGGCTTGGAAAAGTTCAGGTGCTGGGCCACGTCGATGGATCGCACCGGGCCCTTCTCCCCCAGGGCCAGGATGGCCTCCAGATAGTTTTCAGCGGATTCGTGGATATTCATTGCGCGCCTCCAGATCACGTGGGTTTGCCAATGCTTACTCTGATATGATACCACAAATTTCCGTCAATGGCAACGGGAAGTTTGATCAGCCGATCAAGGTGGGCTGGCGATACAGGAGGTAGCGGTGCAGGATCGCCGCCTCTTGGGCACGGCTGACAGGCGCTGTGGGATTAAGACTTTGCGCAGTCCCTTGGATCAAATGGTTGCCAACCGCCCAGCTGAGGGCTTCAAAAGCGTCATCATCAACGTCTCCCCCATCGGCAAACTGGGAAAGCGGGGCAAAGCCGTCGGCGGAACGACCGCGCAACAGCGTTTCGTACTGATAAAGCATCACCGCGAATTCCTGCCGGGTGAGCGGCCGCTCTGGGTCGGACCCAGTCCCCGCCGCGTTGTCGGTGACGGGGTGCCCGACACCCTCCACATCGGCCAGATGGTATAATTCCCGCTCCGCCATGGCGTATGTTACCGGCATTCCCGGGGAGAACGCGGCATCGCTTGTCCCACTCATCGCGCCGGCCTCGTATACGTACCGGATGTCGCTGTAATACCACATACCCGGGATGACGTCCGTAAAGGGCAGCAGCGTCTTATCGACCTTCACGGTGCAGCTGTCCGAAAGGCTCCCGCAGGAAACGGTGATGACAGCGGCGCCGGACTTTAAGCCGGTCACCCGCCCCGCGGCGTCCACGGAGGCCACGGACGGGTCGCTGCTCGACCACGCGGCCTGCGGAAGTGTGGCCGTCGGCGGCGTTAGGGCCGCGGTGAGCTGGAGCCGCTCCCCGGCGGTCAGGGTGGCCTCCGCCGCGCCGAGGGAGACTTCCGAGACAAGCACGCCGCGCCAGGGGTTGTCTTCCCTGGGATCGGTGGGATCCCAGCCGTTGTCCATGGCGGACGTGATTTCAGGGATCAGCTTGTCCGGTTTCCCGAGCGGGCCGGGAGAGGAGGCGTCGTCATAGACCGTGACCTTGGTTCCGGCGGCACAATTGTCGTAGATCCATTTGGCGTCGGCGGTTTGAAGCCGGACGCAGCCCAAGGACGCCGGACTGCCCAGCATATTGTACTCGTAGGTCAGAAGGGTGGAGGGATCGGCGGCGGAATAGCAGACGGAGTGGAACAGGTAGTTTCCGTAGAATTGGGTGGCGTATTGGCCGTAGGAGCCATCCACCATGTGCAGCCACGCCCGTTTGCTTCCCACAGAAAATGTACCCCGCGGCGTGACGCTCCCGCCGCGCCCCACAGAACAGACCATGGCCTTGACGGGAACCGTATAATAACCATTCGTGTCCAGCCCATACACGGTCACCGTGTTCATGGCCCGGTTCACCGTAATGTAGTACGGGCGTCCGTTGCCGGCGACGGCACTTGCCGCCTGGGCTGTTGGGAAGCCGGACCCCAGCAGGGACAGGGCAAACGTCATCATCAATAGAAGGCTTCTGATTCGTTTGTTCATAACGCGGCATTCTCCTCATTATGTATGGATTTGTTTATTATATCACAAATCCGGGGGCTGCGCCAGTATCGGTTTTGGAAGCGCTTTCTACCCCAAGCGCAGGCGGGCATACGCCTGTAATGAGGGGCCGTAAAGCGGAAGATCATCGGATGTAAATCGAAAGTTACGTCAATGGAAACCAAAAGTTACGTCAATGGAAATCGAAGATTGCGCGATGTAAACCAAAGTTTCCTTGACAGCGTTGCCCCGCCCTGTATAATGAAAGTATAGCAAATTTTGATCAGGCTTGTCCATCGAATATGAAAGAAATTTGGAAAGGGGATCATGCGGCAAAATGGACACGGTAAAGAAGCGGCGAAACATATGCGGTCGGTTCGGCCGGTGTGTCACATTGATCGCGCTTTGTCTCGTAATCTTATCTTCCTGCGGCAATATGCCGGCAAATAGTAATTCTGAACATAATTCAGAGCCCGGCGCCTCTGATCATGATGAATTTGACGCCTCTGTCAGTTTAGAGCCAGGGCCTTGGGCCGCTCCACTGCAGTTTTACTATCATGGAAATTTTTATTGTTATCATGGAAAAGTTGTGTATTCCTTGCCGACCGAGTGCAAATTTGTGGGGCAAATAAATAATGTTGCCGGTGATTTTAGGGCTGTATGCTCAAATGCGGATTTTGATGGAAATGCGGATGGTTATCTCTATATCGACGCAGAAAATTGTGAAGCCGCCTATTTTCAGTGGGAAGAGTGGGACGAGGCGGCCAGTGGAAAAGAACCATACTTGATTTGCGTTTTGGAAGAACCCGGTCAACAGTGAAATGACCAGCGGCGGCAGAGGACGAACTCCTCTGCCGCCGCTGTTTTCTCTCTCTTACAGCAGGATGACCCCCGCCTCTTTGCACGCCTCCAGCGTGCGGGGGTCCCAGATGGATGCCTGCACCTCGCCGATGTGGGCCTTGACTCCCCATGGGTCAAGCCCCATGGGGGCCCCTCTTGATTTAACTTGCGCGGCGGAAATGAATTCCGCCTTGCGCCGAGATTTTGCCTGCGGCAAAATGCTCGTACGCCGCACTTGCGGCGGGGGCAAGCCCCACATCTTACAGCAGGATGACCCCCGCCTCTTTGCACGCCTCCAGCGTGCGGGGGTCCCAGATGGATGCCTGCACCTCGCCGATGTGGGCCTTGACTCCCCATGGGTCAAGCCCCATGGGGGCCCCTCTTGATTTAACTTGCGCGGCGGAAATGAATTCCGCCTTGCGCCGAGATTTTGCCTGCGGCAAAATGCTCGTACGCCGCACTTGCGGCGGGGGCAAGCCCCACATCTTACAGCAGGATGACCCCCGCCTCTTTGCACGCCTCCAGCGTGCGGGGGTCCCAGATGGACGCCTGCACCTCGCCGATGTGGGCCTTGCCCAGCAGGTACATGGACACCCGGCTCTGGCCGATGCCGCCGCCGATGGTCAGGGGCAGCTCGCCCGCCAGCAGGGCGCGGTGGAAGGGCAGCTCCCGGCGCTCGTCGTGGCCGGAGATGGTGAGCTGGCTGTCCAGCGACTCCGGGGACACCCGGATGCCCATGGAGGAGATCTCAAAGGCGTGGCCCAGCAGGGAGTTCCACAGCAGGATGTCCCCGTTCAGCGCCCAGTCGTCGTAGTCCGGGGCGCGGCCGTCGTGGGGCTTGCCCGACTTCAGCGCCCCGCCGATGCCCATGAGGAAGGTGGTGGGGTGATCCTTCACCCACTGGTCCTCCCGCTCCTTGGGGGACAGCTCGGGCCACAGATCCTCCAGCTCCTGGGTCGTGACAAAGGATACCTCCCGGTCGATGAGGGGCAGGGTGGTGAGCTGGGGGTATACCGAGCGCAGGGTCTGCTGGGTGGCGGCCAGGGCGGTGACGATGGTTTTCACCACCGACTTTAAGTAATCCACGTTGCGGTCCCGGGGGGCGATGACCTTCTCCCAGTCCCACTGGTCCACATAGACGGAGTGCAGGTTGTCCAGCTCCTCATCCCGGCGGATGGCGTTCATGTCGGTATACAGCCCCTCCCCCACCGAGAACTGGTAGCGGTGGAGGGCCATGCGCTTCCACTTTGCCAGGGAGTGGACCACCTGGGCGTCCCGGCCCGCGTCGGGCACATCGAAGGACACCGCCCGCTCCACGCCGTTCAGGTCGTCGTTCAGGCCGGTGGAGGCTTCCACGAACAGAGGGGCGGACACCCGGCGCAGGTTGAGGGAGCCGCCCAGATCGTCCTCAAACAGCCGCTTGAGCAGGCCGATGGCCTTTTGGGTATCGTACAGGTTCAACAGGGGGGCGTAGCCCTCCGGAATGACGGTGGTCAGCATATTGCTTTACCCCTTTACTCAATCAAAGATAAGCCATTATACAACACAGCAGAAAAAAATGCAATTTGAATTGTGTTCTTTTCTTCGATATGGTATAATTTCCATATCTGCATTGGGCGGGCCGGACAGTTCCGGCAAAATGCCCAGTATATCGGGAGACGGTGCGCGTGGACAAAGCCCTGTTTCAACAGCTGAACCAGATTTATGCCCCTCTGGGCGGCAGGGCCGTCCGCCTTACCCAGGCGCTGTCCCGGAGCGGAATGGAAGCAAAGTGGGGCTGGTACGCCAACCACAGCGTGAAGGTGGACGGCGAATACCAGACCGAGGAATTCCCCATTCCGGTGGTGGAGGTGCCGGGCCTGTGCGAGATCGGATTCAATCTGGACGGCTGCTGGCTGGAATTCCAGCTCCCACGAGAATCGGCGCTGGCCTTTGACTGGGAGCGGCTCCCGGAAGGATCCGAGGTCTACGGCGTGGAAAACTACCTGATGGATTTCTATCATGCCGGGATGGACAGGGCCGGGATTGCCGCGCGCATCGCGGAAAGCACGGAGCCGGCCGTAAACGCCGCCCTGGCCTTCCCCATCAGCGTGGAGCTTGAAACGCTGCTGGCGGCGGTGGAGGACTGCCGCCGGTGGAAACCCGGCAACAAAGCATAAAGGAGACGATATCAATGGTTCAGGATTTTGAAGCAAAGCTCAACGAATACGCCCACCTGCTGGTGGAGGTGGGCTTGAACGTCCAGCCGGGGCAGACCCCCAGCATCGAGAGCAACATCGAGTATGCCGACCTCACCCGGCTGTGCGTGTCCGCCTGCTACGACTGCGGGGCCAGGAACGTGGTGGCCTACTACGGGGACGATTTCCTCACCCGGGAGTCCTTCCTCCGGGCAGACGAGGCCGTTTTTTCCGAATACCCCAGCTATATGAAGGCCCGGATCGACTGGTTTTTGGAGCAGAAAAGCCCCCGACTGTCCTTCACCGGCTCCGGGTTTGAGCCGGTGAAGGACAGTCGGGGGC
>JAAVHX010000001.1 GCA_014799475.1 Clostridiales bacterium | reverse complement strand
GCCACGGTGGGGTTGGAGGAGTAGCCGCCCATGTCCTTGCCCCAGGCGGAGAAGCCGTCCACGGTCTCGGTCATGTAGGCGATGAAGGCGCAGGCAGTCCAGGGCAGGGGGCTGTTGTCGGTGACGAACAGGTAGTGGCAGTAGCCGTAGCCGCCGATGCCGGTGTAGCCGTCGTCATAGGCCGCCACGTTGATGTTGTTCACGGAGACGGAGCTGGACTCCTCCACGGAGCGGAGCTTGGAGTACACCAGCAGGCCGAACTGGTCGGTGGCGGACTTGTCGACCAGGGTGTTGCAGATGGGGCCGTCGTCGGTCTGGGCGTTGTAGGACTCCACCCACAGCTTGATCCACGCCAGGGCGTAAGCGCCGTTGGCGCCCAGGCCCAGGTCCTCGGCCTCGGACTTCATGGCGTTGATGGTGGGCTGGAAGTAGGCCTGTTCGTCGGCGCTCAGCGCGTCAAAGGCGTCCTTCAGCCAGCCGGCGTAGGTGTCCTCGGTGAGCATATAGAGGAAGTTCTTGCCCACGATCTCGGAGTCGATGTCCATGTACAGGCCGTGCTCGCCCTCGGCCACGAAGTCCCAGCAGTTGTCGTAGGTCTTGGAGCCGGTGTTGTTGTACATAAAGACCTTGTTCAGGGTCTGGAGGGCCAGGTAGCCGTTATAGCTGTCGGCGGAGACGTTGTTGGCCTCGGCCCACTCCTTGGGGATGAAGGTGTCCAGGATGCCGGTCTGCACCATCTTGGACTCGATCTGGTTGCCGTCCTGGATGAGGGTCATGGCGAAGGTGCCCTCGGGCTTCAGGGAGTCGGCGGTGAGCTGGTCGAAGATCTTGTTGTTCTTGGGCTGCTGCCAGTCAAACTCCATGTTGTAGCTGGAGTCGATGGACTGGAGGTACTCGATGAAGAGCGGCAGGGCGCTCTTGCCGCGGCTGGAGTTGCCCACGCCGAAGAAGGTCTTGCCGTTGGACTCCTCGATGGCCTTCTTGGCCAGCTCCTCCAGGGTCATGCCCTGGGCTTCCTTGATGATCTTCTGCACGGCGCTCAGGTTGGCGTCGTCGGGCTGGGCGGGAGCGGGATCGTTATCCGCCGGGGTGCTGGCAACAGGATCCTTGTCGTCAGCGGGCGGGTTCGAGGTGGCGGCGGGCTTGCCGCCACAGGCAGCCAAGGCCAGCATCATCGCGGCCGCCAAAAGCAGAGAGATAAACTTCTTCATTTTCATTTTCGTTCCTCCTTCGTCATTCCTGACAAATTCAGTGGTGCTATCCCATAACTCCACCGTCAATTTCATTATAAGCCGGGTCGGGAAAAATGAACAGGGGACAAAACTGCGTTTTCTTGGAAATTTCTGCGGAAATTGTGAAAAATGGATGAAACCGTTTTGACATCTGTGATATAATATCAGCAAATTGCAGCATAACGGCCCGCAGCTGCGGTGAGAAGAGCGGCGCAAAGCCGGATCGGGTATTTTGGGGGTGTCACAGTGAAGCGACGTGTTCTGTCTGTTATCTCGGCCCTGGCGCTGCTACTGGGCCTGGCCGCCTGCGCCGCCGGGCCGGAACCGCCCGCCCCGGACTACGCCCCGGACGAGGGCCACCGGCTGGTGGTGTACACCTCCCACAAGGAGGAGGTCTGGCAGCCCATCGTCAAGGAATTCGAGGAGCGCACCGGCATCTGGGTGGACGTGGTGTACGGCGCCACCAGCGAGCTTTTGGAGCGCATCGCCCAAGAGGACAAGGCCCCGGCGGCGGATGTGATGTTTGGCGGCGGTATCGAGAGTCTGGAGACCTACCGGGACTGCTTCACTCCCTACACCTGCGCCGGAGCGGAGCATATTTTGGCGCGCTTCCGCTCCCCGGATGATTTGTGGACGCCTTTTTCCGCCCTGCCGGTGGTGCTGGTCTACAACACCAAGCTGGTGTCCCCAGGGCAGGTCAGCGGCTGGGCCGACCTGCTGGACCCCGCTCTCCGGGGGCGGATCGCCTTCCCCGACCCGGCGGCGTCCGGATCGTCCTTCACCGCGCTGGTCACCATGATCAACGCCCTGGGCGGGGGCCGGGAGACGGTCATCCGGGCCTTTGCGGAAAATCTGGGTGGCGCGCAGCTGGATTCCTCCGGCGCGGTGCTCACCGCCGTGGCGGACGGCTCCGCCCTGGCCGGGGTCACCCTGGAGGAGACCGCCCTCAAGCGCATCGCCGACGGAATGGACATCGCCATGGTCTACCCGGAGGACGGGCTGAGCTGCGTCCCCGACGGCAGCGCTGTGGTGAAGGGAGCGCCCCATGAGGAGAACGCGAAGCGCTTTCTGGACTTTACCGTCAGCCGGGAGGTGCAGGAGCTGCTGGTGGGACAGTTCTGCCGCCGCCCCGTCCGGGACGACGTGGAATCCCTGGCCGATCTGCCCGCCCTGGATGAGCTGCCCGTGGCGGGCTACGACCTGAACCAGGCCGTCCGGGACCGGGACGCGATCCTCATGACCTGGGCGTTCTACATCGGGGAGGACGCGCCATGAAAAAACGGTTGACCGCCTCCTTTCGGACGCGGCTGTTTGGGGCGCTCCTGGCGGCGGCCCTGGTGCCGCTGCTCATCTGCTCCGCCATGCTGCTGCAGATCTTCCGCCTGCGCATGACCGACACCGCCGAGGAGCAGGCCCAAGATCATCTGAGCCACGCCCTGCGGGCCCTGGACGAGGAATACGCCGGCTTTTCCGCCGCCGTGGACGCCCTTCGGAGGGATCCGCTGGTGCTGGGCGCGCTGACGGACGGCGGGGTGGAGGACACCCGGGTGAACGCCCAGCTTTTCGCCGCCGCAGGGACCGCCCGGAACCACGCCCGGTTCGATCTGTACGACAGGGAGGGCAATTGGCGCTATTCCACCCGGAACGCTCCGGCGGAGCGGAAGCTTCCCCTCAACTGGGGGGTGCTGTACCAGGGGTCATCCCGGGACACGCTGGCCTTCACCGCCGGCGGGGATCCCACCGACACCGGCTCCTCCTTGCTGATGGGGGCGGCGGCCCTCACGGGCCGGGACGGGGACAGCGCGGGCTATGTGGTGATCAGCCTGTACCAGTCTGATCTGCGCCAGCTGCTGGAGGGCGTTTACGGCGCCCAGGGGACGCTGATCCTGCTCAGCGACTACTGGCGGCCGGTGTACTGCGCTCAGCCCTCCCTGGCCGTCTCCCTGTCGGCGGAGCTGCGCGGCCGCCTGCTGTCCGGCCAGGGGCTGGAGGGCTTTTCCGACAGCTTCCTCTACAGCGTGGAGCGCCACGCCCCCATGGGGCTGTACCTTGTCCTCCAGCGGCCCCAGGTGTTCAACCGGGAGACCATGGGCCTGCTGTACACCGTCAGCGCCTCCAGCGCTTTGATCTGCGTGGTCATCTCGGTGCTGATGAGCCTGTCCCTCAGCCGCCAGATGTTCCGGCCCATCGCCCAGCTCCAGGAGGCCATCCGGGAGGTGGAGCGGGATAACCTGAACGTACAGGTGGCCCAGTACCGGAACGACGAGCTGGGGGAGCTGGCCCAGCGGTTCAACGACATGGTGGGCGCCCTCAAACGCGGCCGGGAGACGCTGGTGGAAAACCAGCGGGAACTCAACCAGGCCCAGATCCGGATGCTCCAGGCCCAGCTGAACCCCCATTTCCTGTGCAACACCCTGGACACCATGAAGTGGATCAGTAAGATCAACAAGGTGCCCCAGGTGGCGCTGATGTCCACCGACCTGGCGGACATCCTGCGCTTCTGCATCTCGCCGGAAGAATTCGTCCCCCTGGGGCGTGAGGCGGAGATCTTGATGCGCTACATTGAGATCCAGCGCATCCGACTGTCCGATTCCTTCACCTTTACCCTGTCCCTGCCCGGGCCGCTGGAGGACTGCCTGGTGCCCAAAATGATTCTCCAGCCCATTGTGGAGAACGCCATCCTCCACGGGGTGGACGGGGTGGAAAACGGCACGGTGGAGGTGGATGTAGCGGAGACGGGCGGCGGTATGCTGCGCCTCACCGTCACCGACAACGGGGCGGGCTTCCCCCCGGATATGCTGGGCGGCTTCCGGCAGATCGACCGGCGGCAGGGGCATCTGGGGCTTTACAACGTAGACACCATCCTGTTAAAGTATTATGGTGAGGGCTGCGGCCTGACCCTGGAAAGCAAAACAGACGGTACAGGGGCCGTGGTGACGGCCACCCTGCCCATCCGCCGGAAGGAGGGAGCGGAATGCTGAAGGTCTTAGTGGTCGAGGATGAGGAACTGATCCGAAAAGGAATCGTGCTGGCGGTGGACTGGGCCGCCTTGGACTGCGTCGTCGTGGGAGAGGCGTCCAACGGCGAGGAGGCGCTGGACGCCGTGGAGCGGTATGACCCCACCCTCATCATCACCGACCTGAAAATGCCCAGGATGGACGGGCTGGAGATGATCCGCCGCCTGCGGGAGCGGGGGTGTACCGCTTACGTCATCATCCTCACCGCCTATGACAGCTTTGAGTACGCCCAGTCCGCCCTGCGGCTTGGGGCGGTGGACTTCCTGCTCAAGCCCTTCCACGACGGGGATTTGGAGCGGGCGGTGACCAATCTGCGCCGCCGGCTCGGGCCTTCCTCCGGGGCGGAGGGCGGGTCAGCCCCGCCCATCCTGGGCTTGAAAAAGGGGAACAAGAGCAAGTACGTGCTGGGGGCCATGGACTATATCGGCGCCCACTACAACGACCCGGGCATCTCCGTAGGGGTGATCGCCCAGCATCTTGGCCTCAGCGAGGGCCACCTCAGCCACCTGTTCAAAAAAGAGACGGACTACACCCTGCTCAACTACCTCACCCGGTACCGCGTCCACAAAGCCATGGAGCTGCTGCGGGACTGCCGGGCCAAAGTCTATGAGGTGGCGGAGCAGGTGGGCTACAAGGACATCACCTACTTTTCCGCCACATTCAAGAAGCTGGTGGGGGTGTCCCCATCGGAATACCAGGATACCAGCAGATGAAAAAAGCCCGCGGTGACAAATCACCGCGGGCTTTTTTCAATCTATGATCTCATCCAAGGTCTCGAAGAGCGTGTCAATGTCGATGGGCTTGGCGATATGGCCGTTCATGCCGGCGCGGAGGGCCGCCTGGCGATCCTCCTCAAAGGCATTGGCGGTCATGGCCAGGATGGGGATGGAGGCCAGCTCCGGATCGTCCAGGGCGCGGATGGCCTGGGTGGCGGCGTAGCCGTCCATGACCGGCATCTGCACATCCATCAGGATCAGATCGTAATATCCGGGCCGGGCATCCAGCAGCATATCCACGGCAGCCTGTCCGTTGGCGGCGATCTCCACGGTGAAACCGGCCTCGGTGAGGATGGCGACGGCGATCTCCTGGTTGAGCTCATTGTCCTCCGCCAGCAGGATGCGTCCCGCGCGGTGCCGCTTCAGGGGCTGGACAGCGTCCGGCGTTTCCTCTTTGTGCGTGACGGAGCACAGGCAGCTCCTCAGCTCGGACATGAACAGCGGCTTGCTGCAAAACGCGGTGACGCCCGCGTCCCTGGCCTCGTCCTCAATGTCGGACAGGTCGTAGGCGCTGAGCACGATGATGGGCGCGTCCCCACCCGTCTCCTGGCGGATGCGCCGGGCCACCTCCACGCCGTTCATGTCGGGCATGAGCCAGTCGATGATATATACGCTGTAGCTGTCACCCCGGGAGAGCGCCTGCCGGGTGCGCAGGACGGCCTCCTTGCCTGACAGCGTCCACTCCGACCGCATCCCGAACTGCTGGAGCATATAGGTCACGCTGTCGCAGGTGTTGAAGTCGTCGTCCACCACCAGGGCGCGGCAGTTGCTCAGCTCCGGGATGGTCTGGATCTCCTTGGGGCCCTTGTGGAGGCGGAAGGTGAGGCAGACCACAAACTCCGACCCCACGCCCTGCTCGCTGTACACCGTGATAGAGCCGTTCATCATGTCTACGATGTTCTTGGTGATGGCCATGCCCAGTCCAGTGCCCTGGATCCCGCTGATGGTGGAATTGCGCTCCCGCTCAAAGGGCTCGAAGATATGCTCCACAAACTCCGCGCCCATGCCGATGCCGGTGTCCTTGATGCGGAATTCGTAGCAGGCGCAGTCTTCCGAAGCGCTGGGCTTTTCCGTGATGCGCATACTGACGGCGCCGCCCGCGGGGGTATACTTGATGGCGTTGCTCAGCAGGTTGAGCAGCACCTGGTTCAGCCGCAGCTTGTCGCAGTATACGTCCTCGTCCAGCACATCCACCGTGTCGACGCAGAAGTCCAGCTGCTTGGACCGAATGTCGGCCTGCACGATGCTGCGCAGACCGTGGAGGATGTCCGGCAGGCTGCACAGCGCCTCGTCCAGCTGCATCTTGCCGCTTTCGATACGGCTCATATCCAGCACGTCGTTGATGAGGCTCACCAGGTGGTTGCCGGAGGTGAGGAGCTTTTTCAGATAGCCTTCCACCAGATCCCGCTGTTCCAGGTGGGTGAGGGCCAGGGTGGTGAAGCCCACGATGGCGTTCATGGGGGTGCGGATGTCATGGGACATATTGGACAGGAACGCGCTCTTGGCCCGGTTGGCCTGGTTGGCCTGGGCCAGGGCGTTCTCCAGAAGGGCGGTCTTTTCCATCTCGCGGCGGGTCTCATCGTCCACATTTCGGAAGCCGAGTACCACGCCCCGCTTGGTGCCCCAAGAGCCGGCCCGCACAGCCTTCATCTGGAAAAACCGTATCTCATTGCCGCATAGCGTGCGGTAGTTGACCGTGTAAGTGAGCCTGCGTTCCAGATTATCAGACAGCTCTTCGGGAGAGAGGGCATACCGCACAAGCTCCTGGTCCTCCTTGTAGACGCACTGGTTTATGTATTTCTCCAAACTGTCTATAATAGGCAGGCTGCTGGTAAAAATTTCGTCCAAAACAGCATGGGGACAGTAGTGCGTGCGCAGAGGCCCGCCCTCGCCGGTGTCCAGATCATAGTAGCACACCAGGTTGTAGTCCACGCTCAGCGCCTGCACCAGCTCGTCCTGCCGCCGCTCCAGCTCGGTGCGCTCCTGCTGCTCCCGCAGCTTTTGGGCGGTGCAGTCCAGGAGGAAGCGCTGGTAGACCAGCTCGCCGTTCTCTTCCATCAGCTTGATATTGCCCATCACATGGATGAGCGTTCCGTCCCTGTGCTTGACCCGGTACTCCAGGCTGGCGCTGTCGCCCGGCTTCTTCAGGGACTGGATGCACTCCCTAAGCCTGGGCTGATCCTCCAGCACCACTGTGGGGGCGACCCAGCTGAAGCCGGACTCCAAAGCCTCCATGGAGTCGTACCCAAGCAGCTCCAGGGCGGCCCGGTTGGCGTCCAGGATACGGGAGCCGTCCAGGGAGTGGGTCAGGACGCCGCAGTCCATGGTGGTGAACAGCCGCTCCAGGGTTTGGCTCTTTTGCAGCAGCTCCTTCTCATATGCCCGCTCCCGGGTCACGTCAACGGCCACGCCCACGGTGCCCATCACGCTGCCGTCCAGATCGTACAGGGGGGATTTGAAGGTGGACAGCGTCCGAAGGCCGCCGCCGGTCTGAATGATCTCCTCCGACACCTGGGTCTGTTCCGTCTCCATGACCACCCGCTCTGATTCGATGCAGGCCGGGTCGTCCTGCTCCACGTCCCAGATGTAGGCGTGGCCCCGGCCCTCCACCTGCTGTCTGGTCTTGCCGACCGCGGCGCAAAAGCTGTCGTTTACCTTCTCGTGAATGCCGTCTTTGGTTTTGAACCAAACCAGATTGGGCACCCCGTTGATGGCGGCGTCCAAAAAATGGCGGGCCTGCCACAGCTCCTTGCTCTGCCGCCAGCCCTGCTGCCACCGGAGAAAGTGGAATCGCAGCAGTTCCTCTGTCAGCGGGGCGATCCAAATATCGGTGATTTCAGACAGGCAGCCGGTAGGCTGCCGGGACGGTCGTTCGCCCGCAGGGCGAATGACGTCCCCAGGCTGCCCCTCCAGCAAGGAGAGCTGCTCCTGCTCGGCCAGCAGGATCAGCTGGGCCTGCTCCTCCTTGGCCTGGAGCAGCGCGCGCACCGCCTCCGCCCCGTCCAGCGCCCGCAGGTCGGCCAGGATCACGTCTGCCTGGCCCGCCAGGGACCGGTCCGGCTGGCTGCTCTCGGTGAACGTGTGGGTAAAGTTCTCGAGGGCCGGGATCTCCTTCAGCGTGTCTGACATCTCGCGCGCGAAGCCGACCAGATAGAAGCGAGTAAGACAATGATACATCATACATACACCCTTTGCATCCGCTGATGTGCTGGATAAACTGAGACTATTTGTACTATAGCACACCTGCGGAACCAATGCAAGATTTAGAAAGATTTGACAAAGAAGAGTGCCCAACAAAATATTTCGGTGCCTTGACAAAATCCCGGCGGTATGCTATCCTGTGCTTTGTTAGGCACCATAGGAACCTGGGCCATTTCTTTTGGGAATCGAGGGTGGATCGTTTATGCGGCTGCTGTTTCGGGCCATGGGGCGTTATCGAAAGGCCGTGGCCATATCTATCATCATCAAACTCTTTGGCACCATCAGCGAGCTGCTGCTCCCCTACATTCTGGAGCACATCATCGACAACGTGGTGCCGCTGGGCCAGCTGAGCCAGGTGATATTCTGGGGAGCGCTGATGTTTGCCGCCGCCATCCTCACCCGGCAGCTCAACGTCACCGCCAACCGCCGGGCCATTCAAAACGCCCACCGGGTGAGCTACGACATCCGGCAGGAGCTGTTCCGCAAGACCGCCAACCTGTCCGGCAGCCAGTTTGACGCCTTCGGCCTTCCCTCCCTCATCAGCCGGATGACCAGCGACAGCTACAACGTCCAGTCCGCCGCCCAGCAGCTCCAGACGCTGTGCGTCCGGGCACCCATGCTGCTCATCGGCGGGGTGTGCGTCTCGCTGGTGATGGACGCCTCCCTGGCCATGATCCTGGTGGCCATGCTGCCGGTGCTCATCGCGGTGGTGCTGGCGGTGTCCGCCAAGGGCCTGCCCATGTACCGCGGGGTGCAGCAGAAGCTGGACGTGGTGGTGCGGGTCATGCGGGAGAACATCACCGGCATCCGGGTGGTGAAGGCCCTGTCCAAAACGGAGTATGAGAAGCGCCGCTTTGCCCAGGCCAACCATGATATGACGGACAGCGACATCGCCGCCGGCACGGTGATGGCCATCCCGTCTCCCTTGATGCAGCTGTGCCTCAACGGGGGACTGGCCCTGGTGGTGTTCATCGGCGCGAGGCGGGTGAACGCCGGGGTGATGGAGCCGGGCGTGATTTTGGCCTTCCTGACCTACTTCAATATGATCACCATGGGCGTCATGGGCGTGTCCCGCATTTTTATGACCATGAGCCGCGCAGGGGCCAGCGCCGACCGGATCGACCAGGTCCTTCAGACAGAGATCGATCAACGCACCCTGTCTGCCGGTGACGCGCTCACCCCCGCCGGGGATGAGTTCATCCGCTTTGAACACGTCAGCTTCAGCTACGGGGAGGGCTCCGCCGATTTGGCCGGGTTTGCCGGGGAGGAGCGGGAAAAAGCGCTTACCGACATCGGCTTCGCGCTGAAGCGGGGGGAGAGCCTGGGCATCATCGGCCCCACCGGCTGCGGCAAGAGCACCATCATCTCCCTGCTCATGCGGTTTTATGACGTGCGGGACGGCGGCGTGTTCGTAGACGGCAAAGATGTGCGTACCTATGACAAGGACGAGCTCCGGCGGCGGTTCGGCGTGTGCTTCCAGAATGACATGGTGTTCCAGGACACCCTCCGGGAGAACGTCCGCTTCGGCCGGGACATAGACGGCGCCGCGTTCCGCGCCGCCATTGAGGACGCCATGGCGGCGGAGTACATCGACGCGCTGGAGGACGGCCCCGACCATCGGGCGGAGATCCGCGGGGCCAACCTGTCCGGCGGGCAGAAGCAGCGGCTGCTGGTGGCCCGGGCGCTGGCCGCCAATCCGGAGATTTTGATTCTGGACGACAGCTCCTCTGCCCTGGACTACCGCACCGACGCCGCTATGCGCCGGGCCATCGGCCAAAACCATGCCGACTCCACCCTCATCATGATCGCCCAGCGGGTCAGCTCCATCATGGGCATGACCCACATCCTGGTGATGGACAACGGGCGGTGCGTGGGCTATGGCACCCATGAAGAGCTTTTGAAAAACTGCCCCGCCTATCGGGAGACCTATCAGGTCCAGATGGGCGAAATGGCATAGGCAGCCGAAGGCTGCCACAGATGGGCCGCAAATAACACGATTGCATTTGGCAAACCACAACATAGAGGAGAGATTTCATATGCCAGGACCGGGAGACCGGGGCGGCGTAAAAGCCAAGCCCCGGGACGCCAAGGGAGCGCTGCGGCGCATCCTGCGCTATTTGATGGAATACCGCTGGTGGGTGCTGCTGTTCCTCTGCTGCACCCTTTTGAGCAATACCGGCAACCTGTTGGGCCCCCGGTTCGCCGGAAAGGCCATCGGCGTGGTGGAGGAGGGCTATAAGCTGGGCCCCGGCCATGTGGACATGGAGCAGGTGGGCCGCTATGCCCTGCTGATGCTGGGGTGCTACGCGGGGGGCAGCGTCATGAGCTTCCTGGTGAGCATCGGCATGATGCGGGTGGGCCGCCGGGTGGCCCGCAATATGCGCCGGGACGTATTCAACAAGCTGATGACCCTGCCGGTGGGGTATTTTGACCGCCACCAGGCCGGCGACATCATCAGCCGGGTGAGCTATGATGTGGATGTGGTGTGCACCAGCCTGTCCACCGATGTGATCCAGATCGTTACCAGCACAGTGACGGTGGCGGGCAGCTTCGCCATGATGTGCGCCATCTCCATCCCCCTTGTGCTGTGCATGGCGGCCACCATCCCGGTGTCCATCCTGTTCACCCGGTACATGGGCAAAAAAACAAGGCCGCTCTACGCAAAGCGCAGCGCCGCCTACGGGGCGATGAACGGCTTCGCGGAGGAGATGTTCACCGGCCAGCGCACCATCCTGGCCTACGCCCAGGAGGACCGGGTGTGCGAGGATTTCAGCCGGATCAATCGGAACGCCGCCGAAGCGTACCGGGACGCGGACGGCATGGGCATGACCATGGGCCCCACGGTGGGCATGATCTCCAACTTCGGCCTGGCTACCATCGGCATGGGGGGCGCCATCCTCTATATGCTGCGCATAGTGGGGCTGGAACAGATCTCATCCTTTGTCCTCTATTCCCGAAAGTTCTCCGGGCCCATCAACGAGATCTCCAACATCATCAGCGAGATATTCTCCGCCCTGGCCGCGTCCGAGCGGGTGTTCCGCCTGCTGGACGAGCCCGAGGAGGTCAAGGACATCTACGGCGCGGCGGAGCTGGAGAACTGCCGGGGCCATGTGAAGGCCGAGGGGGTAAGCTTTGGCTACGACCCGGGCAAAACCATCCTGCACCATCTGGACTTCGAGGCCAAGCCGGGCCAGACGGTGGCCATCGTGGGCCCCACCGGGGCGGGCAAGACCACCATCATCAACCTGCTCATGCGGTTCTACGACCCGGAGGGGGGCTGCATCTACGTAGACGGGGCGGAAAACCGGGCGTACACCATGGACTCCCTGCGCCGCAGCTACGCCATGGTGCTCCAGGACACCTGGGTGTTCCGGGGGACCATCTTCGACAACATCGCATATGGCAAGGAGAACGTCACGATGGAGGAGGTGGTGGCCGCCGCCAAGGCCGCCCGCATCCACAATTACATCATGCGCCTGCCCCAGGGCTACCACACGGTGATCAGCGAGGACGGCGGCAACATCTCCAAGGGCCAGAAGCAGCTGCTGACCATCGCCCGGGCCATGCTGTACGACACCCATATGCTCATCCTGGACGAGGCCACCTCCAACGTAGACACCAACACCGAGCGGCAGGTGCAAAAGGCCATCCGCTCCCTCATGGCGGGCAAGACCTGCTTCGTCATCGCCCACCGGCTGTCCACCATCCAGAACGCCGACCACATTTTGGTGGTGGACCACGGCGATGTGGTGGAGCAGGGCACCCATGAGGCGCTGATGCTGCAAAAGGGCTTCTACTATAAGCTGTACGCCAGCCAGTTTGGATGAAACAATCGCGGGGAAGAGATTTTAGACATAAAGAGAGCCGGCAGGCTGTGATTTTTCACAAGTCTGTCGGCTCTGCGCTTCGCTCTTTATTGTCCTTCGGCTAAACGTTTTTTTGCTTCCTCACACCATTCCAAATACGTCTGATATGTCTTTATCCCAAACTCTACTGTCAGCAGATAATATTTGTGTGTATTATCATTCAAACTGTTACTTAAGATTGATTTTGCATGTAAAAGATATGGTAATTCCGCCTCGATTTTTCGTTCAAATGCTTCAATATGAATAAGTGCCTGTTCTTCACCGTTTTCGCTCCCGAAAAATAGTTTTAATAATGTTTCGTAACGAAGCTCGTCCTTTTCAATAGGCAATGAAAGCCACCTTTTCAAATAGCCACGTCCGTTTTCTGTTATGGTATATATCAACTTGTTTCGTTTGCTTTTTGTATCCTCTCTTTTCGTAGCCAAACCACGATCAACTAAATCATTTAACGCAGGGTATATGCTGCCGTAGCTCGCGCTCCAAAAATATTTAAGTGTAGTATCCATTCGTTTTTTGATTTCATATCCCGTTAATTCTTCATGGCTTAGCAGACCTAAAATCACACAATCAATCTTTTTTTCATTTGCCATTTCTATGTTCCTTTCCTTCGATTAGACCAAATGCCAAGACATTTTTAGGGCAATGATCAATACATGCTCCGCACTGAATACATTCTTGATTGATGATTTTCTCATGTTTTAGTTCGCTCATTACGTCAATTCCCATAGGACACACGTTATTGCATTTTCCGCAAGATACACAATTGCTTTTTTTGCCTGCTTTAATATGTATTCCCGGCAGATGTAGAATTCTACGAAGCTTTATTCCTAATATCATAAATGGAGCCATCCAACAAAAGTAATGGCACATTGCCCGTTTCCCTAGTAAAATAGAGGGGATCAATATCAAGCAAATAATTCCATAATAGATGATATAGCTTTGGACAGAGGAGACAGAGATACCATGTTCTGTTTCAAAGAAAAAATCGATTGCGATAATTTCCCCGCTGTGAACGTAACATACACCGACTATGATGAGCCAAATACCCCATATTGCAAATTTAATGTAATTTCGCCACCCTTGCTTTGGCCTTTTTTCATTGACTGCAAAAGCACATTCTTGTAATCCTCCTGCTGGACAGAGATAGGAACAAAATAACCTTCCGAAAGGAATAGACATCAAAAACAGGAAAACAAAAACGATAAAGCTTCCGTTGATGATTCCACTCAGTCCCGCGTTTATGATCAAAGCAGGGCTGAAATAGTATAGTGTGATAGGGAACAGGAGCAATGAAGCGATAAGCAACAGTTTTCTGATTCGTTGTCTTTTCATGGTGATACCTCCATCAATAATATATCAGACTGATATATTATACGCCCTTTGTGATTGGATTGCAACTCATTTTCAGAACATGCACCGTTTTTTCATCTTTTCGAAAGACGGTACAGCCGTAATGAGAATTATTTCGGAAGAAACGACGCGGCCCCGGCAGACTTTGTCTGCCGGGGCCGCCGCTTTGCGATCATTATTCCCCGGGACCGGGGTAGATGACCTTCCTGAGGTTCCAGTTTGTCGCCGCCTTCCGGGCGGCGTCCTGACGCTCGTCCTCATTTTTGTAGGCGAGTTCCACCGTATGGGCGCCGCAGTACCCACACTGGATGTACAGGCACCAGCCACCCTCCTCCTCAATGCTCCCCACGCTGCCGCAGCAGGGGCACTCCAGTAGGTCGATCTCGTCAAAATGATCCATGGTCTGTCCTCCTGTCATGTGTTTGTCCATTTGGTATAGTGTATCACGAAAGATGAAAAAGTACAATAAGGTTTTGCCCGTGCCGGCCGGGGACGGCACAGGTGTGCCGCAGGGCAAAAAAATAGGATATTTCGATTTCTTTTTGACTGGAAGTGTGCTATCATAGAGACAGCCCAGCATTTGGAGGAAAATGAATATGCCGGAATTTGAGGCCGGCGGACCCCGTGTATCCGATTGGACAGCGGCCGGTCATGCTTGGGCGAACGCACGGAAAAATAGGCAAACTCAAAAATTTACGATATGAGGTGGTACCAGATGGTAAAGAAGAGCACCGCAAAAACCGACAAGAAGGCCAAGACCCCGGCGGCGGCTGCGGCAAAGCGCAAGACGCAGGCAGCCAAGAAGGGCAAGACGGAGGAGCCGCTGGAGGAGATCAAAGCACAGGTTCCCGAGGCTGCGGAAGTGACTGCGGAGGAAGCCCCGACGGCGGCCGCGGCAAAGCGCNAGACGCGGACAGCCAAGAAGAGCAAGGCGGAGGAGCCGCTGGAGGAGATCAAAGCACAGGTTCCCGAGNCTGCGGAAGTGACTGCGGAGGAAGCCCCGGCGGCGACCGCGGCAAAGCGCAAGACGCGGACAGCCAAGAAGAGCAAGGCGGAGGAGCCCGTGGAGGAAGCTCCGGCGGAGGAGCCCGTGGAGGCAGCCATGGAGGAAGCTCCGGCGGAGGAGCCCGTGGAGGCGGCCGCGGAAGAACCCGCGCCGCAGGTAGTCAATACGACCCCCAGAAGAAGCGTCGCGTTTATCGGCTCGGAATGCTATCCCTTTGTCAAGACCGGCGGCCTGGGCGACGTGATGTACGCGCTCCCCAAGGCGCTGGTGAAACAGAACTGCGATGTGAAGGTCATCCTCCCGCGGTACAAATGTATCCCGTGGGAGTACCAGCAGAAAATGGTCTACCGTGGCTCCTTTGAGATGGACCTCTGCGCGGACGGCCGGTCCTTCTATGTGGGCATCATGGAGTATGTCTGGGACGGCGTGGTATATGATTTTATTGATAATGAGGAATTCTTCAGCAACGGCAATCCATATACCAATCTCATTGATGACATCCCGAAATACTGCTACTTCGCCAAAGCGGCGCTGGCGGCGCTGAACTATATGGACTGGATCCCCAACATCATCCATTGCCACGACTGGCAGGCCGCCCTGGTCCCGGTCTATCTGAGGACCCAGTTTGTCAACACGAAGCTGACCACCGCCAAGACCATCCTGACCATCCACAACCTGCGCTTCCAAGGGATTTACAACATCCCGACCATCCGCTACTGGTCCGGGCTGCCGGATTATGTCTTTAACAAAGACGCCTTAATGACCGGCTGGATCGACGCGAATATGCTGAAGGGCGGGCTGACGTACTCCAATATCATCACAACGGTGAGCCAGACCTATGCGGGCGAGATCCAAAGCCCGTACTACGGCGAGGGGCTGGACGCCCACCTGCGGTATCACTCCGGCAAGCTGCGCGGCATCGTGAACGGCATCGACTACGACATTTGGGATCCTGATACGGATGCCAGGCTGTATGCCAACTACAATATCGCCAATGTGCTGGACAAGAAAAAGGAAAACAAGCGCAAGCTCCAGGAGGAGCTGGGGCTGGTTCAGGACGACCACAAATTTGTGATCGGGCTGATTTCCCGGCTGACAAACCAGAAGGGATTGGATCTGGTCAACGCCATCCTCCCGCAGGTCATGGACGAGCATACGCAGGTCGTGGTGCTGGGCACCGGGGACTGGGTATATGAGAACTCCTTCCGGTACTATGAGGGCGCCTATAAGGGAAATGTGTGCTCCAACATCATGTATGACGAGACACGGGCCCACAGGATCTACGCGGGCGCGGACGCCCTGCTGGTGCCGTCCCAGTTTGAGCCCTGCGGGCTGACGCAGCTGATCGCCATGCACTACGGCACGATCCCCATCGTCCGGGAGACCGGCGGCCTGAGGGATACGGTGGAGCCCTACAATATGCACTTCAATTGGGGCAACGGGTTCACGTTCGACCGTTACGACGCCGGCCTGCTGCTGGACGCCATCAACAGGGCCAAGACGTTCTACTTTGAAAACCGCTGGTGCTGGGATGAAATGGTGCAGCGGGATATGGATAAGGACCTGTCCTGGGAGAATTCCGCAAAACAATACAAGGATCTGTATCTGGACTTGACTTGGTAAGGATCAGAACGCTGAGGGTGCGGTTGGCCGATGCCGCACCCTCATTTTTTGCGGGTGATGATAAAACATCTATTTTTTGCAACCATCCCCGATTTTTATCGTCTTGAAGGGTACAGGCGCCTGCGGCAGAAGCATAGAGAAAGGGGGTTCCTTATGGAGGACAGCGAGATCGTGGAACGATTCTGGCGGCGGGACGAGACGGCCGTTTGGGAGACCCAGCGGAAATACGGACGCTATCTGGCGAAGATCGTGGGCAGCATCCTGTCGAGCAGGGAAGACGGGGAGGAGGTCGTCAACGACACCTGCCTGAGGGCATGGAACTCTATCCCGCCCAGCCGGCCGGACAGCTTGGCCGCCTATCTGGGCAAAATTGCCCGGCGGCTGGCCATCGACGCGCTGCGCACCCGCGGACGGGAAAAGCGCATGGCGTCGGCCTATGCCGTCTCACTGTCTGAGCTGGAGGAGTGCATCCCCGGCGGGCCTGGGCCGGAAGAGCAGCTGGAGCTGGCCCAGCTGGCCCAGGCCATCAGCGCCTATCTCCGCACGCTGCCTCCCCAGGCCCGGAACGCCTTCATCGGGCGGTACTTCTATCTGGATTCCCTGAAGGAGGTGGCGGCTCACCTCGGCATGAGCGAATCCAAGGCAAAGAGTATGCTTTACCGGGCGCGGCTGGGGCTGAAAGCCTATTTGACACAGGAGGGATTTTGCGTATGAACACGGAACACATTAGTGACGCCTTGAATCTGCTGGACGATGATATGCTCGACGAAGCCAACGCTTTGCGGGACGGCAGAAAGCGTCCCAACATGGACTGGCCCAAGTGGCTGGGGGCGGCGGCCTGTCTGGCTCTGGCGGTGTGCGCGGGCGCTTACCTGCGCGCGGGCCAAAGCGGCCCCCGACCCGACCCGGCCCAACTGCCACAACTCCCCCTCAGTACGGAGGTCACAGAGCCCAATGGCATGGGCTTTGAGGGCTACCTGGCCTACGATGTCTCGGAGCTGGGCAGCGCCAACCCCTGGACGCAGGACGCGAAGCTGTCCGCGCTCCCGGTCTACCGCAACCTGAAACCGCTGGACCCCGCCGGGGCGCCCGCGGTGACCCCCGACCCGGCCCGGTCGCGGGAGGTCCTGCTGGAGACCGCCGCTCGGCTGGGCCTGGGCCCGGACGACGTGGAGATCGACGAGGAACCGGAGCTTGGCCTGGGCTTCACTGCCCGGGCGGAGGGAGTCAGCATCAGGGCCTGGGGCGACCAGACGGTGTCCATCTCCTTTGACCCGGCCGTCTCCCTGCCGGAGGGGCATCAGCTTGGCCACCACGCCGCCTATGAGGAGCTTGCCGCCGCCGCGGACTATCTCAAGGTCCAATACAAGGACTTGATCGCCATGGAGGACCCCCAGGCCGACATTTCGGGCGGCGACTACACCTTCTACGGGGACCAGATGTACTCCCTAGCGCTTTTTGACGCCGGGGACGGCCTGGTGGATACCCTGCTCAGCTACAATTTCCACCGGGCGGCTTTCTTCGGCGATGATGAGGGCAAGCTGTTCATCATCCGGCTTACCAACACGGACCTGTCCGAAAAGGTGGGGGACTACCCCATCATCACCCCGGAAGCGGCGCAAACACTGCTGCTGGAGGGGCGGTATATCACCAACGCACCCCATGAGCTGCCCGGGAAGCAGTACGTCAAGAAGGTGGAGCTGCTCTACCTGACCGGGGGACGGGAGGAGTACTTCATGCCCTACTACCGCTTCCTGGTGGAGCTGCCGGAAGAGGCCCAGGAGAACGGCCTGAACTGCTATGGGGCCTACTACGTCCCCGCCGTGGAGGAGGCGTATCTCACCGGCCTGCCCGTCTGGAACGGGAGTTTTAACTGAGTATATTAAGAGGAGGACGGTCCCCGGCTGATGCTGGGGGCCGTCCTCCTGTCCGCCGCGCGGAGCGGTTCACTTTCGTGCCCGGAACAACTGATGGAAAAGCAGCGCGGCTCCGGCGGCAAACCACAGGCATCTGGCGGCTGCCAAGGCGGCGGGCACGGAAAACGCCGGGTCCAGCCGGTCCAGCCCCAAGGGATACCGGGCAAAAAAGCCGCCCATGGAAAACGACAGCTCCTGGGGCAGGGGAAGCCAGCACAGCAGGAGCGCCGCCCCCATCACGGCGTAGAGGAGCGTCGGGTGGCGCCGCCCCAGCGTCCAGCCCGCCCCCAGGCAGAGCAGCCCCGCCGGGAGCAGCGTCAGCAAAGCGGGGGCGGCCAGCGCCCCGTAGTCCTGCCACCCGAACAGAGACACGTAAAAGCCCACCGCCAGGGCGATGACGCACAGCCACAGCGCCAGCGTCCCCGTCAGCACCGCCCCCCAGCGGATCAGCGCGTACCGTCCTGGGTCGATGGGGGCGGTTTGGGTGAGCATTTGAACCGCCCGTTCCCGGCGGGAGGTGAACACGCTGACCAGGCACAGCTCACCCAGGCACAGCAGGGGCAGCAGGCGGCTGAGATAGTCCCCGAAGCTCCAGGGGGAGAAGGGGGCGGTGTGGGCCGTCCCCCGGATGGTCACGGTGGTGAGGGTCAGCCAGCCGAGGCCCAGGCACACCAGCAGCACCATGAAAAACAGCTTGCCGCGCAGCACGCGGCGCAGCTCGTACCGAAACAGTTTAGTCAAGGGTAAGCGCCTCCTCCGTCAGCCCGCAGGCGTCCAAAAATTCCTGGTAGGTCAGGTAGGGATAGCTCCAGTCCAATTCCCGGTTGAACAGGCCGGACAGGATCTCGTCCATGGCCTCCTCGCCGCCCACCAGCTCCTCCGCCTTTAAAATCTTCAGCGGCATCTCGCTGTACTGCCGCACGCCGCGCAGGCTGTTGGCGATGTCCGCCTGATACCGCTCGGGCAGGGCGGCCAGATATTCCGGGTGCCGGACGTAGAAGTCCTCGCGATAGTTGCCGACCTCTTCCCGCCAGCGCTCCACGTATTCCCGCCGGGCGGTCTCCTCGCCGTAGAGCTCCTTCACCATGCGGTAGGCGGTGTAGCAGGTCAGCCCCTCGGCGGACCAGGCGCCGTCCTCGTCATACGGGTCAAACATATTGCCCAGCCCCCACCACTGGTGGACCAGCTCGTGGAGCATCACCTGCCCCGGCGAGCCGCCCTTGGCGCCGTCCCCCAGGTTTTGGGCGGTGAAGTCCAGCTCGTTGGCGAGGCTGGCCCCGTTGGCGGCGTAGCCGCCCGAGCCACCCCGGTTCTCAATGAGCTTAAACACGCCGTCCCCGTAGAAGGACAGGGGGCCGATGTGCTCGGTGCAGTACTCGATGGCGCGGCGGATCGACCCGGCGGCATCCGCCGCCTCCATGACGGCCTGGTGCTTCCGTGCGTAGTAGAACTGGACGGTGAGCCCCGCCCCCTCCACCGGGATGTCCTCTCGGACGTAGTCCCCGGCAAAGACGATGGCGGCTGTGCCCTGGGCTTGGACGCGCCAGGTGGCGGTGCCGTCCCCGTTGTCCCCCAGGGGCTCCGCCTCTGTGGGGCCAAAGGGCACGGGGGTCATCCGGCCGGGAAGGGTGAGGTCGATCGTGGCGGACTGATCCTGCCCGAAATACCACACGTCATACAAAACAGGGGCCAGCACCTCGTTCTCCAGCGCCATGTAAGCGTCGCTGATCTCCGTGTCGCCCATCACGATCCCGGCGCTGTTCCACTCCCGGGGGTAGCCGCCATATTCGATGACCAGCTCGATCTCCCCGTCGGCGGGCAGGGTAATGCGGAGGCTGCTCTGGTTCATGGCCTCCCGTTCACCCAGCGCGTAGGGCACGTCCGCCCCGTTGGCCTGGAGGCGGCTGACCCGATAGCCCGGGTTCAGCCGGAACTGGATGTCCTGCTCCGCTTCCGCCATGTTGGTGAGCTGGTAGACGGCGGTGCCGCGCACCTGCCCTGTGGCCGGGTCGGGGCGGACGTCGGCGTGCCAGGAGGTGCAGACCACCGTGTCCAAAAACTCGTCGGGCATCAGAAAGTCGTAGTCAAATTCCGGCTCGCTGTGGTCCAGGAAGGGCTGGCCTGTGTACAGCAGCCCCGCGCACACCAGCAGGGCCGCCGCCAGCGCTGGGCGGTACGCCCGCCGGGCGTTCTGCAAAAAGGAGCCTGCCGGACCCTTGCCGTACCGCCGCAGGCAGAGGTAGCTCAGCCCCCACACCCCCGCCAGCGCCGCCAGCCAGGTCAGGCGCAGCCAGGCCGCCGAGGCCAGCACGCGGTGGTTGGAAAAGTCGTCGGAGATGTCCAGCACCACGGGGTTCAGCCAGCACAGCTGCCAGTCCATGCTCCAAAGGGTGAGGCTCAGCGCCGCAAAGACGGCACATATCAGCAGGGCCAGATCCAGCCGCCGGGTGAACTGATACGCCGCGGCGGACAGCAAGATGGTCAGCGGCAGGGCGCCGAACATGAAAACCAGGTACATGAGGCAGTAGCTGCCCAGGTTGAACACCACCCCCAGGGCATGGGCCGTCCAGGGCAGCCAGGCCAGCAGGGCGGCGGCCTGGGCGAGGGCGGCCAGGGACAACAGGGCCAACAGACGGGTCCAGGCGGCGGAGAGGGGGGACACCACCGTGTCGGTGAGCGTCTCCATGCCGCCCCGGCGCACCCGGTCCAGCTCCCAGGCGGTGAGCACGGCGAAGGCCAGCCCTCCGATGAGACCGCCCGCCAGGGCGGGGTTGGCTAAGTACATCCCCTGCATGGAGGTGACGTACCGCTCGGCGCTGGAGGAGGCGATGGGGCGGTAGACGGTGAGCCCCGCCAGGGGGGACAGGACGGTGAGCAAAATAGCGGCCCAGGCCGCGCGGCCCCGGAGCAGCCGCCCCAGCTCCAGCCGATACCGGCGGGGGGCGCTCATTGTACCCCCTCCCTGGAGATCAGGTAGAGGTAGGCGTCCTCCAGGGTGGGCTCCGTCCGGGTCACGAAGGCGGGCAGGTCCTCCGCCACCGCGCGGCAGGCCACGCCCCGGGCGGTGTTCACCCGGCTGGTGATGTGCAGCCCCGCCTCCTGGGCCCGATCCGTCTCGTCAAACACCCCCACGTGCCCCTCCGCCATGGCGATGAGCTGGGCGGGCGTGCCGATGAAGCGGACGCTCCCCTGGTGGATGACGATGAGCTCATTGCATACCGACTGCACGTCCTCAATGATATGGGTGGACAGCAGCACCAGCCGCTCCTGGGCCATCCGGGAGAACAGGTTGCGGAAGGCGATGCGCTCCTCCGGGTCCAGCCCCACGGTGGGCTCGTCCAAAATCAGCAGCTCCGGGTCGCCCAGCAGGGCCTGGGCGATGCCCACCCGCTGGCGCTGCCCGCCGGACAGGGCGCGGATGGGGGACTTGCGCTTCTCCGCCAGGTTGGTGGCGCAAATGGCGGCTTCGATGGTGGGTTTGCTGTCACGGATCCCCTTCAGCGCCGCCATGTAGTCCAGAAACTGCCACACGGTCAGCTCGTCGTACAGCCCGAAGGACTGGGGCAGGTAGCCCAGGCCGGCCTTCAGCCGCCGCTCCTGTTTGGCCAAAGGCTGGCCGTCCACGGTGATGGCTCCCGCCGTGGGCAGCAGGTTCGCCGTCAGCAGCCTCATCAGTGTGGATTTCCCCGCCCCGTTGGGCCCCAGAAGGCCGGTGAGGGCGGGGCTTTTCAGCTCCAGCCCCACGTCCCGCAGGGCGGTCTTGCCCGTGGGGTAGGTCATGGTGAGATGGGATATTTGGATGTTCATCTGTCAGGCTCGTCCTTTCTGTTTGGAGTCGGGACAAGGATAACAGAGAACTGTGGAGTTTGTTTATGGGTTGTGTGTGTTTTGTGTGGAGATGGGCAGCGTCAGCCTGGCCTCCACCCCCCGCTCTGTATTCCGGATGGCGCAGTCCCCGCCGTGGCGCTGGGCGATAGTCTTGACCAGGTACAGCCCCAGGCCGCTCCCCCCGGTCTGCCGGTTCCGGGAGGGGTCGGGGCGGTAAAACGCCTCAAACAGCCGGGGGATAGTCTCTGGAGCCAGATGCGCGCCCTCGTTCTCTATGGTGAGCGCCGCGGCAGCTCCCCCCTGAGAGACGGCGACGCGCACCGCCGCCCCCTCCGGCGAGTAGAGCGCCGCGTTGGACAGCAGGGAGCACACCGCCTTTTTCAGCAGAGACGCTTCGCCTCCCAGCCATGTTCCGGCGCCCAGGGCCAGTTCGAGGCGCTGGGACTTTTGCGCGAAGAACTCGTCGTATTCCCGGACGCATTCCCGAACAAGGGCGGACAGGTCTACCCGCTCGGTGTTCAGCGCCCCCTCCCGATCCAGCCGGGAGACGGTGAGCAGCTCCCGGACCAAACGCTCCATCCGGCCCGTCACCTCCAGGCCGCGGGCCAGCCAGCGGTCCCGGTCAGCGTACCGCCCCACCCCGTCCAGCATCCCGCCCAGCTGCCCCTTGAGGATGGTGATGGGGGTTTTCAGTTCGTGGGAGGCCGCCGAGAAGAAATCCAGCCGGGCCTGCTCCAGCGCCCGTTCCCGGTCAATGTCGGCCTGGAGCGCGGCGTTGGCGGTTTGCAGCTCCGTCATGGTGGTGGACAGGCGGTCGGTGAGCTGGTTCAGGTTTCGGGCCAGGGTGCCGATCTCATCGGCGCGGTCCTCCCGGCAGCGCCAGGTGAAGTCCAGCTCGGACAGTTTTTGGGAGATGGCGCTGATGCCCACGATGGGCCGGGTGATGAACCGGGCGTAGAGCAGGGCGGTGAGGGCGGATACCAGCAGGATCACCGCCGCCAGCCAGGGCCAGACCTGGGCCAGGGCCTCCGCCGCCTGGTTCACCGCCCGGGTGCCGCCCACCACGAGAAGGGCGTACTCGCCGGGGGTGCCGGGAAAGAAAAAGCCGCGCCCGATGGCCTGGGTCACGCTGGTGTCGCCGGCCCCGGCGATGGACAGGGTGATTTCCACGTCGTCCCCGCTCTGGACGCCCAGGCCGTCCCACTGGCCGATCTCGTCCGATCCCGCCGGTTCGCTGCCCTTGACCCAGTTCCCGGCGGGATCGAGTATGCTCACTTGGGCGTCGTTTTCCGCGGCAAAGGAGGAGAGCAGGGGGCCGCAGTCCTCCAGGGAGCTCTGCTCCAGCCGCTGAGCCAGCTCCTCCATCCGCGCGGCCAGGGCCTGCTGCCGGCCCGCCGTGTAGGTCAGCGGCATGACCCAGGCGATGAAGCCGTAGGTAAGGGCGCACACGGAAAACAGCAGCGCAAAGGTGGTTAAAAATATCTTTGCCGTCAGGCTATGCTTGATGTTCACGGTCAACACGGTATCCCACCCCCCGTATGGTTTCAATGTAGTCCCCGCCCAGCTTCTTGCGCAGGTTCTTCACATGGGTGTCCACGATGCGCTCGTCGCCGTAAAAATCATAGCCCCACACTCGGTTGAGCAGGGCCTGCCGGGACAGCACCCGCCCCTGGTTTTGCAGCAGGGCCTTGAGCAGCTCGAACTCCCGGCGGGTGAGCTCCGCCTTTGCCCCGCCCACATAAGCCGCGTAACCGTCCAGATCCAGGAGCAGCTCCCGATAAACGATCTGACGGCTGCCGCCCTGGCCGGTGGTCCGGCGCAGCACCGCCTCCACCTTGCGCAGCAGGACGGGCATGGAAAAGGGCTTGGTGACGTAGTCGTCAATGCGCAGGTCGAAGCCCTTGAGCTGATGGGCCTCGCCGTCCAGAGCGGTGAGCATGATGATCGGCACGTCGGACTCCGCCCGGATGGCCCGGCACACGCCGTAGCCGTCCAGCCGGGGCATCATCACATCCAGCAGCACCAGGTCGATCCGGCCCTCATGGAACCGCTCCAGGGCCTGCTCGCCGTCCATGGCCGGGACGGTATCGTAGCCCTCCTCCGCCAGATAGGCTTGCAGCAGCTCCTGAATATCCGGGTCGTCCTCCGCGATCAACACGCGAAACATTCCACACCGCCTCCTTGGGGGCAAGTATAGCACGCAATTGTGGAGATTGTGTGAAGTGAGCGGAATAAGTTTCCGGGCGGACGCGGACAAGAGGATCGCCGCGCCGCCGTCCCCCATCCATCGGCAACAGCCAGAGTCCAGCCGGTGGCGTGCGCCTTGAAAACAGCCGCGAAATCATGTATGCTAAAGGAAACCATACCAAGGGAGGCCATCGTATGCCCCACATCCTGATCGTCGAGGACGATACCGATATTAACAACTCTACCGCCGAATACCTGCGGCGGCAGGGCTGCCTGTGCTCCCAGGCTTTTTCCGGCACGGAGGGGCGGCTGCTCTGGAGGGAGGGCGGCTTCGACCTGCTGTTGGTCGACCTGATGCTGCCGGGGCTGTCCGGCAGTGAATTGATTACGGAAATACGCAAAGCCAGCGCCGTGCCAATCATCGTGCTGTCGGCCAAAAGGTCGCTGTCCGACAAGGTGGAGCTATTGAGCTCCGGCGCGGACGACTACGTCACCAAGCCCTATCAGCTGGAGGAGCTGTGGGCCAGGATCCTGGTGCAGCTGCGCCACGCCAGCGCCGCCCCCACGCTCGCGCGGCTGTGTTACCGGGACTGGGTACTGGATCTGGACGAAATGATCCTGACGGCGGCGGGCCAGCCGGTGAACCTCACCGCCCACGAGTTCAAAATCGTGGAGCTGCTGGCGGGCCGCCCCAAGCGGGTGTTCACCAAGCAGCAGATTTACGAGGCGGTGTGGGAACAGGACTACGCCGTGGAGGACAAGACCATCACCGTCCATATCAGCAACATCCGCTCCAAGCTGCGCCCCAGCGGCACCGACGGCTACATCCAGACCGTGTGGGGCATCGGGTTCAAACTGGCGGAAGGCTGAACTTTACCCTTTTTTTACGTTTGCTTTGCGATGTTTGGGCACTGGCCTGTTAGACTGAGCCTGCAAACAAAAAGTCCCGGGTTTTTCCGCTCCCGTCCCCGACCGGGGCGGGAGCAGGTCGGAAGCCTGGAGGACAAGAGGAGGCTTTTGTATGGCAGTGATACAGACAACGGGCCTGTCCAAGCGCTACAGGGACAAATGGGCCGTGGACCATCTGGAGCTGGTGGTGGAGCAGGGGGACATCTACGGTTTCATCGGTCAGAACGGCGCGGGCAAGTCCACCACCCTCAAGCTCCTGTGCGGCCTGGCCCGGCCCACCCAGGGGGAAGTCCTGATCTTTGACCGCCCCGTCCAGGACACGGTGGCCCGGCGGCGGGTGGGGGCCCTCATCGAGCAGCCGGGGCTGTACCCCGACCTGAGCGGGCGGGAGAACCTCCGGCTGTACGCCGCCCTGCTGGGGCTGGACAGCCCGGAAAAGCAGGTGGAGGAGATTTTGCGCACCGTAGACCTCTCCGTCAAGGACAAGAAGCCGGTGAAGCACTACTCCATGGGCATGAAGCAGCGCTTGGGCGTGGGCATGGCCCTGCTGGGCGGGCCGGATCTGCTGTTGCTGGACGAGCCCATCAACGGCCTGGATCCGGAGGGCATCCGGGAGATGCGGGAGCTGCTGCTGCGGCTGAACCGGGAGCGGGGGCTGACCCTGCTCATTAGCTCCCACATTTTAGGCGAGCTGAGCAAGATCGCCACCCGGTACGGCATCATCTGCCAGGGGAAGCTGGTGGAGCAGATCACCGCCGAGGAGCTGGCGCAGAAGTGCACCGACTACCTGCACCTGCGCTGCGACCAGCCCCAGAAGGCCGCCGCCCTGCTGGAAAAGGAGTTCTGCCTGCTCCGCTGGGAGATGCGCCCGGAGGGGGAGATCCGCGTTTACGAGACGGTGGACGCCAGGGCGGTGGGTCAAGTGCTGGCCCAGGCGGGCATCGCCGTGGAGGAGATGGGCCTGCACCGGCAGGACCTGGAGGGCTATTTCCTGGACAGGATGGGAGGGGAAAACCATGTTTAACTTACTGCGTATGGACCTGCGGAGGCTGCTTCACACCCGGAGCTTTTACATCATGCTGGCCGTAACGGTGGCGATCATTGTGTTCATGACCGCGATGATGACCTTTGTGGACGACGAACCTGATGCGGAGATGAGCGGGGAGCTTGTGGGCATGACCCAGGTGGAATTTATCCACGAGTGCGGGGGCAGCGGCTTCTTGCTCATCATGATCGGCATCGGCGTGACGCTGTTCGTCCACAGCGATTTTTCCAGCGGATTTGTGAAAAACATCTGCTTTGCCCGGCCCCGCCGCCTGGAGTACGTCCTGTCCAAGGTCCTGATGGCCGGGGTATACAGCGCCATCTTCACCGCCCTGAGCGTCCTGCTCCTGATGGCGCTCCCCATCCCGGCGGGACTGCCCCTGACGGCGTCCCCGCTGGGACACATCCTGAAATACAGCTTCTGGATATGGCTGCCCTGCTGGGCCTTCGGTCTGACGGGGGTGCTGCTGGTGCTGCTGACCCGGGGCACCACCCTGGGCATCCTCGCGGCGGTGTTTTCCGGCGGAGGTGTGGTGGCGATGCTGGTGCAGATCCTGTGCCAGCGGTTTGGCTGGCCTGACCTTGCCCAGTATATGCTCAGCATGGTGGCGAGCCGCCAGTGCGCGCCCATGCCGGGGATGGAGCAGATGAACATGATCTTGGGCTGCGCCGCCGCCTGGGCCGGGTTCTATCTCGCCGGGAGCCTGATCGTGATGGAGAAGCGCGACATTTAAGGAGGAGTTTTTATGCTGCCCACCCTGATCCTGGCCCTTGCCGCCCTGGGGATCGCGCTGTGGCGTCTGGCGTCCTACCGAGGCCAGATGCTGGAGATGGCCCGGGTGCTGGAGGAGGCCCCGGCCGAGAGCAATCTGCGCCTGACGGTGCGTATGTCCGGCGGGGCGCCCCGGCGGCTGTGCCGGGCGGTGAACGTGCGGCTGGAATCGGGGCAGCAGCTCCGCCGGGAAACCATGCGGCAGGAGCGGGAGCTGAAATACACCATGGCCTGCATCTCCCACGACATCCGCACCCCTCTGGCCGGGGCCACGGGCTATCTACAGCTATTGGACGGGGAGCCGGACCGCCGGGAGGAGTACCTGGGCATCGTGAAAAAGCGGCTGGAGGAGCTGGAGGGGCTGCTGGACGAGCTGTTCCTCTATACCCGGCTGCAGGGCGGCTCCCTGCCGCTGGAGTGCAGAGAGGCGGCGGTCCTCCCGCCTCTGTGGGAGGCGCTGGCAGAATTTTATCCGCAGCTAGAAGCAGCGGACGTCCAGCCGGAACTGCGCTTCGACCGGGAGGATGTGCGGGCCTGGGCCAACGCCGAGGCGCTGGGGCGGGTGTACCGGAACCTGATCGCCAATGCCCTCCACCACGGCGGGGGAGGGCTGGCCATTTCCGCCCGGGACGGGGCGATCTGCTTTTCCAATCCGCTGCCCCCCGGCCCCGCGCCCGACCCGGACCATATGTTTGACCGATTTTACCAGCACAGCCCCGCCCGGGGGAAGCGAGGGGCCGGGCTGGGGCTGGCCATCGTCCGGGAGCTGATGGAGCGGATGGGCGGGCAGGTGAACGCCCGGATAGCGGGGAATGAGCTGCAAATCAGATTGACTTTTCGCAAAATATAAGTATACTGACAAAAATGATGGAAATGAAAGAAAGGGGATATACCACAATGTTCGATTTTCACTTGCCGTCCCCCGCGCCCGTCCTGCTGGCGCGGGAGAAGAAACCGGGACTGCACTGGGTCCTGGAGATCCTGGTTTTTTTGGTGGTCACCGTTCTAAGCTTTGTGGGGCAGTTCATATTCGGGTTCCCCGCGCTCCTGGTGCTCCAGCTGAGCAGCCCGGAGTATCGGGCGGCGCTGGCATCGGGTGACAAGGACCTGGCGGCACAGATCATGGCCCGGCTGCTCGACTCCGACGGGTACGTCGTGCTGTCGCTTCTGGCCAATAGCATGATGATCATCGTTGCCCTGCTGTTCTGTAAGCTGCTGCAAAAGCGGGGGGCGGCGTCCCTGGGCTTCATCCGCAAGGGCATGGGCCGGGAGTATCTGGCTGGAGCGGGGGCGGGCGCGCTGGCTTTTTCCGCCGCCGCCCTGCTGTGTATCGTCACCGGCTCTTTGCGCTTGGAGGGCATCTCCCCCACATTCCGGCCGGTGATGTTCGCGCTGATGCTGATGGGCTTTCTGGTACAGGGTATGGCGGAAGAGGTCCTGTGCCGCGGATACTTTATGGTCTCCCTCGCGCGGAGGTATCCGCTGTGGGCGGCGGTGCTTGCCAACTCCGTGCTTTTTGCGGCCCTTCACCTGTTCAACAGCGGGATAACCGTCCTGGCATTTGTGAATCTGGTGCTGTTTGGGGTGTTTGCCTCGCTGTATTTCGTCCGGCGGGGGAATATTTGGGGGATCGGCGCGTTTCACGCCCTGTGGAATTTCGTGCAGGGGAATGTCTACGGCGTACTGGTCAGCGGCGGCGGCACCAATTGCACGCTGCTGGACAGCACCTCCGTGCCGGGCCGGGAACTGATCAACGGCGGGGACTTCGGCCTGGAGGGCGGCCTGGCTGTGACTGCCGTACTGGCTGTGGGCTGCCTGCTCATGCTGTATCGGAAGAAGGAAAACGGGTCAGAGCAATGAACAACAAAGGGCCGCGGGATCATCCCGCGGCCCTTCGCTTTTTATATCTGGTTGATATAGCTGCAGATCAATTCGGCGGTCTTTTCCGGCCCGATGGAGCTGTCCACGCTCAGCTCGTACTGGTGGGGATCGCCCCACTCGTGGCCGGAGATGTTTTTATAATAGGCGCCCCGGGCGGCGTCGGACCGGGCGATGCTCTTTTTGCCCTCGGCCTCCGAGTCGCCGTACATCTCCATGACCTTCTTCACCCGGTAATCACGGGGCGCGTGGATGAACACCCGAACCAGGTTGTCCCGGCCGCGCAGCACATAATCCGCCGCCCGGCCCACGATGACGCAGGAGCCCTTGTCGGCGATCAGGTTGATGGCCTTGTCCTGGGCGGCGATGGCCTGCTGGACAACGTTAGTACTCAAGTACAGATCCCGCATGACGGCGTTCTCGTCGGAGTTGATGCCCGAGATAAATTCCCGGGCCAGCCCGCTCTCCTGGGCAGCCAGGGCGGTCATCTCCTTATAGTAGCAGGGCACGCCCAGTTTTTCCGCCACCAGCTGGCCAATGCGTTTGCCCGCCGAGCCGTGCTCCCGGGCGATGGTGACGATGAAGCCGGGATGGGAGGGCTGCAAAACGGTCTGCTCCGGCGCGTCTCCGTCCGCCGCCTTCAGGTGCTTCCACAGGCGGACCATCACCGCCGCCGTGATGGCGATGGCCAGCACGTCCGCGATGGGCGCGCCCCAGAAAATGCCGGTGACGCCCACGTATATGGGCATGATGATGGAGAACACGATCAACAGCACGTCACGCAGGAAGGACAGCGGCACCGCCGCCTTGGCGTGGCCGATGGACTGGAGGAAGATGGCGCACACCTTCTGCACACAGGTGAACAGGATCAGGGACAGGTAGATCCGCAGGCAGGGCACCGCGAATTGGAGGTACAGCACCGGATCCACGGCGTTGGCGCCCTCGGCCCCCTCCGCGCCGAACATCTGGATAAACGCCTGGGGGAACACCTGGAACAGCACGGTGCATACCAGACAGACGATGATGGTCCACTTCAGGATCAGCCCCAGCAGCTCCCGCACCCGGCCGAACTTCTTCGCGCCGTAGTTGTAGCCCACGATGGGCTGGGCCCCGGCGGCAATGCCGATGGCAATGTTCAACACGATCTGGAACAGCTTCATGATGACCACGAAGGCGGCCAGGGGGATGTCCTCGCCGTAGGCGGACATGGCGCCGTACTTCACCAGCAGGATGTTGTTGACGATGGTGATGACCACGATGGACAGCTGGGTCAGGAAGCTGGAGGCCCCCAGGGTCATGACCTGCTTGAGCAGGGTGAAGTCAGGCCGGAAGCTGGAGCGGGAGATGCGGAAGGTCTTGCTCCGGGTCAGGTAGGCGGCGCAGATCACAAAGCTGACGAACTGGCCCAGGATGGTGGCCCAGGCCGCACCCTGAATGCCCAGATCCAGCACAAAGATGGCCACAGGGTCGCCGATGATGTTCAGCACCGCGCCCACCAGCATGGCGCCCATGGCATACTTGGGACTGCCGTCGGCCCGGATGATGGAGGCCAGGGTATTCTGCACCAGGGCCAGAGGCATCATGGCGTAGATGATAAAGCCATAGCTGTGGGCCAGGGCCAGGTTGGCGTCGGTAGCGCCGATGAGCGTCAGCAGCCCGTCCCCCCACAGATAGCTGATGAAGATGACAACCACGCCACCCAGGAAGGAACACAGGATGCTGTTGCCCACGGTGCGGTGGATGTCCTCGGTTTTATTCCTGCCCAAGGACACGCTGAGGGACGCCGCCGCGCCGTCGCCGAAAAACAGCGAGATGCCCCAGCCGATGACGGTGACCGGGAATATGACGCCGGTGGCGGCGTTGCCCAGGGGCCCTACGCCGTTGCCCACGAAAATCTGATCCACGATGTTGTACAGGCAGGAAATGATGAGCGAGAAAATGCATGGAATGGCAAATTTCAGCAGCAGTTTTCCCGGCTTTTCCGTGCCCAGGTAGGTTGAGTCTTGCATGGTTATGATTCCTCCCTTGGTTGATTTGCGGACAAAAAAGGGCGCACGCAACCGCATGCGCCCTTTGACTGCAAAACGACACACGCATGGCATTACCGTACCGTGATCAGGCTTACGTGCAATGCACTGCGTGTGTCGTTGAATGTCCGTATTCAGTTGACGTGATTCAGTTTAACAAATCAGTCTTTTAATTTCAAAGGTCATTTTTCACAAATTTTTTGCCTTGTCCCGGGGAGGAGCGCCTAAGAAGCGGTAAGTCTGGGCGATAATCACCGCACCGATGAGGAAGGTGAGCACATCAGACACCGGCATGGAGTACAGTACCCCATCCAGCCCGAACCAGATTGGAAGCAGAAGGGCGAAACCCACACCGAACACCACCTCGCGGATTAGGGAGAGGACGGTGGACTGCAGCGCTTTGCCCAGAGACTGCAAGTAGATAAAGGTGCCCTTGTTCACCGTGGCAAACACCATCATGCACAGGTAGAG